>NZ_JBVIZF010000142.1:0-1046 GCF_055591805.1 Streptomyces sp. NPDC041200 | reverse complement strand
TCCAGCCAGTAGCGCTGGCGCTGGAAGGGGTAGGTGGGGAGGGCGGTGGGAACGGAGGTGTCGCCGAGCAGGGGAGTCCAGTCGATGGTGATGCCGTGGGTGTGTGCGGTGGCGAGTGCGGTGAGGAGGGTGTGGTTCTCGTCCCGGTCGCGGTGGAGGACGGGGATGAACGTGGTGTCGTCGGTGTCGTCCGGGAGGCTGTCCTGGGCCATGGTGGTGAGGGTGGCGTCGGGGCCGAGTTCGAGGTAGTGGCGGACGCCGTGGGTGTGGAGGGTGGTGATGCCGTCGGCGAAGCGGACGGCTTGGCGGACGTGGCGGGCCCAGTAGGCGGGGGTGGTGATGTCGTCGGGGTCGGCGAGCTGGCCGGTGAGGTTGGAGACGAGGGGGATGATCGGGGAGTGGTAGGTGAGTTCTGCGGCGACGCGGGTGAACTCGTCCAGCATCGCGTCCATGTGGGGGGAGTGGAAGGCGTGGGAGACGGTGAGGCGGCGGGTCTTGATGCCGTCTTCGGCGAGGGTGGCGGCGATGTCGGTGGTGGCTTGTTCGTCGCCGGAGATGACGAGGGAGGTGGGTCCGTTGATGGCGGCGATGGCCACCTGGTGTTCGCGTCCTTCGAGCAGCGGGCGTAGCTGTTCCTCGGTGGCGCGCACGGAGATCATGGCGCCGCTGGACGGGAGCGCTTGCATCAGTGAGCCACGGGCGGCGACCAGATAGCAGGCGTCATCCAGGGTGAGGATTCCGGCGATGTGGGCGGCGGTGAGTTCGCCGATGGAGTGGCCGGTGACGTAGTCGGGAGTGACGCCGAAGGACTCGACGAGGCGGTAGAGCGCGGTCTCCAGGGCGAACAGTCCGGCCTGGGTGGAGCGGGTCTGGTTCAGCGGGCCCTGGTCCTCGGCGAAGACGATGTCCTTGATGGGCTGTTCGGTTTCCAGGTACTGGTCCAAGGTCGCGCAGACCTCGTCGAACGCGTCCCGGAAGACGGGGTAGGTGTCGTAGAGCCGACGTCCCATGCCCGCTCGTTGGGCGCCTTGGCCGGTGAACAGGAA
>NZ_JBVIZF010000141.1:0-1077 GCF_055591805.1 Streptomyces sp. NPDC041200 | reverse complement strand
CACCTCGCGGTCGAAGACCTGACGCACCAGCTCCAGCCAGGTACGCGCCGAGCGGTCGACCGGGAACGGCAGAGTGTTCAGGTACATCCCGTATACCCGCTCGGAACCCAGCGCTTCCGGCCGCACGTCGCACACCAGGCCAGTGTGGAACTCGGCCTCCTGCGTGAGCTGGCTCATCACCTTCAGATGCGCGGCAAGCAGCACACTCTTGACCGACACCTTCGCCCGCGAAGCCAGCGCCCGCAGCGGATCGGCGAGTTCGCCCAGCAGGATGCGGACGGTGTAGTCCTCACCCGGTTCCGAGTCCTCACCCCAGCCGGCGGGGAGAGTGAACGGCGCGCGGTCGGTGACGATGTTCCGCCAGTAGGTGTGGTCATCGTCCGAGGCCAGAGCCTGCAGTTCGGCCGCTACCGTGTCGGCGAAGCGCACCGCCGGGGCTTCGTACGCCTCCGGCTCGTGGCCGTCCCGCAACCGCCGATAGCTGTTGATGACGTCCATCAGCAGCATGTGGTGTCCCCAGCCCTCGGTGATTCCGTGGAACTGGGTGAAGGCCAGGCGCCAGCCGTCTTCCTCAAGATGCACGTTCACGCGCAGCAGGGGCGCGGTGGCGAGGTCGAACACATCGGCTCGCTCCGCCGACAGGAAGGAGTGGAGCACCACCTGACGTGTCTCCTCCGAGAGCCCGCGCAGGTCGTGTACGGCTACGGGGACCAGCGCTTCGGCATGCACCAGTTGCATGGGGACCGAATAGGAGGTCAGGTCGATGGACGTGCGCAGGACGTCCTGCCTGGTGGCGACCGTACGGACCGCCTCGCGCAGCGCGGACTCCGAGAAGGGCTGGTCGTCACGCACACGGTGAACGGCGCAGTTGTGGTACTTGTTGCGCGAATCGTCGCCCAGCATCTCGACGATCATGCCGGTCTGGATCTGGGTGAGCGGGTAGGCGTCGGTGACACCCTCGGGGAGCTTGTTCCGGTCGTCTTCGCTGATCAGCTCGAACGGCGCCACCGCGGCCAGGGCCCCGGCCTCCAGCTCGGACTTGCCGGAGAGCCCGGCAGCCAGCTCCGCCACCGTCTG
>NZ_JBVIZF010000140.1:0-1079 GCF_055591805.1 Streptomyces sp. NPDC041200 | reverse complement strand
CGCAGCGGCCGTTCCAGATGCGCGTCCAGATGGGCGCACACCTCGTCCAGCGCGTCCGCGAACACCGGGTACGTCTCGTACAGCTCACGGCCCATCCCGAGCCGCTGGCTGCCCTGACCCGTGAACAGGAACGCCACCTTGCCGCCCGCCACCGAGCCCTCGACCAGGCCCGGCACATCGGACTCGCCCGCCGCCAGCGCCGCGAGACCGGCGAGCAGCGCGTCCCCGCCGTCAGCGGTGAGCACGGCCCGGTGGTCCATGGCGGTGCGGGTCGTGGCCAGCGAGTAGGCCACGTCGGTGGCGGCCGGTGCGGCGTCGCCGCCGAGGTGGGCCAGCAGCCGTTCGGCCTGACCGCGTACGGCGGCCGGGGACTTGGCCGACAGCACCCACGGCACCGTCGGCAACTCCACCGCCGGAGTGGCGGCCGGGGCGGCCGGGGCGGCCTCCGGGGCCGGGGCCTGCTCCAGCACGGTGTGCGCGTTGGTGCCGCTGATGCCGAACGCCGACACCGCCGCTCGGCGCGGACGGCCGGTCTCCGGCCACTCCCGCGCCTCCGTCAGCAGCTCCAACTCACCGGCGGACCAGTCGACGTGCGGCGTCGGCTCATCCACGTGCAGCGTCTGCGGCAGCACACCGTGTTGCAGCGCCAGCACCATCTTCATCACGCCCGCCACACCGGCAGCCGCCTGCGTGTGGCCGATGTTGGACTTGATGGAGCCGAGCAGCAGCGGCTTCCCCTCGGGGCGGTCCTGGCCGTAGGTGGCCAGCAGCGCCTGCGCCTCGATCGGGTCACCCAGCTTCGTCCCCGTACCGTGCGCCTCGACCGCGTCCACCTCGGCGGCCGACAGACCGGCACCGGCCAGCGCCTGCCGGATCACCCGCTGCTGCGACGGACCGTTCGGCGCCGTCAGACCATTCGACGCACCGTCCTGGTTGATCGCCGAGCCCCGCACGGTCGCCAGCACGGTGTGTCCGTTGCGCCGGGCGTCCGACAGCCGCTCCACGAGCAGCATGCCGACACCCTCACCCCAACCGGTGCCATCCGCACCCGCCGCGAAGGCCTTGATACGGCCATCCGC
>NZ_JBVIZF010000139.1:0-1128 GCF_055591805.1 Streptomyces sp. NPDC041200 | reverse complement strand
GTGCGCACCGCGCCGCGCCCGGTCAGCAGGGCGTCCAGTGCCGCCGGATCGAACGCGCGCAGCCGCGACCAGAGGCCGGTGAACGGTTCCTGTGGCTCCTGCGCCTGCAGACCGCCGAGGTGCGCGACGGCGTCGCGCACGGGTACGTCGGCGCGGTCGAGCAGCAACTGCCGGGCCAGCGTGGCGCGGCCCAGCGCCCGGGTGTCCAGAACGGTCATCGTGGCGCGTGTTCCCTTCGGTTCCGTCAGTGCGGAACGACGCTCTCAGGAGATGCGGTCAGGATGTGACCGCATCTCCTGGGCGATCGGCGCGGGAACCGCCGGACAGCGCCTACGGGACCTCCGGGGCGCGGTACTCGCCCATCGCGTCGATGAGCCAGCGCGCCAGGTAGTCGGCGAACGAGGACCGTGGGAGCAGCCGGTACGTCGGCGCGTCGTCGACCTGCCAGAGCAGCGCCGCGACCGGGCCCACCGTGGTCGACACCGCCCGGCCGGGGCCGAAGGCCCGGGGGTGCAGGTCCAGCGGGCAGCCCTTCTCCAGTACCTGCCGGGCGGCCGGGCCGCTCAGCTCCAGGGTGGTGCGGTTCGCCGAGACGTCCACCACCGATCCGGGGTCTCCCGCGAGCGCTTCCCGCAACTCGGCGGCCACGGCGTGGCCATCCGCCCGGGACACCACGAGCCACTCGTCGGGGCCGAGCCAGAGAACCGTGTGAGCGCCGGAGGCGGCGGTGTGGCCGCACCGCTGCGGGAGCGGCGCCCCGAGGGTCTTGCCGATGCGGTCGGCCGCGTAGGAAGCGGGGGCGACGCGCAGGTTCACCATGGTGAGGAACGGCCACTCGGTGAGCGCGACACCACGGGCGCCGGTGACGGCGGCGGCGCGCATCCGCTCGTCCAGATGGGATAGTGGGCTGCGGCGCAGGTGCACCGGGCCGGGGATGGTCAGCTCAGCCATCGCGCTTGGTCCCTTCGGGGTCGTAGAGGACGGTGTCGGCCACCAGGACGGGCACCAGCTCATCGCCCACCGGGGCGAAGAGGGTCTGCCCGATCCGCTCCCGACCGCCCGCGACGAGGGCGAGGGCGAAGGGGCGGCCGAGGGCCGGGCTGTGGTAGCTGGAGGTGACGTGGCCGA
>NZ_JBVIZF010000138.1:0-1139 GCF_055591805.1 Streptomyces sp. NPDC041200 | reverse complement strand
CGCGCCTCAGCCACCGACCGCGGCCCCACAAACTCCCGCTCCCCCACCAACGCCACCCGGTCCGGAACCGGCAACGCCGCACGATCCACCTTCCCATTGGCCGTCAACGGAATCGACTCCAACACCACGAACCCCGCCGGCACCATGTACTCGGGAAGACTGCGGCCGAGAGAGGCACGCAGGTCGTCCGGGAGCGGGGCGCAGCCGTCCGCCGGTACCAGGTAGGCCACCAGACGGCGGTCGCCGGGAGTGTCCTCACGGACCACGACCCTCGCCTCGTCGACGCGCGGATCGGCCATGAGGGCGGCTTCGATCTCCCCGAGCCCCACCCGGTAACCGCGGATCTTGACCTGGTCGTCGATCCGGCCGACGAACTCCACGTTGCCGTCGGGCCGCACCCGGGCGAGGTCTCCCGACCGGTACAGCCGCGCTCCGGGCGGCCCGAACGGATCCGGCAGGAACCGCTCCGCGGTGGCCCCGGGCCTGCGCAGATAGCCGCGCGCCACTCCGATGCCGCCGACGAACAGCTCGCCCACGACACCCACGGGGACCCTGCGCAGCTCCGCGTCCAGCACGTGCATGGTCACACCGGGCAGGGGCCGCCCGATCGGCAGGACCCCCGGCTCCGGTACCGCGTCGACGGCGAACACGGACGTCCCGACGGTCGCCTCGGTC
This sequence comes from Streptomyces sp. NPDC041200, assembly GCF_055591805.1. Classification (NCBI taxonomy): domain Bacteria; kingdom Bacillati; phylum Actinomycetota; class Actinomycetes; order Kitasatosporales; family Streptomycetaceae; genus Streptomyces; species Streptomyces sp. NPDC041200. The sequence goes on along the minus strand of NZ_JBVIZF010000138.1, from coordinate 464 downwards.
GGACCGTACTCGTTGACCAGCCGGCCCGGGCCGAGCCAGTCCAGCCATCGGCCGGCCAGCGTGCCGAGGAAGGGTTCACCGGCGACCACGACGGCGTCCGCCAGCCCGGCCACCTGTTCCCCGGTCAGCTGGTGGGCGAGCGCCTCGGCGTGGGCGGGTGTCAGCTTCATGAAGCTGAAGGGCGCCGCCCCCGCCAGCGCGTCCCCGAGTTCCGACAGATCCTGCCCTTCGGGCCATATCCACACCCGCTGCCCGCAGGCCAGCGGTGCCCACAGGTTCGGCACCACCAGGTCGAAGGCCACGGACGAGAACAGCGGCGCACCGCGGGTGCCGCGCCGGGCCAGCTCGCGGACCGCCCACTCCACATGATTCGCCAGGCCGTGGTGGGTGACCTGGACGCCCTTGGGCCGGCCGGTCGAGCCCGACGTATAGATCACATACGCCAGCTCCTGCGGATCCGGACG
>NZ_JBVIZF010000137.1:0-1206 GCF_055591805.1 Streptomyces sp. NPDC041200 | reverse complement strand
GCCATCGTGTTCGAAAGAGGACCTGTACCACGCCGGCCCCGCACCGCTGCTGATCCGCGGTGGCCAGGTCGTAATGCGGGCCGGTGGAGCCGTCTCTCAAACGGTCAGTCGCCGAGCCCGCCGGACTCTGCCGGGCGATATCCCGTTGCTTGATGTTGCTGACGATCGACACCGAGACCTTGGGAAGGCCATCGGTCACCCCGGCCGGCGTCGGCGCCTCGGCGCTACCGGGCGAGGAGGGCGCTTACGGTCTTGCCGCCGGCCGCCTGGCGGGTCACAGCGGTGGCGCGGGCGAGGCGGTTGACCATGGGCCAGCCAAAGCCTCCGGTGCCGCCGTTCAGGTCGGGGGTGCGCATGCGCGGCGCCTGCGGACTGCCGTCATGCACGGCCACCTCGATGCTCTCCGGGCGCGCGGTCAGGCCCAGGCTGCAAGTGCCGCCGCCGTGACGCAGGGCGTTGGTGACGAGCTCGGAGACGACCAGGACCACCGTGTCGGCAGCCTCGGCCGCGATCGCCGGTACGAGCCCGTCGAGGAAGTCCCGGGCGCTCTCGCGTGCGTCGGCTGCGGATGTCGCGGAGCGGAGGGTCGCGACGTTGACGCTCATCGTGTCCATCAGGTCCCCCCTGGTCTCTGGATCTGGTCGCTGGATCGTCAATGCCCGGTCCTGTCTGACCGGGGCTTGTGCCCCGGCCTGTGGCCCGTCAACCCGGCTTGCGCCCGCCATCCATTATCGCTCGCAGCCGAGTACCTCACCGCCGAACACGCGGAAATCTATGGTGGCTGGAGTAGACATTACGTGATGGCGTGAGTATGGTTTCTCTCGTCGACGAGATCAACGGGGCCTGGCAGAGATGAACTGCCGGCCAGCAGTACCCGCAGTTGCAGTTCGCAGTACCCAGCAGTGAAGTCAGTGAGCAGCACCTCGGTGAAGGCGTCGGCTGCGGACGCGCGCACCGGGAAGTTCGGCAGTGGGGTGCTAAGCCAGAGCAGACGCAGGACGGGCGACGGGGCTGGCTGCCGAAGAGTGGCGCTACGGCAGGCCACAGAGCAGTTCGCATCACCAGCAGTAGGTAAGTGATTGATCCCAGAGGGAAGAAACGGAGGAGCCAGGCGCCATCAGGATCGCCCGGGCGGAAGTCTTGAGCCTGGGTACCGCGGGACATCGATTGTGAGGTGGTCTCCGGTCAAGCAACCGCGATCCCCGC
>NZ_JBVIZF010000136.1:0-1295 GCF_055591805.1 Streptomyces sp. NPDC041200 | reverse complement strand
CGCACCGAACCCAGCACCTCCAGCAACTCCGCCTCGATCTCCTCCACCTGGACCGAATGCGAGGCGTAATCCACCGGCACCCGCCGGACCCGCACCCCCTCCGCCTCCAACGCCACCGTCAAGGCGTCCAGCGCACCGACCTCACCGGCCACCACCGTCGACGACGGACCATTGACCGCCGCCACCGACAACCCCTCACCCAACCGACCCCCCACCACATCCGCCGACAGCGCCACCGACGCCATCCCGCCACCACCGGCCAACCGCGACGCGATCACCTGACTCCGACGCGCCACCACCAGCGCACCATCCTCCAAAGACAACCCACCCGCCACACACGCCGCCGCGATCTCCCCCTGCGAATGCCCCACCACCGCGACCGGCTCCACACCGAACGAACGCCACAACCCCGCCAACGACACCATCACCGCCCACAACACCGGCTGCACCACATCCACCCGCGCCAACAGGGCCTCATCGCCCAGCGCATCGCGGAGCGACCAGTCCACGAAGGGCGCCAGCGCCTCTTCACACGCGGTCATGTGCTCCGCGAACACCTGGGACGACGCGATCAGTTCGCTGGCCATCCCCACCCACTGCGCCCCCTGCCCCGGGAACACGAACACCACATCACCAGCACCCACACCACCCGAGCCCGCACCCGACAACCCCGCCAGCCCAGAGACGGCGTCACCACGCGAACCCGCCACCACCACACCCCGGTGGTCAAACCCCACCCGCGACCGCACCAGCGAGGCGCCCACATCGCACAGCTCAACCTCGGGGTTGCTCCCCACGAAGGACGCCAGCCGCTCCGCCTGGGCCCGCAGCGCCTCCGGCGACTTCGCGGACAACACCAGCGGCACCACACCCTCCGGCACCACCCGCTCGACGACCTCGCCGCCCTCCACTACCTCGCTCTCGGCCGCCTCGAGAATCACATGGGCGTTGGTGCCGCTGAGCCCGAAGGAGGAGACACCGGCGCGGCGCGGCTCTTCGCGCCGGGGCCACTCGCGGGCCTCGGTCAGCAGCTCCACCGAGCCCGCCGACCAGTCCACTTCCGGGGTCGGGGCGTCGACGTGGAGCGTCTTGGGCAGCACACCGTGCCGCATCGCCTCCACCATCTTGATCACGCCAGCCACACCCGCAGCCGACTGGGCGTGGCCGATGTTGGATTTCAGCGAACCCAGCCACAGCGGGCGGTCCTCGGCACGCTCCTGCCCGTACGTCGCCAGCAGCGCCTGCGCCTCGATCGGGTCCCCCAGCGACGTACCCGTCCCATGCGCCTCCACCAC
>NZ_JBVIZF010000135.1:0-1314 GCF_055591805.1 Streptomyces sp. NPDC041200 | reverse complement strand
CTTGGGTTCTAGGAGTCGTTGCAACACCCCGGCTCAAGGGGTGCGATGGAGTTCCAGATCCGTAAGGCGCGGACGGTGGCCCAAGGCCGCAGGAAGCTGGTCCGTGAGCGGGAGGAATACTTCCGGCTCATGGACCAGGGCCTGAGCAGCCACGAAGCGTGCCGGATCGTGGGGATCAATTACCGGACCGGCAAGCGATGGCGTAACGGCCGCAACCTCTCCGGCAGGCACAAGGCGGCACCACCGGCTCGTCGCGCGGTGGTGCCGTCTGCTGTTCCGTCCCGTTACCTGCGCGAGGCCGACCGGATCCACATCGCCGACCGCCTCCGCGAGAAGGCATCCATCCGCACGATTGCCGCTGAGCTGGGCCGCAGCCCCTCCACCGTCAGCCGGGAGATCTGCCGTAACGGCACGGTCGATCCTCGTGGCGTGCGGCACTACCGTCCGCACGCTGCCCAGGCACGGGCCGATGACCGCCGGCCCCGCCCCAAGTACGGGAAGATCGGCCAGAACCCCGAACTGCGCACCTTCATCCAACGTCACCTGTACCTACGGTGGAGTCCCGAGCAGATCCGCCAGGCTCTGCGGGCCCAGTTCCCCGACCGGCCGGAGATGCACGTGGCCCACGAGACGATCTACCAGGCTCTCTACGTCCAGGGCCGCGGCGAGCTGCGCCGGGAACTCGCCCGGGCCCTGCGCACCGGACGGGCCCGCCGCAAGCCCCGCCGCCAGGCTCAACAGCGCGCCCCACGGTTCGCCACACCGATGGTGATGATCAGCGAACGCCCCGCCGAGGCCGAGGACCGGGCCATACCCGGCCACTGGGAAGGCGACCTCATCATCGGCAAGGACGGCGCCTCCGCCATCGGCACCCTCGTCGAACGCGCCACCCGCTACGTGATGCTGCTGCACCTGCCCGCCGGCCGCACCGCCGAACACGTCCGCGACGCCCTGGTCGACACCGCCCAGACCCTGCCCTCCCACCTGGCACGCTCCCTGACCTGGGACCAAGGCTCCGAGATGGCCGCCCACGGCTCTTTCACCCTCGCCACCGACATCCCGGTCTACTTCTGCGACCCGGCCAGCCCCTGGCAGCGCGGCTCGAACGAGAACACCAACGGCCTCCTGCGGCAGTACTTCCCCAAAGGCACCGACCTGTCGGCCCACCCCCGCGAGCACCTGGACGCCGTCGCCGCCGAACTGAACGGCCGCCCACGCAAAACGCTCGGCTGGGAAACCCCAGCCGAGCGCCTCGCTAAGCTCCTGGCCACAACCAGCTGATCACTTGTGTTGCGACGACCCCTGGAATCCGCC
>NZ_JBVIZF010000134.1:0-1323 GCF_055591805.1 Streptomyces sp. NPDC041200 | reverse complement strand
TCACCCTCCACATCACCCGCCATCGCCTCCAGCACACCCCGGTACATCGCCGCCAACCGCCCCGCATTCACCCGGCTCAACACCCCCGTATGACTGCTGATGCCGAGGTGTCCCGCATGCGTGGTGACCGCGAGGCCGAACTCGGTGTTGCCGTCGGCGAGAGCGGTGCGTGCCTCGATCAGCCCGGTGTCGACCCGATGGAAGTCGAGGTAGTTGAACGACACGTCGATGAGGCGCCCTCCGCCCGCCTCGCGCTGGATCTCCGGCATGGGGAACCGCCGGTGCGGCCACAGATCGACCTCGGCGACGAAAACGTCCCGCACCAGCTCACGCCACGTACGCGCCCGCCGGTCGAAAACGAACGGCACCGTATTGAGGTACATGCCGTACACCCGGTCCGCCCCGAGCGCCTCGGGCCGGGCGTCGCAGACAAGCCCGGTGAAGAAGGTCCGTTCGGCGGTGAGGGAACTGAGCACCTTGAGGTGCGCCGCCAGCAGGACGCTCTTCAGCGAGGCGTCAGCCCGGCGCGCCAGGGCGCGGAGGCCGACCTCCAGGTCCTGAAACGGCACGTGGAGCCGGTATCGCTCGCGCGACGTACCGGGATCGGCCCATCCCGTCGGCAGCGCGAACCCGGGGTGCTCCTGGACGGTCTCCCGCCAGTAGTGGCGATCGTCCTCGGAGGCCAGGGAGCGCAGCTCTCCGGCGATGAAGTCGGCGTACCGGACGGCGGCGGGGGGCGGGGTCACCGGCTCCTTCCCGTCCCTGATCCGCGCATAGCAGTCGAGCAGTTCCACCAGCAGGTTGTAGTGACTCCAGCCCTCGCTGATGGCATGGCACCGCACGACCGTCAGCCACCAGCCGCCTCCCGCTTCCTGGTGTGCGCACAGCCGTAACAGTGGCGCGGTGGAGAGGTCGAACAGCCGCGCGCGCTCCTCTGTCTGGAAGGCTTCGAGCGAGTCCCGCAGTGCGTCGGCGTCGAGAGCGGACACATCGCGTGTCGTGACCGGGATCCGTGCCTCGGCGTGCACCAGCTGCATCGGTACCGAAAAGGTGTCCAGGTCGAAGGAGGTACGCAGCGCCTCGTGCCGCTCGGCGACGATCCGCGCCGCCTCCCGCAGCGCCTCGGGAGAAAGAGGCCGCTCATCGCGGACGCGGAAGGTGGAAACGCTGTGGTAGCGATGCAGCGTCCGATCGGCGAGCATCTCCACGACCATGCCGATCTGGGTGCGCGCCATCGGGTAGGCGTCGGCCAGCCCTTCAGGCAGCTTGGCACGGTCCTCGTCGGACACCAGCGCGAACCGCTCGACCGGCGCCTCCACCGAA
>NZ_JBVIZF010000133.1:0-1342 GCF_055591805.1 Streptomyces sp. NPDC041200 | reverse complement strand
GTCTCTTCGTTTGCATCAGGTGTCGGTCGGGCCTCAGCCCTGGAACGGCAAGTGCGGTCGAGCCCCTCGCCGGCATGGCCCGCGCGGCGCGTGCCGCCCGCCTCGCCGGTCCGGTGCCTCAGGCCCGGCCGGCCTGCGGGTTGGTGAACATGTGGTTGCCCGCCACCGTGTCCTTCGCGGGCACTTCGTCCTGCAGGACGTCCCAGTGCTCCACCACCAGGCCCTCCTCGAAGCGGAAGATGTCGACCACCACGAGGGGTGTCTCGGTGCTGCCGGAGTACCTGCCGTGGATCATGACCAGGTCTCCCTCGGCGATGATCGCTCCCGGCTCGTACCGGCTGGCGTCGGGCAGGTCCGCGATGAACTTGCGCAGCCCGGCCCTGGCCGGCGGGATGAACGGGTTGTGCTGGATGTAGTCGGGGTGCAGGTACCGGTCCAGCGCGGTGAAGTCCTTCGCGTTGAACGCGGTCGTCAGGAATTCGAGGACGGCGGCCTTGTTCCGCTCCGTCTCCGTCTTCGTTCGGCTCTGAGCCATCAGTTCTCCACAGGTTTGCCGACTGACGCGGCTTTGTTGACTGCCTGGACCACAATGGAAGCATGAAGTGGTCCAATCGGTCAACAAAACGAAGAGCTCAGGCGATCCGTCCGCGCCGGCAGGGAGGGCCGGGTTGCCGACCGTTGTGGTCCACCTGGACCACAATGAGGTATCGTGAGGTCATGGGGCGAAACCGAGGCTTCGACGAGACCACCGTGCTCGATGTCGTCCGCGACCGGTTCTGGACCACCGGATTCGACGGCACGTCCACCTACGACCTCATGGATGCGACCGGCCTGGGCAAGGGCAGCATCTACAAGGCGTTCGGCAACAAGCATGCCCTTTATGTGCGCGTCTTCTCCGACTACTGCCAGGGCCTCGTCGCCCAGGCCCGCGAGGAGCTGCGGGAGGGCCCGCACGCGGTGCTCACCTCGCCGATGGCCCGCCTGGAGCGCTACGTCGTCTCACTCGCCGACGCCTTCGCGACCGAGTCGCCCCGCCGGGGATGCTTCCTCAGCAAGGTCACCGCGGACCGCGCCGGAGAGGACGACATGGTGGCGGGCACGGCCCGTCGCGCGTTCGAGGATCTCGCCGGCGCCCTCGCGTCCGCGATACGCGACGCCCAGGACGCGGGAGAAGTGGCCGAGCACGTCGACGCCACGGCCCTGGGATATCTGCTGCTGAGCGTGGTCAGGGGCATCGACAACATGGCCAAGGCGGGTGTCGACGGCACGACGCTCCGGCAGACGGCCCAATCGGCGCTGGAGCTGATCCCCAGGGCGGACGCACCGTACGTGCGGCACTGAC
>NZ_JBVIZF010000132.1:0-1382 GCF_055591805.1 Streptomyces sp. NPDC041200 | reverse complement strand
CAGACCTCGACGTCCTCGCCCGGCCGGTAATCGGTCCAGTTCATCGGAACGAGGTGGACCATCGGTTCGCTGGTCCACTGGCTCTTGAACAGGTGGTACATGTCCTTGGGGAATCCGGCCGTGTCCACCGCGCCGAAGAAGGACGCCTTCACCGGGAACACGTCGTACGGCGTGGGCTCACCGATGTAGTCGATGCCCGACCAGAGGAACTGACCGGTGAAGAACCTCCGGTCGCGGTCCTTCTTCAGTCCGTACTCACCGCTCATGGTCCACGAGGCGAGGTTGTTGTCGTAGCTGGAGGGCTCGCGCTTGCCCGGGGTGTAGTTCTCCCCGGTGTTGAGGTGTTCGGGCTCCTGATAGGTCCCGCGAGAGGACGTTTCGGAGGAGGACTCGGACTCGAACAGGAACAGATGCGGATAGCGGGCGTGCAGGGCGTCCACCGAGGCCGCGGTGTTGTAGTTGAGGCCCAGCCCGTCCAGCTTGGCGAGCATCAGGTCGGCGGCCGACCCCGGCGACGGCAGGGAGCGGTACTTGTCCGATCCGATCACGACCGGCCGGGTGTCATCGGCCTTCCTGACGGCGTCGATGAGCCGCTCCGCCATGCCGAGTCCGGCGGTGCTGGTGGAGTCCGGGATCTCGTTGCCGATGGACCACATGATGACCGCGGGGGAGTTGCGGGCGGCCCGCACCATCTCGGTGATGTCCGCCTCGCTGTGTTCGTCGAAGAAGCGCCCGTAGTCGTACGGGTTCTTGCCGGTGCGCCAGCAGTCGAACGCCTCCACCAGCATCACGACGCCGAGTCGCTCGCAGATCTCGATCAGCTCCGGTGCGGGCGGATTGTGCGAGGTGCGCAGGGCGTTGACGCCCATGCTCTTCATGATGGTCATCTGACGCAGCGCGGCATCGGCGTTGAACGCGGCGCCGAGCGCGCCGAGGTCGTGGTGGAGGTCGACGCCCCGGAGCTTGGTGTACTCGCCGTTGAGGGTGAGCCCCTGGTCGGGGTCGATGGCAAAGTGGCGGATGCCGAAGGGGGTGCGGTAGCGGTCGGTGGTCCGGTCCCCGACCCGCAGCTCGGTCTCCAGGGTGTAGCGCACCGGGGTGTCGAAGGACCACAACGCCGGTCGGTCGACGGTGAGTTCCTGGGTGGCGTCACGCGTGGCGTCCGCGCCGACGGTCAGGGTGGACCGCGTATGGGCGACCGTCTTCCCACGCGGATCCTTGAGGGTGGAGACGACGGTGACGGGTCTCTCGCCGTCCGAGGCGTTGACCACGCTGGTGCGCACGCGAACGGTGGCGTGGTCTTCGCGCAGGGTGGTGGCGAGGCCGGGGGTGGTGACGTACGTACCCCAGCGGGCCACGTGCACGGGGTCGGTGACGATGAG
>NZ_JBVIZF010000131.1:0-1482 GCF_055591805.1 Streptomyces sp. NPDC041200 | reverse complement strand
TTCGGTGGAGGCGCCGGTCGAGCGGTTCGCGCTGGTGTCCGACGAGGACCGTGCCAAGCTGCCTGAAGGGCTGGCCGACGCCTACCCGATGGCGCAGGCCCAGATCGGCATGGTCGTCGACATGCTGACCCACGACCGGCACAGCAATTACCACAACGTCGCCACCAGCCGAATGCGCGACGAGCGGCCCTTCTCTCCCGAGGCGCTGCGGGAGGCGGCGCGGATCGTCGCCGAGCGGCACGAGGTGCTGCGTACCTCCTTCGATCTGGACACCTTTTCGGTACCGATGCAGCTGGTGCACGCCGAGGCGCTGATCCCGGTCACGACACGCGATCAGCGCGGTCTGGACGCCGGGGCCCTGCACGCGTTCTTCGAGGAGTTCCACGACCAGGAGCGGGCCCGCTTCTTCGACCTCTCCCGGCCCCCGATGCTCCGGCTCTGCGCACATCTGGCCGACGACGGCTGGTGGCTGTCGATCACCGAATTCCACGGGATCGTGGAGGGCTGGAGCTACCACTCGCTCCTCAGGGAACTGCTCGACTGCTATCTGCGGATCAGGGACGGCGAGGAGCCGGAACCGCTGCCGGACACCTCCGTCCGGTACGCCGACTCCATCGCGGGTGAACTGCGCTCCCTGGCCTCAGAGGAGGACCGCGCCTACTGGGCCGACGTCCTGGACACCGCTCCGACGTTCCGGCTGCCGGACGGCTGGGGCGACGGCGCCGGGCCGTCCGAGGCGTACTGGGTGTCCGTGCCCTTCGACGACCTGATGGACGGACTGCGGGCGCTGGCCACCGCCGCGAACGCCTCGCTGAAGAGCGTGCTCGTCGCCGCGCACGGCAAGGTGCTGAGCGCGCTGACCGACCTGCCGCGGTTCAGTGTCGGCGTGGTCACGCACACCCGGCCCGAAGCGGTGGGCGCCGACCGCGTCTACGGCATGCACCTCAATACGGTGCCGTTCGTTTTCGACCGGCGGGCGCGTACGTGGCGTGAGCTGGTGCGGGACGTTTTCGTCCGGGAGGCCGGGATGTGGCCGCACCGGCGGTTCCCCATGCCCGAGATGCAGCGCATGGCGGGCGGCAGACGGGTCGTCGACGTCCTCCTCAACCACGTCGACTTCGACCGGCTGGACAACGGCGCGGTCGACCTCGACACCAGCATGGCGCCCGGGACCACCGAGTTCGACCTGGCGGTGACCACGCTCTCCAGGCGGATCGGGCTCAAGAGTCATACGGGGGTGTTGAGCCGGGTGAATGCGGGGCGGTTGGCGGCGATGTACCGGGGTGTGCTGGAGGCGATGGCGGGTGATGTGGAGGGTGATGCGGGGGAGGTGTTTTTGCCTGGGGGTGAGGTGGAGTTGTTGGCGGGGTTGAGTGGTGGTGTGGGTGTTGTTCCGGGTGTTGGTGGTGGGGTGTTGGGGCGGTTTGAGGAGTGTGTGGTGGGGGCGGGGGATGCGGTGGCGGTGGTGGCTGGTGGTGGGGT
>NZ_JBVIZF010000130.1:0-1531 GCF_055591805.1 Streptomyces sp. NPDC041200 | reverse complement strand
ATGAGACTCCCCAGCCGCCAACGCCTCCACCGCCGCCACCAACTCCGCACGACCCTCACCCACCACCACCGCACGATGCTCGAACACCGACCGCGTCGTCACCAACGACCAGCCAACCTCGGCAACCCCTGCCTCCGTATCAGCTACTCGGGCCGCCAACACACCCGCCTGATCCCGCAGCGCCTCCGCACTCCGCGCCGACACCACCCACGGCACCACACCCTCAACAGGCCGCGCCTGAACCTCCTCAGGCTGGTCCGGGGCCTGCTCCACAATCACATGGGCGTTGGTGCCGGAAATGCCGAACGCCGACACCCCGGCCCGTCGCGGGCGCTCGCCGCGCGGCCACGCCACCGGCTCGGTCAGCAGCCGTACCGCGCCGCCGCTCCAGTCCACGTGCGGGGTCGGCTCGTCGACGTACAGGGTTGCGGGCAGCATTTCGTGGCGCAGCGCCATCACCATCTTGATCACACCGGCCACGCCCGCGGCACCCTGTGCGTGGCCGATGTTGGACTTCAACGAGCCCAGCCACAGCGGCTGGTCGGCGGGGCGGCCCTGGCCGTACGCGGCGATCAGCGCGTCCGCTTCGATGGGGTCGCCCAGTGTGGTGCCGGTGCCATGGGCTTCGACGGCGTCGACCTCGGCGGAGGACAGCTGGGCATTGATGAGGGCCTGTCGGATCACGCGCTGCTGCGAGGGGCCATTCGGCGCGGTCAGCCCGTTCGACGCGCCGTCCTGGTTGATCGCCGAGCCGCGGAGCACCGCGAGCACCTGGTGTCCGTTGCGCCGTGCGTCCGAGAGCCGTTCCAGGAGCAGCAGGCCGACGCCTTCGGAGAATCCCGTACCGTCGGCGGCCGCCGCGAAGGGCTTGCAGCGGCCGTCGGGGGCCAGTCCGCGCTGGCGGGAAAATTCCACGAAGGTGTTCGGGGTGGTCATCACCGTGACGCCACCGGCCATGGCGAGGGTGCATTCGCCCTGTCGCAGCGCCTGGCAGGCCAGATGCATGGCGACGAGGGACGAGGAACACGCCGTGTCCACGGTCACGGCGGGTCCTTCGAGGCCGAGGGTGAAGGCGACCCGGCCCGAGACGACGCTGAGCGTGTTGCCGGTGAGCAGATAGCCCTCGGCGTTCCTTTCGATGTGCGGGGTGCCGAAGCCGAGGATTCCGGCACCCGCGTAGACGCCGGTCGGGGTGCCCTTCAGCGAGGTGGGGTCGATTCCGGCCCGTTCGAGCAGCTCCCAGGAGACCTCCAGGAGCTGGCGCTGCTGCGGTTCGGCGGCCAGTGCCTCTCGCGGGCTGATGCCGAAGAAGGTGGCGTCGAATCCGCCCGCGCCCCGCAGAAAGCCACCCCGGCGGACGTAGCTGGTGCCGGAGTGATCCGGGTCGGGGTGGTAGCTGCCCTCCAGGTCCCAGCCGCGGTCCTTCGGAAAGTCACCGATGGCCTCCCGGCCGGAGGCGACGAGGTGCCACAGGTCCTCGGGGGACGCGATGCCACCCGGGAAGCGGCAGGCCATGCTGACGATGGCCACC
>NZ_JBVIZF010000129.1:0-1547 GCF_055591805.1 Streptomyces sp. NPDC041200 | reverse complement strand
CAGACCTCGACGTCCTCGCCCGGCCGGTAATCGGTCCAGTTCATCGGAACGAGGTGGACCATCGGTTCGCTGGTCCACTGGCTCTTGAACAGGTGATACGCGTCCTTGGGGAATCCGGCCGTGTCCACCGCGCCGAAGAAGGACGCCTTCACCGGGAACACCTTGTACGGCGTGGGCTCACCGATGTAGTCGATGCCCGACCACAGGAACTGCCCGGCCAGGTACGGGCGGTCCCGCTCCTTCTTCAGCTCGTACTCGCCGCTGGCCGCCCAATTGACGATGTTGTTGTCGTAGCTGGAGGCCTCGCGCTTGCCCGGGGTCTGGTTCTCGGCCGTGTTGAGGTGCTCGGGCTCCTGGTACGCCCCGCGCGAGGAGGTCGCGGAGGAGGTCTCGGACTCGAACAGGAACAGCCGTGGATAGCGGGCGTGCAGCGCGTCGGCCGACGAGGCGGTGTTGTAGTTGAGGCCCAGCCCGTCGACCTTGGCGAGCATCAGGTCGGCGGGGGAGCCGGGTGCGGGCGGGCCGCCTCGGTACTTGTTGGAGCCGATCACGATCGGCCGGGTGTCATCGGCCGCCTTGATGGCGTCGATGATCCGCTGGGCCATGGCAAGCCCCGGTGTGCTGGTCGAATCGGTGATCTCGTTGCCGATGGACCACATGATGACCGAGGGGGAGTTGCGGGCCGCGCCGACCATCTCGGCGGTGTCCGCCTCGCAGTACTCGTCGAAGAAGCGGCCGTAGTCATGGGCGGTCTTGCCGGTGCGCCAGCAGTCGAAGGCCTCGACCATCATGACGATGCCGAGCCGGTCGCACACCTCGACCACCTCGGGCGCGGGCGGATTGTGCGAGGTGCGCAGGGCGTTGACGCCCATGCTCTTCATGATGGTCATCTGACGCACGAACGCGTCGGTGCTGAACGCGGCGCCGAGCGCGCCGAGGTCGTGGTGGAGGTTGACGCCCTGGAGCTTGGTGTACTCGCCGTTGAGGGTGAGCCCCTGGTCGGGGTCGATGGTGACGTGGCGGATGCCGAAGGGGGTGCGGTAGCGGTCGGTGGTCCGGTCGCCGACCCGCAGTTCGGTCTCCAGGGTGTAGCGCACCGGGGTGTCGAAGGACCACAACGCCGGTCGGTCGACGGTGAGTTCCTGGGTGGCATCGCGCGTGGCGCCCGCGCCGACGCTGAGAGCCGAGCGGGCCCGAGTGACCGTACGCCCGTCCGGGCCCTTGACCGTGGAGACGACCGTGACGGCCTGGTCCTCGTCCGAGGCGTTGACCACGCTGGTGCGCGCCCGCACGGTGGCGTGGTCTTCGCGCAGGGTGGTGGCGAGGCCGGGGGTGGTGACGTACGTACCCCAGCGGGCCACGTGCACGGGGTCGGTGACGATGAGCCGGGCGTGGCGGTAGATGCCGCTGCCCGAGTACCAGCGGCTGCTGGGCAGCTGGTTGCGGACCTTCACGGCGAGGACGTTGGGGGTGGCGCCGTCGGTGTGCACCACATCGGTCAGATCGAGGGCGAACCCGGTGTAACCGTAGGGGTGGTTGCCGATGAG
>NZ_JBVIZF010000128.1:0-1793 GCF_055591805.1 Streptomyces sp. NPDC041200 | reverse complement strand
CGTTGTCGCCGTAGAACATCCGGGGGTGGCTTACCAGGCGTTCGACGTTTTCGACGCCGGCCTCGACCGTATCCAGCAGATGCTCGTCGAATTGGTGGGACTGTTCGAAGCGGGCGAGCTCACCCCGTTGCCGTTTACCGCATGGGACGTGCGCCGTGCCCCGGACGCATTCCGTCACATGAGCCAGGCCCGGCATACCGGCAAGATCGTGTTGAGTGTTCCGAAGCCCCTTGATCTCAAGGGCACGGTTGTGGTGACCGGTGGTACCGGCTCCCTGGGCGCTGTGGTGGCCCGGCACCTGGTTGGTGAGCATGGTGTGCGCCATCTGGTTCTCGCGAGCCGGCGTGGACCGGACGCCAAGGGAGCGCGAGAGCTGGTCGCCGAACTCGGTGAGGCCGGTGCGACGGTGACGGCGGTGGCGTGTGATGTCACCGACCGGGACGCGGTGGCGGCACTGCTGGCTGCCGTACCGGCCGAGCATCCACTGACTGGTGTCGTCCATACCGCGGGTGTGTTGGACGACGGTGTGATCGCGACGCTGACACCGGAACGCGTCGCAGCCGTCTTCGCTCCCAAAGTCACCGCCGTGCGTCATCTCGACGAGCTGACGCGGGAGATGGACCTGTCGATGTTCGCGGTGTTCTCATCCGCGGCGGGTGTGTTCGGCTCGGCGGGACAAGGCAACTACGGCGCTGCCAACGCGTTCCTGGACGGTTGGATGGCCGGGCGCCGCGCTGAGGGATTGCCCGGTATCGCGATGGCCTGGGGCCTGTGGGAGCAGATCACGGGCATGACCGCACACCTCAGTCAGGCCGACCAGGCACGTATGAGCCGTGGCGGAACACTGCCCATCGGCGTGGCTGAGGGCATGCGGCTGTTCGACGGGGCCCTGCGGATGCCTGCCGCGCTGGCGGTGCCGATCAAGCTGGACCTGCGGGGGCTGCGTGCTGATGCAGCGGCCGGCCGGGGTACCCCGGCTCTGCTGCGTGCTCTGGTGCATGCCGGTCGGCGGCAGGCGCAGGCCGGGGAGAACGGCGGTGGACTTGCCGCGAGGCTCGCCGGTCTCACACCGCAGGAACAGGAAGCACTGCTGCTCGACCTGGTCCGGGCACAGGTGGCGATCGTCCTCGGCCACACCGCGGTAGCGAACATCGAAGCGGACAAAGCGTTCAAGGATGCCGGCTTCGATTCGCTCACCTCGGTCGAGCTGCGCAACCGCCTGCGCGAAGCCACCGGCCTCAAACTGGCGGCGACAGTCGCCTTCGACTATCCCACCCCACTCGCCCTCGCACGCCATCTGCACGACGAGGTCGACATCACCGACGACGCCCAATCACTGGTGAATTCCAAGATTGACGACATCGAATCACTGATCACCGGATCGCTCTCCAACGATGCCAAGAAGGCCGGGGTCATACTCCGTCTCCAGGGGCTGGTGACGAAGCTCAACGGACTCGGCGATCAGAAGACGAACTCCGCAGTGGCAGAGCAACTGGAATCCGCCTCCGCTGATGAGGTCCTTGACTTCATCAGCGAAGAGCTCGGAATCTCCTGAGAAATCACGCCTTCACTGATTGCCGCTCCCCAGCCCAGCTAAGGAACCGAAGATGGCCACGGCCGAGAAGCTCCTCAAGTCCCTCAAGCTTGTCACAGCCGAGCTGCACGACCTGCGGCAACAGGTCGCGCGCAGAACCGACGAGCCGGTGGCGATTGTGGGTATGGCGTGCCGTCTTCCGGGTGGTGTGGCGAGCCCTCAGGACCTGTGGCGGTTGGTCAGTGAGGGGCGGGAGGGT
>NZ_JBVIZF010000127.1:0-2011 GCF_055591805.1 Streptomyces sp. NPDC041200 | reverse complement strand
CCCACGAGACCTCCAGCAACAACCGCTGCTGCGGATCCATCGCCAACGCCTCACGCGGCGAAATCCCGAAGAAGCCCGCATCGAACAGGCCCGCCCCATGCAAAAACCCACCCTGGTCGGTGTACGACTTACCCGCCCTGCCCGGATCAGCGTCGAACAACCCCTCCACATCCCAGCCACGACCCTCAGGAAAACCCGACACACCCTCCCGCCCCTCACTGACCAACCGCCACAGGTCCTGAGGGCTCGCCACACCACCCGGAAGACGGCACGCCATACCCACAATCGCCACCGGCTGCGACTTCTCGGCCTCGAGCTCCAGCACACGCTGCCGGGTGCGTTGCGCTTCGCCGAGAACGCGCTTGAGATAGTCGCGAAGCTTGTCTTCATCCGCCATCAAAGTTCAGCTCCTGGAAGGCAGTGGTATCGGGGTGTGGCAGCGTCGCCTGCCGCGGGCTAGTTGCTGAACGTCGTGTCAATGAGGTCGAAGAGGTCGTCGTCGGAGGTGGCGTCGAAGTCGAGCGCCTCGTCGCCCGGCGGGGTTCCGTTCGCCGTCGACCAGGTGGTCAGGAGGGCCTGGAGCCGGGTAGCCACCTGAGCGCGGATCGAGTCGTCGACAGGTGTCTCGACCAGCCTGGCTTCCAGCTTGCTCAGTTCGGCCAACAGCGGATGCGTTCCGGCGGGGGACTGTGCGGGCTTGAGGCCGTCGTGCAGGTGGCGGGCGAGGGCGAGTGGGGTGGGGTAGTCGAAGACGACTGTCGCGGCGAGTTTGAGGCCGGTGGCTTCGCGCAGGCGGTTGCGCAGTTCGACCGAGGTGAGGGAGTCGAAGCCAGCGTCTATGAACGCTTTGTGGGCTTCGACATTGGCTATCTCGGTATAGCCGAGAACGGTGGCTGCTTGGGTCAGGACCAGGTCGAGCAGCAGCTTCTCTTGCTCCTCTGGTGTGAGACTGACCAACCTCGCGGTAAGTCCACTGCCGTTCTCCCCGGCTTGTGCCTGCCGCCGCCCGGTTTGTACCAGAGCACGCAGCAGGGCCAGGACGCTCCCGCCGGCTGTCGCGTCGGCGCGCAGTCCTCGGAGGTCCAGCTTGATCGGCACCGCGAGTGCGGTTGGCATGCGTAGGACTGTGTCGAACAGTCGCATACCCTCAGCCACTCCGATAGGCAGGAGGCCGCCGCGACTCATGCGTGCCTGGTCGGCTTGGCTGAGGTTCGCGGTCATGCCCGTGGTTTGTTCCCACAGGCCCCAGGCCATCGCGATACCGGGCAGTCCGTCGGCGCGGCGTTTGGCCATCCAACCGTCCAGGAACGCGTTGGCAGCGCCGTAGTTGCCTTGTCCCGCCGAGCCGAACACACCCGCCGCGGATGAGAACACCGCGAACATCGAGAGGTCCATCTCCCGCGTCAGCTCGTCGAGATGACGCACGGCGGTGACTTTGGGAGCGAAGACGGCTGCGACGCGTTCCGGTGTCAGCGTCGCGATCACGCCGTCGTCCAGCACGCCTGCGGTATGGACGACGCCGGTCAGTGGGTGTTCGGCTGGTAGGGCCACGAGCAGTTCGGCGAGTGCGTCTCGGTTCGTGACATCGCACGCCACCGCCGTCACCGTCGCGCCGGCCTCGCCGAGTTCGGCGACCAGCTCTCGTGCTCCTTCGGCGTCCGGTCCACGCCGGCTCGCGAGGACGAGATGACGCACGCCGTATTCACCGACCAGGTGCCGGGCCACCACAGCGCCCAGGGAGCCGGTGCCACCGGTCAGCACAACCGTGCCCTCGAGGTCGAGGGGCTTCGGAACGCTCAATACCATTTTGCCGGTATGCCGGGCCTGGCTCATGTGACGGAATGCGTCCGGGGCACGGCGCACGTCCCATGCGGCGAACGGCAATGGGGTGAGGTCTCCGGTTTCGAACAGTCTCGCCAATTCGACGAGCATCTGCTGGATACGGTCGAGGCCGGCGTCGAAAACGTCGAACGCCTGGTAAGCCACCCCCGGATGTTCTACGGCGACAACG
>NZ_JBVIZF010000126.1:0-2070 GCF_055591805.1 Streptomyces sp. NPDC041200 | reverse complement strand
CGCATGCCCCAACACCACCGCCACCTCACCACACACCACATCCACCAACACCCGCCCCTGCTCCTCACCCGACAACCCCACCAACCGACCAGCCAAGGACTCACTGGTGGTGTTGTCGGCGGTGTTTGCAGTGCGGCGTCGTGGCTGGCGTACGAGTCCGCGCAGCATCGCGGTCAGCTGACCCGCCTCCGCCTGCCGGGCAAAGGACGCGAAGTCGAACTTCGCCAGCACCATTGCCGACTCCTCGGCACCGAGGCCGACGTCGAACAGCGCCATGCCCTCATCGGAGGACAACGGCTTGATGCCGCTGCGGCTCATCCGGGCCTGGTCGGCCTGGTCGAGCGTGCTGGTCATCCCGCTGGTCTCGCCCCACAGGCCCCAGGCGAGGGACACGGCGGGCAGGCCCTGCGCCCGACGCCACTGCGCGAAGGCGTCCAGGAACGCGTTCGCCGCCGAGTAATTGCCCTGGCCCGGACCACCGAGCACTCCGGACGCGGAGGAGAACAGTACGAACGCGTCCAGGTTCAGCCCGGCGGTCAGCTCGTGCAGCATCAGCGCCGCATCGACCTTCGGCCGGAACACCGCTTCCAGACGCTCCGGGGACAGGCTCCCGATCACACCGTCATCGAGCACACCCGCCGTATGCACCACACCCGTCAGCGGCGCATCCGCCGGAATCCCCGCAAGCAACTCGCGCAGAGAGTCCCGGTCGGCCACATCACACGCCACCACTCGGACGTTCACTCCGAGCTTCTCCAGCTCGGTGTTCAACTCCTCGACTCCGGCCGCCGCCATGCCCCGACGGCTGGCGAGCACCAGGTTGCGTACGCCGTGCACCGATACGAGGTGGCGAGCGACCACACCGCCCAATGTCCCTGTGCCACCGGTGATCAGGACCGTGCCCTCGGGATTCAGCGGGGACACGGGCGTGGCCTGCTTCGTGGCCGAGCGCACCAGCCGTGGTACGTATACCGCGCCTGCTCGTACGGCTATCTGCGGTTCGTCCGAGGCCGAGGCAAGCACGGTCGTGATCAGCTCATCGGACGGCTCACCGCCGTCCATGTCCACCAGCACCACACGGCCGGGGTTCTCCGCCTGCGCGGACCGCACCAACCCCCACACCGCAGCCCCCGCAGGATCCACCACCTCGTCATCGCCCTCAACACCCACCGCACCCTCGGTGACCACCACCAGACGACCGGAATCACCAGCGGCCAGGAAGGTCTGCAACTGACCCAGCACCTCGGCACACAGGCCACGCACTCCCTCAGCCCCGACCACACCAGACCGCGCCCGCACCACCGCCACATCAACCGGCTCCCGAGCGTCCTCGGCCCGCGTCGGCAGCGGGGACCACTCCACCCGGAACAGTGCATCGCTCCCGGCCGCCGCCCTCAACTGCTCATCATCAACAGCCCGCAACGCCAACGACTCCACCGACGCCACCGGCACACCCGCACCATCAGCGATCTCCAACGACAACGCCCGCGACCCCGCCGACGACAACCGCACCCGCAACACCGACGCACCCGCCGCATGCAACGTCACACCACTCCACGCGAACGGCAACAACACCCCATCCCCACCAGACTCACCCGGCTCCACAAACGCCCCCGCATGCAACGCCGCATCCAACAACGCCGGATGCAACCCATACCCCGACCCACCCCCCGCAGACTCCGCCCCCAAAACAACCTCGGCAAACACCTCACCACCACGCCGCCACACCGACCGCAACCCCTGAAACACCGGCCCGTACCCATAGCCCCGAGCAGCCAGCTCCTCATACAGACCCGACACATCCACCGCCTCAGCACCCTCCGGGGGCCAGACGTCAAAGGAGCGGGCAGGGGTCGGGGCCTGGCTCGCGAGCTGACCGCTGGCATGGCGCGTCCACGGTGCCTCGGACACCGCGTCGTCGGCCCGCGAGTACACCGCGACCGAACGCACACCATCGGCCTGCGCCCCACCAACCGACACCTGCACCCGCACCGCACCCGACTCCGGCAGAACCAACGGAGCCTCGATCACCAACTCCCGCAACGACCCCGCGCCCACCTCATCCCCAGC
>NZ_JBVIZF010000125.1:0-2183 GCF_055591805.1 Streptomyces sp. NPDC041200 | reverse complement strand
GACCCTCGACTCCCCTGCCGATCAGCAGCCCATGCTGGGCACCGTGCTGCCGACTCTGTCGGCCTGGCGGCGGCAGCATCGTGAGCAAGCGGTCATCGACTCTTGGCGCTACCGGACGACGTGGAAGCAACTATCCGCACCCGCCGCACCCGCCACGCTGTCCGGCACTTGGCTGCTACTCATCCCGTCCGACCAGGCCGACCACCCCGCCGTGGCGACCGTCGTACAGGCCCTCACCACGCACGGCGCCACTCCCCTCCCTCACACACTCGACACCCGGCAGGCCCATCGCACTGATCTGGTGGAAGACCTCACCCGGCTCACCGCCGACAGCGAGCCAACGGGAATCGTGAGTCTGCTCGCACTCGTCCAGGAGCCGCATCCCACCCACACCGCCGCTCCCTCCGGGCTCGTGGCCACCACCGCCCTCATCCAGGCTCTCGGGGACGCCGAGGTCGCCGCGCCGCTGTGGTGTCTGACCCAGGGTGCCGCCGCCATCCATCCCGCCGATCCGCTGCCCAGTCCGCGCCAGGCGCAGACGTGGGGGCTCGGCCGCTCGGCCGCGCTGGAACACGCCCGCCGCTGGGGTGGGATGATCGACCTTCCGACCGTCATCGATCACCACACCTCCGACCGTCTCGCGGCGCTGCTCGCGCCCGGGCAGCCCGAGGACCAGGCCGCGATCCGCGCCACCGGCACGTACGCCCGCCGCCTCAGCCACGCCGCTCCCCTGCCGTCGGCGAACCGTCTTCCGTGGCAACCGACCGGTACGACACTCATCACCGGCGGCACCGGCGGGCTCGGCGCCCACCTCGCACGCTGGCTCGCCCGCAACGGCGCACCCCACCTCCACCTCACCAGCCGCACCGGACCCGACGCCCCCGGAGCTGCCCAGCTCAGCGAAGAACTCACCGCCTTGGGGACCTCGGTCACCATCACCGCCTGCGACGTCTCCGACCGCACCGCCCTCCGCCACCTCCTCCACACCATCCCCGCCGACCGCCCCCTCACCACCGTCATCCACGCCGCCGGAGCCTCCGACACCGAGCTGATCGCCGATCTGCGGCCGGAACGCCTCCAGCGGGTGCTGGAGCCCAAGGCGCTGGCGGCCGAGCATCTGCATGACCTCACGAAGGGGCTCGACCTCAGCGCTTTCGTCCTCTTCTCCTCCGGTGCGGCCTCCTGGGGCGGCAGTCGGCAAGCCGCCTACGCCGCCGCCAACACCTACCTCGACGCCCTCGCCGAACACCGCCGTTCCCAAGGGCTCCCCGCCACCAGCATCGCCTGGGGCCCGTGGAGCGACGCGGGCATGGCCGCCGACGAAACAGCGCTCTCGTTCTACGGGCGGCGTGGGTTGGCCCCGCTCAGCCCTGATCTCGCGGTCGCAGCGCTCCACCACGCGCTCAGCCACCGCGACACCACCGTCACCATCGCGGACATCGACTGGGAGAAGTTCCCCGCCACGTTCACGGCACAGCGGCCGAGTCCGCTGCTCTCCGAGCTGAACGAGCCCGCCGTGCACCCGGCGGACCGTCGCCGCACCCCGTCCGCTGCCACACCGCTGCGCCAGCAGCTCGATTCCCGTACCCCCGACCAGCAGCGTCAGCTTGTGCTCCACCAGATCCAGTCCCTGGCGGCCGCGATCCTGGGACACACCGGGCCCGATGCCGTTCCACCCAGCCAGCCGTTCCAGGAGCTGGGGTTCGACTCCCTCACCGCCGTCGAACTCCGCAACCAGCTCGCCACCCTCACGGGCCTCGATCTCCCGCCCTCTCTCATCTTCGACCACCCCACACCGGACACCCTCGCGACCCATCTGTGTGCCGGCATCACCGGGCAGCGGACGACCGTCGCGGCCCATGCGCCCACCGCGGCCGCGCTCGACGAGCCCATCGCGATCGTAGGAATGGCCTGTCGCTATCCCGGCGGCGCGCGCAACCCGAAGGATCTGTGGGAGCTGGTCGTCGCACACCGCGACGCCATTACGGAGATGCCCGCCGACCGTCACTGGGATCTGCACACGCTCTTCCACCCCGACCCCGACCACACGGGTACGAGCTACGTCCGCGAGGGTGGCTTTCTCCACGACGCGCCCGCGTTCGACGCGGCGTTCTTCGGCATCAGCCCGCGCGAAGCGCTCGCCATGGACCCCCAGCAGCGGCTGCTCCTCGAAACCGCGTGGG
>NZ_JBVIZF010000124.1:0-2282 GCF_055591805.1 Streptomyces sp. NPDC041200 | reverse complement strand
GCCAGACCCGTAACGCCCTCGCCGACCTCCAGGACGACACCGGCGCCCTCACCACCCAGCTCGGCCGCGCCTGGATACATCCCCAACGCGATAAGAACGTCACGGAAGTTGAGGCCCAGCGCTCGCAGGCCGACGCGTACCTGGCCCGCGGCCAGCGGCGCCGCAACACCGGGCTCCGGCACCAGAACAAGGCCGTCGAGCGTGCCACCAGTAGCACTCAACCGCCACTCATGCGCTTCAGGTACCTGCAAGGCCCGCTTACCGGCAGGAACGAGCCGCGGCACGGACAGCGTGGTGCCTCGGACCGCGACCTGCGGCTCATCGACGGCCAATACGGCAGGCAGAACCGATCCCATCCCGGTACCAGCGAGGTCGAGGCCGGAGTCGGCAGCGAGATCGAGTAGGACGACTCGGTCCGGGTTCTCGACCTGAGCAGCCCGAACCAGACCCCACACCGCAGCACCAGCAGGATCGCTGACGTCCCCCTCACCATCAGCTGGAACCGCACCCTGCGTGAGCACCACCAGCCGGGATTCAGCCAGCTCCGCGGCAGCGAACCACGCCTGGACGACCTCGAGCACTCTGACGGTCAGGGCGAGCGCGTCGTGTTCGCCGTCACCGCCGAGGGCCTGAAGAACCGCTACCGCTGGAACCTCCGTGGCGCCTGCCAGTTCCGTTACGTCCTCGGTCGAAGCCACCAGCGTCCACGACGGCAGAGGTTCGGCGCCCGGAGCAGGCGCGGGCAGTTCGGTCCAGTCCACCTCGAACAGTGCGTCGCGGCCGTCGTCAGTCGCCATTCGATCCAGTTGCTCGACGTCCACCGGCCGGGCAATCAGTGATTGCAGGCTCAGCACCGGACCGCCGGCCCCGTCGGCCGCTTGCAACGACACCGCGTCCGGCCCGGACGGTACCGTTCGCACCCGTAGTTCAGAGGCACCCGCGGCGTGCAGGCGGAGCCCGTTCCAAGCGAACGGCACACGAATGCCGGCCTCGGTGCCGGCCGGCTGGACGAACCCGCTGTGCAGGGCGGCGTCGAGCAACGCCGGGTGCAGCCCGTAACGGCTCGCCTCACCGCGCTGCCCGTCCGGCAGGGAGACTTCGGCGAACACCTCCTCGCCCCGCCGCCACACCCCACGCAGACCCTGGAACGCCGGACCGTACACATAGCCGCGGTCTGCCAGATCCTCATAGAACTCGGCGGCGTCGAACGGCACCCGCTCCGCACCGATCGGCGGCCACACCGTGAAGTCGAAACCAGCAGCGGGGACAGTGGCTGCCGTGAGGGTACCGGCAGCGTGACGGGTCCACACGTCCGTACCGGTGCCGCCACCGTTGTCCTCACGAGCTGAGTACACGGCCACTGAGCGGGTGCCGTTCTCCTCAGGGCCGCCTACCGCGACCTGAACACGGACACCCCCCTGCGCGGGTAGGACAAGCGGCATCTCAATGACCAGCTCTTCCAACGTGCCGCAGCCCACTTCGTCGCCCGCCCTCACTACCAACTCCGCCAGACCAGTGCCGGGGACGAGAACGACGTCGCCCACGGCATGGTCCGCCAGCCACGGATGCGTACGAAGCGACAGCCACGAGGTACCCAAGCCGCCACCGGTCTCGGGCACCGCCACCACCGCACCCAGTAATGGATGATCGGCCCCGGACAGTCCGAGCGACGCCGCGTCGGCCGTAGACATGGCCGGCAGCCAGTAGTGCTCGTGATCGAAGGCGTACGTCGGAAGGTCGACGCGGCGGGCATCGGCTCCGGCCGCGAAGACGCCGCTCCAGTCGACGTGGACGCCTCGGACGAAGAGGTCGGCCATCGAGGTGAACAGGCGGCGCAGACCGCCGTCCTCAAAGCGCAGCGAACCGCTCACCAGGACCTCGGTGTTCGCCTCGTCGGCGATCTCGTTGATGAGCCAGACGAGTGCTGGATGGGCACTCGATTCCACGAAGACGGTGTGGCCGTCGGCCAGCAGGTCGGCGATCGCGGGGCCGAAGCGGACCTGACCGCGCAGGTTCCGATACCAGTAACCGCCGTCCAGGGCACCCGCCTCCCGCACCCACTCACCGGTCACGGTCGAGTAGAAGGGAATCAGCGGCGCCTGGGCACGGATGTCGGCGAACGCCTCACGCAGAATCTCCTCGACTGCTTCGACTTGCCGGGAGTGGGAGGCGAAGTCGACTTCGATGCGGCGCGCGCTGACGCCGTCCGCCACAAGGGCGTCGAGGGCTTGGCCAAGGGCTTCGGTGTCACCGGAAATCACCACCGAGGACGGGCTGTTGAC
>NZ_JBVIZF010000123.1:0-2299 GCF_055591805.1 Streptomyces sp. NPDC041200 | reverse complement strand
CGGGCAAGGCCTCCACTCCCCGCATGACGATCGCGATGGTCACCCACGCGCCCTCCGGCGACACCTTCTGGGACACCATCCGCAAGGGCGCCCAGGCCGCCGCCGCCAAGGACAACGTCAAGCTCGTCTACGCCGGTGACGAAAGCGCGGGCGACCAGGCCAATCTGATGCGGAACGCGATCGACCAGAAGGTCGACGGGATCGCCGTCACCCTGGCGAAGCCGGACGCCATGAAGGCCGTGGTCGCCAAGGCCAGGAAGGCCGGTATCCCGGTCGTGGGCTTCAACGCCGGTCTGTCCGTCTGGAAGCAGCAGGGCCTGCTGTCCTTCTTCGGCCAGGACGAGTCCGTCTCCGGCCAGGCGCTCGGCGGCAAAATCAATACCACCGGTGCCAAGCACGCCCTGTGCGTCATCCAGGCCCAGGGGGACGTCAACCTCGAAGAGCGCTGCGCCGGGGTGAAGAAGACCTTCAGCGGCAAGACCGACCTCCTCTACGTCAACGGCACCGACATGCCCTCGGTGAAGTCGACCATCAAGGCCAAGCTCTCGCAGGACAGGTCCATCGACGAGGTGGTCACGCTCGGCGCCCCGTTCGCGCTCACGGCCGCTCAGGCGGCGTCCGAGGCGGGCAGTAAGGCGAAGGTGGCGACGTTCGATCTCAACAAGGACCTCATCTCCGCCATCGAGAAGGGCAGTGTCCAGTTCGCCGTCGACCAACAGCCCTATCTGCAGGGCTACTTGGCGATCGACTCGCTGTGGCTCTACAAGAACAACGGCAACTACAGCGGCGGCGGTGAGGAGCCCGTGCTGACCGGCCCGGCCTTCGTCGACAAGAGCAACGTCCACACGGTGGCCACGTTCGCCGCGAAGGGCAACCGGTGAGGCCGTCGGCCTCCGCAACAGCGTAGTGACAACCTATTGACATGACATTTGTGCGACGGCATCGTACTCGCAGACGTCGTTTAAAGCGCTTTAACTCGCACGCCATCCCCGGGCCCGGACTGGCTCCCCACACCCGCACACCAATCAGTAGGAGGTGCCATGGACGTCAGGGACGACACGCCCCAGGCCCCCACACAGAGCAACGCCGTCACGGACCATGCCTCGCCGAGGGTCTACCGAAGACTGCGCGTCATCACCATCATCGCCACCTTCGGCGGACTCCTCTTCGGCTACGACACCGGTGTCATCTCCGGCGCGCTCCCCTTCATGGCCCTCTCGGCCGAGAAGGGCGGGCTCGGGCTGACCCCCCTGACCGAAGGGATCGTCGCGTCCTCCCTCGTGGCGGGTGCCGCGTTCGGCGCCCTGTACGGCGGGCGCCTGTCCGACCGGTACGGGCGCAAGCGGGCGATCCTCGGGCTCGCCGTGCTGTTCTTCATCGGCGCGCTCGGCACCGCGCTCGCACCGGACCTCGTGGTGATGGTGCTGTTCCGGGTCCTGCTCGGGCTCGCCGTCGGCGGCGCGTCCGCCACCGTGCCGGTCTTCATCGCCGAGCTGGCCCCCGCCGCACACCGCGGCCGTCTGGTGACCCAGAACGAGCTGATGATCGTGACCGGCCAGTTGCTGGCCTACACCTCCAACGCGGTCATCGCGAAGACCATGGGCGAAGGCGGCGTCTGGCGCTGGATGCTCGCGCTGGCCACGATCCCGGCGGTGCTGCTGTGGATCGGCATGCTGTTCGTGCCCGAGTCACCGCGCTGGCTCGCCTCCCGCGGCCGTTTCGACGACGCCGCCCGGACCCTCGGCCTCATCCGCGACCCGCAGGTGGTCGAGCCGGAGTTCGCCGAGATCAAGCGGCGCGTCATGGCCGACGCCCATGAACCGCGGTCGAGCTGGGGCGACTTGCGCACCCCGTGGGTGCGGCGCCTGGTGATATTCGGCTTCGCGCTCGCCACGCTGACCCAGCTCACCGGCGTCAACTCGATCATGTACTTCGCGCCGACGATCCTGCTGGACACCGGGCTCGGCACCCAGGCCGCGCTGACCGCCACCATCGCCAACGGCGTCGTCGCGGTGCTCGCCGTCTCCACCGGCATGTGGCTGCTGGGCCGGTACGGGCGGCGCCCGATGCTGCTGACCGGGCAGATCGGCGTCACGGTCTCCCTGGTGCTGATCGCCTTCTGCTTCCTGGTCCTGCCCGAATCGGCCGCCCGCAGCTACCTCGTCCTGGCGTCCATGCTGATGTTCCTGCTGTTCATGCAGGGGTGCGTCGCGACCGTCTTCTGGCTGATGCTCTCCGAGATCTTCCCGCTCCGGCTGCGGGGCTTCGCGATGGGCATGGCCGTGTTCGGCACCTGGAC
>NZ_JBVIZF010000122.1:0-2325 GCF_055591805.1 Streptomyces sp. NPDC041200 | reverse complement strand
GCCAGACCCGTAACGCCCTCGCCGACCTCCAGGACGACACCGGCGCCCTCACCACCCAGCTCGGCCGCGCCTGGATACATCCCCAACGCGATAAGGACGTCGCGGAAGTTGAGGCCCAGCGCTCGCAGGCCGACGCGTACCTGGCCCGCGGCCAGCGGCGTCGTCACACGGGGCTCCGGCAGCAGGGAAAGGCTGTCGAGCGTGCCCACACTGGTAGTACCCACCCCCAAGCGCCACTCGCCCGCTTCAGGGATCTGCAAGGCCCGCTTACCGGCAGGAACGAGCCGCGGCACGGACAGCGTGGTGCCTCGGACCGCGACCTGCGGCTCATCGGCGGCCAATACGGCAGGCAGAACCGATCCCATATCGACGTCGGCAGCGAGATCGAGCAGGACGATCCGGTCCGGGTTCTCGGCCTGAGCCGCCCGAACCAGACCCCACACCGCAGCACCAGCAGGATCGGCGACATCTCCCTCACCACCAACCGGAACCGCACCCCGTGTGACCACCACCAGCCGGGACTCCGCCAGACCCGCGGCAGCGAACCACGCCTGAACGACCTCCAGCACCCTGACGGTCAGGGCGAGCGCGTCGTGCTCACCGTCACCGCCAACAGCGCGAAGAACCGCTAACGCGGGAACCACCGCGGCATCTGCCAGATCCGTCACGTCCTCGGCCGAAGCCACCAGCGCCCACGACGGCAGAGGCTCCACGCTCGAAGCAGGCGCGGGCAGTTCGCTCCAGTCCACCTCGAACAGCGCGTCGCGACCGTCATCAGTCGCCATCCGATCCAACTGCTCCACGTCCACCGCCCGGGCAACCAGCGACTCCATACTCAGCACCGGACCGCCGGCCCCATCAGCCGCCTGCAACGACACCGCGTCCGGCCCGGACGGCACCGTCCGCACCCGCAACTCCGAGGCACCCGCAGCATGCAGGCGCAGCCCGTTCCAAGCGAACGGCACACGCATACCCACCCCGGCATCGGCCGGCCGGACGAACCCGCTCTGCAGGGCAGCGTCGAGCAACGCCGGGTGCAACCCGAAACGGCTCGCCTCACCACGCTGCTCGTCCGGCAGAGCGACCTCGGCGAACACCTCCTCGCCCCGCCGCCACACCCCACGCAACCCCTGAAACGCCGGACCGTACACGTAGCCGCGGCCCGCCATCTCCTCATAGAACCCGACGGCGTCGAACGACACACGCTCCGCACCGACCGGCGGCCACACCGTGAAATCGAAACCAGCAGCGGGGACAGTGGCTGCCGTGAGGGTGCCGGCAGCGTGACGGGTCCAACCATCGATACCGGTGCCGCGACCGCCGTCATCACGAGCCGAGTACACGGCCACCGAACGCGCGCCGTTCTCCTCAGGGCCCCCCACCGCGACCTGAACGCGCATACTCCCTTGCGCGGGTACGACAAGCGGCGCCTCGATGACCAATTCCTCCAACGTGCCGCAGCCCACCTCGTCACCCGCACGCACCACCAACTCCACCAAAGCAGTGCCAGGGACAATCACGACACCGCCCACAGCGTGATCCGCAAGCCACGGATGCGTACGAAGCGACAACCGCGACGTACACAACACACCGCTCGTCTCCGGCACCGGAACCACCGCACCCAGCAACGGATGGTCAGCCCCCGACAAGCCGAGCGAGGCGACATCGTTGGCGGTACCCGCCAGCTCCATCCAGTAGTTCTTGTGATCGAAGGCGTACGTCGGAAGGTCGACGCGGCGGGCATCGGCTCCGGCCGCGAGGACACCGCTCCAGTCGACGTGAATGCCTCGGACGAAGAGGTCGGCCATCGAGGTGAACAGGCGGCGCGGACCTCCCTCGTGACGGCGCAGGGAGCCGGTCACGACGGCGTCTGCCTCGGCGCTGGCCACGATCTCACTGATCGGCTGGACCAGGACGGGGTGCGCGCTGGACTCCACGAACACGGTGTGGTCGTCGGCCAGCAGGTCAGCGATCGCGGGGCCGAAGCGGACCTGGCCGCGCAGGTTCCGATACCAGTAACTGCCGTCCAGGGCACCCGCCTCGCGGATCCACTCGCCGGTGACAGTGGAGAGGAATGGCACGGTAGGAGCTTGGCTGCGGATGTCAGCGAAGGCCTCGTTCAGGGTCTCCTGGACAGCCCCGACGTGCCGGGAGTGCGAGGCGTAGTCGATCGCGATGCGGCGCACGCGGACGCCCTGGTCCTCCAGAGTCTCGATGGCTTCGTCGAGGGCTTCGGTGTCAGCGGTGATGGCCACTGAGGACGGGCTGTTGACCGCCCCGATCTCAACCCGGCCATCCCACTCCTGCAGACGAGCAACCACCTCC
>NZ_JBVIZF010000121.1:0-2372 GCF_055591805.1 Streptomyces sp. NPDC041200 | reverse complement strand
GATTGTTCGGCGGCGTCCTACTCTCCCACAGGGTCCCCCCTGCAGTACCATCGGCGCTGAAAGGCTTAGCTTCCGGGTTCGGAATGTAACCGGGCGTTTCCCTAACGCTTTGACCACCGAAACACTATGAAACAAACAAACCGGATGATGACACAGTTCGTTATTTCAGAACCAACACAGTGGACGCGAGCAACTGAGGACAAGCCCTCGGCCTATTAGTACCAGTCAACTCCACCGGTTACCCGGCTTCCATATCTGGCCTATCAACCCAGTCGTCTACTGGGAGCCTTAACCCCTCAAGGGGGTGGGAGTCCTCATCTCGAAGCAGGCTTCCCGCTTAGATGCTTTCAGCGGTTATCCCTCCCGAACGTAGCCAACCAGCCATGCCCTTGGCAGGACAACTGGCACACCAGAGGTTCGTCCGTCCCGGTCCTCTCGTACTAGGGACAGCCCTTCTCAAGACTCCTACGCGCACAGCGGATAGGGACCGAACTGTCTCACGACGTTCTAAACCCAGCTCGCGTACCGCTTTAATGGGCGAACAGCCCAACCCTTGGGACCGACTCCAGCCCCAGGATGCGACGAGCCGACATCGAGGTGCCAAACCATCCCGTCGATATGGACTCTTGGGGAAGATCAGCCTGTTATCCCCGGGGTACCTTTTATCCGTTGAGCGACGGCGCTTCCACAAGCCACCGCCGGATCACTAGTCCCGACTTTCGTCCCTGCTCGACCCGTCGGTCTCACAGTCAAGCTCCCTTGTGCACTTACACTCAACACCTGATTGCCAACCAGGCTGAGGGAACCTTTGGGCGCCTCCGTTACTCTTTAGGAGGCAACCGCCCCAGTTAAACTACCCACCAGACACTGTCCCTGATCCGGATCACGGACCCAGGTTAGACATCCAGCACGACCAGAGTGGTATTTCAACAATGACTCCACCATGACTGGCGTCACAGTTTCACAGTCTCCCACCTATCCTACACAAGCCGAACCGAACACCAATATCAAGCTATAGTAAAGGTCCCGGGGTCTTTCCGTCCTGCTGCGCGAAACGAGCATCTTTACTCGTAATGCAATTTCACCGGGCCTATGGTTGAGACAGTCGAGAAGTCGTTACGCCATTCGTGCAGGTCGGAACTTACCCGACAAGGAATTTCGCTACCTTAGGATGGTTATAGTTACCACCGCCGTTTACTGGCGCTTAAGTTCTCAGCTTCGCCCCACCGAAATGGAGCTAACCGGTCCCCTTAACGTTCCAGCACCGGGCAGGCGTCAGTCCGTATACATCGCCTTACGGCTTCGCACGGACCTGTGTTTTTAGTAAACAGTCGCTTCTCGCTGGTCTCTGCGGCCACCACCAGCTCAGGGAGCAAATCCCATCACCAGCAATGGCCCCCCTTCTCCCGAAGTTACGGGGGCATTTTGCCGAGTTCCTTAACCATAGTTCACCCGAACGCCTCGGTATTCTCTACCTGACCACCTGAGTCGGTTTAGGGTACGGGCCGCCATGAAACTCGCTAGAGGCTTTTCTCGACAGCATAGGATCATCCACTTCACCACAATCGGCTCGGCATCAGGTCTCAGACACATGCCACACGGATTTACCTGCGTGACGTCCTACACCCTTACCCCGGGACAACCACCGCCCGGGCTGGACTACCTTCCTGCGTCACCCCATCACTTACCTACTACCACCTTGGATCAGCGGCTCCACCACTCCCCTCAACTCCGAAGAGATCAGGGCGGCTTCACGGCCTTAGCATCAGAGGATTCGATATTGGGCGCTTCAAAGCGGGTACCGGAATATCAACCGGTTGTCCATCGACTACGCCTGTCGGCCTCGCCTTAGGTCCCGACTTACCCTGGGCAGATCAGCTTGACCCAGGAACCCTTAGTCAATCGGCGCACACGTTTCCCACGTGTGTATCGCTACTCATGCCTGCATTCTCACTCGTGAACCGTCCACAACTACCTTCCGGTGCTGCTTCACCCGGCACACGACGCTCCCCTACCCACCACAGCCCTCGTTAGAGGTACATGCTGCAGTGACACGACTTCGGCGGTACGCTTGAGCCCCGCTACATTGTCGGCGCGGAATCACTTGACCAGTGAGCTATTACGCACTCTTTCAAGGATGGCTGCTTCTAAGCCAACCTCCTGGTTGTCTCTGCGACTCCACATCCTTTCCCACTTAGCATACGCTTAGGGGCCTTAGTCGATGTTCTGGGCTGTTTCCCTCTCGACCATGGAGCTTATCCCCCACAGTCTCACTGCCGCGCTCTCACTTACCGGCATTCGGAGTTTGGCTAAGGTCAGTAACCCGGTAGGGCCCATCGCCTATCCAGTGCTCTACCTCCAGTAAGAAACAC
>NZ_JBVIZF010000120.1:0-2413 GCF_055591805.1 Streptomyces sp. NPDC041200 | reverse complement strand
TCGAGCGGGCGAGTGTGGACGCGGTGACCGTGCCCACGCTGCGCCGCGACCACGGCGGTCAGGACCAACTGGTGCGCTCCCTCGCCCAGGCGTTCAACGCGGGCGTCTCCGTGGACTGGACGACCCTGTTCCCGGCCGACCCCACCCCCCGGACGGTGGATCTGCC
Source organism: Streptomyces sp. NPDC041200 (assembly GCF_055591805.1). NCBI lineage: Bacteria > Bacillati > Actinomycetota > Actinomycetes > Kitasatosporales > Streptomycetaceae > Streptomyces > Streptomyces sp. NPDC041200. The sequence goes on along the minus strand of NZ_JBVIZF010000120.1, from coordinate 2,247 downwards.
CACCTACGCCTTCCAGCACGAGCGGTACTGGCTGGACGGCCTCACCGGTCGGGGCGTCGACCCCACCGACCTCGGTCTCGTCCCTGCCGGGCACCCGCTGCTGAGCGCCGCCGTGGAACTGGCCAATGGCGACGGCCGACTGCTGACGGGACGGCTTTCGGCGCGTACCCATGCGTGGCTCGGTGAGCACATGGTGGCGGGCGCGGTGCTGGTGCCCGGTGCGGCGCTGGTGGAGTGGGCGCTGCGGGCCGCCGACGACGTCGGCGCCGGTGGCGTGGAGGAACTGGCGCTCCAGGTCCCGCTGGTGCTGCCGGAGTCGGGCGGACTTCGCCTGCAGATCGTGGTCGGGTCGCCCGGCGCCGATGGGCGGCGCGAGGTGCACATGTACTCCCGTCCCGAGGGAGACGACGGGTCCGCTAACGCGTGGGTGTGCCACGCGGAAGGTGTGCTGGGCCCGGTGGTCCCGAAGAGCGAGGACGTGGCGGAGGGGCTGGGCGGCGTATGGCCCCCGGCGGGGGCGGAGCCCTTGGCGCTGGAGGACTTCTACGAACGCGTCGCGGCCTCGGGATATGCGTACGGCCCGTCCTTCCAGGGGCTGCGAGCGGTGTGGCGCGACGGGGCGGATCTGCTGGCCGAAGCGGTGTTGCCGGAGGCCGCGGGCGAGCACACCGGGTTCGGTGTCCACCCGGCGCTGCTCGACGCGGCGCTGCACCCCGTCCTGCTGACGGGCCAGGACACGACGGACAGGGCGTGGCTGCCGTTCACCTGGAACGGGGTGTCGCTACGGGCCCAAGGAGCGACCAGCGTACGGGTCCGGCTGTCCCCTCGGGAGGGCGGCGACGAGAGCGAGCGGACGGTGCGGGTGACGGTGGGCGACGCGGTGGGCGCACCGGTGCTGAGCGCGGACGCGGTGGTGCTGCGCCTGGCGAGCGGAGACCAGCTGCGGAGCCCCCAAGTGCCAGCTGTAGAGGGCCTGTTCGCCATGGACTGGACTCCCTTGCCTCTCGCGTCCGACACCAGTGGCGGTGACCCGAGCTGGGCGGTTCTGGGCAGCGAGGCCACCCCGGATCTCGAATCGCTGATCGCCGCGCTCGACGGTGGCACACCAGCTCCTTCGCTCGTCCTGGCGTATCAGCCCGCTGCCGACGCGTCGGCCGAAGTCGGCGCCATGGCGGCCGATGGGCTGGCGTCGGCGGAGCGGCTCTTGAAGCTGTTGCAGGATTGGTCGGCCGAACCACGGCTGGCCGATTCCCGGTTGGCGGTGGTGACGCGCGGAGCCGTACCCGCCGATGACACGGGGAGCGTGGACGTACCCGGGGCCGCGCTGTGGGGTCTCGTACGCGGCGCGCAGGCGGAGAACCCGGGCCGGTTCCTGCTGCTCGACATGGACCCGAACACACCGGGGGCCGATGAGCGCAGTGTGCTGAACGCCGTCCTGCGGGCCGTGGAGGCGGACGAGTCGCAGGTGGCGCTGCGCGCCGAGGAGGTGCTGGTGCCCCGGCTGGTACGGGCCGCCACCATCGGCGGTGCTGGCTTGGCGCCCCCGGTAGGGCAGTCCGCGTGGCGGCTCGGGGTCGTCGGCGCCGCGACGGTGGACAGTGTGCGGCCCGTGCCGTGTCCGGAGGTGCTGGAGCCCCTGCGCGCCGGTCAGGTCCGCATCGCGGTGCATGCGGCGGGCGTCAACTTCCGCGACGCGCTGATCGTGTTGGGGATGTATCCGGGTGACGCCGTGTTCGCGGGCAGTGAGGGCGCGGGCGTGGTCCTGGAGACCGGGCCGGACGTGGCGGACCTCGCCGTGGGTGACCGGGTGATGGGCCTGTTCGAGGGTGCGTTCGGCCCGCTGGCGGTGGCGGACGCGCGTACCGTCGTCCCCGTCCCTTCCGGCTGGAGCTTCCAGCAGGCGGCCGCGGCGCCCGTGGTGTTCCTCACCGCCTGGTACGGGCTGGTCGAGCTGGGCGGGCTGCGGGCGGGGGAGTCGGTGCTGATCCATGCCGCGACGGGCGGCGTGGGGATGGCGGCGGTGCAGATCGCCCGCCATCTGGGCGCGGAGATCTACGCCACGGCTTCACCCGGCAAGCATGCGGTGTTGGAGGACATGGGCATCGACCAGGCACACCGCGCCTCGTCGCGCGATCTGGACTTCGAGCAGGTGGTGCGGGAGGCCACGGGGGGCCGTGGCGTGGACGTCGTCCTGAACAGCCTGGCCGGGCCCTTCGTGGACGCTTCGCTGCGGTTGCTGGTCGAGGG
>NZ_JBVIZF010000119.1:0-2506 GCF_055591805.1 Streptomyces sp. NPDC041200 | reverse complement strand
GGATCGGCGTAGACGGCTACGCTCGCGATCCCGGCATCCCGGCAGGCACGGGCAACACGGACAGCGATCTCGCCACGATTGGCGATGAGCACCTTGCGCACGATGACTCCCTCCTTGAAACAAGCCGAGTTTAGGTACAGGTGACACCACACGCCGAGAAGCCCCCGGGCGTGAGCTTGACCACACGGAGCGTTAACCCTGCCCAGGGCAGACAGCCGATTCCCCCGTCGCTCCACGGTACGCCCGGTTTTCGGCCCCGCGGTGAGATCCGTGCTGTGGGCAGTGTCTCCGCCCCGCCGTGCTGCGGAGCTTCGCGTTTCTTTGTGGGATTCCTACGAACGAGGGGCGGAAACTTTGCCGCACGGTCCTGCTCGGACAAGCCCCTCGCGCACCTCTTGTGGGGCGGCTTACCCGTTAGTAGCGTTCGTGATGTCGAACCGGAAGAGGTGGGCGGGGTGGCACGCAGACCAGTGGCCGCGGTGGCGGCCGTGACGCTGACACTGGAAGCGGTCGGCATAGCGCTGCTGAACTGGATCCTGGGCCTGGTCGTGGACCGGCAGCAGATGTCCCTGGCGGGCCTGGACACCGACGCGATGTCCGTGGGGACTTGGGTCGCGGGCGGCCTCTTCGGCGGCTATCTGCTGCTGTGCGGCGCGGTGCTGCTCCGCATGGCGCTGCGCGACCGCGCGCCCGGCCGCTTCGGCCGCATCCTCCTCATCACCTGCGCGGTGACCCACGGCGTGGTGGGCGCGTTCTCGGTCGGCCTGGTGGGCTGGCCCGCGTTCGTGTTCATGATGGTGGTGCTGGGGCTGGTGGTGCTCAGCCTGCTGGCGTACGAGCCGGAGGGCGCGGCCCGGAGCGGTGCCGCCGAGGCCGAGGGCGGCCAGGACGCCCCCAGCCCGGCCTGAACCATCACCTGAGGTCCTTTCAAGCTCTCAGGCCCAGAGGTCGGTGATGCCCACGCCGACCTCGGCCAGCAGCGTGCGCAGCATCGGCAGCGACAGCCCGATCACATTGCCCGCGTCGCCCTCGATCCCCTCGATGAACGGCGCCGAACGCCCGTCGAGCGTGAACGCGCCCGCGACATGCAGCGGTTCGCCGCTGGCCACGTACGCCGCGACCTCGGCATCGGTCGGCTCGCCGAAGTGGACCGTGGTGGAGGCGGTGGCCGAGGTGCGGCGGCCGCTCGCGGTGTCGATCACGCAGTGCCCGGTGCGCAGGACGCCCGACCGGCCGCGCATCGACTTCCAGCGGGCGGTGGCCTCCTCGGCGTCCGCGGGCTTGCCGAGTGCCTGCCCGTCCAGCTCCAGCACCGAGTCGCAGCCGACGACGATCGCCCCGTCGGCCTCCGTCAGCCCGGCCACGGCCGCCGCCTTGGCCTCCGCCAGCACCCGCGCCAGCGCGGCGGGCGTCTCGGCGGTCAGCGCGTCCTCGTCCACTCCGCTGACGATCACCTCCGGCGCGAATCCGGACTGCCGCAGCAGTCCGAGGCGGGCGGGGGAGGCGGAGGCGAGGATCAAGGTGCGCTGGGCAGTCATGCGCACCAGGGTAGGCGGGCGGCGCGCCGGGTGTGAGCCCCGAGCCGGGCGGAGCCGGGGGTGGGAGGCGGCGCGGGCGGTCCGGCGCCGATGCGACCGGAGCCCACGGCTCGTGGTGCGGAGGGCAGTCGTCCGCACCCTCCCCAGGTGCCTCCCGCGCCCCCTCCGCACGCCCTGACGAGGGCGTTTAGGCCGCACCAGACTGACTTCCGCCCGGGTGGTTGCCCGGGGACACCGACGGAAGGGGACGTTTCCATGCGTCGTGCCACTTCACTCGCCATCGCCTCGCTCGCCTTCGCGGCCGCCTTCGGAGCGGCCCCCGCGGCGTCCGCCACCGGCTCGGCCCCGGTCGCACCGGGGACCGGAGCCGGCGCCGCGGTCTTCCACTGCGATCCGGGGAAGTTCTGCATCTACAGCGGCTGGGACGGCGGTGGCACCCGCTGCCAGTGGTCGTCGGAGAAGGTCGCGAACACCGCCGACCTGTGTTCCTTCATCCGCAACGGCAAGAACGTGCTGTCCGTGTGGAACGGAACGGGCCACCGCGTCCAGTACTACACGCAGACCAACTACAACGCGCGCGTCGGATCGACGACCGCCGGCCACGGAGGCAACCTCCAGGGCAGCTACCAGATCCGCTCCTTCAAGAAGCAGTAGACCGGTGAGCGCGGATCCAGCCGTCAGGGGTGCAGCGTGAGCAGACAGGTGGCGATCATGATGGCGATCGCCAGGACGGCCCGGGCGCGGCGGAGCATCGCCTGAGCGCGCCGTAGATCTTCTGGCGGCTCATCGGGCGGCTCGGACCACAGCATGCGACCGATAGTGCGGCCGGACGGTCGCGGGGGGGGTGGGGGGGTGTTGGTGGGCGGTCGGGAAGGAAGGGATCCAGTTCCTGTCCGGGCGAGTTTTTTGTGTGCGGCACGGCACGCAGGCCAAGTAGGTGAGGGGGGCGGCATGCTCCGCTCCCACCC
>NZ_JBVIZF010000118.1:0-2559 GCF_055591805.1 Streptomyces sp. NPDC041200 | reverse complement strand
GCCAGCACCTGGTGCCCATTCGCCCGAGCGTCCGACAACCGCTCCAGCAACAACAGGCCAACGCCCTCGGCCCACGCCGTACCATCCGCACCCGCGGCGAACGACTTGCACCGACCATCCGGAGCAAGACCACGCTGCCGCGAAAACTCGACGAAACTCCCCGGCGTCGCCATCACCGCGACACCACCGGCCAACGCCAGCGAACACTCACCCGACCGCAACGCCTGCACCGCCGAATGCAACGCCACCAACGACGACGAACACGCCGTGTCCACCGTCACCGCCGGCCCCTCAAAGCCGAACGTATACGCCACCCGGCCCGATACCAGACTGCCTGCCGCTGCCGCCGCTTCGTAGTCGTGGTACATGGCACCGGCGAAGACACCGGTCCGGCTGCCCTTCAACTCGGTGGGATCGACACCAGCGCGCTCCAGCACCTCCCACGACGCCTCCAGCAGCAACCGCTGCTGCGGATCCATCGCCAACGCCTCACGCGGGCTGATCCCGAAGAACGCCGGATCAAACTCACCCGCCTCGTGGAGGAAACCGCCCTCCCGGACATACGACTTGCCCGGCTCACCAGGCGTGGGGTCGAAGAGCTTGTCGATGTCCCAGCCGCGGTTCACCGGAAACGAGGAGATGCCATCGCCGCCGTCGGCCACCAACTGCCAGAGTTGCTCGGGCGAGGAGACGCCACCCGGCAGCCGACAGGCCATCGAAACGATCGCGATGGGCTCGGCCGAGGCCGCCAAGGCTTGGTCCCGTTCCTCCTTGAGCTGCTCGTTCTCCATGAGCGAGGCGCGCAAAGCGGTGATGAGCTTTTCCTCGGACACAGACATTTCAGTTCCTCCGTAGCCCGCGACGGGGTCAGTTGTTGGTGGTGCCCATCGCCCGTTCGATGAGGCTGTCGACGTCCATATCCGCGATGAGATGCGACTGGTTCTCCCGAACCTGATGTGCCGCCACCCCGGAGTTCGTCAGCTGCAGCAGCGTTTCCAGCACGCCCAGGTCCTGGAAACGCTGGAGCGGCACGGTCGCCAGCACACGACGCAGTCCGGCCTCGTCCACATCGGAAATGTCACTCACGCCTGCTTCCGGCACCAGCTCTGTTCGCAGGTGTTCGGTAAGAACAGCAGGTGAGGGATAGTCGAAGATCAGCGTGGCTGGCAGCCGAATTCCCGTCGCCCCGGCCAGTCGATTGCGCAGCTCCACGGCGGTGAGTGAATCGAAGCCGAGTTCGCTGAATGCCTGCCCCGCCGCGATATTCGTCGCATCGGTGTGCCCCAGTACCACGGCGATCTCTCCGCGGACCAGTTCCAGCAACTGTGCCGTCTGTTCCTCGGCCGGCAGCGCCCTGAGCCGGTCCGCCAAGGGCTCGCTCGTCGTGGCACCGCCGCCCGCAGCCCGGCGTGACTGGCGCACCAGTCCGCTCATGATGGGCGGCAGCTGTCCGGCGCGTGCCTGTTCCGCCAACCCCGTGAAGTCGAACTTCACCGGTACCAGCACCGACTCCTCGGCGTGCAGACCAGCGTCGAACAGCGCCATGCCCTCTTCGGTGAACAGCGGCCGTACTCCGCCCCGGTTCATCCGGGCCTGGTCGGCCTGGTCGAGCGTGCTGGTCATCCCGCTGGCCTGGCCCCACAGGCCCCAGGCGAGGGACACGGCGGGCAGGCCCTGCGCCCGACGCCACTGCGCGAAGGCGTCCAGGAACGCGTTCGCCGCCGAATAGTTGCCCTGGCCCGGACCACCGAGCAGTCCCGACGCGGAGGAGAACAGCACGAACGCGTCCAGGTCCAGTCCGGCGGTCAGCTCGTGCAGCATCAGCGCCGCATCGACCTTCGGCCGGAACACCGCGCCCAGACGCTCCGGCGAAAGGCTCCCGATCACACCGTCGTCGAGCACACCCGCCGTATGCACCACACCCGCCAGCGGCGCATCCGCCGGTATCCCCGCAAGCAGCTCCCGCAGGGAGTCCCGGTCGGCCACATCGCAGGCGACGATGTCGACCCGCGCGCCCAGGGCCTCCAGCTCGACCCGTAGTTCCTGCGCACCGTCCGCCACCGGCCCTCGGCGGCTGGTCAGTACGAGGCTCCGTACTCCATGGGTCGACACCATATGCCGCGCGATCGCTCCGCCCAGGGTTCCCGTCCCCCCGGTGATCAACACCGTGCCCTCGGGGTCGAGGGCGAGCGACGATGCCTGCGGGGAAGCGGCAGAAGTGGCCACGAGCCGTGGTACGTATGCGGCTCCTGCTCGGACGGCTGCCTGCGGTTCGTCCGAGGCCAGCACGGTCGTGATCAGCTCATCGGACGGCTCGCCGCCATCGATGTCCACCAGCACCACACGGCCGGGGTTCTCCGCCTGCGCGGACCGCACCAACCCCCACACCGCGGCCCCCGCAGGATCCACCACCTCGTCATCGCCCTCTACACCCACCGCACCCTCGGTGACCACCACCAGACGGCCGGAATCACCAGCGGCCAGGAAGGTCTGCAACTGACCCAGCACCTCGGCACACAGGCCACGCACTCCCTCAGCCCCGACCACACCAGACCGCGC
>NZ_JBVIZF010000117.1:0-2579 GCF_055591805.1 Streptomyces sp. NPDC041200 | reverse complement strand
GAGGATGGCGCGAGGGTGGTGGCGCTGCGTAGTCGGGCGTTGCGCCAGCTGGCCGGTGGTGGAGCGATGGCGTCGCTCGGGGTGGGTGAGGAGCGGGTCGGACAGCTGCTGGCCCGGCTCGGTGATCAGGCCGCTGGAGTGGGGGTGGCGGCGGTCAATGGGCCGTCTTCTACGGTGGTTTCGGGTCCGCCGGAGCAGGTGGCCGCGGTGGTGGCCGCGTGCCAGGAGAAAGGTGACCGGGCGCGGTTGATCGATGTGGATTACGCCTCGCACGGTCCTCAGGTCGATGAGATCCGCGACGAGCTGATGCGTGTACTGGACGGCATGACGCCCGTCGCCGCGCCCTCGGATGATGTGGCCTTCTACTCGACCGTTACCGGTGGCCGAGCAGATACGGCCGGGCTGGACGCCGCGTACTGGGTGACGAATCTGCGGGAGCGCGTACGCTTCGCCGACGCGATCGAGGCGCTGTTGCTCGATGGGCACCGGGTGTTCATCGAGGCCAGCACCCACCCCGTGCTCACCGTGGGCATGGAGGAGACCTTCGAGCGGGCGAGCGTGGACGCGGTGACCGTGCCCACGCTGCGCCGCGACCACGGCGGTCAGGACCAACTGGTGCGCTCCCTCGCCCAGGCGTTCGTCGCGGGAGTCTCCGTCGACTGGACGACCTTGTTCCCGGCCGAGCCGACACCGCGTACCGTCGACCTGCCGACCTACCCGTTCCAGCACCAGCACTTCTGGATGGCCGGCCGGGGCGGGGCCGGTGACCCCAGTGACCTCGGGCTGGTCTCCGCGGGACACCCGCTGCTGGGCGCCGCAGTCGAGCTGGCCGACGGCAGTACGCACCTGCTCACCGGCAGGATCACGGCCGGTGGCGGCGAGGGCTGGCTCAGCGACCATGTGGTGGCAGGGGCCGTTCTGGCGCCGGGCGCGGCGCTCGTGGAGTGGGCGTTGCGCGCGGCCGACGAGGTCGGCTGTGGCGGGGTCGAGGAGCTGGCGCTGCAGGTGCCCTTGGTCCTGCCCGAGTCGGGGGGCTTGCGCGTACAGGTAGTGGTGGGCGAGGCGGCCGACGACGGACGGCGTGCGGTCCAGGTGTACTCCCGTCCCGGGGACGCCGACTCCGTAGCGGGGTGGGTGAGCCACGCGGAGGGCGTACTGAGCCCGCCACGCGCGGACACCGGAGCGACGGCCGAGGGATTGCACGGCGCGTGGCCCCCGGCAGGCGCACAGGCGGTGGAGCTGGACGGGTTCTACGAGCAGGCCGCGGCGGCGGGATATGCGTACGGTCCGTCTTTCCAGGGGCTGCGCGCGATGTGGCGGGACGGGACGGATGTCGTCGCCGAGGTGGCGTTGCCTGAGTCGGCGGGGGAGGGGGAAGGCTTCGGTATCCACCCGGCGTTGTTGGACGCCGCGCTGCACCCGGCGCTGCTGATTGCCTCGTCCGAGCGGGAGCAGGGCGACGACCAGGTGTGGCTGCCGTTCGCCTGGAGTGGCGTGTCCTTGTGGGCCACCGGGGCCACCACTGTGCGGGTGCGGATCTCCCCGCAGCAGCATGGCGTGGACGGCGAGCGGGGACTGCGGATGGTGGTGGCCGACGCCACCGGGGCGCCGGTCCTGACGGTGGACTCCCTGGTGACGCGCCCGGCCCGGATCGATGAGCTGCAGGCCGCGGGCGCGCATGGCGTGGAGGGGCTGTTCGCGTTGGAGTGGACGCCGTTGCCTGCCGTGCCGGTCACGGCGGATGACGACGCCCGGGTGGTCCTGGGCCCCGATGATCCGGATGCGACCGCGACAAGTGCGGTACGGCATCCGGACCTGGAGTCGCTGGTCGCGGCACTTGACGCGGACGATCCCGTGCCATCCCTTGTCTTCGCCTGCCTTCCGCACTCCGATGCCGTGTCGGCGGCCGAGGGGCTGACCGCTGTCGAATCCGCGCTGGAACTGGTGCAGGGCTGGCTGGCCGAATCGCGGTTGGCCGATACCCGGTTGGTCGTGGTGACGCGAGGTGCGGTCGCGCGTACCGAGGACGTGGACGTGGCCGGTGCCGCCGTATGGGGCCTGGTGCGCAGTGCGCAGGCGGAAAACCCAGGACGTTTCCTCCTGCTCGACCTCGCGCCCGGAGCCGACGTGCTCGCGGACGGCGTGCGGGACGCCGCCGCGTGTGCGGTGGAGCGGGATGAACCCCAGCTGGCGGTACGGGACGGCCAGGCGCTGGTGCCCCGGTTGAAGCGGGCCGACGCCGACCAGCCGTCGGACGTCGTCCCGGCCGCGCTCGCCCCGGAGGGCACGGTGCTCATCACGGGCGGCACCGGCACCCTGGGTGGACTGGTCGCCGAACACCTCGTCCGTGCGTGGCAGGTCGGCCACCTACTGCTGGTGAGTCGCCGTGGGCCGGACGCTCCCGGCGCACGGGAGCTGGCCGACCGGCTGGAAGACCTCGGAGCGCGGGTACGGATCGCCGCCGTGGACGTCACGGACGCGGCGGCGGTGGCGGAGCTGGTGGCGGGCATCGACGCGGAGCATCCGCTGACCGGTGTCATCCACGCCACGGGTGTGCTCGACGACGCGGTGCTCACCTC
>NZ_JBVIZF010000116.1:0-2704 GCF_055591805.1 Streptomyces sp. NPDC041200 | reverse complement strand
GACGGCGACGACGACTGACCAGCACGCACCTGACGCCCCCTGAACCCGAAGGGGCCGCCCCGCCACTGTCCGGCGGACGCGGCCCCTTCGCCCGTCAAACCTGCATCATTGGCCTGCGTCTCAGGGGCGACCCGGGGGCTCCATCAGGGTGATCACTGATGGGCAAACGGCGAGGTCCCAGCAGAGTTGGCCTTGTCATCAAGGCCCGTCAACGCAGCTCTGAAGGAACCTCCATGCGGATCCGCCTCGTCGCCACCGCCCTCGTCCTGGCCACCGCTGTCATCGCCGGCGCCGCGGTGCCCGCGACCGCTGCCTCGACCGTTTCCAGCGCCGCGGCTCCTGCGAGCCCCACCGTCCAGGAAATCCTTGACCACCTGCCCGACGACATCGTGGCGGGCGCGCTGGTCCGACGGGATGGCGTGGGAGCCACCGTCGGCCCGGTCACCGCTGACGCGTACTTCCGGATCGGCAGTGTCACCAAAGCGTTCACCAATACGGTGGTGCTCCAGCTCGTTGCCAAACACCGGATCGACCTCGACGCACCGGCGCGGCGCTACGTCCCCGGGCTGATGCCCGACGCGTACGACCCCGTCACAGTACGCCAGCTACTCGACCACACGAGCGGCCTGCCTAAGCCCGCGGCGACCCCCGGCCCTGCCGACGGGCCCGGCTGGTGGCTCAAGTCTGTGACGCCTCAAGAGGGCTTGCGCGCATCATTCGCCGCAGCCACGGATCCACCGCGCGCCTCGGGCTCCGAGCAGCAGTACAACGGACTCAACTCCCTCGTCCTTGGTCTGATCGTCGAGAGGGTCACCGGCCATTCCTTCGCCCACGAACTGGAGCGACGGATCATCCGGCCGCTGCGTCTGCGCCACACCAGCCTGCCCGCTGCCGACGACCCGACGATCCCTTCGCCCCACGCACAGACGTACGTTGACGGGCAGGACGTGACCGAGCAGAGCCCGTACCCGTGGGCCGAGGGCGGCATGATCTCCACCGCCGCCGACGTGGACCGCTTCTTCACGGCGCTGTTCCGGGGCCGCCTGCTCCCACCTGCCCAGCAGAAGCTGGTGTTCGATGTGCCGAAGGTGAAGAGCAGCGCTACCAACACCAGCTGCTCCGGCCCGGCGGCCTGCTTCAGCATCGGCGGATTGATGCGCTACCAGCTCCCGAGCGGCGAGTACGCATGGGGCAAAACAGGTTCCCGCCCCGGCTGGGACAACGGGTTCTTCGCGACCCGGGACCTCAGGCACCGCGTGGTGTACTCCCTGAACCCGACGGGGAGTGGCTCCGACCTTGCGCACATCAAGGCAATCGTCGACACCGCTCTCACGAACTGAGAACCATGGAAACCATCCCCCGGTGAATGAGCGCAGGGACGAGTGCGAGGCGGTACTGCATCCGCTTCAGGGCGGGACCACACGGCGGACGCGCGGCCCCTTGCCCGTTGCCGAGCATTCAGCAGGCAGCCCGCAGCTCCGCGCAGACTTCGGCGCTGGTGGGACGGTGGGACGGTTCGGAGCTCAGCATGGCGTCGATGAGCCTGCCCAGCGCCCCGGGCACATTCACCGGCCGATGCGGACCGTCCACGATGGCTTGCCGCTGCTCCTTGCGGCTGGCGTCGTCGGGATACGCCACGTGCCGCAGCCCGGCGGCGCTCATGAAGAACGAGGCACCCAGCGCGTAGACGTCTGCCGCCGTGGCCGTACCGCTCTCCAGCACGCTCCGCGAGATCTCCGGGCTTTCGTAGTGGACGAGACAGCCCCGGAAGCTGAAGTCGTACACGGCGGGGATGTCCCCACCGCGTGCCAGGGCAAGGTCGATGAGAACCGTTCCGGTGCGGCCGGTGATCAAGTGTGCGGGCTGGATGTCCCCATGTGCCCACCCCTCGGCGTGCAAAGCGGCCACGGCCTCCGCAACCGCCCCGTTACGCAGCGCGGTACTGTGGCGACCGCAGCAGGTTTCAAAAGCTTCAAAAGCTCTGCGGGCGTGGAGGATTGAGGTCATGGGGAGCCGGGCGCCGAACGAGGACCTTGAGCGGCTGTTCCGCGAGACAGGGTGGACCCATCCCGTCGCAGCGTCCTCGGCGTGAGCCTCTTTTCCGTCGCGCTGACCGTGCCCGACTGGCCCGACGCCGTCGGCCGGTTGGAGAACGCCCAGATCGGTGACCGCGCCGCCGACGCGTTGCGGTATCTCGCTGAGGCCGAATCGGCTATGGAGAAGGCCGAGTCCAGAGAGAAGGCCTTCGGTTCCTACGACCCGTCGTCGTTGAATTACCACATCAGCCAGGTCCGCTACGAGATGGGTGATGCGCGAGGGTCGATCGATGCCATGAAACAGGCGGACACGCTTCGTGCCAGCGTCTTTCGACGCGGGCGGGTTCGCCAGCGTGTAACGCTCGCGGAACGCCAATTGCCGATCGGCCACTTGGAAGCAGCCTGCGCAACCTGGCATCAGGCCCTGGACGACTACCCGTTGGTGCAATCGGGTCGCGCGGATCAGCGCATGACGACCATGTTGCGTCTGATCCGGCCCCACCTGAAAAACCAGGCCGCGCGCGAACTGCACGAACGTGCCGGCACGGTCGTTCCGGCATCACTCCGCGTCCCAACCTGAAGAGGGCTTCAGGACTTCAGGCTGCGTTCAGGTTCGGTTCGGCAACGTAGTGGGTGTTCGGAGGGCGCGACAGGGCCCGCCGACGGAA
>NZ_JBVIZF010000115.1:0-2862 GCF_055591805.1 Streptomyces sp. NPDC041200 | reverse complement strand
GAGCAGGTGGCCGCGGTGGTGGCCGCGTGCCAGGAGAAAGGTGACCGGGCGCGGTTGATCGATGTGGATTACGCCTCGCACGGTCCTCAGGTCGACGAAATCCGCGACGAGTTGACGCGTGTACTGGACGGCATCCGCCCGAACGACACCTCTGGAAGCGGCATCACGTTCTACTCGACGGTGACCGGCGGCCGGATCTCGACCAGCGGTTTGGACACGGCGTACTGGGTGACGAATCTGCGGGAGCGCGTACGCTTCGCCGACGCGATCGAGGCGCTGTTGCTCGACGGGCACCGGGTGTTCATCGAGGCCAGCACCCATCCCGTACTCGCGGTCGGAATGGAGGAGACCTTCGAGCGGGCGAGCGTGGACGCGGTGACCGTGCCCACGCTGCGCCGCGACCACGGCGGTCAGGACCAGCTGGTGCGCTCCCTCGCCCAGGCGTTCGTCGCGGGCGTCTCCGTGGACTGGACGACCTTGTTCTCGGCCGAGCCGACGCCACGGACGGTGGATCTGCCGACGTATGTCTTCCAGCGGCGGCGGTACTGGGCGGCTGCCGCGAGTGGTCGGGTGGGCGATGTGGCCGCAGCGGGGTTGCAGCGTGTGGAACACGCCTTGCTGCCCGCCGCGGTCGGGCTGCCCGATGGCGGGTTGCTGCTGACCGGCAGGGTCTCCGCCGGAGGTGGGGGCTGGCAGGCCGAGCATGCCGTCGCGGGTGCGTCGTTGATGCCCGGTGCGGCGCTGGTGGAGTGGGCGTTGCGGGCGGCCGATGAAGCCGGGTGCGGCGGCGTCGAGGAGCTGGCGCTGCAGGTGCCCTTGGTCCTGCCCGAGTCGGGGGGCTTGCGCGTACAGGTAGTGGTGGGCGAGGCGGCCGAGGACGGAAGGCGCGACGTACGGGTGTACTCCCGCCCCGACCGCACTGCCGAGCCGGGCGGCGACCCGGGATGGGTGTGCCACGCCGATGGCGCGCTGAGCCCGCCGTCGCCGGGCCGCCCGGGGGAGGAACTGCCCGGCACATGGCCCCCGGAGTACGCGAAGCCGCTGGACGTGGCGGGGTTCTACGAGCGCGCGGCGGCGATGGGGTACGTGTACGGCCCGTCCTTCCAGGGCCTTCGGGCGGTGTGGCGCGATGGCCACGATCTGCTGGCCGAGGTGGCGCTGCCCGAGGCCGCCGGAGACCATGACGGCTTCGGTATCCACCCGGCGATCCTCGACACCGCCCTGCACCCCCTTCTGCTGGCCGACGGTTTCGCCGCCCACGCCCACGCCGACTCCGACTCCGGCCCGGCGGAGGCCGAGCAGCTGTGGTTGCCGTTCGTCTGGAACGGCGTATCCCTGTGGGCCACGGACGCGACCACGGTCCGCGTCCGGCTCACACCGCGCCAGGGGAGCGCGGACGGCGAGCGCGGGGTACAGCTCCTCGTGGCCGATGCCGGGGGCGCTCCCGTCCTCACGGTGGACTCCCTCACGATGCGCCCGGCCGACGCCGAGCAGCTGCGGTCCGTGGGCGGACGCGATGCCGGTGGGCTGTTCACGCTCGACTGGACGCCCTTGCCCGAGGACGCGTCGGCCACGGCGGATGACGACGACTGGGTGGTCCTGGGCAGGGACCACGGCCCCGATGGCGCGGTCTGCCACCCGGACCTGACGGCGTTGGCCACCGCGATGGACGGCGGTACGCCTGCTCCGGCCGTGGCCTTGGCGTATCTCCCCGCCGTGGGTGAGCCCGCCGACGACGACCTCGTGGCGGATGCCGGGCTGGCCGCCGTCGAACGCGCGCTGAACCTGGTGCAGGGTTGGCTGGCCGAACCACGCCTGGCTGACGCCCGATTGGTGGTGGTGACGCGGGGCGCGGTCGCGTGTGCTGAGGAGGTGGATTTGGCCGTTGCCGCCGTATGGGGCCTGCTGCGGAGCGCCCAGGCGGAGCATCCGGACCGATTCGTCCTCCTCGACACGGACCCGGATCCTCATGCCGATGTGTCCCACCGCGGCGTGGCCGATGCCGTGGCGTGGGCCGTACGGGCTGATGAGCCGCAGGTGGTCATGCGGGGCGGGCAGCTGCTGGTGCCCCGGCTGGCCGTTGTCCGCGCAGGGCAAGGCGGTGACGAGTCCACCACCGAGCGGCCAGCGCTCGACCCGGACGGGACAGTGCTCATCGTCGGCGGCACGGGTCTCCTGGGCGGCCTGGTCGCCGAGCACCTCGTCCGCACCTGGCAGGTCAAGCATCTGGTGTTGGCGAGCCGCCGGGGCTCCGAAGCCTCGGGTGCGCGCGAACTGACCGACCGGCTGCGCGACATGGGCGCACAGGTGCGGATCGTCCCGGTGGATGTCACGGACGCGGGCGCGGTGGCGGAGCTGGTGGTGGGGATCGATCCGCAACATCCGCTGACCGGGGTCATCCATGCCGCGGGTGTGCTCGACGACGCGGTGCTCACCTCGCAGACGCCGGAGCGGGTGGCGCGGGTGTGGGAGGCCAAGGCCACGGCGGCAGCGCATCTGCATGCCGCTACGGCGGATCTGCGGCTCGGCCTGTTCGTGGTGTTCTCCTCGGCGGCCGGGGTGGTGGGTAACGCGGGGCAAGCCGGATACGCGGCGGCGAACGCCTACGTCGATGCGTTGGTCGCCCGCCGCCGGGGTCGCGGGCTGCCCGGGCTGTCGGTGGCATGGGGCCTGTGGGAGCAGGCCAGCGCCATGACCGGGCACATGGGCCACATGGATCTGACTCGGCTCCGTGGAATGAGGCCGTTGTCCTCCGAGCGCGGACTCGCCCTGCTGGATGCCGCGTGTCGACTCCCGGATCCGTTGGTGGTTGCGGTGGATCTTGATGTGGCGGGGGTGGTGGGCGGTGGTGTGCCCGCGGTG
>NZ_JBVIZF010000114.1:0-2945 GCF_055591805.1 Streptomyces sp. NPDC041200 | reverse complement strand
GTGCTGTTCTCCGGTGCGGCGGCCGTGTTCGGGGCACCGGGGCAGGCGAGCTACGCCGCGGCCAACTCCTTCCTTGAGGCGCTTGCTCAGCAGCGTGTGGCGCAGGGGCTCCCGGCCACCGCTCTGGCCTGGGGGCTGTGGGCTGGCGCGGGCATGGGCAGCACGCTGGACGAGGTCGACCTGCGGCGTATCGCGCGCGGTGGGGTCGCCCCGATCACTGCTGATGAGGGGCTTGCCCTCTTCGACGCGGCGCGCGCCGATGGCGCGGCGGTGTTGTTCCCGATGCGGCTCGACTACGCGGGGCTGCGTACCGAAGCGACGGCGACCGGTATCGTCCCGTCCTTGTTCCGTGGTCTGGTGCGGGCTCCGGCCCGCCGGGCCGCTGCCGTGGCCGCCACGACCACCGACGGTTCCTCGCTCGCCCAGCGGCTCGCCGGGCTCGTGCGGCCCGAACAGGAGCGTGAGCTGCTGGAGTTGGTGTGCGCGCGGGTCGCGGCGGTGCTGGGTTACGCGGGTTCGCAGGCGGTGGAGCCCGGACGGGCGTTCAGGGAGTTGGGCTTCGACTCGCTGACGGCGGTCGAGCTGCGCAATGATCTGAAGACGGTCACCGGGCTGAGGCTTCCGGCCACGCTGGTCTTCGACTACCCGACCCCGACCGCCCTCGCCGGTTATCTGCGTGAGGAGCTGGTGGGTGACGAGGAGGGTCCGGCGCCTCTCGTTCCCGCGCGGGTGGAGGCAAGCCCGGCGGTGCACGACGATCCGATCGTCATCGTGGGGATGAGCTGCCGCTTCCCCGGTGGGGTGCGTACGCCTGAGGACCTGTGGGAGCTGGTTGCCACGGGTGGCGACGGCATCTCCGGCTTCCCGGTGGACCGTGGCTGGGATCTGGACGGCCTGTACCACCCGGACCCCGACCACGCGGGTACGTCGTATACGCGTGAGGGTGGCTTCCTGCACGACGCGGGGGATTTCGACCCGGCGTTCTTCGGGATTTCGCCGCGCGAGGCCCTTGCCATGGATCCGCAGCAGCGGTTGCTGCTGGAGACGTCGTGGGAGGCGTTCGAGCGGGCAGGCATCGACCCGTCGACCGTGCGCGGCAGCCAGACCGGTGTCTTCGCGGGCGTTATCTATCACGACTACCTCAGCGGGGCGGGCGAGATTCCCGATGGTGTCGAGGGCTACATCGGCACCGGCAACGCGGGCAGTGTCGCTTCCGGGCGGGTGGCGTACACCTTCGGTCTTGAGGGCCCGGCGGTAACGATCGACACCGCCTGCTCGTCGTCGCTGGTCGCGCTGCACTGGGCGATCCAGGCGCTGCGCTCTGGCGAGTGCTCGATGGCACTGGCCGGTGGTGCGGTGGTGATGGCCACGCCCGAGACGTTCGTGGACTTCAGCCGTCAGCGCGGCCTGGCGGCTGATGGCCGGTGCAAGTCGTTCGCGGCCGGTGCGGATGGCACGGGCTGGAGCGAAGGCGCGGGCATGCTGCTCGTGGAGCGGCTGTCGGACGCCCGTCGCCATGGGCACCCGGTGCTGGCGGTCGTGCGGGGTTCGGCGATCAACCAGGACGGTGCGTCCAATGGTCTGACGGCGCCGAACGGTCCGTCGCAGCAGCGGGTGATCCGGCAGGCGCTGGCCAGCGCCGGGCTGACGACCGGCGATGTGGATGTCGTCGAGGCGCACGGTACGGGTACGACGTTGGGCGACCCGATCGAGGCGCAGGCGCTGCTGGCCACGTACGGACGTGACCGGGACGCGGACCAGCCGCTGTGGCTGGGCTCCATCAAGTCCAACATCGGGCACACGCAGGCGGCGGCTGGTGTCGCGGGCATCATCAAGATGGTGATGGCGATGCGGCATGGTGTGCTGCCGCAGACGCTGCATGTGGATGAGCCGTCGCCGAACGTGGACTGGACGGATGGCGCCGTCTCCCTGCTGACCGAGCGGGTGGAGTGGCCGGAGACGGGCCGTCCGCGTCGCGCGGGTGTGTCGTCGTTCGGCATCAGTGGCACCAACGCCCACACCATCATCGAGCAGCCGCCGGTTGTCGAGGATGGTGAGAGCGGGGCGGCGCGGCCGTCCGTCGTGCCGCCGGTCCTGCCGTGGCCGCTGTCGGCTGTGGGGCGGGAGGCGCTGGGTGAGCAGGCCCGTCGTCTGCTCGACCGGGTGCGTTCCGCCGACGAGGACGTGGACCTGGCCGGGATCGGTTACACCCTGGCTGCCGGGCGCACCGCGTTTGAGGACCGTGCGGTGCTGGTGGCCGATGGTCGTGAGGGCTTCCTGCGCGCTCTGGAGGCGTTGGCTTCCGGTGAACCGGCCACGGGTGTGGTGCAGGGTTCGCCGGTGGCCGGAAAGCTCGCCTTCCTGTTCACGGGGCAGGGGAGCCAGCGGCTGGGGATGGGCCGTGAGCTGTACGAGGCGTACCCGGCGTTCGCGGAGGCGCTGGACGCGGTCTGCGACGCGCTGGACGCGCACCTCGAACGACCGCTGCGGGATGTGCTGTTCGGGGATGACGCCGAGGCGCTGGACCAGACCGGTTTCACTCAGCCCGCGCTGTTCGCGGTGGAGGTGGCGCTGTTCCGGCTGGTCGAGGCGTGGGGTGTGAAGCCGGACTTCCTGTCCGGGCACTCGGTCGGTGAGCTGGCCGCCGCGCACGTGGCGGGTGTGCTCTCCCTCGCGGACGCTGCGAAGCTGGTGGCGGCGCGTGGCCGTCTGATGCAGGGGCTTCCGGCCGGTGGCGCGATGATCGCGGTGCAGGCGTCGGAAGACGAGGTGGCGCCGCTGCTGAACGAGCTTGTCTCGATTGCCGCACTCAACGGACCGACGTCCGTGGTCATCGCCGGTGACGAGGATGCGGCGCTGGAGATCGCGGCGGGCTTCGAGGAGCGGGGTCGTAAGACCAAGCGGCTCACCGTCAGCCACGCGTTCCACTCGCCGCGCATGGACGG
>NZ_JBVIZF010000113.1:0-3101 GCF_055591805.1 Streptomyces sp. NPDC041200 | reverse complement strand
GCCTGCGCCGCCAGGTGCAGGGACACCAGCGAGGACGAGCAGGCGGTGTCCACGGTGACCGCCGGCCCCTCCAGACCGAGGGTGTAGGCGATGCGACCGGACGCCACACTCGTCGTGGAGCCGGTGATCAAATAGCCCTCAGCACCCGTCTCGCCGAGCCGCGCGTTGACCCCGTACTCCTGCGCGGCCGTGCCGATGAACACCCCGGTGCCGCTTCCGCGCAGCGACGTCGGGTCGATGGCCGCGTTCTCCAGCAACTCCCAGGCCGTTTCGAGCAGCAGCCGCTGCTGCGGATCGGTCGCCAGCGCCTCGCGGGGACTGATCCCGAAGAACTCCGGGTCGAACGCGTCCGCGTCGTGGAGGAACCCGCCCTTGTCGACATAGGAGGTCCCGGGATGGTCGGGGTCCGCGTTGTACAGCTCCTCGACATTCCAGCCACGGCCCGCGGGGAAGTCGCCGATCGCGTCGGCGCCCTCGGCCACAAGCCGCCACAGGGCGTCCGGCGTGCGGACCTCGCCAGGGAACCGGCACGCCATCCCGACGATCACCACCGGGTCGTCATCCTGGCCGCTGATCACGGAGGCCGCCCGCCTCGTCTGCGTCTGCGCACCGAGCAGCTCCGCGCGCAGATGGCCGGCCAGGGCACTCGTCGTCGGATGGTCGAAGATCAGCGTGGCGGGCAGGCGCAGACCAGTGGCGCCGTTCAGCCGGTTGCGCAACTCGACGGCGGTCAGGGAGTCGAAACCCAGGTCCCGGAAACTGCGGTCGGTCTCGATCGGGTCCTGCCCCACGTGGCCGAGTACCGCCGCCACGTGGGTGCGGACCAGAGCCGTCAGCACGTCGAGCCGCTCGGCCTCGCCGAGCGCGCCCAGCCGGCCCACCAGATCCTCGGCGGCCACCCGCTGGGCGGGCCCGCTCGCGCGCCGGACGGCCGCCCGGCCGATCGTGCGCAGGATCGGCGGGATGCCCTCATCGTCCGCGCGGACCGTCGCCGGGCGCAGCGCGGCCATCACCAGCGGCACACCCTGCGCAAGCGTCAGCCCGGCGTCGAAGAGAGCAAGCCCCTGCTCGGTGCCGAGCGCCGCGCTGTTGCGGGTAAGCCTGGCCTTCCCGACACTGTCCAGGTCAGCGGTCATCGAACTGGTCTCAGCCCACAGGCCCCACGCGAAGGACGCGGCGGGCAGACCGCGGGACCGCCGGTACCCGGCCAGCGCGTCCACGAACGTGTTGGCCGCCGCGTACACCGACTGGCCAGGGTTGCCGATCGTGCCGGCCGCCGACGAGAACAGGATGAACGCGTCGAGGTCCAGACCCTCGGTCAGCACGTGCAGGTTCCACGCCGCGTCGGCCTTGGGCCGCAAAACGGTGTCCGCCTGCGCGCCGGTGAGCGCGGTGAGCACACCGTCGGCCAGCACACCCGCCGTGTGCACGACCGCCGTGAGCGGGTGCTCGTCCGCAATGCCGGCGAGCAGGGCAGCCAGCGCGTCCCGGTCGGCGGTGTCGCAGGCCGCGACCCTCACACTGGCGCCGGCCTCCCGCAGTTCGGCCGTCAGCTCGGCCGCACCGGCGGAGTCCGGGCCCGAGCGGCTGACGATCAGCAGATGCCGCGCGCCGTGCCGGGACACCAGATGCCGGGCGACGTGCTTGCCGATCGTCCCCGTGCCGCCGGTAATCAAAACGGTGCCTTCCGGGTTGAAGGCGTCCGTCTCGGCCCCCTCCTCCGGAGCGGTGGCGACCAGCCGCGGCAAGTGGGCCGTACCGTTACGCACCAGGACCTGCGGCTCGCCGGAGCCGATCACGGCGCCGAGGGCCCGTGCCGAGGCGTCCGTCCCGTCGAGATCGACCAGGACGAACCGGCCCGGCTCCTCCCACCACGCGGCACGCAGCAGACCCCACACGGCCGCGCCCGGCAGATCGCGAACCGGGTCACCGGCGTCCACCGGGATGGCGCCGCGTGTGACCACCACCAGCTTCGACGCCGCGAGACGGTCCTCGGCCAGCCAGTCCTGAAGCAGCTGGAGCATGTGCCGGGTGGTCTCGTGGGCGCGGGCGGCCGGGTCGCCGGCTTCGGGCGTTGCGCCGTCGAAGGGGAGCAGCACCACGTCCGGTACGGCCGCCCCGGAGCCGATGGAGCGCACCAGGTCGCTCAGCGCCCGATGGCGCGGCAGGGCGGCGAAGGCATCGCACAGGGGGGACGAACCGTCCCCGTCCCCCAGTACCGCCCACGCGCCCGGGTCGGCGGGCGACGCGTCGCCCGCCGACGGTGCCCAGTCGACGCGCCAGAGCGCGTGATGCAGATGGCGGGAGGTGTCCAGCCGGTCGACGGCCAGTTCCCGGAGCCGCAACGCGGAGATCGTGACAACCGGCTGACCCGTTTCATCGGCCATCTCCAGTGCCGCCGTCGACTCGTCCACAGGCGTCACCCGGACGCGCAAGACGCCCGCATCGGTGGCGTGCAGCGTGGTTCCCGACCAGGAGAACGGCAACCGGACCGGGCCGTCGGGCCCCTCCAGGCCCATGGCGAGCGCGGTGGCGTGCTGGGCCGCGTCGAGCAGCGCGGGGTGGACGGCGAATCCGGCGGGGTCCGCGTCCTGGGGCAGCCGGACCTCGGCGTAGAGGACGTCGCCGTCGCGCCACGCGGCCCGCAGCCCCTGGAAGACGGGCCCGTACAGGTAGCCAAGACCGGCGAGCCGGTCGTACAGGTCATCGACCGCCACCGGTATCGCCTTCGGCGGGGGCCACACACCGGCGAACTCCGGCTGCCCGCCCTCCGGGGCGCCCACGACGATCGTGCCCCTCGCGTGTCGCGTCCACGGCTGGTCCGGCTGGCCGGCGGGACGCGAGTGGATCGTGATGGCGTGACCGTCGCCCCCGTCCTCGGGCGTGAGGGTGACATGCAGCTGGACGGCCGCCGTGCCGGAGAACGTCAGAGGCTGCTCCACCGTCAGCTCTTCGACGTGCCGGTGGCCCAGGTGCGTCGCCGCGTGCAGCGCGATGTCCAGGAAAGCGGTGCCGGGGAGGAGGGGGGTGTTGAGTACGGCGTGGTGGGTGAGCCAGGGGTGGGTGGTGGTGGAGATGTGTCCGGTGAGTGCGAGTTCTTG
>NZ_JBVIZF010000112.1:0-3104 GCF_055591805.1 Streptomyces sp. NPDC041200 | reverse complement strand
CTGAAGAACTCCGAACGGCGTGCGGAACACGCCATCCAGCGCAAGCTCGACGCCATTGCCGCCGCCCTGCTGGAGATCCAGCGGCAAGAACCGGGGCGTCTCCGACCTGTTGAAACGGTGTACGAAGCGCTCGTGCATATCGTTCAGTTCACTCGCCCCACAACCTGACATCAGCAAGGTCCCCACCCATCACCACACCAACCACCGACCTGGTCAGCAGTCACAGCAAGCACCGTTGCAGTACTAACGGCCTTGGGTAAAAGGGAGCCCCTTGAACGTGTAGCGCGGGCAGGGCTCGCCACTGGTCGTCGGCAACGGGTCCTGCAAGGCCGCCTCGCCTGTGGACGCGTTCCTCAAGTCCGGCCGGGACCACAGCGCGCCACGTTCCGCCGCTCCGGTCGGGCCAGCGAATCCGGAGTGGGTTGCCACTGGTGGGACGCGGGTCTGTGTGCGTCTCAGATGGTGAAGACGTCGATGGGGACGATGGGGCTCTGGCCGCCCGGGGTGGTGACTCGGATGTCGTAGGTGCCTGCGACGAGGCTGGGGGGGACGAGGGCGGTGATCCGAGAGGTGGAGATGTTGGTGAAGGCGGCCTGGGTCGCCGTGCCGCCGCCGGTCGGGGTGAACGTCACTTCGGTGGCGTCCGGCAGACAGGTGCCGACAATGGTGACGGTCGAGCCGGTCGACGCGGCCGTGGGCGACAGGCCCGTGATGTCCGGGGCGTCGTAGTAGGTGTACTGACAGGAGGCGCCCTCGGGGTAGGTGGTGCCGCCGACGGTGGTGATGGTGACATCCACCGTGTCCGTGCAGGCGGCGCCGAAGGGGCCGTGTGGGGGCGTGGTGACGTTGAGCGAGGTGTCGGAGACGATGACCAGTCCGGTACCGGGGCCGGCTGCGCCGAAAAGCACCCCGGTGGCGGTCGACAGGCCGCTGCCGAAGATGGTGAGGAGTCTGGGGGCGGCTGGTCCGACGTTGAAGCTCAGCGCCCGGCAGATCGGGGCGGCGATGTAGAAGAACGGGAGGGCGTTGCTCGTGATGCCTGACGCGGTCACGCTGACATCGATCTGACCGGCGGGCAGTACCGGGGTGAGGACGGTGACGGTGGAGGCGCTGACGGTGGCCGGGGGGAACGACTTGGCACCGAAGTTCACCCTGCTGGTGCCCGTCAGTCCCTGGCCGGTGAGGGTCAGTGTCTGCCCGTCGTGGCCCTGGATGGGGCTGAGTGAGATGAGGCTGGGGCCGACTGCCATGACGTCTCCTTGGATGTACGGTGAGCCGTCACATCAACCGCCGCGCACTCGGACAGGCGCACGGGTTGATGGATCCGCGTCCTCCGCCAACGCCACTCGCGATGCCGCGCCCGGATGAGCCGGCAGGCGAGTCGGCAGCCGGTTTTCCAGCGGGAGAGGGGGCAGCCCACCTGTGCGAATGGGTTCAGTAAGCCCCAGGGGTGATCCGCACACAATAGTCCTGGACATCCGGTCATCCATACAGAGCAGCGCGCATGCGATCGCCGCGTCGTGGCGTACCACCAGCGAACTGCCGCTCCGCTCCCGCGCTCTTGTGGACAGGGCACCTCCTCCGGAGCGAAGTCGTCCCACATACATGTGGCTTCACTTGGCGAGTCGGCGACGGCCAATGAGGGCTGCGGCCAGCCTCCTCGTTCCAGTTCGGTGGGCTGAGCTGGTTGACTGCGGTGGGGCGGTGGTTTGTGGGTGGCAGGGCATGCGGCCGGGGCCCGGTACTCGGGTCGGGGGCTCCGGGGGCCTCGGGTCGCGGGTGGGCAGAGGCAGTGTCGCGGCTCAGGTGGGCGGCCTCGGCAGGGCCGCGAGGCGGGCGAAAGTGTTCGCCAGCTCATGTCGCAGGGCCGACTGGCGGCGATCCGCAGGTGGAGATGGCGGCCTGCGCGGGTGATGCGGGCGGCTGCGTGCAGCAGCCGGTAGCCGGGCTTCCCTGGCTCGGCGGAGGCCAACTCGCCTTCCAGCAACAGGGCCTGGGCCCGGGTGAGCAGATCAACGGCGGTCCGGGAGGGCTCCAGCCAGGCGGTGTTGAGCGCGAACCGGCGGGAGGGGGAGCGGCCGATGCCGGTGGTCTTCTTGCCGCAGCCGCAGCAGCGCCTCGACCGTGGCCGCGAGGACCTGGCCGACGACGAACGCGGCCCCGCCGAAGTCGCGGAGTCGGAACGCATCGCGCACCTGCTCGCCGCTGTCGGCGGGGCGTACGCCCCGGAGGCTGGCGTCGTCGTCCAGGAGGAGCTCGCCGCCGACCGGCGCCGGGAGGAGGCCAAGCGGGCAGAGCGCGACGAGCAGCAGCGTGTGGTCTACCACGCGGATGAACTGGGACGGCTGGGCGGCGCCGGGCGTCTCAATGCCGCAGTGGCGAGCCAGGCTCGGGACGAAGCCGCCCGCGATCTCCTGGACGCTCGCGGCGACTACCGCGTCCAGGCCGTCGACGGCTGGCTCGCGCAGGCCTTCGCCGACCGCTCCGGCCACTACGCCGGTCCGGCCGCCCGCACGGCCATCGTCACCTTGCTGCCCGTCCCGGTAAGCGCCTGTGCCGCGCCGCTCGCCGCTAGGCCAGTCCCGGTGAAGGACGGCACGGCGTGAACGCGGCGGACAACGTGGTGGTGGCCACCTGGAGCAGGCACAGCGAGATCGGCCACCACTACGAGGACCTGAGGGCCGACGGCCAGACGATCACCTGCTGAGGATCACGCCCCCGACCGGCCCGAACACCCTGCCCCCGGCCCACGCCAACCAAGTGACCAGCAACTTCCAGTGGGGAACGGCTCATGGGGATTCGTCAGGCGTAGTTGAACCGCACCGGGTTGCTGGTGCCGGCGGGGGTGGTGACGGTGACGGGCACAGTGCCGTTTCCGGGCGGGACGACAGCGAGGATGACGTTGTCGGACAGGACGGTGAAGTCTTCCGCCGAGTGGCCACCGAAGGCGACCCTCGTCGCACGGTTGACCTTGCAGCCGAAGATGACGACAGTGTCGCCGGTGCGGGCGCTCTGCGGCGTCACCGCCACGAGCCTGGGTGGCAGGGACGTGCTATAGGTGAAGGACACGCCGTTGCTCGTACCGCCGGGCGTGGTGACCGTCA
>NZ_JBVIZF010000111.1:0-3539 GCF_055591805.1 Streptomyces sp. NPDC041200 | reverse complement strand
ACCGGCGACGGATAATCGAAAATCAACGTCGCAGGCAACCGCAGCCCCGACACCGCGTTCAACCGATTACGCAACTCCACCGCCGTCAGCGAATCAAACCCCAGATCACTGAACGACTGCCGCGCCCCCACACTCCCCGCACCCGCATGCCCCAACACCACCGCCACCTCACCACACACCACATCCACCAACACCCGCCCCTGCTCCTCACCCGACAACCCCACCAACCGACCAGCCAGACCATCGTGATGTGTCGCGGTGGCCATGGTCTGGGCCGTTCGTCGTGGCTGGCGGACCAGCCCGCGCAGGATGGACGGGAGCCGATCCGCCTGGGCCTGGGCCGTCAGAGCAGCGAAGTCGAACTTCACGGGCACCAACACCGAGTCATCCGTACTCAGGCCGATGTCGAACAGCGCCATGCCTTCGTCGGACGACAGCGGCTGAACACCGCCACGCCCCATACGGGCCTGGTCGGATTCGCTCATCGCGTCGATCATTCCGCCGGACTCGCCCCAGAGCCCCCACCCCAGGGACACGGCGGGCAGGCCCTGGGCCCGACGCCACTGGGCAAGTGAGTCCAGGAACGCGTTCGCCGCGG
The DNA here is from genome assembly GCF_055591805.1 of Streptomyces sp. NPDC041200. Taxonomy (NCBI): domain Bacteria; kingdom Bacillati; phylum Actinomycetota; class Actinomycetes; order Kitasatosporales; family Streptomycetaceae; genus Streptomyces; species Streptomyces sp. NPDC041200. Next base: position 2,941 of record NZ_JBVIZF010000111.1, on the reverse strand, counting down.
AGTAGTTGCCCTGGCCCGGGCCGCCGATCGCTCCGGCCGCGGAGGAGAACAGTACGAACGCGTCCAGGTCCAGTCCGGCGGTCAGCTCGTGCAACATCAGCGCCGCATCGACCTTCGGCCGGAACACCGCGCCCAGGCGGTCCTGGTCCAGGCTCGCGATCACACCATCGTCGAGGACACCCGCCGTGTGCACCACGCCCCTCAGCGGCGACTCCGCCGGAATGCCCGCCAACAGCTTCTTCACCGCTCGGCGCTTCGAGACATCGCAGGCCGCCACGGTGACGTCCGCGCCGAGCTTCTCCAGCTCGGCCTTCAGCTCTCCGGCGCCCGCCGCGTCCACGCCACGGCGGCTGGCCAACAGCAGCTTCCGCACGCCGTGTTGGGTGACGAGGTGGCGGGCCACCAATCCGCCCAGCGTCCCGGTTCCGCCCGTGATCAGCACCGTGCCCTCGGGGTCCAAGGCCGGGGAGGAGGGGCCGCCCTCGGCGGGCGTACGTACGTCGACCTCGGCGGACGTACGGACCAGCCGCGGGATCCACACCGTCCCACCGCGCACCGCCACCTGCGGTTCTTCCGCTGTGAGCACGCCTGCCATCGCGCCACGGGATTCGTGATGCTCATCCACGTCCATCAGCACGATGCGGCCCGGGTTCTCCGCCTGAGCCGAGCGCACCAGACCCCACACCGCGCCACCCGCCGGGTCGGTCACCTCGGCATCGCCGGACACCCCGACCGCGCCCCGCGTGACCACGACCAACCGGCTGGCATCCAGCTCCGGGGCGGCCAGGAACGCCTGGAGGATCCCCAGCACCCGGCCGGAGAGGCCCCGCACCCGCTCGGCGCTCACCACGCCGTCGATCGCGTCGACGACCAGCACGTCCGGTAGCGCCGCACCGGAGCTGACCAGTTCCTCAATGTCCCAGGACATCGACACCGAGCGGGGAGCGAGGGTCCCCGTCGTGGCGTCGACCGGCAGCTCCGTCCATTCCATGCGGAACAAGGAGTCCGTCCCAGGCTGTCCGGCCGTCTTCATCTGGTCCGCGGCGACGGCGCGCAGCACCAGCGACTCGACCGATGCCACGGGGGCACCGTCACCGTCCGCGATCTCCAGCGCGACCGATTCAGGACCGGTCGGTGTCATACGCACTCGCAGCGCCGACGCGCCGACCGCGTGCAGGGTCAGCCCACTCCACGCGAACGGGAGAATGACCTTGCCCGCCTCGGCCTTGCGCTCGGTGAACGCACCACAGTGCAACACGGAGTCGAGCAGTGCCGGATGCAGCCCGAATCCGGCCGCCGCTTCCGCCTCCTCCGTGGGCAGAGCGACCTCGGCGAAGATGGTCCCGTCGAGTGTCCAGAGGGTCCTGAGCCCCTGAAACAACGGCCCGTAGTCGTACCCCGCCGCCACCTGCGCCTCGTAGAACCCCTCCAGATTGACGGCTTCCGCGCCCTCCGGAGGCCAGACGTCAAAGGAGCGCGCAGGGGCCGGTGCCTGGTTCGCGAGCTGACCGCTGGCATGGCGCGTCCACGGTGCCTCGGACACCGCATCGTCGGCCCGCGAGTACACCGCGACCGAACGCACACCATCAGCCTGCGCCCCGCCAACGGACACCTGCACCCGCACCGCACCCGACTCCGGCAGAACCAACGGAGCCTCGATCACCAACTCCCGCAACGACCCCGCGCCCACCTCATCCCCAGCACGAACCGCCAACTCCACCAACGCCGCACCCGGCAGCAAAGCCACACCCGATACGACGTGATCGGCCAGCCAGGGCTGAGCCGTCAGGGAGAGGCGGCCGGTGCACAGCACACCGCCGGTATCTGATACGGCCACCACGGTGCTGAGCAGCGGGTGTTCGGCGGCCAAAGCGCCGTCGACTGCCGAGATGCCGGAGATGATCCAGTACTGCTGTCGCTGGAAGGCGTACGTCGGCAGGTCGACGCGGCGGGCGTCCGTCCCCGCGAACACCGCCTGCCAGTCCACCGCGACACCACGCGCATGCAGCCGCCCTACGGCCGTCAGCAGCGCCCGGCGCTCATCGGCCACATCACGACGCAGCGACGGCACACCACCCTCACCAACCATCGCGGTCAGAACACCATCAGGACCCAACTCCAGGAACGTGGCCACGCCCTGCCCCCGCAGAGCCTCAACCCCATCAGCGAACCGGACCGTGCCCCGCACGTGCTCCACCCAATACTCCGGCGAACACAACCGCGCAGGGTCAGCCAGCTCACCCGTCAGATTCGACACCACCGGCAAACGCGGATCGGCATAGCTCAGACCGGCCACAACCTGGCGGAAGTCATCCAACATTCCGTCCATCAGCGGCGAGTGGAAGGCATGCGAAACCCGCAGCCTCTTCACCCGGCGGCCCTCAAAACGCCCGGCCACCGCCATCACCGCGTCCTCGGCCCCGGACAGCACCAGCGATGCCGGGCCGTTGATCGCGGCGATACTCACGCCCTCGGTCAGCAGCGGGGTGACCTCATCCTCGGTGGCCTCGACCGCCACCATCACACCGCCCTCGGGCAGCGCCTGCATCAACCGGCCCCGCGCCACCACCAACGCCGCCGCATCCTCCAGCGACCACACACCCGCCACAAACGCCGCCGCGACCTCACCAATCGAATGCCCGGCAACGAAGTCCGGCCGCACACCCCACGACTCCACCAACCGGAACAACGCCACCTCGACAGCGAACAACGCAGGCTGGGCAAACCCCGTCTGATCCAACAGCTCAGACGCGCCGAACACGACCTCCTTCAACGACCGCCCCAGCAGACCGTCCACGACCGCGCAAACCTCGTCAAACGCCTCCGCGAACACCGGATACGAGGCGTACAACCCACGCCCCATCCCCACCCGCTGCGACCCCTGACCCGTAAACACCACACCCAACCGACCAGCGACCACCTCCTCACCACGCACCGCCCC
>NZ_JBVIZF010000110.1:0-3716 GCF_055591805.1 Streptomyces sp. NPDC041200 | reverse complement strand
GCACCGGCCGCCGTCAGATCGGCAGCCAACTCGCCAGCACCGTCAGCATCGGCACCGCGACGGCTCACCAGCAACAGCTGCCGCACACCATGAGCGGAGACCAGATGGCGGGCGAAGAGACCACCCAGCGTTCCGGAGGCGCCGGTGATCAGCACCGTGCCGTGCTCGTCGAGGGACGGAGCGGTGTCAGCGTCGTCGGCGTTCGGCACCCGGGCCAGCCGTGGCGCGAGCACCACGCCCCCGCGCAGCGTCAGCTCCTCCTCGTCCACGCCCAGCGCCGCAGGCACCGAACCGTACGAACCTTCGTCCACGTCCAGCAACACCAGACGGCCGGGGTTCTCCGACTGCGCGGAACGGAACAGACCACGCACAGCGGCGTGCGACAGATCCCCCACACCCGCACCCGGCACGGTCTCCACCGCGCCGCGCGTCAGCAGCACCAGCCGCGCTCCGGCAAACCGCTCGTCAGCCAGCCACGACTGAAGCGAGGAGAGCATGGCCTGCGTGGCCTCGTGCACGGCCGACGCGTCGCCGCCGTCACCGAGACCGAGCAACAGCAACGTGTCCGGCACCGCCGCCCCGGCGTCCACCGCCGTACCGAGCGCCGCCAGATCACCGTACGCGGCGAGTCGGATCCCGTTCCCGAACGCGTCGTCCAGCGCGGCCAGTTGCCCGGCGTCCGCACCGAGGACCGCCCACTCGCCCGTCACCGCACCCGTCGCGGGCGCCGGAACGGCCGACCACTCCAGCCGGAACAGCGACTCGTGCAGCCCACCACGCGCCGCACGCACCTGATTGGCCGAGGCCGGGCGCAGCACCACGGAGTCGACCGTGGCCACCGCACGCCCCGTACCGTCGGCCACCAGCAGCGAGACCACATTGGACGACTGCTCGGACAGCCGTACCCGCAGCGCACCGGCTCCGGCCGCGTGCAACTGCACACCGCTCCACGCGAACGGAAGCAGCGCACCCTCCGCCGACGCCGCATCGCGGTCGAAGCCCTCAGCACCGATGGCATGCAGCGCCGCGTCCAGCAGCGCCGGGTGCAACCCGAACCGCTCAGCTTCAGCGCCCGACGTCACCACCGCGTCCTCAGGGAAGCCGACCTCGGCGTACAGGTCATCGCCAAGCCGCCAGGCCCCCTTGAGCCCCTGGAACACCGGCCCATAGCCGAGGCCCGCCCCGGCCAGCTCCTCGTACAGCCCGTCGACCGCGATCGGCGTGGCACCCTGCGGCGGCCACACACCAAGCTCGTCCAGCTCAGCGCCCCGGCTCCCGACCGTGAGTACACCGGCGGCATGCCGCGTCCACGGCTCCGTGCCGAGCGCGTCCTGCCGACGCGAATGCAGACTGAACGAACGGCGACCGGACTCGTCCGGCCCCTCCACCACGAGCTGCACCCGCACCCCGGTGTGCTCCGGCAGCACAAGCGGGGCCTCCAGGGTCAGTTCGTCCAACCGCCCACAACCCACCTGCGCACCAGCAGCGCACGCCAGCTCCACGAAGGCCGTACCGGGCAGCAGCACGGTGTCCATGACCTCGTGATCCGCCAGCCAAGGATGCGTGCGGGGGGAAAGCACTCCCGTGAACAGATAGCCATCGCCATCCGCGAGCGCGACGGCGGCACCCAGCAGCGGATGCTCGATGTCACCCAGCCCGACCGACTCCAGGTCGCCCACCGCGAGGGCGGCGGCGCTGGGCCAGTACCGCTGCCGCTGGAAGGCATACGTCGGCAGCTCCACGCGCCGCGCACCAGCCCCGGCGAAGACAGCCGTCCAGTCCGGCGTCACGCCCCGCACATGCGCCCGCGCGACGGCCGACAGCAACGCCTCGGCCTCGGGACGATCCTTGCGCAGCGCGGCCGCGAACGCGGCGTCGTCGTCGCCGGTCACGCACTCCTGCGCCATCGCCGAGAGCACACCGTCGGGGCCCAGCTCGACGAACGTCGTCACGCCCTGCGCTTCCAACGTCCTTACGCCATCGAGGAAGCGCACCGCCTCGCGGACGTGGCGCACCCAGAAGTCAGCGGTCGCGATCTCCTCGGCGGAGACGACCGTCCCGGTCAGGTTGGAGACGATCGGGATGCGCGGGGACTCATATGACAGCTCCTGCGCGACCTCGCGGAACGCCTCCAGCATCCCGTCCATGCGCGGCGAGTGGAACGCGTGGCTGACGGTGAGCCGCTTGGTCTTACGACCCCGCTCCTCGAAGCCCGCCGCGATCTCCAGCGCCACGTCCTCGTCACCGGCGATAACCACCGACGTCGGCCCATTGAGCGCGGCGATCGAGACCCGCTCGGTGAGCAGCGGCGCCACCTCGTCCTCCGACGCCTGCACCGCGACCATCGCGCCACCGGCCGGAAGCTCCTGCATCAACCGCCCACGCGCGGCCACCAGCTTCGCCGCGTCCGCGAGCGACAGCACACCCGCCACATGCGCGGCAGCCAACTCACCGATGGAGTGGCCGGAGAGGAAGTCGGGCCGCACACCCCACGCCTCCACCAGCCGGAACAGCGCCACCTCCACCGCGAACAGCGCGGGCTGGGTGAACCCGGTCTGGTCCAGCGCCTCGGCGTCATCCCCGAACAGCACGTCCCGCAGCGGCCGCTCAAGGTGCAGATCCAGATGCGCACACACCGCGTCCAAGGCATCCGCGAACACCGGATAGGCCTCGTACAGCTCACGGCCCATCCCGAGCCGCTGGCTGCCCTGCCCCGTGAACAGGAACGCCACCTTGCCCTCGGCAACCGTCCCCTCGACCACTCCCGACGCGGACTCGCCCGCTGCCAGAGCGTCAAGCGTCCGCAGCAGCTCGTCCCGGTCACCAACGGTGAGCACCGCACGCCGCTCCAGGGCGGCGCGCCCGACGGCCAGGGCGTGGGCGAGGTCGAGCGGTGTCGACTCCGGCCGCGTCTCGATGTGCGTGCGCAGACGTACGGCCTGCTCCCGCAGCGCCTCGGCGTTCTTCGCCGACAGCACGAAGGGCAGGAGGCCGCCGAGCCCGTTCGGGTCGGGTGCCTCGGTCGCTTCGTCGCTCGCCGGGGCCTGTTCGATGATGGTGTGCGCGTTGGTGCCACTGATGCCGAACGAGGAGATACCGGCGCGGCGCAGGCGGCCGGTCTCCGGCCACTCCGTCTGCTCCGTCAGCAGCGACACCGCACCCGCCGACCAGTCGACGTGCGGCGACGGCTCATCCACATGCAGCGTCCGCGGCAGCACACCGTGCCGCATGGCCAGCACCATCTTGATGATGCCCGCGACACCGGCAGCGGCCTGCGTGTGCCCGATGTTGGACTTGATGGAGCCCAGCCACAGCGGCTGGTCCGCGTCCCGGTCGCGTCCGTACGTGGCCAGTAGCGCCTGCGCCTCGATCGGGTCACCCAGCGTCGTGCCCGTACCGTGCGCCTCGACCACATCCACATCGCCGGTCGTCAGGCCGGCGCTGGTCAGCGCCTGCCGGATCACCCGCTGCTGCGACGGACCATTGGGCGCCGTCAGACCGTTCGACGCACCGTCCTGGTTGATCGCCGAGCCGCGCACGGTGGCAAGGACCGGGTGGCCGTTACGCCGCGCGTCCGACAGCCGCTCCACGAGCAGCATGCCGACGCCTTCGCCCCAGCCCGTGCCATCCGCACCGGCCGCGAAGGCCTTGATCCGACCGTCCGCGGCCAGTCCGCGCTGACGGCTGAAGTCGATGAAGTTGTCGGGAGTGGACAT
>NZ_JBVIZF010000109.1:0-3972 GCF_055591805.1 Streptomyces sp. NPDC041200 | reverse complement strand
ATTCACCGCCGAACCCCGCACCACAGCCAACACCTCATGACCAAGACGCCGCGCGTCCGACAACCGCTCCAACAACACCAGCCCCACGCCCTCGGAGAAGCCGGTTCCGTTGGCGCCCTTGGCGAACGCCCTGCACCGGCCGTCCGGGGAGAGCCCGCGCTGACGGGAGAACTCCACGAACATCTGGCTGTCGGACATGACGGCGGCGCCACCCGCCAGCGCCATCTCCGCCTCGCCGGAGCGCAGCGACTGCACGGCGAGGTGAATCGCCACCAGCGACGACGAACACGCGGTGTCCACCGTCACCGACGGGCCCTCCAGGCCCAGGGTGTACGACACCCGGCCCGAGGCGAAGCTGCCCGCGCTGCCCCGTCCGAGGTAGGCCTCCAGGTCCTCGGGGACCTCATGCACCCGGGGGGCGTAGTCGTGGTGCATCACCCCGGTGTAGAAGCCGATGTTCTGGCCGCGCAGGGAGGCCGGAGCGATTCCGGCGCGTTCGAACACCTCCCACGAGGTCTCCAGCAGCAGGCGCTGCTGCGGGTCCATCGCCAGCGCCTCACGCGGGGAGAGCCCGAAGAACGCCGCGTCGAATCCCGTGGCGTCCTCGATGAACCCGCCCTCGCGGACATAGGACTTCCCGGGAGCGTCGGGGTCGGGGTCGTACAGCCCGGCCACGTCCCAGCCGCGGTCCGTGGGGAATTCCGTGATGCCGTCAACGCCCTCGGAGACCAGCCGCCACAGGTCCTCCGGTGAGGCCACCCCGCCCGGCAGGCGGCAGGCCATGCCGACGATGGCGATCGGTTCCCACGCCTTCTCCTCGATCTCGCGCAGTCGCCGCGTGGCCTGACGTGCGGTGGCGACGGCCTTGTTGAGGTAGTCGCGGTACTTCGTGTTGTCCACCATGGAAGGTCAAGCTCCTCGCGGGAATCCAGCGGGCCGGGGCGTCAGGAATCACTGAATTCGTCAGGAAATACTGAATTCGTTGTCGATGATGTCGAAGACCTCGTCGTCGCTCACCGACGCGAGATCGTCGTCGGTCTCGCCCGTGGTGGTGAGGGCGTCCGGGCTCCACTTGGCCGCGAGGGCCTGCAGGATGGCGGTGACCCGGTTGCGCACGGCGGGGTCCTCGGCCACCGAGGCGAGCGAGGCCGCCAGCTTCTCGGCCTCGGTCACCGCGTGGTGGACGGCGGGACCGCTGTCCGGGACCAGTCCCTCGCGCAGATGGCGCACCAGGACTTCCGGTGTCGGGTGGTCGAAGAGCAGGGTGGCGGGCAGGCGCATGCCGGTGGCGGCGGACAGCTTGTTCCGCAGTTCGACGGCCGTGAGCGAGTCGAGCCCCAGTTCCTGGAAGGCCCGGCCCGGCGCGATGGCCCGCACGTCGGTGTGTCCGAGCACCACCGCCGCCTCGGCGCGCACCAGCTCCAGCAGGATGTTTGTCTGCTCGTCCTCGGCGAGTCCGGCCAGCCGCCGGTGCAGTGAACCGGCCGTGGCGAGGTCGGTACGCCGGGCCCTGGCCTCGGCGGCGACGATGCGGCGAACCTCGGGCACGCCGTTCAGCAGGGCGCTCGGCCGGGGCGAGGTGAAGGCCGGGACGAACTTCTTCCAGTCGATGTCCGCGATGGTCATCGTGGTCTCGCCGCCGGTCAGCAGTTGCTCCAGCGCGGAGAGCATCAGCTCGGGCGGTACGGGGCCGATGCCCTGGCGGCGCAGCTGTGGTGCCGAGGTGGCGTCGACCATGCCACCGCCCGCCCAGGCTCCCCAGGCGACCGAGGTGGCGGGCTTGCCGAGGCTCCGCCGGTGCTGGGCGAGGGCGTCCAGGAAGGCGTTTCCGGAGGAGTAGGCGCTCTGGTTGCCACTCCCCCACACTCCGGCGATGGAGGAGAACAGGACGAACGCGTCGAGGGAGGCCCCGTCGAGCAGTTCGTCGAGGTGTGCGGCTCCGGCGGTCTTCGCGGACACGATGTCGGCGAATTCCGCCACGGTGGTCTCGGCGAGGGCACCGAAGCCGTTGACTCCGGCGGCGTGCACCACGGCCCGGACCTGGTCGCCGTCGGTCTCCACCTGTCGCAGGAGGTCGGCGAGGGCCTGCCGGTCCGCCACATCGCACGCGCTGAGCGTCACGCGGACGCCCGTCGCGGTGAGTTCGGCCTCGAGTGCGGTGGCGCCGGGGCTGCCCGCTCCACGGCGGCTGACGAGGACGAGGTGTTCCGCGCCCTTCCCGGCGAGCCACCTCGCGATATGGGCGCCGAGCGCGCCCGTACCGCCGGTGATGAGGACCGTGCCCGAGGGCTGCCACGAGGGCTCGCCCGCCGCGTGGTTCAGCTGTGCCCGCTCCAGGCGGCGTACGAACACCCCGTCCTCGCGCAGCGCGAACTGGTCCTCGCCCTCGCAGCCCCCGGCCAGCACGGTGGCCCAGCGCGCGAGGGCTTCGGCGGGGAGCTTCTCGGGGAGATCGACCAGTCCGCCCCAGCGCGCGGGGTGTTCCAGCGCGGCCACCTGGCCGAGCCCCCACAGGGCGGCCTGGGCCGGGCCCCGTACCGGGTCGGTGTCGCCCGTGGCCACCGCGGCCTGGGTGACCGGCCACAGCGGTGCGTCGATTCCGGCGTCGCCGAGCGCCTGGACCAGGCCGAGCGTGGCCGCGAGCCCCTGGGAGACGCCCGGCTGTCCGGGAAGCGCGGTCTCGTCCAGGGCGAGCAGCGACAGTACGCCGGTGATGTCGTGCTCGTCGGCCTGTTCGCGTATCCGCTGGGTGAGCGCGGCCCGGTCGGTGTCGGTCACCGGCAGCAGGAGGGGGTGTGCGCCGTGCTCGCTCAGCGCGGCGATACCCGCCTGTGCCACGTCGCCGTCCGCGTGCGCCTCCGGGGCCACCACCAGCCAGGTGCCGGTGATCGAGGGTGCGTCGGGCAGATCGATCGGCGCCCAGCCGGTCCGGTAGACCCAGCGGTCGAGGCGGGATGCCCGGTTGTGCCGTGCCAGCCGGGCTTCGGCGAGCTGTTCCGGGGTGACCTGGCGTCCGATGAGGGCGTCGATCCGTGCGACGGGCATACCGCTGTGGTCGGTGACGGTCACCTGCCACACGTCGTCGCCCTGGGGTACGAAGTGTGCGCGCAGCCGTGAGGTGCCGTGCGCCCACAGGGCGACCCCGTTCCAGGAGAAGGGCAGCCGGGGAAGCCCGGTGCCGTAGATCAGCGGGGCGTGCAGCGACGCGTCGAGGAGCGCGGGGTGCAGGGCGAACCGGGACGCGTCCTCCCGCTGCTGCTCCGGCAGGGCCACCTCGGCGAAGATTTCCTCGCCGCGGGTCCACACCGCGCGCAGCCCCTGGAACGCGGGCCCGTACTCGTATCCCCGCTCCGCCAGGCGCTCGTACACCGCGTCGACGTCCAGCGGTACCTCGGTGGCCCCGGCCGGGGGCCAGACCGCCAGGGGCTCGGCGGGTTCCGGGCTGTCGGCGACCAGGGAGCCCGCGGCGTGGCAGGTCCACTCGGCGAGGGTGCCGTCGGTCTCCGCCTCGGGCTCGGTCCGGGAGTACACCGACACGGCCCGGCGGCCGCTCTCGTCCGGCCCGCCGACCTCGACGCGCACCTGGATGTCGCCGTCCTGGGGCAGGATCAGGGGCGCCTCGATCACCAGTTCCTCGATGACGCCGCAGTCGACCTCGTGGCCCGCGCGGAGGACCAGGTCCACGAAGCCGGTGCCGGGCAGGAGAGCCGTGCCCCACACCGCGTGGTCGGCCAGCCAGGAGTGCGTACGGGTGGACCAACGACCGGTGAGGACAAGGCCGTTGGAGCCGGGCAGCTCCACTTCCGCGCCCAGCAACGGGTGGTCCGGAGCGGACAGCCCCGCGGTCGACACATCGCCTGCCGGACGCTCGGCGCGCAGCCAGTAGCGCTGGTGCTGGAAGGGGTACGTGGGCAGGGTGACGTGCCGGGTGCCGGCCTGGTCGAACGCGGCCGACCAGTCCACCTCCACACC
>NZ_JBVIZF010000108.1:0-4301 GCF_055591805.1 Streptomyces sp. NPDC041200 | reverse complement strand
CTGCTCACCGACCGGGTGAGCATCGCCGCCCTCAACGGCCCGTCGTCCGTGGTCATCGCGGGTGACGAGGACGCGGCGCTGGAGATCGCGGCGGGTTTCGAGGCGCGGGGCCGGAAGACCAAGCGGCTCACGGTCAGCCACGCCTTCCACTCGCCGCGTATGGACGGGATGCTGGACGCGTTCCGCGAGGTCGCGCAGGGGCTGTCGTACGAGGCCCCGCGCATCCCGATCGTCTCCAACCTGACCGGTTCCGTGGTGTCCGCCGAGGAGATCACCAGCCCGGACTTCTGGGTGCGGCATGTGCGGGAGGCGGTCCGGTTCCTGGACGGTGTCCGCGCGCTCGAAGCCCAGAACGTGACCACGTTCCTTGAGCTGGGCCCGGACGGTGTGCTCAGCGCCCTGGGGGAGGAGTGTGTTTCGGGGGCGGGTGCGGGGGCCTCCTTCGTACCGGTGCTGCGCAAGGGCCGTCCCGAGGCCGAGTCGCTGACGGTGGCGGTCGCGCGGGCGCATGTGCGTGGAGTGACGGTGGACTGGACCGCGTTCTACGCGGGCACCGGCGCCGAGCGGGTCGAGCTGCCGACGTACGCCTTCCAGCGCCGCCGGTACTGGCTTGAGGCCCCTCCGGAGGCAGCGGCGTCGGGCGCCCCGGCCGTGAACGTGGTCGACGGACGCTTCTGGGAGGCGGTGGAACGCGGGGACTGGGAGGCGCTCGCGGGTGAACTGCGGGTCGAGGGCGACCAGCCGCTGAGCGCGGTCCTGCCCGCCCTGTCGTCGTGGCGTCGTGAACAGCGGGAGCTGTCCACCGTCGACGGTCGTCTCTACAACGTCGTCTGGAAGCCCCAGACCCGTGTCCGGGGTGGGTCGTCGGAGACGGCCGCTCTGACGGGCACTTGGTTGCTGGCGGTTCCGGCGGGTCGTGGGGACGATCCCTGGGTTGCCGCCGTCGCTGATGACCTGGTGCGGCGCGGGGTGCGGGTGGTGCGGGCCGAGCTGGACACGGCGGACGCCGATCCGGAACTGCTCGCCGGGCACCTCGCGTCGGCGGCGGCCGATGGTCCGGTGGCCGGGGTCCTGTCGTTGCTGGGGATGGATGAGCGGCCGCATCCGGAGCATCCGGCGGTGCCGGTCGGTCTCGCGCTGACCGGTGCGCTGGTCGAAGCGCTGGACGAGCGGGACGGCTATGCCTCGGCGCGGGTGTGGTGTGCCACCCGGGGCGCGGTCTCGACCGGTGGTGCGGACCGGCTCGACAGCCTGACGCAGGCGCAACTCTGGGGCTTCGGCCGGGCCCTGGGGCTGGGGTGGCCCGAGCGCTGGGGTGGTCTGGTCGATCTGCCGGAGTCGCTGGACGGGCGTGCGCTGGACCGGCTCGCCGGTGTGCTCACCGGAGTGAGCGGCGAGGATCAGGTGGCGATCCGCGCTGCCGGGGTTTTCGTACGGCGTGCGGTGCGGGCTCCGCGTGACGCGGCCGCCGCGTCCGCCGAGCCGTGGACGCCGCGTGGCACCGTGCTGGTGACCGGCGGTACGGGAGCGCTGGGGCGGCATGTGGCCCGTTGGCTGGCCCGCAATGGCGCCGAGCGACTGGTGCTGCTCAGCCGCCGTGGCCCGGACGCGCCGGGCGCGGCCGAGATCGTGGCCGAACTGTCCGGCACCGACACCGCCGTGACCGTCGAGGCCTGCGATGTGGCCGACCGCGAGGCGCTTGAGGCGCTGGTGGAGCGGCTTGCGGCGGACGGTACGCCGGTGCGGGCCGTGGTGCACGCGGCCGGTGTCTCCCAGGAGCCCGGCACCGACGGGGACGTGGCGGAGTTCGCCCGCATCGTGGAGGCGAAGACGGCCGGGGCGATCCACCTCGACAGCATCTTCGACGAGTCGTCCGACCCCCTGGACGCCTTCATCCTCTTCTCCTCCATCGCCGGTATCTGGGGCAGCGGCGGCCAGGGCGCGTACTCGGCGGGCAACGCGTTCCTGGACGCGCTGGCCGAGCGGCGCCGGGCGCGTGGCCTGCCCGCGACCGCCGTGGCCTGGGGCCCGTGGGCGGACGGCGGTATGGCCGCCGAGGGCGACGCCGAGGAGCAGCTGCGCCGCCGTGGCCTGCGGGTGATGGCGCCGGACCTGAACCTGGTCGCTCTCCAGCGGGCCCTGTCCCGCCCGGAGGCCGTCGTGACGGTGGCGGACGTCGACTGGGACCTCTTCCTGTCGACGTTCACCGCTGTTCGGCCGAGTCCGCTGCTGGCCGAGCTGGCGCCGGTCCGGGACCTCGCCGGAGGGGACTCCGGCGGGCGTGGCGAGGGCGGTGCCGAGTCGGCTTCCGCGCTGGCCGGGCGGCTGCTCGGACTTCCCGAAGCGGAGCGGAAGCGCGCGCTGCTGGATCTGGTACGTACGCATGTCGCGGGTGTGCTGGGCCACGCCGATGTGGCGGAGGTCGGTGCCGAGCGGGCGTTCCGGGAGATCGGTTTCGACTCGCTGACCGCGGTGGAGCTGCGTAACGGTCTGAACGCGGCCACTGAGCTGCGGCTTCCGGCCACGCTCATCTACGACTACCCGACGCCGATCGCCCTGGCCGACCACCTGTTCACCGAGCTGCTCAGCGGGGACGTGGCCGGTGCGGACGGCCCGGCGGTCGCCGGGACCGTGGTGGCCGATGACGAACCGATCGCGATCGTGGCGATGAGCTGCCGGTTCCCGGGTGGTGTGGAGACTCCCGAGGAGCTGTGGCAGCTGCTCATGTCCGGTACGGACGCGATCTCGGGTATGCCCACGGACCGGGGCTGGGACCTGGAGGCGCTGTACGACCCGGACCCGGATCAGCCGGGCACCTCGTACGCCCGCGACGGCGGTTTCCTCGACGCCGCGGCGGAGTTCGACCCGACCTTCTTTGGGATCTCACCACGTGAGGCCCTTGCCATGGATCCGCAGCAGCGGTTGCTGCTGGAGACGTCGTGGGAGGCGTTCGAGCGGGCCGGGATCGACCCGGCGACGCTGCGTGGTTCGACGGCCGGTGTCTTCGTCGGTACCAATGGCCAGGACTATCTGTCGGTGCTGCTGGCCGGTGAGCAGGACGGCATCGACGGCCATGTGGGCACGGGCAACGCGGCCAGCGTGATATCGGGCCGACTCGCGTACACCTTCGGTCTGGAGGGCCCGGCCCTCACCATCGACACCGCCTGCTCCTCCTCGTTGGTCGCCCTGCACACGGCGGTCCAGGCGCTGCGGGCCGGTGAGTGCTCCATGGCGCTGGCCGGTGGTGTGACCGTGATGTCCACCCCTGGCGCGTTCATCGAGTTCAGCCGTCAGCGGGGGCTGGCGCAGGACGGCCGGGTCAAGGCCTTCGCGGCGGGCGCGGACGGCACGGGGTGGGGTGAGGGTGTCGGCATGCTGCTGGTGGAGCGGCTGTCGGACGCGCGGCGCAACGGCCACCCGGTGCTGGCGGTGGTGCGTGGTACGGCGGTGAACCAGGACGGCGCGAGCAATGGTCTGACGGCGCCGAACGGCCCGTCGCAGCAGCGGGTGATCCGGCAGGCGCTGGCCAACGGTGGTCTGTCGGCCTCTGACGTGGACGTGGTGGAGGCGCACGGTACGGGCACGGCGCTGGGTGACCCGATCGAGGCGCAGGCGCTGCTGGCCACGTACGGTCAGGACCGGCCGGAGGGGCAGCCGCTGTGGCTGGGGTCGGTGAAGTCGAACCTCGGCCATACGCAGGCGGCCGCGGGTGTCGCAGGTGTGATGAAGGTCGTGCTGGCGATGCGGCACGGTGTGCTGCCGCGGACGCTGCATGTGGATGAGCCGTCGCCGCACGTGGACTGGTCGGCGGGCGACATCGAGTTGCTGGCCGAGACCCGGCCGTGGCCGGAGACCGGTCAGCCGCGCCGTGCGGGCGTCTCCTCGTTCGGCTTCAGCGGTACCAACGCTCACGCGGTGCTGGAGCAGGCGCCGATTGTTGTTGAGGACGAGGCACCACGTGAGGCGGCGACGCCTGGTGTGACGCCGTGGGTCCTGTCGGCGAAGACCGCCGACGCGCTGCGTGCGCAGGCCGTGCGGCTCCGTTCGCACCTGGAGGAGCACCCGGAGATCGCTCCGAGCGACCTCGGTTACTCCCTCGCCACCACGCGCGCTGCGCTGGACCACCGTGCGGTGATAGTCGGTGACGACCGTGCCGCTCTTGACGCCCTGGCGCGTGGCGAGTCGGCTGCGGGGCTGGTCGAGGGCTCGGTGGCCGGTGGCCGGGTGGCGTTCCTGTTCACGGGGCAGGGGAGCCAGCGGCTGGGGATGGGCCGTGAGCTGTACGAGGCGTACCCGGTGTT
>NZ_JBVIZF010000107.1:0-4379 GCF_055591805.1 Streptomyces sp. NPDC041200 | reverse complement strand
GGCATCACCATCGACTGGACTCCCCTGCTCGGCGACACCTCCGTTCCCACCGCCCTCCCCACCTACCCCTTCCAGCGCCAGCGCTACTGGCTGGAAAGGCCCAGGCCCACAGCGGGTGCTGACGGTCTGGGGCTGACGGCGACCGGTCACCCCGTGCTGACCACCCTGGCCGAACTTCCCAACGGTGGCGGGCACCTCTTCACCGGCCGCGTCACCGGGACCGACCCCGCCTGGGTGGCCGAGCACGCCATCTTCGGGGCGATGATCGTCCCCGGCGTGGCCTTCGTGGATCTCCTCCTCCACGCGGCACGCCACGTGGACTGCGACCACATCGAGGAACTGACCCACCACGTATTCCTCGCCGTGCCGGAACGCGGCGCACTTCAGCTACGGGTCCTTGTCGAACCGGCGGACGACTCCGGGCGGCGCTCCCTCGCGGTCTACTCCCGGCCGGAGGACGCCCCGGCCGAGAACGAGTGGACCTGCCACGCGACGGGAGTGCTCGCGTCCGGGGAGCGGGAAGCCCCGTCGACGGCCGGTGTGCTGACGGACGAGGTCTGGCCCCCGGCCGCCTCGGAGCCCGTGGACACGGAGGAGTTCTACCGCCGGGTCACCGGCGCGGGCTTCGGCTACGGGCCGCTGTTCCGGGGGATGCGCGCGGCCTGGCGGGACGGGGACACCACGTACGCGGAGGTGTCGCTGCCCACGGACGCGGATCCCGGCGCGTACGGCATTCATCCCGGCCTGCTCGACTCGGCGCTCCAGCCCGCGGCGCTCATCGCGGGGCGCGAGGCGGCGGAGGACACCATCAGGGTGCCGTTCTCGTGGAGCGGCGTGTCCCTCCATGCGACGGGGGCGAGCGCCCTGCGCATCCGCCTCAAGTGGCCCACCCCGGACACGGTGTCGCTGGTCATCGCCGACCAGACGGGGGCGCCGGTGATGACGATCGACGCCCTCATCATGCGGTCGGTCGGCCCCGACCAACTCGCCGCCGCGCGTGCCGCCGACGCCGGAGAGCTGTACGAGGTCGACTGGCTCGCCGTCCCCACGCCCGAGGACGAGGTGCGGGACACGGTCGAGATCCCGCAGGACGCGGTGGCACTCCCGACAGCGCCGCGGGACGACGACGCCACGGGCCCCGATGTGTTCGTCACGTGGTGTGTCTCCGAGGACGACGCCGACCCGGCAGAGTCCACCCGCTCCCTCACCCACCGTGTGCTCGGTCTCGTCCAGGCCGTCGTGTCCGACGAACGGCCGGACTCCCGCCTGGTGATCCTGACCAGGGGCGCGATGTCCACCGCCACCGGAGACGAGCCGACCGACTTGGCCGGGTCGGCGGTCTGGGGACTGATCCGCACCGCTCAGTCGGAGCACCCGGACCGGTTCACCCTGATCGACCTCGACGGCTCGGATGCCTCGCTGAGGGCCGTACCCGCCGCCCGCGCCACCACGGAACCCCAACTCGCGGTGCGTGACGGCGCGCTCCTGGCCCCGCGCCTCGCCCGTACCGCCACCGATGCCACCCCCGGCACCTCACCGGTGCCGTTCGCCCCGGACAAGACGGTGCTCATCACCGGCGGCACCGGCGCCCTGGGCTCGCTCCTCGCCCGCCATCTGGTCACCACGTACGGCGTCCGGAGGCTGCTGCTCATCAGCCGGAGCGGCCAGCGGGCCGGAAGCACCCTTGCCACGGAACTCGCCGAACTCGGCGCCGAGGTCACCATCGCGGCCTGCGACGCCGCCGACCGGCCGTCGCTGGAAGCCCTGCTCGGGAGCCTGCCGGAGGAGCATCCGCTCGGAGCGGTGGTGCACTGCGCAGGGACGCTGGACGACGGGATCGTGACGGCGCTCAGCCCTGAGCGGTTCGACGGCGTGCTCCGCCCGAAGGTGGACGCCGCGTGGAACCTCCATCAGCTGACCCGGGACAGGGACCTGGACACGTTCGTCCTGTTCTCATCGGCGGTCGGTGTCCTCGGTTCCCCCGGACAGGCCAACTACGCGGCCGCCAACAGCTTCCTGGACGGACTCGCCCAGCACCGCCGTGCCTGCGGGCTGCCCGCCACGTCGCTCGCCTGGGGGCTGTGGGACCAGGGCGGCGGCATGGCCGGAACCCTCGATGAGCAGGACCGGGCGCGGATGGGCCGCAACGGACTGCTGCCGATGCCCGCCGAACAGGCGCTCGCGCACTTCGACGCGGCGCTCGGCGCGGAACCGGCGGTGGTGGTCCCGGCCAAGCTCGACCTTCCGGGCCTGCGGGCCCGCGCCACGTCCGCGCCGGTGGCGCCGATCTTCCGCGGGCTGGTCCGTACGCCCCTGCGCGCCGCCGCCCAGTCGGCTGCGGCCGGAGCGGACGCGGGCGGTCTGCGGCAGTCGCTCGCGGGGCACTCCGAGGCCGAGCAGGAGCGGATCGTCCTGGACTTCCTGCGCGGCCACGTGGCCACCGTCCTCGGACACGGCTCGCCCGACGCGATCGACCCCGCGCACTCGTTCAAGGACCTGGGCTTCGACTCGCTCAGCTCGGTGGAACTGCGCAACTCGCTCAACAAGGCGTCCGGGATGCGCCTTCCGTCCACGCTGCTGTTCGACTACCCCACCCCCGCGGTGCTGGCGGGCTATATGCGTGGCGAGCTGATGGGCAGTGGGCAGGCAGGTGCTCAGGTGGTCCGGCGCACCGCCCGTACCGCTCCGGCGGCCACCGGCACGGCCGAGCCGATCGCGATCGTGGGGATGGGGTGCCGTTTCCCCGGTGGCGCGAGCACACCGGAGGCGCTGTGGCGGCTGGTGGCCGAGGGACGGGACGCGGTGGGTGCGTTCCCGGACAACCGTGGCTGGGACGTCGAGAATCTGTACGACCCCGACCCCGATGTGCGCGGCAAGACCTACGTCCAACAGGGCGGATTCCTCTACGACGCCGACCGCTTCGACCCCGAGTTCTTCGGCATCACGCCGCGTGAGGCCCTCGCGCTCGACCCTCAGCAGCGTTTCCTCCTGGAGACGGCCTGGGAGACGTTCGAGGACGCGGGGCTCCGGCCGGACACCCTGCGCGGCAGTGCCACCGGCGTCTTCGCCGGAGTGGCCGCCCAGGAGTACGTCTCGCTGACGCATCACGGCGGTGAACCGGTCGAGGGCTATCTGCTGACGGGCACGACGGCGAGCGTGGCGTCCGGGCGGGTGGCGTACACGTTCGGCTTCGAGGGCCCGGCGGTCACGGTCGACACCGCCTGCTCCTCCTCGCTGGTGGCGCTCCACTTGGCGTGCCAGTCGCTGCGCAGTGGCGAGTGCTCCATGGCTCTCGCCGGTGGCGCGACGATCATGGCCAATGCCGGGATGTTCCTGGAGTTCAGCCGCCAGCGCGGACTGGCGCCCGACGGCCGGTGCAAGTCGTTCTCGGCCGGTGCCGACGGCACGATCTGGGCCGAGGGCGCGGGCATGGTCCTGCTCGAAAAGCTCTCCGACGCCCAGGCCAAGGGCCACCGCGTCCTGGCCGTCATCCGTGGCTCGGCGGTCAACCAGGACGGCGCGTCCAACGGTCTCACGGCGCCGAACGGTCCGTCACAGCAACGTGTCATCACCGCCGCCCTGGCCAACGCCGGTCTTACGCCTGACCAGGTGGACGCGGTGGAGGGCCACGGCACCGGCACCACCCTGGGCGATCCCATCGAGGCCCAGGCGCTGCTGGCCACCTACGGGCAGAACCGCGACGAGCCGCTGTGGCTGGGCTCGTTCAAGTCCAACATCGGCCACGCGCAGGCGGCCGCCGGTATCGGTGGCGTCATCAAGATGATCCAGGCCATGCGCCACGCCACCCTGCCCAAGACCCTCCACGTGGACGAGCCCAGCCCGCACATCGACTGGGACTCAGGCAACGTCCAGCTACTCACCGAGGCCCGTGCCTGGCCCGAGAACGGCCACCCCCGCCGCGCGGCCATCTCCTCCTTCGGTATCAGCGGCACCAACGCCCACCTCATCCTCGAACAAGCCCCCGCCACCTCTGTCGTGGAACCGGCCACCCACACCACCGCCGTCCCCTGGCTGCTCTCCGCCAAGACCGAACAGGCCCTCCGCGAGCAGGCGCAACGCCTCCTCGACCACACCAGCGAACACCCCACCCTCCACCCCATCGACATCGCCCACACCCTGGCCACCACCCGCACCACCTTCGACCACCGGGCGGTGGTGGTGGCGGACGAGCGCGAGGCGTTCGAGCGCGCGCTGGACGCCCTCACTCGCGGTGAGCCGTCCCCGGCCGTGGTCCACGGCACGCCCCACCCGGGCAAGACGGCATTCCTGTTCACCGGCCAAGGCGCCCAACGAGCGGGCATGGGACGTCGGCTCTACGACACCTACCCCGTCTTCCGGGACGCGTTCGACGAGGTCTG
>NZ_JBVIZF010000106.1:0-4535 GCF_055591805.1 Streptomyces sp. NPDC041200 | reverse complement strand
CTCCACCGCGAACAGCGCGGGCTGGGTGTATCCGGTCCGGTCGAGCACCGAGGCATCGTCGCCGAACAGCACACTCTTCAGCGGCCGTTCCAGATACGCGTCCAGCTCCGCGCACACCGCGTCCAGAGCATCCGCGAACACCGGATAGGCGTCGTACAGCTCACGGCCCATCCCCAGCCGCTGGCTCCCCTGCCCCGTGAACAGGAACGCCACCTTCCCGGACACCGGCGAGCCCTGCACCAGCCCCGGGGTGTTCCCGTCCGCCGCCAGGGCGTCGAGTCCGGCCCGGAAGCCGTCGCGGTCGGCCGCGACGACCACCGCGCGGTGGTCGAAGGCCGAGCGGGTGGTGGCGAGCGAGTGGCCGAGGTCGAGCGGGCGCACATCAGGGTGGGCCCGCACATGCGCGGCCAGGTGCTCGGCCTGGGCGCGCAGGGCGGCGGCGCCGCGTCCGGACAGGACCCACGGCAGCACGGCGGGGGCCACGTCGGGAGCCGAAGGGGCCGTGGCCGGTTCGGGCGCGGGCGCCTGCTCGATGATGGTGTGGACGTTGGTGCCGCTCACGCCGAACGACGAGATGCCCGCGCGGCGCGGGCGGCCGTCCGTCTCCGGCCACTCCCGTGCCTCCGTGAGCAGCGACACCTCACCCGCCGACCAGTCGACGTGCGGCGTCGGCTCGTCCACGTGCAGCGTCTGCGGCAGCACACCGTGGCGCATCGCCATGACCATCTTGATGACGCCGCCGATCCCGGCGACGTTCTGCGTGTGGCCGATGTTCGACTTCAGCGAGCCGAGCCACAGGGGCCGACCCTCCGGCCGCTCCTGGCCGTAGGTGGCGAGCAGCGCCTGCGCCTCGATCGGGTCGCCCAGCGTCGTCCCCGTACCGTGCGCTTCCACGGCGTCCACGTCGGCGGCGGTGAGGCGGGCGTTCTCCAGGGCCTGACGGATGACGCGCCGCTGCGACGGCCCGTTCGGCGCCGTCAGACCATTCGACGCACCGTCCTGGTTGACGGCGGAGCCACGTACGACCGCCAGCACCGGGTGGCCATTACGCCGCGCGTCCGACAGCCGCTCCACCAGCAGCACACCGACGCCCTCGGACCAGCCGGTGCCGTCCGCCGACGCCGCGAAGGACTTGCACCGGCCGTCGGCGGACAGCCCGCGCTGACGGCTGAACTCCACGAACACATCCGGGGAGGACAGCACGGTCACGCCCGCCGCCAGGGCGAGCGAACATTCGCTCTGCCGCAGCGCCTGGACCGCCAGATGCAGGGCGACCGAGGAGGACGAGCAGGCGGTGTCGATGGTGGCCGCCGGGCCCTCCAGACCCAGGGTGTACGAGAGCCGCCCGGACGCGACGCTGGCGGCGGTGCCGGTCAGCAGATGGCCCTCGACGCCCTCCGGCAGGTCGTAACCGCCCGCCCCGTAGGCCTGCGTGGAGGCGCCGACGAACACACCGGTCCGGCTGCCCCGCATCGTCGCCGGGTCGATCCCGGCCCGCTCGAACGCCTCCCACGACGTCTCCAGCAGCAACCGCTGCTGCGGATCCATCGCGAGGGCCTCACGCGGCGAGATCCCGAAGAATCCGGCGTCGAACTGGTCCGCGTCGTACAGGAAGCCGCCGCCGCGGGCGTAGAAGGTGCCCGCGCGCTCCGGGTCCGGGTCGTACAGCGCCTCCATGTCCCAGCCACGGTCGGCCGGGAAGCCGGAGATGGCGTCCTGGCCGCCCGCGACGAGCTGCCACAGCTCCTCGGGGCTGCCGACGTCGCCGGGGAACCGGCAGCTCATGCCGACGATCGCGATCGGTTCGCGCGACGCGTCGGTGAGCTGCTGGTTCTGCTTGCGCAGCCGCTCGGTTTCCTTCAGCGAGGCCCGCAGCGCGTCAACGAGTTTGTCGTTGGGGGTTGTCATCGTCCTACTCCGTGCTTTGGGTCCGCGTCAGGAATCGTTGCCGTCGAGGCCGTCGATATCGAGCGCCATGTCGATGAGGTGCTGGACGTCCATCGTGTCGATGGACTCGGTGTCGTCTTCGACGCCACTGGTCTCGGAGGTGGCCGCTTGCGGTTCGGCCAGCCGGAGCAGGGTGTCCAGCAGCCCGGCTTCCCGGATCCGGCTCATCGGGAGGCTGGTCAGGATGCGGCGCAGCTCGGCGTCCCGCGGGTCGGTGTCCAGATCGGCCGACGCGTGGCGCGGGCCGTCCGGGACCAGTTCGGTCAGCAGATGCTGGGCGAGCACGGCCGGTGTCGGGTAGTCGTAGACCAGGCTCGCGGGCAGCCTGAGCCCGGTGGCCGAGCCCAGCCGGGTGCGCAGTTCGACCGCGGTGAGGGAGTCGAAGCCCAGCTCCTTGAAGGCGCGCCCGGCCTCGACCTCGTCGGCGGAGCCATGGCCGAGTGCGGTGGCCACATGGGTACGGACCACCTCCAGCACCGCGTCCTCACGGTCGGCCGCGGTCAGTCCCGTCAGCCGCTCGCGCAGTGCCGACGCGCCGTCGGCCGCTGCCTCGCCCGCACCCTCGCCGCCGCCCCGCAGCAGGGTGCGGACACCCGGCAGGTCGTCGATCAGCGGGCGCGGGCGGGCGGCGGTGAAGGCCGGGGCGAAACGCTCCCAGTCGACATCGGCCACGGTCACGGCGGTCTCCCGGCGGGACAGCACCCGCTGGAAGGCGGCCATGTTCAGGTCCGGCGCCATCGGCGGCAGGCCGCGGCGGCGCAGCTGCTCCTCGGCGTCGCCCTCGGTGGCCATGCCACCCTCCGCCCACGGGCCCCAGGCCACGGACGTGGCGGGCAGGCCCCGGGCGCGGCGCTGTTCGGCCAGCGCGTCGAGGAAGGCGTTACCCGCCGCGTACGCACCCTGGCCGCCACTGCCCCACACCCCGGCGATCGAGGAGAAGAGCACGAACGCGTCCAGCGGTTCGCCACCCTCCCCGAAGAGGGCGTCGAGGTGGACCGCTCCGGTGGTCTTCGCCGCCACGATCCGGGCGAACTCCGGGAGTTCGGTGCCCGTGCCGGGCTCCTGGGAGGCCCCGGCCGCGTGCACCACGGCCCGTACGGGGGTGCCGTTGGCGGCCAGCTTTTCCACGAGCGATTCCAGCGCCTCGCGGTCGGCCACATCGCAGGCCTCGACGGTCACGGCGGTGTCGGTGCCGGACAGTTCGGCCACGATTTCGGCCGCGCCCGGCGCGTCCGGGCCACGGCGGCTGAGCAGCACCAGCCGCTCAGCCCCGTGCTGGGCCAGCCAACGGGCCACATGGCGGCCCAGCGCTCCCGTACCGCCGGTCACCAGCACCGTGCCGCGCGGCGTCCACGGCTCGGCGGACGCGGCGGCCGCGTCACGCGGGGCCGGGACGAGGCGGCGTACGAAGACCCCGGCGGACCGGATGGCCACCTGGTCCTCGTCGTCGGACCCGGCGAGCACATCCGCGAGCCGGTCCAACGCGCGTGCGTTGAGCGTCTCCGGCAGATCGACCAGACCACCCCAGCGCTCGGGCTGCTCCAGGGCGACGACCCGGCCGTAGCCCCAGACCTGGGCCTGGGTGACGCTGTCCAGCCGGTCGGCGCCCCCGGTCGAGACCGCGCCCCGGGTGG
Organism: Streptomyces sp. NPDC041200; assembly: GCF_055591805.1. Lineage (NCBI taxonomy): Bacteria > Bacillati > Actinomycetota > Actinomycetes > Kitasatosporales > Streptomycetaceae > Streptomyces > Streptomyces sp. NPDC041200. The sequence goes on along the minus strand of NZ_JBVIZF010000106.1, from coordinate 954 downwards.
CGCACCACAGGCGCGCCGAGGCATAGCCGTCCCGCTCTTCCAGCGCTTCGACCAGCGCACCGGTCAGCGCGAGACCGACCGGCACCGCCGGATGCTCCGGATGCGGCCGCTCGTCCAGCGCCAGCAGCGACAGGACACCGGCCACCGGGCCCTCGGCCGAAGCCGACGTGAGGTGGGCGGCCACGGTCGCGGGGTCGGTGTCCGCCACGTCCAGCTCGACGCGGACGACGCGCACGCCGCGCCGCGTCAGGTCGTCGGCCACCGCGGCGACCCGGGGGTCGTCGGCGAGGCGCGCGGGGGCGACGGTCAGCCAGGTCCCGGCCAGGGCACCCGCCGGGGCACCGGATGTGGCCTGCGGGCGCGGCTTCCACGCCACGTTGTAGAGACGGCCATCGGCGGCGGACTCTTCGCGCCGGGCGCGGCGCCACGACGACAGGGCGGGCAACACCGCGCTGAGCGGCTGGTCGCCCTCGACGCGCAGTTCGGTGGCCAGCGACTGCCAGTCCTCGCGCTCCACGGCGTGCCAGAACCGCGCGTCCACCGCGTCCACGGTGGTGTCGACGGCCCCTTCCGGGGTTGTGTCGGGCCAGTAGCGGCGGCGCTGGAAGGCGTACGTGGGCAGGTCGACGCGGGACGCACCGGTCCCGGCGTAGAACGCCGCCCAGTCCACCGCGGCGCCCCGGACGTACGCCTGGGCGAGCGCCGTGGTGACGGCCTCGGCCTCGGGGCGGCCGTTACGCAGCGCGGCCACGAACACCGCGTCGGCACCGGTGACGCACTCCTGCGCCATGGCGGTGAGCACACCGTCCGGACCCAGCTCGATGTACGTCGTGACGCCCTGTGCTTCGAGCGTGCGGGTGCCATCGAGGAAGCGCACGGCCTCGCGGACGTGCCGGACCCAGAAGTCCGGGCTGGTGATCTCCTCGGCGGAGACGACATCCCCGGTGAGGTTGG
>NZ_JBVIZF010000105.1:0-4804 GCF_055591805.1 Streptomyces sp. NPDC041200 | reverse complement strand
TCGCCCCCGAAACAGGAGCCTTCCTCGAACTGGGCCCGGACCCGGTCCTCGCCACCGCGACACAACACACCCTCGCCCACACCACCACCGACACCGACCGGCCCAGCCCGCTGGTGACGGCCACACTCACCCGCAAACAACCCGAAACCCAAGCCTTCGCCAACGCCCTCGCACGGCTCCACATTGCCGAGGTCGACGTCGACTGGGCTCCCTGGTTCCCGGCCAGCCCCGCCCCCCGGCTCGTCGAATTGCCGACGTACGCCTTCCAGCACCAGCGCTTCTGGCTCGCCCCTCCCGCTCACCGTCCCGACGATCGCGGCAAGCATCACGACCCGGTCGAGGCACAGCTGTGGGGCGCCATCGAAGCGCAGGACGTAGATACCCTCACCAGCACGCTCCAGCTGTCGGAGAACGATCCCGGCATCGACGCGCTCCTGCCTGCCCTCCCGCTTCTCTCGGCCTGGCGCCGACGGCACCGGGAGCACTCCACCATCGGCTCGTGGCGCTACCGGATCGCCTGGGAGCAGCTGCCCGACACCGTGGCCCCTCCCGCCCTCTCCGGGACCTGGCTGCTGCTCGTGCCGTCCGGTCTGGAGGACCATCCGGTCGTCCAGACCGCCGCCCAGGCACTCGATGACCACGGCGCGGTGCGCGAGACGCTCGCCATCGACACCGTTGCCGCTCATCGCGAGGCCCTTGCCCAGCAGCTGGAAGGTGCCGCCGACGTACGTACCGCACCCGTCGGTGTGTTGAGCCTCCTCGCCCTCGATGAGGCCGCGCACCCGCACCATCCGGCCGTTCCGACCGGGCTGGCTGCCACCGCGGCCCTCGTCCAGGCCCTCGATGAACTCGGGTGGCCCGCAGCCCTGTGGTGCCTCACCCAGGGCGCCGTGGCGACCTCCCTCTCCGATGCGCTCCCCCATCCACTCCAGGCACAGACCTGGGGCTTCGGCCGGGTTGCCGCACTGGAATACCCCCAGCTCTGGGGTGGTTTGATCGATCTGCCCGACGACATCGATCCCCGCACTCCCGGCCGCATCGCCGGGCTGCTCACGCCCGGGCAATCCGAGGATCAGGTGGCGATCCGTACGGCCGTCCTGGGCCGACGCCTTGAGCACGCGCCCGCCACCGACGCCCTGGCGGTCCCCTGGCAACCGACCGGTACCACGCTCATCACCGGCGGCACCGGCGGGCTCGGCGCCCACCTCGCACGCTGGCTCGCCCGCAACGGCGCACCCCACCTCCACCTCACCAGCCGCACCGGACCCGACGCCCCCGGAGCTGCCCAACTCACGCAAGAACTCACCGACCTCGGCACCACCGTCACCATCACCGCCTGCGACGTCTCCGACCGCACTGCCCTCCGACGCCTCCTCCACACCATCCCCGCCGACCGCCCCCTCACCACCGTCATCCACGCCGCAGGCGTCGCGGAGAACACATCGCTCGCGGAGATCGACCTCCCCCACATCAGCGCGGTTCTCCAGCCCAAAGCACTCGCCGCCACCCACCTCCATGAGCTGACCAAGGACCACGACCTCAGCGCCTTTGTGCTCTTCTCCTCCGGAGCGGCCTCCTGGGGCGGCAGTCGGCAAGCCGCCTACGCCGCCGCCAACACCTACCTCGACGCCCTCGCCGAACACCGCCGTCTCCAAGGGCTTCCCGCCACCAGCATCGCCTGGGCGCCCTGGAGCGACGCGGGCATGGCCGCCGACGAGGCCGTCGTCGACTACTACAACCGGCGCGGGATGAATCCGCTCGCCCCGGATCTCGCCGTCGCCTCGCTTCAACACTCCCTCGACCACGACGACACCACCGTCACCGTCGCGGATATCGATTGGCACAGGTTCCCGACGAGCTTTACGGCGCAACGGCCGAGTCCCCTCCTCAGCCGCCTCACGCCCCCCTCGTCCGGCGCCGACGCCGCCCTGGATTCGACGTCCGATATCAGCTCGCTCCAGCAACAACTGAACGGCAGCACGCCCGCCCAGCAGCAGCAACTCCTCCTCCATCATCTACGGACACACGCGGCCGCGATCCTCGGCCACTCCAGCACGGACGCCATTCCACCCGCCCAGCCGTTCCAGGAGCTGGGGTTCGATTCCCTCACCGCCGTCGAATTCGGGAACAGGCTCACCGCCGCCACCGGTATCGACCTTCCCCCCACGCTCATCTTCGATCACCCCACGCCCAACCAGCTGGCGGACTTCCTGCGCGAGTGCCTCGTCGACACGGAGGTGGCCTCCGAGGGGCGGCTGCTGTCGGATCTCGACAAGTGGGATTCAGCGTCGGAACCGTCAGCGGTGGACGAGGCGGCTCGTCGCCGGATCACCGGCCGACTGCAGCTGCTGCTGGCCAAGTGGAGCGATACGGAACGCGAAGCGGACCGTTCCACGGCCCATGGCGATCTTGAGGCAGCAACAGCGGAAGACATTTTCGACCTCATTTCCGATGAGTTCGGAAAGGCATGAGCCCGATGACCTCCACCCTCCGCGCCGCGCCAAGGAGCTTGCGCTAGATGTCCAACGAAGAGAAGCTTCTCGATCACCTCAAGTGGGTCACGGCCGAGTTGCGCCAGACCCGCCAGCGTCTGCGCGAGGTCGATTCCGCCGAGCCGGAGCCGGTCGCCATCGTGGGAATGGCGTGCCGATACCCGGGCGGGGTGCGGTCACCCGAGGGTCTCTGGCAGCTGGTGGCGCGGGGCGATGACGCCATTTCCACGTTTCCGACGGACCGGGGCTGGGGGCTCGGCGACCTCTTCGATCCGGATCCCGCGCAGTACGGCACGTCCTATGTGGACCAGGGCGGATTCTGTTACGACGCGACCGAGTTCGACGCGGCGTTCTTCGACATCAGCCCGCGTGAGGCCGTCGCGATGGACCCCCAGCAGCGGCTGCTCCTCGAAACGGCGTGGGAGGCGTTCGAGCGGGCGGGGTTCCGTCGCGACACCTTGAGCGGCAGCAACACCGGTGTGTTCGCCGGGATCGGTTCCCACGACTATCTGTCGGTCATCGGGAACATCACCAGCGAGGTGGAGGGCTACGTCGGGGCGGGCAATCTCGGCAGTGTGGTGTCGGGCCGGGTGGCCTACTCCCTGGGTCTGGAAGGTCCCGCGGTCACGGTGGACACGGCGTGTTCGTCGTCGCTGGTGGCCATCCATCTGGCCTGTCAGGCGCTGCGCCAGGGCGAATGCGATCTGGCACTGGCGGGTGGCGTGGCGGTGATGGCCACTCCGGGGGCGTTCATCGAGTTCTCCCGCCAGCGCGGTATGGCCCCCGACGGCCGCTGCAAGCCCTTCGCCGCCGCGGCCGACGGCACCGGCTGGGGCGAGGGTGCCGGGCTCGTCGTCCTGGAGCGCCTGGGTGAGGCGCGGCGTCGCAACCACCGGGTGCTGGCGGTGATCCGTGGTTCGGCGGTCAACCAGGACGGCGCCAGCAATGGGCTGACGGCTCCGAACGGGCCGTCGCAGCAGCGGGTGATCCGGCAGGCCCTCGCCAACGCCCATCTGTCCACCGCCGAGGTCGACGTGGTGGAGGGCCATGGCACCGGTACGACGCTCGGTGACCCGATCGAGGCCCAGGCGCTGCTGGCCACGTACGGGCGGGGGAGGGCGGAGGACCGGCCGTTGTGGCTGGGTTCCGTCAAGTCGAACCTGGGCCACACCCAGGCCGCCGCGGGCGCGGCCAGTGTCATCAAGATGGTGATGGCGATGCGGCATGAGCTGCTGCCCGCCTCGCTGCACATCGACGAACCGACCCCCCACGCGGATTGGACCTCGGGAGGCGTACGGCTGCTCAGCGAGCCGGTCCGGTGGCCACGGGGCGAACGGCCGCGCAGGGCCGGGGTTTCCGCGTTCGGCATCTCGGGGACGAACGCCCATCTGATCCTTGAGCAGGCCCCCGAGGAAGCGGAACACACCGCCGCGCGACCGCACCCTGGCGGTGTCGGCGTGGTGCCGTGGGTGGTGTCGGCGCGTGGCGATCAGGCGTTACGGGGCCAGGCGCGGGCGCTGGCCGAGCGGGTGGCCGCCGATGAGGACGTCACGGCTGCCGAGGTGGGCTGGTCGCTGGTCCGTACCCGGTCGGTGTTCGACCACCGCGCGGTGGTCGTGGGCGAGAACCGCGACGAAGTGATGGCCGGGCTCACCGCCCTGGCCTCCGGTGACACCCACCCCGGGGTGGTCGAGCCCGGCAGTGCGGCGGCCGCCGGCGGCCTCGACGCGGGCGGCACGGGCCCGGTGCTGGTGTTTCCGGGGCAGGGTTCGCAGTGGGCCGGAATGGGCGCCGCGCTGCTGGACAGCTCGCCGGTGTTCGCCGCCCGCGTGGCCGAGTGCGAACAGGCTCTGGCCCCTTACGTGGACTGGTCCCTCAGCGATGTGCTGCGCGGCGGTCCTGACGCCGCCGACCTCGGCCGGGTCGACGTCGTACAGCCTGTCCTGTGGGCCGTCATGGTGTCGCTGGCCGCCGTGTGGAGCGACTACGGCGTGGTCCCGGCCGCCGTGGTGGGCCACAGTCAGGGAGAGATCGCCGCCGCCGTGGTGGCCGGTGCGCTGTCACTGGACGAGGGCGCCAGGATCGTGGCCCTGCGCAGCCGCGCGCTGCGCAAGCTCGCGGGCGGAGGCGCGATGGCCTCCCTCGGCATGAGCCAGAACCAGGCCGAGGACTTCCTCACCGGCCTGGGCGAGCGGGCGGCAGGCGTCGGCGTGGCGGCCGTCAACGGTCCCGGATCCGTCGTCGTGTCCGGGCCCCCCGAGCAGGTCACCCAGGCCGTGGCGGCATGTCAGGAAGCGGGGAGCCGGGCCCGG
>NZ_JBVIZF010000104.1:0-4888 GCF_055591805.1 Streptomyces sp. NPDC041200 | reverse complement strand
ACACATCACCCGACACCACCGCATCCCCGACACCACCTGCCAGCAGCACATCCCGCTCACCCACCGGCAGACACACCGCCCGCGCATCACCCTCCCCACCAACCGCCATCGCCCCCAACACCGCACGGAACATCCCCGCCACCCGCTCAGCATTCACCCGACTCAGGACGTGGGAGTTGCTGCGGAGTGTGATGAGGCCACCGAGCGCACTGATCCCCAGCGAGAATTCGTTCGGGCTGTCGGCGTAGCCCGCGCCGTCCTCGGCCTGCGCCTCCTCGAGCCGGTCGAAGTCGAGATAGCTGAAGAAGATGTCGACCAGGCGCTGCCCCGATTCCCGGCCGATGGCGGGCATCGGGAAGTGGCGGTGCGGCCAGATCTCGATCTCCCGGTCGGACACCTGGCGCACCAGCTCCATCCAGGTGCGGGCCGAGCGGTCGGCGGGGAACGGCAGGGTGTTGAGGTAGGTGCCGAGGATTCGGTCGGAGCCCGCGGCCTCCGGCCGGCAGTGGGTGACCAGTCCTGCGTGGAATGCGGACTCCTGCGTGAGCTGGCTCATCACCTTCACATACGCGGCGACGAGCACGCTCTTCATGGACACCTTGGCCCGTGCGGCCAGGGCCCGCAGGCCGTCTTCCAGGTCGCGGTAGGAGGCGACGGCATGGACCACCTCCGGCGGCGCCGTCAGGTCTCCGTGCCAGCCGGAGGGCAGGCCGACCTTGGCGTGCTGCTGCGTGACGTCCGACCAGTAGGCACGGTCCTGTTCGGAGTCGAGGGCGGTCAGCTCGGCGGCGATGGTGTCGGCGAAGCGGACCGTCGGCGCGGTGTGCGGTTCCGGGGTGTGGCCTTCCCGCAGGCGGCGGTAGCAGGCGACGATCTCGGTGAGCAGGAGCTGGTTGCTCCAGCCGTCCAGGATGGCGTGGCTCTGGGTGAAGGTGCAGAACCAGCTCTGTTCGCCGGTGACGTGCGCGGAGACACGAAGGGGCGGGGTGGCCGCCGACACGTCGAAGGGTTCGGCACGCTCGGCCGCCACGAAGGACGTCATGGCGAGCTGCCGCGCCTGCTCGTCCAGTTCGCTGAGGTCCCGCCAGGAGCAGGGGATGTCGGCGTCGGCGTGCACCAGTTGCATCGGAACCGAGTAGCCGGTCAGGTGGGTCGACGTACGCAGCACATCGTGACGGGATACGACGGTCTGCACGGCCTTCTGGAAGTGCGGAAACGAGAACGGCTTGTCGTCGCGGAGGAAGTAGACGTTGACGTTGTGGTAGTTGTTCTGGCTCTCGTCAGCCAGCATTTCGACGAGCATGCCGGTCTGGTTCTGCGAGAGGGGGTAGGCGTCGACGACCCCTTCGGGGAGCCCCGCCCTGTCCTCGTCGGAGATCAGCGCGTACGCCGCGACACCGCCTGCCATGTCCTCGGCAGACAGAGCCGTCCGGCCGCTCAGCAGGTCGCAGAGCGCCGCGATCGTACGGTGGGCGAAAACGTCACGCACCGCGACGTCGAAACCCTCGGCGCGGAGGGCACCGACGAGCGCCACGGCGCGGATGGAGTCGCCGCCCACCTCGAAGAAGCTGTCCTCGACCCCCGCCCGGTCCAGGCCCAGCACCTGGGTCCAGATAGCGCCGACCCGCTCTTCGAGCGGGGTGCGGGGGGCGGTGTACCGCCCACGGGCGAAGGCGTCCTCGCCCGGCGCGGGCAGGGCGCCCGCGTCGAGCTTGCCATTGGCGTTGAGCGGGATGCGGTCCACGGTGACGAACGCGGACGGAATCATGTAGTCCGGCAAGGTCCGCCCGAGCGTCAGGCGCAGCTCGGCCGGGTCCGGAGCCTCGCCCTCAGCCGCCACCAGATAGGCGGTGAGGTGCTTTTCGCCCGGGGTGTCCTCGCGCAGCAGGAGGCGGGCCTCGTTGATCTGCGGGTGGTCGGTGAGGCTGTACTCGATCTCACCGAGTTCGACCCGGTATCCGCGGATCTTGACCTGCCCGTCGCCGCGTCCGAGGAAGTCGACGGCACCGTCGTCCAGCATCCGGGCCCGGTCCCCGGTGCGGTACAGACGTGTCCCCGGAAGGCCGTAGGGATCCGGTACGAACTTCTCCGCCGTCAGCTCCGGCTGCCCCAGGTATCCGCGCGCCACACCGGCTCCGCCGACGTACAGCTCGCCGGCCACGCCCACCGGCACCGGCTCCAGCCACTCGTCGAGTACGTACATGGTCACGTTCGGCAGCGGGCGGCCGATCGGCACGATGTCGCTGGTCAGCGGAGCGTCGACGGGGTAGGTGCAGGTGCCCACCGACGTCTCGGTCGGGCCGTACTCGTTCAGCACGGCAACGGAGGGCGCCAGCTCCCGCAGGCTCTCCACCAGCCGACGGGTGAACGCCTCGCCCGCGACGACGAGGAACGAGGTGAGCTGCTCCGCCTGCTCGGTGGTGAGCTGTTGCGTCAGCACTTCCAGGTGGGAGGGTGTCAGCTTCATGAAGCTGAACGGGCCGGATTCGACGAGGGCTTCGCCCAATTCGGCCAGGTCCACATCCTGCGGCAGCATGTGCACCGGCTGGCCCACCACCAGCGGTGCCCACAGGTTCGGCACCACCAGGTCGAACGCGATCGAGGAGAACAGCGGCGCCCCGCCGCTGCCCCGCGCGGACAGTTCTCCCGCGGCCCACTCGACGTGGTTCATCAGGCCGCTGTGCGGCACCAGCACACCCTTGGGCAGACCCGTGGAGCCCGAGGTGAAGATGACATAGGCCAGCTGGTCCGCGTCGACGGTACGCGGCAGCCGGGAGGCGGGCCGGGCGTCGACCGCGGCGCGGTCCCGGTCCACGCACAGTGTCCGCACTTCGACGGCCTCGGCGAGGTGTTCCAGGTGGGCGGACTCGGTGATGAGCAGCGTGGCCCCGGCGTCGGAGAGTATCCGGGCCACCCGGTCGGCGGGCGTGGAGGGATCCAGCGGCAGGTAGGCCGCACCGGCCTTCCACACGCCGAGCAGTGACGCGGACAGTTCGACGCCACGGTCCAGCAGGACGCCGACGATGGATTCGGCGCCGGCGCCGAGGGAGCGCAGCTGGTGTGCGTACCGGTTCGCGCGGGCGTCCAGCTCCGCGTACGTCGCCCGCTGGTCCCCGGCGATGACGGCGATGGCGTCCGGCGTCCGCTCCGCCTGGTCTTCGAACGCCTGGCAGACGGTTGTGGTCCGCGACTGCTCGGCGGGGTTGACCGCCCAGGTGTCCAGCAGCTGGGAGCGCTCATGGGAATCGAGCAGGGTCGCCCGGGCATCGCCGTCGGCGTCCCCGGCCATCGCTGCCAGCACCGCGCGGTACATGTCGACGATGCGCTGGGCGTTGGCCTTGGTGAGCGTCCAGGAGTCCGCGGTCAGGTAGATGTGGCGGTTGCGCGAGGAGATGGTGAGCGGAAACTCCGTGGGGCCGTTGTCGAAGCCCACCGTGTTGTCGACCAGGGTGAGGTCGACCTGGCGGAAGTCCTGGTAGTTGAAGAACACGTCGATGAGACGCTGGGCGCCACCGATGTCCCTCTGAATGGCGGGCAGCGGATACCTGCGGTGCGGCCAGGACTCCAGTTCGTGCGCGAATACCTGCTGCACCAGCTCCAGCCAGGTGCGTGCGGACCGGTCGCTGGGGAAGGGCAGGGTGTTGAGGGTCATGCCGAGGACCCGGTCGGCGCCCAGGACCTCGGGCCGCATGTCGTACACCAGACCGGTGTGGAAGGCGGGCGCGTCGGTGAGCTGGCTCATCACCTTCAGATGTGCCGCCACCATCACGCTCTTCAGCGATGCGTCCGCTCTGGTCGCGAGCGCGCGCAGGTTCTGCTCCAGGTCTTCCCAGCTGATCCCCACCATGTACTTGGTGCGCGGTGTGGACGGATCGTCGCCCCAGCCGGTGGGCAGTACGAACTTCTCGTAGGTGTCGGTCAGTTCGCGCCAGTACGCACGGTCGTCACCGGCATCGACGGCGGCGATCTCGGCGGCCACGGCGTCGGCGAAGCGAACCGCCGGAAGGTCGAAGGGCTCCGGGTCCAGGCCGTCCGCGATCCGCCGGTACCCGGTCAGGATCTCCATCAGCAGGGAGTGGTGACTCCAGCCCTCGAGGATGGGGTGGCACTCCGTGATGGAAAGCCACCAGCCGCCGTCCTCGGTGACGTGGACGAAGAGGCGCATGAGGGAGGGCGTGGCCAGGTCGAAGACCTCTGCGCGCTCGACGGCTATGTAGTCCTTCAGCGCCTGGAAGACGACCTCTTGGCCCACGTTGCCGAGAACTTGCATGCCGACGGGCATCTCGGCGTGTTCATGGACGAGCTGGAGCGGCGCGGAGTAGTCGGTGAGATGCAGCGACGTACGCAGCACCTCATGGTGCGCGACAACCGTGGCGACGGCCTCTTGGAACGCCGCGAAGACGAAGGGACGCTCGTCCAGAATGCGGAAGGATGTGACGTTGTGGTAGTTGTTCTGGCTCTCATCGGCCAGCATCTCCACGACCATGCCCGCCTGGATCTGGGTGAGCGGGTAGGCGTCGGTGACACCCTCGGGGAGCTTCTTCCGGTCGTCGTCGCTGATCAGCTCGAACGGCGCCACCAAGGCCGTTTCCTCGGCCGGAAACTCTGACGTGTCCGTGATCCGGGCGGCCAGTTTGGCGACCGTACGGTGCTCAAAGACATCGCTGACGGTGACGTCCATGCCCTGCGCGCGCAGAGCGCCGACGAGGGAGACCGCGCGGATGGAGTCGCCGCCCAGGTCGAAGAACCCGTCCAGCACCCCGACCCGCTCCACCTCCAGCACCTCACGCCACACCGCGGCCACCCGCTCCTCCACCGGCGTCCTCGGCGCGACGAACACCCCCCGCGCGAACGCGTCCTCACCCGGCAGCGGCAGGGCACCCTTGTC
>NZ_JBVIZF010000103.1:0-5333 GCF_055591805.1 Streptomyces sp. NPDC041200 | reverse complement strand
CCGGATCGCACGTCCGGGCATCGAGTCCTCCGAGCGGCTCGGACGGCACCGCTGGAAGATCGAACGGTCCATCGCCTGGCTCTTCGGCTACCGCCTCCTGGCCGTCCGGTACGAACGCAAGAGCAGCCACTTCCTCGCCTTCCTCGGACTCGCCGCCGCACTGACCTGCTACAAGAAGCTCGCCAAACTCACCACGTGAGACATGCTCTAAGCCTCGATCTTGCATGACGGCCCGTCGGTTTTCGGTGGGCCGTTTTTGCTGTTGCGAGCTGGTCGTGGGAATGGTGGTGGCCCGGCTGTCGCGTTGGGGCGGTCGTGGCGGTCTCGGCAGGCGCGCTCATGCTCTCCGAACCGGTCACCGCATGCACGGTCATCGGCACCGTGCTGGTCCTGGCCGGAGCCGCGCCGGCCGCCGCAGCCTTCACGCACGTATCGATGCCCTCAGCGGGTTCATTGGCCGAAAATCGACCCTACCCTCGATCTATTTCTTGACGTGAACGCATCGCCGCGATGGGATCATGCCCATGCCGGACATTGCGTCCATGAGCCGGCATTCCAGAAATAGAGCTATAGGCGGGTTTTTCGTTGACTCGCGAAGGGGAGACACGTGTTGCGAACGAAGGCACTTCCGGCAATGACGGCGATCGCTGCAGCCGCCCTCCTGGGAATCGCCGCAAGTCCTGCCAGTGCTGGCACTGGCCAGCTCTTCGCGGTTCACATAAACAACAACCAAGACTGGGGAAACTTCGAACAGGATCCGTACCAAGACATACCCGGCGATTCCATAAGAGCTTGCGACGTGACTGCCGATGGCTGGGGGGTGACGGCTTACCTCGATTCCAACCACAACGGAGTATATGACCGTACCGCCACTACGAGCGGTCACGCCTCGGGCTACTGCAGCGGATGGGTATCGGGTGATATCAGGGAAGACGCCACGGTGACCCTGAAGGTGTGCAACACCAAATCTGGCTATGCGCCGAAGAATTGCAAGAAAGAGGACTTCACCGCCTAGCCTCGATCGTTCATGAGTCCTCGTCGGTTCGCTGACGGGGACTCTGTGCTTGCGAGGTGCGGAATTTCGTGGGCTGGGGCAGGTTGGCGGCCCGGCTGTCGCGTCGGGTGGGCACCGGGGTTCCACGGCTCCGGGATGTTGCTGTGGCTAGTCGGGACGGATGGAGTCGCTGGTCAGCCGGGGTTCGGCAGGGTTGCGAGTCGCTGGATCACGCGGGTGATCATATCCGTCCAGGGCCATCGGACGGTGAAGCGGAGCCAGCGGCGGCGGCCGGTGGTGACCAGCTGGGCGGTGGCAGAGAATAGCCGCAGGCGAAGCCGTCGCGAGCGCGACATCTAGCAGGACTTTGTCCGGGTCGTGCACCGCACGCGGCTTGCGCCACGGCGCGAGCGCAGCGGATATCGCCTGATCAAGGCCGGTCTTGCGGATTGTCTCGACCAGCAGCACGGACCCGGCCTGGGAGACCACCCCGCGGCCGCCGCCCTGGACACGGACATGCGGGTACGACCCGATACTCTTCTTCACCTGGGAAGTGCCTCCGACGATGGCGGGAACAAGGACCTCAGCAATCCTCATTCTCGCTGGTCAGAGGCACTTTCTGCTTTTCTGATCACCAGCCGGACAGCCCGTTTCGTGAAAGCGCGAGGTTAGGACTCCGCCGTCGCCGCTGCTCTCATCACCACCCCCACCGCCGTACTCGCCGCCGCAGCTGCCTACGCCGCAGGCCGCGCACAAGCGTGGGCGGCGCACCGTGGCCCCGTGGATGCCATCCGTCGGCAACATCAACGCGAGGCATACGCTGCCCTTGTCGTGGAGGTGGCCAAGTACGAGAACCACATGTTCCGGGTGTACCTCGGCACCATCGACCCCGGGATGCAATGCCACTGGAACGACACCCTCACCACCCAGGACAACGAAGCCCTTGTCTCCGCTGCCGCAGCCGTGCGCCTCGAAGGACCGGCACACCTCGCCGATCTGGCCCACCGGATCGAACTCGCCTCGAACCACGTCTACGGTGCCGTGCTGGAACTCCAGCACGCCGAGGATCCCGTCGCCTCTTCCGCGAACGAGAAGTTCGAGGAGCGGCACAACACCCTCAAGGACAGGGCAAAGTCGTTCATTGAAACCGCTAGCGCACATCTCAACGGCGCCAGCGGACGCCAATAAGCCATCCGTGCACAGCAGGGTGCGCCTGGTGACCGGAGGGCAGACGCTGGGGGATGGCTGGCAGGAAGTGGAACGGTCAGCAAGCGGTCGACGGCGTGCCTAAGCTTGTTCTTTATCTACCAAGATCTTCCGGGCTTGCCGATGGCCTTGAGGGTCTCGGGGCGTTTGACGGTCTTGCCGACGTCGTAGCGGGGTGCCCGGTGTTTGTTCTTGGTGCCGGGGGGCCGTCCGGGGCCGGAGCCTCGGGGTTTAGGAACACGGGCAGGGCAGGCGAGGTGAGCGCGGATGTTCCTGAACCCTCGGCGGACCCGGGCGGGGGTAAGCCGGCCGGAAGTGGTGGGTTTCTCCCAGGGCCGGCGAAGGTCCGCGGCGAGCGGCCGGGCGAGCCGGAGCTGGGTGTGAGCGATGATCAGGAGCCAGGTCCAGCGGTCCGCCGCTTCGGGGGTACGGAGTTTCGGGGTGGTCCAGCCGAGCGTCTGCTTCGCGAAGCGGAAGGTGTGCTCCAGATCGAAGCGGCGGAGAAATGCCTGCCAGAAGCGGTCCACGTCGTCCGGGGTGGCGCCGGTCTTGGAGGACCATAACCACACCGGCGGGGCATCCCGGTCCTTCGACAGATGCGCGACTTTCAACCGCATCAACGTCCCCTCGACCAAAGGTAGTTCACCGTCGTGGTCGAGCCAGGATGAGCGGTGGGTGAGCCTTGGGTGGACCCGGTCCCACGCCTGGGTCTCGGCCTTGCCGTAGTTGGTGGTGTCCGTGACCGTGGTGATCGCAGGCTCGGGCCAGGTCTCCGGCTTGGTGAAGCGGAATTCCGGGCCGTGCTTGGGCGGCCGGCCGTTGACTCCGTGCATCCTCGGTGGCTTCGGCAGACGCATCACGCGGTCGGAGCGGACACGGCCGACCATCTCGACCGGCAGGTCGCGCAGGACCCAGGCCAGGCGGGTGACGTCGTAGCCTGCGTCGCTGACGATCACGATATGCGGGTCCCCGGTCTGCCACTGGCCCGCGGCTATGAGCCGCTCGACGACACCCCTCAACTGGGCGGCGGTGACCGCGGTCGCGTCATCCACCGGGCCGAGCCGGACCGCGTCCAAGATCGCGGTCCAGGACGTGGAACTTGGCTCCAACACGGCGACGAAGGAGTAGGGCCAGCCCGGAATGAACTGCGACGCCGTCTTCGCCCGGCCGTAGACGTGGCAGAACAGCCGCTCCGCCGAGCACGGCGCGTCCGAGCGAAGCCGCGGCGACACATCGACCGCCAGGACCAGGCGACCGCCGTCGAAACGCGGGAGCGGTAGCCCGGCCAGCACCGCCCGAAGCCGATCGACGTCGATCCGGCCGTGGTTCAGGCCGCCGTACATCGCTCCGTGCCCACGGCGGTGCTCGGGCAGCAGCGTCAAGTCCACCGGGGACTTCACCGCACCGTCCGCACACAGCACCGCGTCCGTCAGTTCGAACAACTCGTCGCGCCGAGCGGTCAGACACTCGTAGAACTCGCCCCGGAAGCGTGACGCTTCCGCGAACGCTTCCCTCTGAACAGCATCAGGCAGCAGACTCACCCTCGCGGCCTTCGTCGTGGTCACGTGCACCTTGGTCGGAGCACATGATCAGACGAGGGCCGCCCCCACGTCCGGCGAATCCCCAGGTGAGCGACTCAGTTCGAGACGCCATTCGAGGCCGGAAGATGAAGGACAAGCTTATGCAGGCGACGACCGCTTGCCGACCTGACGATGATTCAGCCCAGCAGGTCGCGGATCTCCCGGACGAGGTCGATGGAGGCGTCGATCTCCAGTTTGCGGTTGGTGAGGCTCTCGACGTTGATCCCGAAAGGCAGGCCGAGGCGGCGGCAGTACGCGATCAGGGCCCGGGCGTTGAGGAGGCACTGCTCGTACGACGCGGCGAGGGGGTCGCCGCGGGTGATCTCGGCCTGGAGCCATCGCGGGACCTCGATGCCGAGCCAGGTCATGAACTCCAGGGTCTTCACCGACCCGCACGGGGCCAGGGTCAGCACCACCGGCTTCGGGTCCAGGCCCTGGTCGCGGCAGCTGTGGGTGTAGTCGGAGAGCAGGTTGCGGGTGTGGTCCAGGTCGTAGCAGACCTGGGAGACGAAGAACTCGCAGCCGGCGTCCTGCTTGTGCAGCATGCGTGCGTGCTCCGTCCCCGAGGCGGCGTGCCGTTCGGCGATGACCACGCCGCCCATCCGCGGCGGGAGGGAGAGCCCGGCATGCCGGCGGTAGGCCTCGGGAAGGCTCGTCCGGCCCACCTGGTGCCGGGAGGCCGCGCCGACCAGGACGGTCAGCACCCGGTCGCGGTCGGCCTGCGACCACCAGCGGTCCAGCTGGTCGCCGGTGTACTTGCCCACGGCGCGGTAGACAATCACCGGGCCGGCCCAGTCGGCGAGGTGGCCGTCGAGGAAGTGGGCCGGGTCCATCATCGGCATGAACGGGAACGGTCGCGGGGCCTCGGTCCGGTCGGCCTCGGCGTCCACGTCGTAGAGGATGAGCCCGTCGACCTGCACCGACCGGAGCCGGGTCAGGGCCGCGGCGGCGACGGCGTCGGCCTGCTCGGGGGTGGTGGTCTGCCGTGGCGGGGTCAGGCCGAAGAGCAGGACGCCGTCACGGGTGCGGTCCATAAGCTCGGCGGCCGTCACGGTCTCGGGGGAAGCCATTCGTGCATGATGTCATCCCACTCAGCTTGTTCTTTATCTACCAAGATCTTCCGGGCTTGCCGATGGCCTTGAGGGTCTCGGGGCGTTTGACGGTCTTGCCGACGTCGTAGCGGGGTGCCCGGTGTTTGTTCTTGGTGCGGATGTTCCTGAACCCTCGGCGGACCCGGGCGGGGGTAAGCCGGCCGGAAGTGGTGGGTTTCTCCCAGGGCCGGCGAAGGTCCGCGGCGAGCGGCCGGGCAAGCCCGGAAGATCTTGGTAGATAAAGAACAAGCTAAGAGCATGTCTCACATGGTGAGTTTGGCGAGCTTCTTGTAGCAGGTCAGTGCGGCGGCGAGTCCGAGGAAGGCGAGGAAGTGGCTGCCCTTGCGTTCGTACCGGACGGCCAGGCGGCGGTAGCCGAAGAGCCAGGCGATGGACCGTTCGATCTTCCAGCGGTGCCGTCCGAGCCGCTCGGAGGACTCGATGCCCGGACGTGCGATCCGG
>NZ_JBVIZF010000102.1:0-5480 GCF_055591805.1 Streptomyces sp. NPDC041200 | reverse complement strand
TCCGGCACGCGTGGCCAAGCCGACGGCGAAGTCGAGGAGCTCTCGGTCAGCGGGCGGAGAATCGAATGTGTGATCCATCCGCTGAGCCTGTCACGACCGCGAGCACCGCGAACATGCGGGATCGCATCCAGCAGCGGTATCAGCGGGGTGACGTCGTGACGGTTTCCGGCGGTCAGGGATGTGCTCGCTGTCCGCGCCCCGCGGGGGCGGGGTCTGTCCGGCGAGCCGGAACAGGTGGCCGCGCTCATCGAGGGAGAGGTGGAGTCCTTGCGCGATGGAGGCGACCATCTGCTCGGACCGCTGGGGGCCGCGCTCCCGCTCCAGCCGCGCGTAGTAGTCGACGCCGAGCGCGGCGGGTTCTATGGGCCGCGCGATTCCCGGCGGAGGCGGACATCGGATCATGCCCAGCCCGCCCCGGAGCGCGGGACGGGCGGCGCCGCGGGGAGCACCGGTATCTGAACGGCGCCTGGCTATCGCGCCGACGGTTGAACATGTGAGCACCGAGCCGCGTATGGAATCAAAACGTCCCTGGATCAGGAGGCACCACCATGACGCAGCCGGAAACCACCGGATGGGGCACCACCCGTCGCGCCGTCGTCTCCGCTGCCGGAGCGGCCGGGCTGGCCGCCGCCCTCACGGCCTGCGGTAAGGAAGACGGCAACGACTCGGGCGGCTCGCAGAATGCCGGTTCCGCACAGGAGTCGGCCGAGGCCGGGCAGCCGGGCGCGGGCGGCGACACCTCGGGGGGCGGGGGCGGGATGGAGCTGGCCAAGACCTCCCAGATACCGGAGGGCGGCGGCATGGTCTTCAAGAATCACAAGGTCGTGGTGACCCAGCCCTCCGCGGGGCAGTTCAAGGCGTTCTCCTCGATCTGCACCCACCAGGGGTGCTCGGTCGGCGACGTGTCGGACGGCACCATCAACTGCCCGTGCCACCAGAGCAAGTTCGACATCAGTGACGGCAGCCCGAAGGGCGGACCGGCCACGAAGGCGCTGCCCGGCGCCAAGATCACGGTGGAGGGCACCTCGATCAAGATGGCCTGACCGCCTGCCAGCAGGCGATGACGTCCTCGGTCGAGGTGACGGTCGCGACGAGGGCGAGGGTATGACGGACCATCGCCGGGGTGTACGAGGCGGGCACCCCGGCGATGGCGTCCTCGGGCACCACGGCCGTATAGCCGAGGTTGACCGCGTCGAAGACGGCGTTGGGTATCGCCACATTGGCCGACACGCCGACGATGACCAGGGTCCGGCAGCCCAGATTGCGCAGCAGCGCGTCCACTCCGGTCCCGGCGAGCGGCGACAGGCCGTGCAGCCGCCGTACCACCAGATCCTCCGCGCCGACCGGAACCGGTTCGGCGATCCGTACCGCGTCGCTCCCGGCGAGCTGCCGCACCGGCAGCCGCTCGGCGGCCCGGAACAGCCGCGCGTTGCGGTTCGCGCCGCGCCCGTCGGCGCGCCGCTCGGCCACCGCGTGCAGCACCTGTACGCGCGTGTCGTGGGCGGCCGACACCAGCCGGGCGACACGCCCGAGCGCCCCGGACTCCCGGGCCTCGGCGGCGAGTTCGGGCAGCGCGCCGTCCGGCCCCACGACGCCTCGCTGGCATTCCACGGTGAGCAGGGCGCAGCCCTCGGGGCGCAGCAGTGCGGACAGCGACACGTCGGCCTCCTGGCTTCTCGCGCCGGGTTCTCTCGCCGGGCTTCTCGCGCCGGGAGCCGGGAGCGTAACGGCCATTGCCTATGGAGGGAAGAGTCGCGATTCTGTGCGGATGACCGTCACCCAGCGGCGGGGACGCCGCATCATGATGACCGCGGCCGAGCTGGACGCCTTCCTCACCGAACAGCGCACGTGCCGGGTCGCGACCGTGTCCGCGGACGGACGGCCGCACATCAGCGCGCTGTGGTTCGGCTGGGACGGCACGGCCCTGTGGCTGTACTCCCTGACCCGCAGCCGCCGCTGGGCCGAGCTGCGCCGCGATCCCCGGCTCTCGGTGATCGTCGACGACGGGCACGACTACAGTGAGCTGCGCGGCGTCGAGCTGAGCGGCGAGGCCGTCTTCGTCGGCGAGGCCCCGCGCTCGGGCGCGCCGTGTCCCGAACTCGACGCGCCGGAGCGGATGTTCGCGGCGAAGTACTTCGGTCTTGACGCCATGCCGCACGACGGGCGCCACGCGTGGCTGCGGCTGACCCCGGACACGGTCAGCTCCTGGGACTTCCGCAAGCTGCCCCAGGGCTGAGCGCGCCGCACCACCGGCCCGGTCAGCCGACGATCTTCTCCCCCACCGACCGCAGCACCTCCACCGCCGCGCGGATGGAGGGCCTGCGGTCGGCGTCGGCGCGCCAGATCGCGTAGACGTGCCGGCGCATCGAGGGCGGGCTCACCGGCACCATGCGCACGCCCTCGGGCACCGGACCGCGGCCGAGCCGGGGGATGACGCCGACCCCGAGCCCGGCGGCGATCAGCGCGAGCTGGGTCTGGTGCTCCCGCGCGGTGTGCCGGATGTGCGGCTCGATGCCCTTGCCGCGCAGGGTCACCATCAGCCAGTCGTAGCAGAAGCCGCCCTCGGGCCAGGAGATCCACTCGTCGTCCACGAAGTCCTCCGGCTCGACCGCGCAGCGGTCGGCGAAGGGGTGGCCCGCGGGCATCGCCACGTCCACCAGGTCGTCCAGCAGCGCCGCCTTGACCAGCCCGTCGGGCACCGGCAGCGGCTTGTTGTACCAGTCGAGGACGACCGCCAGGTCGATGTCGCCGCGCACCACCGCGGGCACCGACTCGTCCGGCTCCATCTCCTGCAACCGGGCGCGCAGCTCCGGATGGTCGGCCCGCATCCGCTCCAGCGCGGCGGGGAAGAGGCCGCGGACGGCGGTCGGGAAGGCACCCAGCAGCAGCTCGCCGACGGCGTGTCCGCGCTGCGCCTCCAGGTCCGACTGGGCCAGCTCCACCTGGGACAGGATCCGCGCCGCGTGGTCGGAGAGCAGCCGCCCGGCATCGGTGAGCCGCACCCCGCGGCCGTTCTTGGCGAGCAGCTGCTGCCCGGTCTCCCGCTCCAGCTTCGACAGCTGCTGGGAGACGGCCGAGGTCGTGACGTGCAGTCCTTCGGCCGCACCGCTCACGGAGCCGTGCCGGGCCACGGCGTACAGGGTGCGCAGGCGATCCAGATTCATGTAAGCGATGCTACGCGATGCAGCGCTTGCGTTACCGATTGTTCTTAGAAGTTGTAGTCCACAAGGGTATCCTCGTCGGCACCGGCCTCAGTCCACCCGGCCCGCCGGGGCCGGGCCCCTCGTCACCGCCGAGGCCACCGCGTCGGCGAGCCCGGCCACCTCATCGGCGCGCAGCGGAGAGACCGTCAGCCGCAGACCCGGTCCCGAGGCCACCCGGAACCGGGCGCCCGGGGCGGCCGCCCAGCCCGCGGACAGGAGGCGGGCCACCGCGCCCGTCTCGTCGGGCACCGGGACCCAGACGTTCATCCCGCTGCGCCCGTGCGCGGCGACGCCCCGCTCCCGCAGGGCTGCCACCAGGGCGTCGCGGCGCGCGTCGTACGACGCCGCGACCGCCGCCGCGTCCACCGCGCCGGTGCGCCACAGATGCGCCACGGTGTCCTGCAGCAGATGGCTGACCCAGCCGGGGCCGAGCCGCTGCCGCCCGCGCAGGCGGTCCAGGGTGACGGTGTCGCCGGTGAGCACCGCGAGGCGCAGATCGGGGCCGTAGGCCTTGGCGGTGGAGCGGACCAGGGCCCAGTGGTCCGTGCCGCCCGCGAGCGGACGCAGCGGCAGGTCCACGATGCCGTGGCCGTGGTCGTCCTCGATGAGCAGCACACCGGGGTGACCGGCGAGGACGGCGCGCAGCTCACGGGCGCGCGCCGCGCTCACCGCCGCGCCCGTCGGATTCTGCGCCCGGTCGGTGACGACGAGCGCCCGCGCCCCCTGACGCAGCGCCCGCTCCACCTCCTCCGGCAATGGCCCGTCGTCGTCGAGCCCGACGGGTACGGTGCGCAGCCCGAGCGCCGGGATGAGGTCGAGCAGGCTGCCCCAGCCGGGGTCTTCGACGGCGACCGCGTCACCGGGCCGCAGATGGGCGGCGAGGACGCGCTCGATGGCGTCGAGCGCGCCGGAGGTGACGGCGACGGGCCCGTCCGGCACGCCGTCCGCGTCGAAGGCGGTACGCGCCGACTCGCCGATACCGGGGGCGACCCCCGGCGCGCCGTACAGCGTGGGGCGCCCGGCGGCGCGCGCCGCGGCCTCAGCGAGGGCCGGGCCGAGCGGCGGCAGCAGGGCGGGATCGGGGTTGCCGGTCGCGAGGTCGCGGGCGCCCGGGGCCTCGACCCGGAGCCATTCGCGGGGCGTGCTCGCGGGGCGCGCCCGCACCCGGGTCCCCCGGCGGCCCGCCGTCTCGACCACTCCACGCTCACGCAGGACGCGATAGGCGGCCGCGACGGTGTTCGGATTGACGCCCAGCCGCGTGGCCAACTCCCGCTGCGGCGGCAGCGATTGGCCGGGCGACAGGGCACCGGCGCCGACCGCCCGCTCCACACTGGCCGCGATTTCCGCCGCACCACGTCCTTCGATCGGATATTCTCCTAGCACAAAACACAGTATGCACTAGTGCAATAGGAGTGCGCAAATGAGTGCGACCACCGAGCCGGGCGAAAACACTGAACCGGACGCCACCGAACGGGACGACCCCGCCTACGCCGCGACCGACCGCACCATCCCGACCCGCGCCCGGGAACGCGCCTCGTACGACAAGGACGTGGTGCACGCGATCCTCGACGAGGGATACATCTGCCATCTGGGCTTCATACGCGACGGCGCCCCGGTCGTCCTGCCGACCCTCTACGCCCGGTCGGGGAACCGCCTCTACGTCCACGGCTCGACCGGCTCGCGCCCCCTGCGGATGGCGGGAGCCGAGGACCCGGGGCTGCCGGTGTGCCTGACGGTCACCCACCTCGACGGCCTGGTGCTCGCCCGCTCGGCGTTCCACCACTCGCTCAACTACCGCTCGGTGGTGGTGCACGGCACCGCCCACCAGGTGCGGGACGAGGCCGAGCGCGCGGCCGCGCTCGACGCGCTGGTGGACCATGTGGTGCCGGGCCGTGCCGCCGACTCCCGCCCCGCGAACGCGAAGGAGCTGGCCGCCACCGCCGTACTCCGCCTCGACCTCGACGAGGTCTCCGCCAAGATGCGCACCGGCGGCCCCAACGACGAACCGGAAGACATGGCGCTCCCGTACTGGACTGGCGTGGTCCCGGTCGCCCGGACGTACGGCGCGCCGGTCCCCGCGGACGACCTGGCGCCCGGCACGCCCGTACCCGGCTACGTCGCGTCGCTGAGCTGACCGGGTAGCTGAGACCTGCCCGGTAGGCACCCGTAGCGCGGCCGGGCCCCGCCGCGCTACGACGCCGGGTCCCCGGGGTGGTTCTCCGGGGGTTCGTCCGCCGTCGCGCGGGGGTGCCCCCACTCGGACGCGGCGGGCGCGGT
>NZ_JBVIZF010000101.1:0-5576 GCF_055591805.1 Streptomyces sp. NPDC041200 | reverse complement strand
TGCGCGAGCGGGTCCGGTTCGCCGATGCCGTACGGGCCCTGCTGGACGACGGCCATCGCGTGTTCATCGAGGCCAGCACCCACCCCGTCCTCACCATCGGCCTGCAGGAGACGTTCGAGGAGGCCGGAGTCCAGGCCGCCACCGTGCCCACGCTGCGCCGCGACCACGGCGGCCGCGACCAGCTGGTCCGCGCGATGGCCCAGGCCTTCACCGCTGGGGCCGAGGTGGACTGGTCCCGGCGGTTCCCCAGCGACCCGGCCCCCCGCGTCGTCGACCTGCCGACGTACGCCTTCCAGCGCGAACGGTACTGGCTCGACCGCCGGGGCGGGCCCAGTGGCGATCCGGCCGAACTGGGTCTGGTGTCCGCCGGGCATCCGCTGCTCGGCGCCGCCGTGGAAGTGGCCGAGGGCGGCACCCATCTGCTGACCGGGCGACTGTCCCCGCAGACCCACCCCTGGCTGAACGACCACCGGGTGCTGGACACCGTGCTGCTGCCCGGCACCGCCTTCGCCGAACTCGCCCTGCACGCCGCCGCCCGGACCGGCTGCGACCACGTGTCCGAGCTGACCCTGGCCGCGCCGCTCGTCGTACCGGACAGCGAGGCGGTCGACGTACAGGTGACCATCGGCACCCCAGGCGACAGCGGCGAGCGCCCTCTCACCATCCATTCCCGTCCCGCCGCCGAGAGCGGTGAGACGGCACCGTGGACGCGGCACGCGACCGGTGTGCTCGCCCCCTCACCCGCGACCGCGTCCGTCGCGCCGATCGACGGTGCGTGGCCGCCGCCGGGAGCCACACCGCTGCGCGTGCGGGACTTCTACGCCCGGCTCGCCGAGCACGGCTATGCCTACGGCCCGTCGTTCCAGGGGCTCACCGCCGCGTGGCGGCTGGACGAACACCTGTACGCCGAGGTGGCGCTGCCCGAGGGCGAACGCGCCTCCGCCACCGGGTACGGCATCCACCCGGCCCTGCTCGACGCCGCCCTGCACGCCCGCGCCCTGGACGTCGCACCCGATTCCGAGGAGGCGCGGCGGGTCCTCCTCCCCTTCGCCTGGAGCGGTCTGCGACTGTGCGCCACCGGTGCCGACGCCCTGCGGGTGCGCATCACACCGACGGCGGCGAACCGGCTGGCGCTGCGGGTCTGCGACCCGGTCGGTACACCGGTGGTGGCCGTGGACGATCTGATCCTGCGGCCCGCGCCGGAAGACGGACGGCTCGGCCGGGCCCGGGCGGCGGGCCGCAACGCGCTGTTCCAGCTCGGCTGGGCGCCGATGCCCCTGCCCGAGGGCGGGCCGGTGCTTCGTACGGCCGTCCTCGGATCCGGCGCGGAACCGCTGGCCGCCGCCCTGCCCGATGCCGCCCGTCATTCCGGGCTCGACGCCGCCCGGGCGGCCACGGCGGAGGGCGCACCGGCCCCCGACGTCGTGTTCGCCACCGTCGCCACTCCCCCGGACGCCGACCCGGTCGAGCACACACATCGCATCGCCACGGACGTGCTCTCGCTGCTCCAGCGCTTCCTCGCCGCCCCCGAGTTCACCGGCTCCCGGCTGGCCGTCGTCACCCGGCGCGCGGTGGCCACACACGGCCAGGACGACATCGGCGACCTGCCCGCTTCCGCCGTCTGGGGTCTGGTGCGCAGTGCCCAGTCGGAGAGCCCCGGCCGCCTGCTGCTGCTCGACCTGGACGAGCATGACCTCTCGCCGCGGACCGTGGCGGGCGCGGTCGCCTCGGGCGAGCCGCAGATCGCGCTGCGAGGTGACCAGGCGTACGTGGCCCGGCTCGTCCATGACGACGCCACCAAGCGGCTCACTCCGCCCGAAGGCCGGGCGGCGTGGCGGCTGGGGCTCACCGGGCACGGCAGCCTGGACCACCTCGCCCTGGCCGACTGCCCGGACAACACGCGTCCGCTGGGCTCCGGCGAGGTGCGGGTGGCGCTGCACGCGGGCGGGGTGAACTTCCATGACGTCGTGGTGGCGCTGGGCATGGTGGAAGACCCCCGGCCGCTCGGTGGCGACGGCGCGGGGGTGGTGGTCGAAGTCGGCCCGGACACCGGCCGGTTCGCCGTGGGCGACCGGGTCATGGGCCTGTTCAACGGCACCGGACCGCTGGTCATCACCGACAGTCGGCTCATCACCCGGATGCCGGACGACTGGTCGTACGCGCAAGCGGCGACCATCCCGTCGGCCTTTCTCACCGCGTACTACGGACTGGCCGATCTCGCGGGGCTGCGCTCGGGCGAGAAGCTGCTGCTGCACGCGGCCACCGGCGGGGTGGGGTTGGCGGCCGTGCAGCTGGCCCGGCACTGGGGAGCCGAGGTGTACGCCACCGCGAGCCCCGGCAAGTGGCACGCGCTGCGGGCCCGTGGCTTCGACGACCGCCACATCGCCTCCTCCCGCGCGCTCGACTTCGAGGACCGTGTCCGCGAGGCCGCCGGGTCCGTCGACGTGGTGCTCAATTCGCTGGCGGGTGACTTCGTGGACGCGTCGCTGCGGCTGCTGGCGCCCGGCGGACGCTTCATCGACATGGGCAGGACCGACCTCCGTGATCCCGATCAGGTCGGCGCCGAGTACGCCGGGATCCGCTACCGTGCGTTCGACCTCGTCAGCGGTGCAGGTCCGGACCGTATCCAGCAGATGCTGGCCGAGCTGTCGGTGCTGTTCGAGGACGGGACACTGCGCCCCCTGCCGACCACAGTGTGGGACATCCGCCGAGCTCCCGAGGCGTTCCGCCACTTCAGCCAGGCACGCCACATCGGCAAGATCGTCCTGACGATTCCCCAGGCCCTCGACCCGGAGGGCACCGTCCTGATCACCGGTGGCACCGGCACACTGGGGGCCGCCACCGCCCGCCACCTGGCGACGCGCCACGGCGTGCGGAGGCTGCTGCTGGTGAGCCGCCAGGGACTGGACGCGCCGGGCGCTCCCGAACTGGCGGCCGAGCTGGCGGACCTGGGCGCCCAGGTCACCGTCGCCGGGTGTGACACCGCGGACCGGGCCGCCCTCGCCAAGCTGCTGGCGTCCCTTCCCGAGCGTCATCGGCTCACCGCCGTGATCCATGCCGCCGGGGTGCTGCGCGATGCCACGGTCGAAGCGCTGACCCCCGCTCAGGTGGACGACGTGCTGCGGGCGAAGGCGGACGCGGCGTGGAATCTGCACGAGCTGACCCGTGAGCTGGCCCCGGCGGCGTTTGTGCTGTTCTCCGCCGCCGCCGGGCTGCTCGGCGCCGCGGGGCAGGGCAACTACGCGGCCGCCAACGCCTTCCTGGACGCCCTGGCCCAGCACCGCCACGCCCAGGGCCTGCCCGCCACCTCCCTGGCCTGGGGCTACTGGGAGCAGGCGACCGGCATGACCGGGGACATGACCGACGCCGACCGGGCCCGGCTGGCGCGGGCGGGCATCGTGGGACTGGAGACCGAGCAGGGCCTCGCACTGCTCGACATCGCCCTCGCCAGCGGTCTGCCCACGCTGGCGCCCATCCGCCTGGACCTGGCCGCCATGCGCCGTCAGGCCCGGGACACCGAACCACCGGCCCTCTTCCGCACCCTCGTGCGCGGCGGCGCTCCGCAGGCGGCCGCCACAGCGGTAGGGGCGTCCGCCACGGACCCGGCGCAGTCGCTCGCGGCGCTCTCCGCCGAAGACCGGCAGCAGGCGCTCCTCAAACTGGTACGCGGCCACACCGCGACCGTGCTGGGCCACGACGCGGCGGAGTCCATCCACCCCGCGCAGAACTTCCGCGAACTCGGCTTCGACTCCCTGACCGCCGTCGAGCTGCGGAACCGGCTGAGCGCCGCCACCGGGCTGCGGCTGCCCGCCACTCTGGTCTTCGACCACCCCACGCCCACCGCGGTCGTCCGGCTCCTGGACGAGTTGCTGGCCCCGGCCGGGGTGGCGCGGAGCGGCTCGCTGCTCGCCGATCTGGACGCCATCGGCGCGGCCCTGGGCGCGGTGGCCGACGACCGGGAGCAGCGGACGCGGATCGCGGAACGACTGCGGGAGTTGCTGCGCAGGGTGGACGGCGATGCCGAGGAGGAGAGCGCCGAGGGCGATCTGGAGTCGGCCACCGACGAGGAGTTGTTCCAGGTGCTCGACAGCGAACTGAACGCTCCCGTCGACGACAGCCTCCGCTGACGTTCCCCCGGCTCTCCTTCCCCCCTTCCGATGAATCCAGACGGCCGTGACGATCGGGTTGATGTGACATGACGGACGACGAGAAGCTCCGCAGCTATCTGAAGCGGGCGACGGCCGATCTCCGCCTGGCCAAACGACAGTTGCGCGAGGCCGATGAGCGGGCCCGGGAACCCATCGCCATCATCGGGATGGCCTGCCACTTCCCCGGCGACGTGGCGTCTCCGGAAGATCTGTGGCGGGTGGTGAGCGAGGGGACGGACGTCATCTCCTCCTTTCCCGAGGACCGCGGCTGGGACCTGGACGGCCTCTACGACCCGGATGCCGAGCGCGCCGGGACGAGCAGCGCCCGCGAGGGCGGCTTCCTCCGTGATGTGGCCGATTTCGACGCCGACTTCTTCGGGATCAGTCCGCGCGAGGCCGCCGCGATGGACCCGCAGCAGCGGTTGCTGCTGGAGACGGCGTGGGAGGCGTTCGAGCGCGCCGGTCTCCGGCGGGACATGCTGAACGGGAGCGACACCGGGGTGTTCGCGGGGGTGGACTCGTACCACTATCTGTCGCTCATCGGCCGGACGACCAGCGACGCGGCGGGCTATGTCGCCACCGGGAACCTCGGCAGCGTGGTGTCGGGGCGGGTGTCGTACTCCTTCGGCCTGGAGGGACCGGCGGTGACGGTGGACACCGCGTGTTCGTCGTCGCTGGTGGCGACGCATATGGCGGCGCAGGCGCTGCGGCAGGGCGAATGCACCCTCGCGCTGGCGGGCGGGGTGACGGTGATGGCGACGCCGGGCGGCTTCACCGAGTTTTCCCGTCAGCGTGCGCTGTCCCCGGACGGGCGGTGCAAGGCGTTCGCGGCGGCGGCGGACGGCACCGGATTCTCCGAGGGTGTCGGGCTGGTGCTGCTGGAGCGGCTGTCGGACGCGCGGCGCAACGGCCATCGGGTGCTGGCGCTCGTACGCGGCTCAGCGGTCAACCAGGACGGCGCGAGCAATGGGCTGACGGCGCCGAACGGACCGTCGCAGCAGCGGGTGATCCGGCAGGCGCTCGCCAACGCCCGGCTGGCGCCCCGCGAGGTGGACGCGGTGGAGGCGCATGGCACCGGTACGACGCTCGGTGACCCGATCGAGGCCCAGGCGCTGCTGGCCACGTACGGACAGGACCGGGCGGACGGGCGGCCGCTGTGGCTCGGCTCGGTGAAGTCGAACCTCGGGCACACCCAGGCCGCCGCCGGGGTGGCCAGTGTCATCAAGATGGTGATGGCGATGCGGCACGAGTCGCTGCCCGCCTCACTGCACATCGACGAGCCGACGCCGCACGTGGACTGGACGGCCGGTGCGGTGCGGCTGCTGACCGAACAGGTCACCTGGGTGACGGACGACCGGCCACGGCGCGCGGGGGTGTCCTCCTTCGGGATCAGCGGCACCAACGCCCACCTGATCCTGGAGGAACCCC
>NZ_JBVIZF010000100.1:0-5598 GCF_055591805.1 Streptomyces sp. NPDC041200 | reverse complement strand
TGGTGCTCTCCGCGAAGTCGCCGGAGGCGCTGACCGCCCAGGCCGGGCGCCTGGCATCGTTCCTGAACGATCACCCGGCCGCCGAACTCGCCGATATCGGGGCGTCGTTGGCCACCCGCCCGGAATTCGACCACCGCGGTGTGGTGGTGGCCGCGTCCCGGGACGAGGCCCTGACCGCGCTCGCGGACCTCCGGGACGAGCACCCCGCCGTCACCCCCGGTGGCGGGCTCGCGGTCGTCTTCCCCGGCCAGGGGTCCCAGCGCGTGGGCATGGGGCGGCGGCTCCACGCCGCGTACCCCGTCTTCGCCGACGCCTTCGACCAGGTGTGCGGCGCTCTGGACGCCCAGCTCGGACAGCCCCTGCGCGACGTGGTGTTCGCGGAGCCGGACTCCCCCGAAGCCGCGCTGCTGGACCGGACGAAGTTCACCCAGGCGGCCCTCTTCGCCGTCGAGGTGGCCCTCTACCGCCTGGTCGAATCCTGGGGCGTACGACCGGACTTCGTCGCCGGACATTCCATCGGCGAGCTGGCCGCCGCCCACGTGGCGGGGCTGTGGTCCCTGGAGGACGCCGCCGCGCTGGTGGCGGCTCGCGGCGCGCTGATGCAGGAGCTGCCCCAGGGCGGGGCGATGGTGGCCATCCAGGCCACCGAGGACGAGATCACACCGGAGCTGACCGACCAGGTGGCCATCGCGGCGGTCAACGGGCCCGGCTCCGTGGTGATATCCGGCGAGGAGCAGGCGGTGACCGGCCTCGCCGCCGCGTTCACGGACCGCGGTCGCAAGACCACCCGGCTCCGGGTGTCCCACGCCTTCCACTCACCGCTGATGGACCCCATGCTGGACGCGTTCGCCGAGGTCGCCCGCGGTCTGCGCTACACCGCGCCCACCCTCCCGGTCGTGTCCAACCTGACCGGCACGGTCATCGAGCCCGAGCGGCTGTGCACCGCCGAGTACTGGGTGGACCACGTACGCGCCACCGTACGCTTCGCCGCGGGCATGGCCTCCCTGGGCGAGCAGGGCGTGGCCACCGTGCTGGAGCTGGGCCCCGGCGGAGTGCTGACCGCCATGGCCCAGGAATGTCTGCCCGACGGGACCGAGTGCGTGGCGAGCCTGCGCGAGGACCGGCCGGAGCCCCACGCCGTGCTCACGGCGGTCGCCCGGGCACACGTACGGGGCGCTCAGGTGGACTGGCGGGCGATGTTCGCGGACACCGGCGCACACCGTGTCGACCTGCCCACCTACGCCTTTCGCCACCAGCGCTACTGGCTGGACACCGGTGGTTTCGCGGGAGACGTGGGCGCGGCGGGCATCAGCCCGACCGAGCACCCGTTGCTCACCGCCACCATCCAGCTCCCCGACACCAGCGGTGTGGTGTGCACCGGGCGGCTGTCCCTGGCCACCCACCCCTGGCTCGCCGATCACGCCGTCTCCGGAGCCGTCCTGCTCCCCGGCACCGGACTGGTGGAACTCGCCGTCCGCGCGGGTGACGAGGTCGGCACCGGGTCCCTGCGCGAACTCGTCATGGAAGCGCCCCTGCTGCTGCCCGACAGCGGCGCCGTGGACGTACGGGTCTGCGTCGGCGGCCCGGACGACACCGGCGACCGTCCGGTGGGCGTGTACTCCCGTCCCGCCGACGCGGATCCCGCGGACGCCGGATGGACCCGGCACGCCACCGGCGCTCTGATGACGACGGCACCGGACCCGGAGCCCGGCCCCGCCCAGTGGCCCCCGGCGGACGCAGAGCCCCTCGCGGTGAGCGACTTCTACCGCGAACGCTTCGCGGCGGGCTACGAGTACGGCCCGGTGTTCCAGGGCGTACGGGCCGTATGGACCCGGGGCAAGGAGGTGTTCGCCGAGGTCGCCCTCGACGGGGAACACCACGACGAAGCCCGCCGGTTCGGCCTCCACCCCGCGCTCTTCGACGCCGCGCTGCACCTCAGCGCCTTCGGAGCCATCGCCGAACCGGACGGCGGCGAACGCCTTCTGCCCTTCGCCTGGACCGGGGTGCGGCTGCACGCCTCGGGCGCGTCAGCCCTCCGCGTCCACCTGGAACCCGTCGGCGACGACACGATGTCGCTGCGAATTTCCGACCGGACCGGTGCCCCCGTCGCCACCGTCGCCTCGCTCGTGCTCCGCCCCGTGGCGGCCACACAACTGCGTCCGGCGGCGGAACCCCTCCACGACGCGCTGTTCCGTACCGCGTGGACGGCGCTGCCCGTCGAAGCCCTGCCCACCGAGGCACGGTCCGGCGGGCTCGAGGCGGCGCAGGTCACCGAGGCCGTCGCCGAAGGGCCGGGCGCCGCTCACGCCCACGCGCTGACCTCGCGCGTCCTCGCCGAACTGCAGGCGTTCCTCGTCAAGCCGGAGGACGACACGGCCCGGCTGGTCGTCCTCACCCGAGGCGCGGTCGCGGTAGGCGACGGCGAGACGGCGGACCCGGCAGGGGCGGCCGTCTGGGGCCTGGTGCGCTCCGCCCAGTCCGAGAACCCGGGCCGGATCGTCCTGGCCGACCTCGACGACGCCCCGGCCTCACACTCCGCGCTCTCCGCGGCGCTCTCCACCGGGGAACCCCAACTCGCCGTTCGCGAGGGCGTGGCCTCCGCACCCAGGCTGGTCAGGGCCACCGCCGAAGGCCTCACCATCCCCACGGACACCCGCGCCTGGCACCTGGACACCACCGAGGCCGGCACCCTCGACCATCTGGCCCTGGTGCCCTCCGACCCGGTGGAAAAGCTCCCGGAAGGCCACGTCCGGGTGGCGATCCGCGCCGCGGGCATGAACTTCCGCGACGTCCTCATCGCACTCGACATGTATCCCGGCAACGCCGCCATCGGCGGCGAAGGCGCCGGTGTCGTCCTCGAAACCGGCCCCGGGGTGACCGGACTGGCCCCCGGCGACCGCGTGATGGGCCTCTTCCCCGGCGGCGCCTTCGGACCCGAGGCGGTCACCGACCACCGCACCCTCATCCGCGTTCCCGAGGGCTGGACCTTCCCGCAGGCCGCGGCCACCCCCATCGCCTTCCTCACCGCGTACTACGGCCTCCACGACCTGGCCGCCGTCCAGCCCGGGGAAGCGGTGCTCGTCCACGCCGCGGCCGGAGGTGTCGGCATGGCCGCCGTCCAGGTGGCCCGCCACCTCGGCGCCGAGGTGTACGGCACGGCAAGCCCCGGCAAGTGGCGGACCCTCCGGGCGAACGGGCTGGACGACCACCACATCGCCAACTCCCGAACCCTCGCGTTCGAGCAGGAGTTCCTCGACGCCACCCAGGGCCGCGGCGTGGACGTGATTCTCGACGCCCTGGCCGGTGAATTCGTCGACGCCTCCCTGCGCCTGCTGCCACGCGGCGGCCGGTTCCTGGAAATGGGCAAGACCGACATCCGCGACGCCACCGACATCGCCCGCCACCACCCCGACGTCACCTACCGCGCCTTCGACCTCGTCGAAGCCGGACCCGAGCGCACCCGGCAGATGCTCACCGAGCTGGTGGAACTCTTCGAGAACGGCACGCTCACCCCGCTGCCCCTGACGGCGTGGGACGTACGGCACGCCCCGGAAGCCTTCCGCCACCTCAGCCAGGCCCGCCACACCGGCAAGGCGGTCCTCACCGTGCCCCACCGCCCCGACCCCGGCGGCACCGCGCTGATCACCGGCGGCACCGGCACCCTCGGCGCCCTGTTCGCCCGCCACCTGGTCACCGCGTACGGAGTCCGCAACCTGCTGCTCACCAGCAGGCGCGGCCCCGGCGCACCTGGTGCGGCGGAACTCGAAGCCGAACTGACCCGTCTCGGCGCCACGGTCCGGATCGAGGCGTGCGACGCCGCCGACCGCGACGCCCTGGCACACCTGCTGGCGTCCGTCCCCGAGGACTCCCCGCTGACCTGCGTGGTGCACACCGCGGGCGTGGTCGACGACGGCGTGGTCCCCGCACTCTCACCCGAGCGCGTCGCCACAGTGTTCCGGCCGAAGTCCGACGCCGCGTTCCATCTGCACGAGCTGACCCGCGACCTGGACCTCGCCGCCTTCGTCCTCTTCTCCTCGGCGGCGGGCGTCCTCGGCAACCCCGGCCAGGCCAACTACGCCTCCGCCAACACCTTCCTCGACGCCCTCGCACGGCAGCGCCGCGCCCAAGGCCTGCCCGCCGTCTCCCTCGCCTGGGGCTTCTGGTCGCTGGCCAGCGAGATGACCAGCGGGCTCGCCGAAGCCGACCTCCAGCGCACCCAGCGCGACGGCATGGTGGGCCTGGCCGCCGACGAGGGAACGGCCCTGTTCGACGCGGCGCTCCTGGGCGGTGACGCGGCCGTGGTGCCCGCCAGGCTCGACCTGGCCGTGCTCCGTGGCCAGGCGGAACACGGCGAACTGCATCCGCTGCTGCGCGGCCTGGTACGGCCCGCTCGGCGTGCGGCGCGCACGGACACACCCACCGGCCGGACCCTCGCCGAACGGCTGGCCACCCTTCCCGCCGAGGAGTGGGCGGACCAGGTGCTGGACGTGGTGCGCAAGGAGGCCGCCACCGTACTCGGCCACCGGGACCCGGAGCTGATCGTGCCCGACCGCGCCTTCAAGGACGCCGGATTCGACTCGCTGACCGCGGTCGAACTGCGCAACCGCCTCGGCCGGGCCTCCGGGCTGCGCCTGCCCGCGACCGCGGTCTTCGACTACCCGGCGCCCACCCTGCTGGCCGGCTATCTGCACAAGGAGCTGGCCCAGGACACCGACCCGGTCCTGTCCACCCTGGACTCGCTGGAGGCCGCGGTGTCCGCCCTGCTCACCCAGGACATCAGCGACACCCGGATCGGCGCCCGGCTGCGCGTCCTGGGCGCGCGGCTCAACGAGGCCGCGGGCGAGACGGACGGCGCCGCCGTGGACCAGCTCGCGTCGGCCACGGCGGACGACGTCTACGCCTTCATCGACAACGAGCTGGGGCTCGCGTGACCCGCCGCCCTCCGGACACGAGACGAGGAACCATGACGAACGACGACAAGTCCCTCGCTTACCTCAAGCGGGTCTCGGCCGAGCTGCAGAAG
This sequence comes from Streptomyces sp. NPDC041200, assembly GCF_055591805.1. Taxonomy (NCBI): domain Bacteria; kingdom Bacillati; phylum Actinomycetota; class Actinomycetes; order Kitasatosporales; family Streptomycetaceae; genus Streptomyces; species Streptomyces sp. NPDC041200. The sequence continues at coordinate 575 of NZ_JBVIZF010000100.1, read as the reverse complement.
ACCCGTGAGCGACTGCGCGAGGCCGAGGGCGCTCAGACGGAACCGATCGCCATCGTCGGCATGGCCTGCCGTCTGCCGGGCGGGGTGGCCTCGCCGGAGGACCTGTGGCGGCTGGTGTCCGAGGGGGTGGACGGCATCTCGGGCTTTCCGGCGGACCGTGGCTGGGACCTGGCGGGGCTGTACGACCCGGATCCGGACGCGACGGGGACCTCGTACGTGCGGGACGGCGGCTTCCTGGCCGATGTCGCCGGTTTCGACGCCGGGTTCTTCGGGATCAGCCCGCGTGAGGCGCTGGCGATGGACCCGCAGCAGCGGCTGCTGCTGGAGACCTCGTGGGAGGTGTTCGAACGCGCCGGGATGAACCCCGCCGAACTGCCCGACCGGCACGTCGGAGTGTTCGCCGGTGTCGCCGGTCAGGAGTACGCGCCGCGCATGGGAACGGGCTCCGAGGAGATCGAAGGCTATGTGCTGACCGGTGGCGCGGGCAGTGTGGTGTCCGGCCGGGTGTCGTACACCTTCGGTTTCGAGGGTCCTGCGGTGACGGTGGACACCGCGTGTTCGTCGTCGCTGGTGGC
>NZ_JBVIZF010000099.1:0-5666 GCF_055591805.1 Streptomyces sp. NPDC041200 | reverse complement strand
CCCCGGCACCACGCAACACCTCCATGAGCGACCAATCCACATACGGCGCCAACGCCCGCTCACACTCCGCCACCCGCCCCGCAAACACCGGCGACACATCCAACAACCCCGCACCCATCCCCACCCACTGCGAACCCTGCCCCGGAAACACCAACACCGGACCCACATCACTCACCGACGCCGGAACACCCCCACACACCACACCCGGATGAGACTCCCCAGCCGCCAACGCCTCCACCGCCGCCACCAACTCCGCACGACCCTCACCCACCACCACCGCACGATGCTCGAACACCGACCGCGACGTCACCAACGACCAGCCGACCTCAGCAACCCCCACCTCCACATCGGCCACCCGCACCGCCAACGCACCCGCCTGGCCCCGCAACGCCTCCGCACTCCGCGCCGACACCACCCACGGCACCACACCACCGCGCTCGGGCGCCGGCTCCGCCTCGGACGGCGCGTCCGGGGCCTGCTCCACGATCACATGCGCATTGGTGCCGCTGATTCCGAAAGAGGACACCCCCGCCCGCCGTGGACGGTCGCCGCGCGGCCACTCCACGGGCTGGGTCAGCAGCCGTACGCCGCCTCCGTCCCACTCCACATGCGGGGTCGGCTCGTCGAGGTGCAGGGTCACGGGCAGCATCTCGTGCCGTAACGCCATCACCATCTTGATCACACCGGCCACGCCCGCCGCGCCCTGCGTATGGCCGATGTTGGACTTCAACGAGCCCAGCCACAGGGGGCGGTCCTCCGGCCGGTCGCGCCCATAGGTGGCGATGAGCGCGTCCGCCTCGATGGGGTCGCCCAGTGTGGTGCCGGTGCCATGGGCCTCGACGGCGTCGACCTCGGACGGGGCCAGCCGGGCGCTGGTCAGCGCCTGGCGGATGACGCGCTGTTGCGACGGTCCGTTCGGCGCCGTGAAGCCGTTGCTGGCGCCGTCCTGGTTGATCGCCGAGCCCCGGATCACGGCCATCACCCGGTGACCGTTGCGCCGCGCGTCCGACAGGCGTTCCAGCAGCACCAGGCCGACGCCTTCGCCCCACCCCGTACCGTCGGCGGTGGCGGCGAACGCCTTGCACCGGCCGTCCGGGGACAGGCCACGTTGCCGGGAGAATCCGGTGAACACCTCGGGGGTGGCCATCACCGTGACCCCACCGGCCAGGGCGAGCGTGCATTCGCCCTGCCGCAGTGCCTGACTCGCCAGGTGGATGGCCACCAGCGAGGACGAGCACGCCGTCTCCACCGTGACGGCCGGGCCCTCGAGGCCGAAGGTGTAGGACACCCGTCCCGACAGCAGGCTCGGCGCGTTGCCCGCGTATCCCTCGGAGCCCTGCTCCGGGAGGTCACCGCCCGAGGCCGCGCCGCCGGTGGTGGCCGTACCGGCGTAGACCCCCGTGGGGGAGCCCTTCAGCGAAAGGGGGTCGATCCCGGCCCGCTCGAACGCTTCCCATGCCGTTTCGAGGAGGAGCCGCTGCTGGGGGCTGGTGGCCAGGGCCTCGCGCGGGCTGATGCCGAAGAACTGGGGGTCGAACTGGTCGGCGTCGGCAAGGAATCCGCCCCGGCGGACATAGGTGGTGCCGGGGTGGTCCGGGTCCGGGTGGTAGAGGCCTTCCAGGTCCCAGCCACGGTCGGTGGGGAAGTCGCCGATGGCGTCGACTCCTTCGGACACTAGGCGCCACAGTGCCTCGGGCGTGTCCACCCCGCCCGGGAAGCGGCAGGCGACGCTCACCACGGCCACCGGCTCCTGGGAGCGCTCTTCCACCTCACGGAGGCGCAGCCGCGTATCGTGGAGATCCGCGGACACCCGCTTCAGGTACTCGACCAGCTTCTCTTCGTTCACGTTCACATTCACCATGAGGTTTCACCCGGCCCTAAGTGGTCGTCGCGCCCGGCACATTCAGGACACACCCAGTTCGTTGTCGATGAAGTCGAGCACTTGGGCCGCGGACGCGGACTCCAGCCGCTCCGCGGCAGTCGAATCCCGCCCCGCCTGGTTCCGCGTCGCCTTCCATGTGGCCAGCAGACTCTCCAGCCGGGTCGTGATCGTCCCGGACTCACTGTCCGCCACGTCGAGACCGGCCAACGTGGCCTCCAGCTTGGCCAGTTCGCTGAGGGCCGGGTCGACACCGGACCCGGCCCGCGAGCCGTCCGCCTCGGGAACGAGGCGTTCCAGCAGATAGTCGGCCAGGATGGCCGCCTCGGGGTAGTCGAAGACGAGGGCGGCGGGCAGCCGCAGTCCGGTGGCGGCGGCGAGCCGGTTGCGCAGTTCCACGGCGGTCAGAGAATCGAAGCCCAGGTCCTTGAAACTGGTGTCCGCCTGGACCGCTTCCGCATCCGTGTGGCCCAGCACGGTGGTCGCGTGGCCACGGACCAGATCGAGCAGCACCCGATGCCGCTCATCGGCGGACATGACCGCCAGGCGGCCCGCCCAGTCGACCGGCTGCGCACCGGCGGCAGCCGCCGTACGCCGTCCCGTCGTACGCCCTTCCGCCGTACGCCCGGCAGCGGCACCCGCCGCGGCCAGGGCGCGCAGCGCGGCGGGCAGGGTGCCCGGGGGCTGAGCGGCGAGGACGCGCGTGTTCACATCGGCCGCGACCAGGTGGTGGCCGCCGTGCTGGAACGCGGCGTCGAGCAGTGCCAGGGCGTGGTCGCCGGTCATCGCGGCGATACCGGAGCGGGCCATGCGTGCCAGGTCCGCTTCGGTGAGGTTTCCGGTCATCTCACTGGACGCGGCCCACAGCCCCCAGGCCACGGCGACACCCGGCAGCCCTTCGGCCCCGCGGAGGGCTGCCAGGGCATCGCAGAAGGCGTTGGCAGCGGCGTAGTTGGCCTGGCCGGGGCTGCCCATCACTCCGGCCGCGGAGGAGAACATCACGAACATGCCGAGCCGCAAATCCGCCGTCGCCGCGTGCAGATGGGCCGCCGCCCGGGCCTTGGCCGCCCACACTCGGGCCAGTCGCTCAGGTGTCTGCGAGGTGAGCACCGCGTCGTCCAGGACACCGGCCGCGTGAATCACCCCGGTCAGTGGGTGCTCCGGGTCCACCCCCGCCACTAGGGCTGCCACCGCCGCGGCCTCGGTGACATCGGCCGCCTCGATCCGCACCACCGCGCCCAGTTCGCCCAGCCGGGCCGCCAGCTCCTTCGCGCCCGGGGCGTCAGGGCCGCTGCGGCTGACCAGCAGCAGATGCCTGATCTGCCACGTGCGCACCAGATGCTCGGCGACCAGGGCGCCGAGAGTACCGGTACCGCCGGTGATCAGTACGGTGCCGTCCGGGTCGACCGGGGCCGGGATGTCCAGTACGAGCTTGCCGGTGTGCCTGGCCTGACTGAGGTAGCGCAGTGCCTCCCGTGCCCGGTCCAACGGCCAGGCCCGCAGCGGCGGCGGTTCCAGGACACCGGCGGTGAAGAGCGCGCCCAGCTCGGCCAGCATCCGGGCGATACGGTCCGGTCCGGCGTCCCCGATCAGGTCGTACACCTGGTAGCGCACACCCGGGTGGTCAGCCGCGATCCGCTCCGGATCACGGATGTCGGTCTTGCCCATCTCCAGAAGTCGGCCGCCCTCGTGCAGGAGCCGTAGCGAAGCGTCGACGAACGGTCCGGCGAGGCTGTTCAGTACGACGGCCACGCCACGGCCGCCGGTGGCCTCCCGTACGACGTGCTCGAAGTCCAGATCGCGCGAGGAAGCCCGATGCGCGGCGTCGATGCCCATGGCTTCCAGCACCTGGTGTTTCCCGGGGCCGGCCGTGGCGTAGACCTCGGCGCCCAGGTGGCGGGCGATCTGCACCGCCGCCATGCCCACACCACCGGTGGCCGCGTGGATGAGCACCGACTCGCCCGCGCGGAGGCCGCCCAGCTCCACCAGCCCGTACCACGCGGTGAGGAACACCACCGGCACCGCGGCCGCCTGCTGGAAGCTCCATCCGGTGGGGATCGGCGCCACCATACGCGCGTCCGTCACCGCCAGCGGGCCGAACGCGCGGTCGAAGATGCCCATGACCGGGTCGCCCACCGCCACCTGGGTCACCCCGGGGCCGACCGCGACCACCACACCGGCGCCCTCGCCGCCCAGCCCGGTCTGGCCCGGGACCATGCCCAGACTGATCAGTGCGTCGCGGAAGTTGATGCCCGCCGCGTGCACCGCGACCCGCACCTGGCCCGCACCCAGCGGCTCCAGCACCTCGGGGCAGGGCACCGGTTTCACGTTGTCCAACGTCGCCGCGCCCGTCAGTTCCAGCCGCCACGCGGGCTGCCCGGCGAGCCCCGCCACTCCCCCGCTGCTCGCCCCACCGGCGCTCATCAGCCGGGGCACCAGGATCCGCCCGGCGCGCAGCGCCACCTGGGGCTCGTCCATCTCCACGGCCCGCAGTACGCCCTCCACCACACTGTGGCCGGGTACCGCGCCGACCGGGTCACCGGCGGGGTCGAGGTCGAGCAGCAGGAAGCGGCCCGGGTTCTCCGCCTGTGCGCTGCGCACCAGCCCGCACACCGCGGCACCGGCCGCGTTCCCGCCAACGTTGCCCTGTCCCTCGTCCTCGGAAGCGCCGACCGGGACCGCGCCCCGGGTGACGACCACCAACCGGGCATCGGCCAACCGTGGCTCGGCCAACCAGCCCTGCAGCAGCGCCAACGCCTCTTGTGTCAGGGCCAGCCCGGCATCCGCCACGTCGCCGTCCGGGGAGGCCGCCGACAGACAGGCGATGCCCACCGAGGGAACGGGCGCTCCGCCATCGAGCGCGGCGATCAGCGACTCCAGACGCGGATGGCAGACCGCGTCCTCCCCATTCGGGTCCGCCGCCCCCGCCTGGCCGAGCACCACCCAGTCATCGGCGTCCACCTGGGCGTCGTGGTCTTCCGGTGGCGTCGCCAGCGGTGTCCAGTCCAGGGTGAACAGCCCCTCCACATCGGGCCCCACGGCGGCCCGCAGCTGTTCCGGGTCGGCCGACCGCATCACCAGCGCATCGACCGTCAGCACCGGAACGCCCACCGCATCGGCCACGACGACCCGCAGGCCCCGCTCCCCCTCCGCGCCATCCTCCGCCTCCGCCTGCCGCGACCGGGGAGAGAGACGGACCCGGACGGTCGTCGCGCCACTCGCCCACAACGACACGCCCCGCCAGGCGAACGGCAGCCACACCCGGGCGCCGTCCCGTTCCGGCTCGCGCTCGGGATCCCGCTCGGACGGGTCGAGCAACAGGGCTGGGTGCAGGGCGGCATCCAGCAGCGCGGGGTGAATGTCGAAGCCGTCGCGGTCACCGGCGGCCTCGGGCAGCGCCACTTCGGCGAGGACGTCCGTACCGTCCCGCCACACGGCCTGTACGCCCCGGAAGGACGGCCCGTACGCGTATCCGGCCGCCGCCGCGCGCTCATAGAAGCCGGTCACGTCCACCGGCTCCGCCTCCGCCGGAGGCCACGCCCCGGACAGCTCCTCCGCCCCGCCATCGGCGGACGGCGGGCTCAGCACACCTTCCGCGTGGCACACCCATCCGGGATCGGCGCCCGGTTCGGCATCACGGTCGGGGCGGGAGTAGACGCGCACATCGCGCCGCCGGTCCTCGGTGGCCGGGCCCGCCACCACCTGTACGCGCAAGCCACCCAACGTGGGGAGCACCAGCGGCACCTGGAGCGCCAGCTCCTCCACCCCGCCGCACCCCGCCTCATCG
>NZ_JBVIZF010000098.1:0-6151 GCF_055591805.1 Streptomyces sp. NPDC041200 | reverse complement strand
CGGGTCTACGAACACGACGGCGGCCTGGACCTCCCCGTCGGCCGGGGCGCGGTCACGCTCACGGTCGAGGCCCTGGTCCCCGACGCCACCGTCGACACCGAGGGCGCCGCCTCCCTGCGCATCGCGGCCGAACCCCCCATCGTCGAGTACGAACCCTCCCTGCGCCGCCGCCTCACCGGCGCCCGCGTCGCGACCGTCACCTTCACCGCCCGGACCGGCTGCGACCTCCCCGCCCTGCGGATCGTGCACGGCCTCGGCCGCTACCGCCCCACCAGCACGGCCGAGGGCACCGTCCTCCACGAGGTCCCCGCCCAGCGCCTCCCGGCGGGCACCCCGCTCACCCTGGAGTTCCCCTTCCCCAGCACCCGGGGCCCCTCCTGGCTCGTCTGCTTCCCGGCGGAAGGCCCCGACACCGGCCCCGACGCCGACCACGACCACACCATCGACATCCGCCCCACGGCGCTGCACCGGCTGCGAGTGACCTGATGGCCAGACGACTCACCTGCCCCTACTGCTACGAGACCTTCGCCCCGCGCGAGATCCGGTTCCGCTGCAACAGCCGGCTCAGCCGCACCCGCAAGCAGTGCCAGCGCCGCCGCGACCCGGTCCTCGACGAACGCTTCGGCAGACGCCCCAGCCACGACGTGGGCCCGGACTTCGCCGCCGACGGCCGCAAGTCGACGGCGGTGTGCCCGGACTGCGACGGCGAGTCGACGTACCGCATCTGCCCGGTCTGCCACGTCGAGTTGCCGGTGCAGTTCGGGATGGTGGAGAACCGGCTGATCGCGATGGTGGGCGCGCGCTCCTCCGGCAAGACGATCTACATGACCGTGCTGCTGCACGAGATGCGCAACCAGGTCGGCGAGATCTACGGCGCGTCGCTGATGGGCCTGGACGACACCACCATGCGCCGCTACAGCTCGGAGTACGAGAACCGGCTCTACCGCGACCGGCAGATGTTCCCGCCCACCCAGACCGCGACGACCAACGCCAACCGGGTGGATCCGCTGGTGTTCCGGTTCGGGCTGCGCCGCAAGGGGCTGTTCGGAGAGCGGCCGCAGCACAGTGTGCTGTCGTTCTTCGACACGGCGGGCGAGGACTTCAACAGCCGGGAGAGCGTGGAGCTGAACACCCGCTATCTGACCAACGCGGACGGCATCATCCTGCTGCTCGACCCGCTGCAGATGCCGGGCGCCATGGACAACGCGGCGCCCGGTACGGAGCTGCCCGGCCTGGACGGCATCGACCCGCCGATCAATGTGCTGAGCCGGGTGAGCGGCATGCTGCTGGCCGCGCAGGGCGGCAAGGCGGCCAAGGTCACCACCCCGATGGCGGTGGTCTTCTCCAAGGTGGACGCGTTCTGGCATCTGATGGAGAACGGCAGCCCGCTGCGGTCGTACGCGCCCGCGCGCGGCCGTTTCGACGTCGGCGACAGCCTCAGCGTCCACGAGGAGGTGCGCCAGCTGCTCAGGGTGTGGGACGGCGCGGCCATCGACCAGTCCCTGGAGAACACCTTCGCCCGCTACCGCTACTTCGGTGTCTCCGCCCTGGGCCGCGGCGCCACGCCGGAGGCCCGGGTCGCCGACACCGGCATCCAGCCCTACCGGGTGGCGGATCCGCTGCTGTGGCTGCTGAGCGAGTTCGGTGCGGTGCCGAAGGCGGGCCGCGGATGAGGAGCTTCCAGCAGCTCTACTACACCTCCTGCGAGCACGGGCTCAGCGGTTCCTCCGGTTTCCAGTTCAACGCGGTGAGCGAGCGGGTGTCGGCCGAGACCCGGCACCGGGTCGAGGGCCTGGCCGGGTACGAACCACCGCGCTCCCTGGTCGAGTCGGACGCCCCCGAGCTGCTGGCCCGCTGCCCGGTGAACCTCTGTCACACCCCGGGCGGGCAGGGCGGCGCCACCACGCTGTGCGTACGGTACGTCGGCCGGGACTCGGCGCGTCGCTTCGGCAACTATTTCGCCCACGCCCTCTACACCGAGGGGGAGTTCGAGAGCGACGGTGGCCTGCTCGCGATCGAGCTGTGGGATTCCCCGGTGTGGACCACACGAGTGGCCGATACGACGGAGCTTCCGGAGCTGTCCCCGCCCCTGCCACGCGGCCCGCTGTCCTCCCGCTCGGCGCGCGCCTTCCTGCGCGCGCACCCGCACGCCGAGCAGCTCCCGGCCCTGCTGGCGGCGGTGTTCGCGGCGCTCGCGGAGGACGGCTCGGTGGTGGTGATCGACGATACGACGGACCGGATCGCCCACTGGTTCGCGACCGTCTGCTACCTCCTGCCGCCCCCGCTGGCCCGCACCCTCTCCTTCGCCACCTATCTCTTCCGGCCCACCCGAAGCCGGCTGCACCTGATCGGCACGGTGCCCGGGGCGCACCCCGAGTTCGGCCCCGACGACGAGGAGTCGTACACCGTCTTCGACTTCTCCGCGGGCCGTTTCCCCGAGGTGGTGCCCACCCACCATCTGGTGCGGCTGCTGACCCGGATCGGGGTCGGGTCGATCCGCTCGGTGTGGTCCTGGACGGCCGAGTACACCCACGGCCAGGAGCGGACACCGGGCGACTGGCACGCGCCGGTGGCGGCGGCCGCGGCGGCGGGGGGTACGGAGCTGACCGGTGCCGATGTCCGCGCGGTGATCGACTGGCTGGCCGGCGCCGGTCATCTCGGACCGCGCCGGGCGGCGGTGGCGGCGGACATCCACCACAAGCACCGGGACCTGGACGACAACCAGCTCGCGGCGCTGAGCGCGGCCGCCAAGGCGGGCGGTGACACGGCGCTCCACCACGAGCTGGAGGGCAAGCTGCACCAGTCCCGTATCCGCGCCTATGCGACCGGTGTGGCGAACGCGCCCGGCCCGGTGCCGATCACCCACCCCGCCGAGCGGGAACGGGCCACCGTCCTGTGGCAGCGGCTGTTCGGCGAAGCCGTCCACAGCCGCCAGCGGGTGCGGCTGCTGCTGTGGGCGGTGGGCGCGCGGCTCGCCCCGCCGCCGGAGCTGCTCGCGGCCCGTTGCCTGGACCTGGCCCGCGCCCTGCTCGGCTCCTCCGGCGCGGGACCCGAGCTGCGCGAAGAGGTCGCCCGCCTCGTCCACACCCTCCCGGTGTTCAGGGCCGGGCTGGCGATGGCGGTGCAGGAGGTGCTGGAGGAGCGGGGTGGCCAGGAGCAGCTGTTCGCCCAGTTCCCGGCCACCTTGCTCAGCGAGCGGGACCTCGGTGAGCGGCCGCGGCTCCTTGAGCACTACTGGCGGGCACAGGCCGAGCGGGAACCCACCCGCACGGTCGACCTGCTGTTCCAGATCCTGGCGGTACGCGGCCAGACCTCGCCGGACGCGGAGCTGCTGCGGGGGCTGTGGCGGCAGCCGTCACCGGCCTGGACGTACGAGGAGGCGACCGAGGTCGCCCGTCGGCTGCCGTCGGACCGACCGGTGGACGAGGCGGTCGGCGAGTGGTTCGACCGCGCGGTGAAACAGGAGGTCGGGGACGAGGAGGACTTACGGGCCTGCCTGGTGCTGTGCGACACCCTCACCGCGCCCGCCCGCTACGCCTGGCTGCGGGCGGTCACCCAGGAATGTGTGCGGACCACCCTCCGGCTGGAGACGGCCCTGCGCGAGGCCACCGAGGCCACCGCGCTCGCCCGCACGTTCCGGATCCCGCAGATCGACGCGTGGGCCGCGCCCCGCGCCCTGAAGCGCTACCGGCTGCTCCCCGCCATGATGCGGCTGCCCGCCGACCCGGCCCGGCTGCGCGCGGAGATCGGGCAGTTCTCGTTCTCCCTCGCTGACGGCTATCTGCGCGCCGTGCACCGGGCGGCGGTGACCCCGGACCGCATCGACGAGGTAGTGCTCAGCCATGTCACCGGGGTGCTCGCGGTCAACGGCACACGGGCCGGACTGCCGCAGGCGCACCTGGAGATCGTCCAAACGCTGCGCCTGCACACCGCACACCACTGGCGGGCCGAAGATCTGGACCGCCTGTCCCGCGCGCTCCGCCCCTACGACACGCGGCGCGCCGACGAGTACGAGCAGTACGCCGAACACCGCCTGGGCCGCGTGAAGAAGTGGGGCCGCAAACTGACCCAGCGGCGACCCTCGGACGGCCCCCGAGACGATTCCCGACCGGAAGAGGGGTGAGTTCCCGATGGTCGCCATCCTGATCTTCGTCCTCGTCCCCCTGGCTTACCTGGCCCTGCTCGTGCTCTATCTGTTCATCGCCCCGGCGATCGCGGCCCTGCGCGGGGCCGCGCTGGTCAGTGAACTGCTGTGGCGCTACTGCCAGTTGCTGAACGGTGTGCTGCGACGGCGCACCCCCGAATTCGTGACCATCGCGCCGTACCGCCCCACCGACGAACTGGCCCACCGCAACTACTTCTTCGGCCCCGCCACCCGCGATCTGCGCCAGCTCCTCACCCAGGGGCGGCGGTTGTACGTCCGTACGGTCACCGACGCCTACCGTCAGGTGACCACCCGCCAGATCACCGCGCCCTCCGTGCACGAGTCCGTCTCGGTCCCGTACGGCCTGACCCTCTACTTGGGCCTCACCGTAGGCGCCGCCGTCGCGGTACCCGTGCTGGGCCTGCTCCTCGGCCTACAGGCGCTCGGCGTGGCCCTCCTGACCGCCGGTGCCCGGCTGACCGCGCTCACCCTGCGGGCCACCGACCGGGCGGTGATGATCCTGCGCGGGCTGCCCCGGGGCATGCTGTGCCCGAGCTGCTTCGAACGCGTCCCGTATCCGGCGTACGACTGCCCCCGTACGAACTGCCGACGGCGGCACGCCGACATCCGCCCGGGCACGTTCGGCCTCTTCCGGCGCCGGTGCGCCTGCGACGAGCGGATACCGACCCTGCTGATGCTGATGAGCAGGGATGCCCGGCTGAGCGGCTTCTGCGTGCACGAACACTGCGGCAAGTCGATGAACCCGGACGCCGGGCACATGTCCGAGCTGATCCTGCCGCTGATCGGCGGCCGGGCCGCGGGCAAGACCCAGCTGATGGCGGCGATGGTGAAGTCACTGGAGAACACGGCGGCGGACGGCGGGCCCGCGATCCGGCTCGCGGACCCCGAGACGACCGCCAACCAGCGGGTGCTGAACGAGGTCCTGGAGATCCAGGGCCACACCCGCCCCACCCAGAAGACACTGCCCCGGGCCCATTCGTTCGTGCTCGGCAACGGCCGCGCCGAGCGGCTGGTGCATGTCTTCGACACGGCCGGTGAGCGGTTCGTCAGCCGGGAGGAGACCGACGCGCTGCGCTACGCGCGGGATGCCCGCACCTTCGTTTTCGTCCTCGACCCGATGGCCGTCGACGCGTTCTGGACCCGCCTCGACCCGTCGGGCCCCGCGGTGGACCGCACCCTGGCCTCGACGGTCGACCCGGAGGACGTGTTCTCGCGCTCGGTGCAGACCGTACGCACGATGGGCACCCGCCTCACCAGGGCCCGGCTCGCCGTCGCCGTCAGCAAGCGGGACCTGCTGACCGGCCACCCCGCCCTGCTGCCCGACCGCCCGGACGACAGCGATTCCACTCGGGAGTGGCTGGGCGAGCGGCTGGGGCTGCGGAACCTGCTGAAGACGATGGACCTGGAGTTCGGCGAGGTCCGGTTCTTCTGCACGTCGGCGGTGGCGGACGAGGCGGGACGGGTGGACCCCAGCATCGCCACGTTCGTCGAGTGGTGTCTGCGCGAATGAGAGCGCCGCCCGACCGCGAGAGCCCTCACCGTGGGCTGGGCCGTGGTGTGCCCAGCAGGTGGCAGGCCGCCGCGTCGACGAGGGTCTCGGTGCAGATCTCGCTGGAGTAGTCGGGCATCCCTCCGGTGTGGCCCCAGACGGTGCCGCAGGGCGTGTCCACCTTCATCAGGCCCAGTCCGTACCCGCCGCCTGCCGCCCAGGACCAGCTCGGGTCGATGGCGGCGTTGTCGACGTTGCCCTCGGGACGTCCGGGCCCGGCGAACCGGACGCCTTCGGGCAGGTCCAGGCGGACCTCATCGCCCACGCCAGCGGCATCGGGGCGAGCGCGGCGAGAACGTCAGCGCGACCAGCCCGGCGTCGGCACACCACGGGGGTCATCTAAGAGCATGTCTCACGTGGTGAGTTGGTGTGCTGCGGCATGATTGCTCTTTGTGGGTGCTGATCTGTCGCAGCGGCTGGTTCCTGACGGGTTATGG
>NZ_JBVIZF010000097.1:0-6583 GCF_055591805.1 Streptomyces sp. NPDC041200 | reverse complement strand
CAGGCCCTGGCGGACCCTGCCGGGCATGCGACCTGGGGCGCCTCGGTCGACTCAGGCACCGCGCGGGCGCACCAGCACGCCGCTGGCGCCCGGAAGGACGGCGCCGCACAGACGGAGCCGCCCGGCGGGGACGGCGCCCCCGAGCCCGCCGATCACGCCCTGTGCCGGTCCAGGGGCGGCCTGACCTGCACGTTCCATCTGGCATGCGAGCAGGTCCAGAAGCCACTGGCGATCATCGTCAGTGCGGGCCAGCGCGGTGACAGCCCGCGGTTCACCGTCATCCTGGACGCGATCCGGGTCGCCCCGCCGGGCGGCGGCAGGCCCAGGACCAGGCCGGACAGGGTCCTGGCCGACAAGGCCTACGCCCCCCGGGCCAACCGCGCCTGGCTCCGCCGCCGGAAAATCCGCTGCACCATCCCGGAAAAGGCCGACCAGGTCGCCAACCGCAAGAAGGAGGGCAGCCCAGGAGGCCGCCGCCCCGCCTTCGACCCCGAGAAGTACAAGGAGCGGCACGCCGTCGGGTGCCGCATCAACCGCCGCAAGCACAACGGGGCAGCCGCCACCAGATACGACAAGCTCGCCGTCCGCTACGAAGCCACCCTTCACACCGCCGCCATCGGCGAATGGCTACGCCCCCTCACCCGCACTTCTCGAACACTGCCTAGCGCACCCCGGCGGCGTACCGGGCGCCCGGGCGGTCCTTGATGCCGACCAGCATGGAGTAACCGCCCATCAGGGGTTCCGCCCAGGTGCTGCCGAACCCCGCCTCCGCCATCCAGGACCGGCCGTCCGCCGCGGTGTATTCGAACCCGGCAACGGACTCGATCAGCATGTTCAGGCTGGCCAGCAGGCCGAAGGTGTTCCGTCGCCGCTCGTCGTCGATGATCGCGTCGTAGATGAGCACCGCTCCCCCGGAGGGCAGGACGTCGTACGCCTTCTTCAGCAGCAGGCGCTTCTCATCCAGCCCCCAGCCGTGCAGGATCTGGCCCAGCACGATGACATCGGCGGTGGGCAGGTCGTCCGCGAAGAAGTCGCCGCCGTGGAAGGTGATGCGCTCGGTGAGGCCCCAGGACGCCACGTGCTTGTCGAAGACCGGCCGCACCCGGGGCAGTTCGAAGACGCCGCCGCTGATGTGAGGGTGGCGCTGCGCCACCGCCACCGGGACACAGCCCAGGGCGCCGCCGACGTCGAGCAGCGTTCGGTAATCACCCCAGGGGAATTTCTCGGCTATCACCTGCGCCATTCCCATGCTGATCCCGGTCATGCCGTGCAGGAATCGTTCGAGACCTGCCTCATCGCGGTAAATGGCATCGTAGACGTCTCCGCCGTGCTTCTGCTCGTTCTGCGGCTTTCCGGTGCGCAATGCCTCGGTGAGCGATCCCCAGAACGGATAGAGACGGCTGTTCGCCATCTCCAGGACTCCGCCGATGTACGTGCCCTTCTCCCGGTCGAGGAACGCGTCGGCGCTCGGGCTGTTGCGGTACTCGTTTCCCGTTCTCTCCAGGAACCCCAGGGCGACCAGCGCGTCCAGGAAGTCCGCCGCGCCCCGCGGATGCAGACCCAGCGATCCCGCCAGATCGCCGCCCTCGCACGGGCCTTTGGCGAGCCGGGTGAACACATCGAGTTCCACGGCGGTGAGCAGGGTTTTCGACGCCATGTAACCGAGCCCCACCTGCAGAATGGGTTCCGGACTGATCTCGTGTGACATGAATTTTCCTTGCCGTTCTTCCAGCCATGAGCGCATACGGCACTCGGCCGGTATGATCGCGGACTTTTATACGCTACCGCCCAGTTGGAAAGCCGGGCGACCCACAGACTGAGTCCGGTGACGATCACGCGTTTTCGCCATCAAGTCGCGTACGCGGTATGCACCTTGACACCACTGATGACAGCGCTTTCTATGGCGTGATGACGACCTCTGGACGACGATCCGTCAGACCCGGCCGACGACCGCTCGGCCTGCTCACGGCCGCCGCCCTCGGCGCCGCCGCCACGCTCACGGCACTCCCCGCCCCCGCTTCCGCCTCCCCCTCCGCACCGGCCACGGCGGCCGTCTCGGGCACCACCTATTACGTCGACTCCCGGTCCGGGCACGACGACGCGTCCGGCACCAGCGTCCGCGCGGCATGGCGCAGCCTGGAGCGGATCGGGCACACGACGTTCCGGCCCGGCGACCGCATCCTGCTGAAGGGCGGCGGCTCCTGGAAGGGCCAGTTGTGGCCCAAGGGCTCGGGCGAGAAGAACCGGCCCATCACGATCGGCCGTTACGGTGCGGGACCCAAGCCCCGGATCCGCGGGGAGGGCCAGGTCGATGACGCGGTGCGGCTGTTCAACCAGGAGTACTGGGAGATCCGCGATCTCGACGTCAGCAACGCGCTGCCCGCCACGGGGACTCCGGGCGAGAATCTGCGCGATCTGCGCGGCATCCATGTGTCGGGGGACGACTCCCGGCAACTGGACCACTTCGTGATCGACAGGGTCGATGTCCACGATGTCACCGGCGAGGTGAACTGGATCAGCGGCGACACCGCGGGCAACGCCCCGGGCGTGCGCTTCAAGACCGGATGGGACCGGTCGAAGAAGACCGGCGGCATCGTCTTCGACACCACGGTGCCCGACATCACCGCGCCACCCGCCGCCGCGACCGTGCTGAACGATGTGCGGGTGCAGAACTCCACGGTGCGCAACACCTCGTTCGCGGGCATCGTCGTGAAGCAGTACACCGGCGACGTGAAGGACGCCGATGGCAATCCGGTCGCCAAGCCGACCGGCTGGGGCACCCGGACCTCGGCGGCCGACACCACGTTCACCCCGCACACGGACATCACCATCCGGAACAACTACCTCTCCCAGGGCGGCACCGCCTACGGCTGCAACGCCATGTATCTGACCAACGTGCGCGGCGCGCTGGTCGACCGCAACGTGGTTGACCAGGCGGGGACGTCGGGCATCGAGGCGTACTACGCGGACGACGTGGTGATCCAGCGCAACGAGGTGTACCGCACGGAGCGCAAGGCCGGAGGCGCGGACTCCAACGGCATCGACGCCGACAAGGGCACCACGCGGGTGGTCATCCAGTACAACTTCGCCCATGACAACGGCGATGGGATCCTGCTCTGCCAGTTCGCCTTCGGCGACGTCGTGGTGCGGTACAACGTCCTGAACGGGAACTCCCGCTATCCGCTGTATCTGCATTCGGACAAGGCGGCGTCGGCCGAGGTCTACAACAACACGGTGCACAACGCGACGAGCAAGTACCTCGTCTACGGCTACGGCTCCTCACTGAACGCGCGCTACGACCTGCACGACAACGTGTTCTCCTCGGCGGTCCCCGACGCGACCCTGACGACCAGCCCGACCATCACCTACGACCGCAACTTCTACGGCGGCGCCCCGCTGCCGGTGCCCGCCACGGACGGCAACGCCCGCACGGGCGACCCGCTGTTCGTCGACCCGGCCGTCTCCGGCCCGTACGGCACCCCCACCAGCGGCCCGCAGCTGCGCACCGGCCTGGCCTTCGCTCCCCGCCCGGGCTCCCCCCTGATCGACACCGGCGCGCCCACCCCCGACAACGGCGGCCGCGACTACCGGGGCACCCCGCTCTACGACGGCGCGCCCGACCTCGGCGCGATCGAGGGCCCCCGTTGATCGCCGCCGGTTGTCAGTGGTGCCTCGTACCGTGAGGGCATGACGAAGATGGAGACCGGGACACTCGATCCGATGGAACGGCTGCTCGCCGAGCGCGCCTGTGAGCGTCTGATCGTGGAGTTCCTGCGGCGGCTCGATCTGGGCGAACCGGGCACGGTGGCACAGTTGTTCACCGCCGACGGGATATGGGAGTGGCCCGCCGGGGATCGTCTGGTGCGGGGGCGGGAGGCGCTGGGCGAGTATTTCGCCTCGCGGCCCGCGGACCGGTTGTCGCGTCGGCTGTGTTCCAACGTCCTGGTCACCGTGGACTCCGCGACGACGGCGGCTGCGACGTCGTATTTCGCGACGTACCGGGTCGACGGCTACCGCGGCGGGATCGTCCCGCCGCGGCCGCCGGTCAATGTGGGGCATTACGAGGACACGTTCCGCCGGGTGGAGGGGCGGTGGCTGCTGGCCTCGCGCACGACGCATCTGGCCTTCGGCGGGGAGACGGAGCGGCTCGTGGACGCGGAGCGGTCCTGAGGGCCCGGCGTCAGGTCAGCCGTCTTCCGCGTCCGCGCCGCAGCGGTGGCAGCGGTCGAAAGCGGCGGTGTCCTGGAGGGCACCGCAGGCGGGGCAGACGCGGTCCAGCCAGCATGCGGCGTCCCCGCCTTCGGGCTCGGCGGGCGCGTGGTCCGAGGGCTGACAGGCCGGGGGCTGGCGGGGGTCCGTGTCGCTCATCGCCGGTGTCCTACTCTCCGAGGCGCTGGGATGGGCTATCAGGGTGCCATGCGGAAGATAGATCGGATCTATGGAGCAGCTTGAGGCATTGATTGACCGTCAATCGGTCCCACCTCTCCCCAGTTGTCGGATGAATCGGTAACGTGTCCGCTTCGGGAGGCAAACATGGAGAGATCTGTCAGACGCTCCGCCCTCGTCCTGCTCGTCTGCGGCGCCCTGGCCATGACGCTGTTCGGCACGGGCCCGGCGCAAGCGCGGGGACAGGCGAAGGACTCCGGGTGGACGGTGAGCGGTCCCCTCACGAACGGCGCGTCGTCACGCCCGGACCCCGGCCCGCTCGCCCGGCTGCGGCTCGACCGGGACTCGGGCGCGCTGACGCTTCAGGTGTCCCGAGCCGGTCGTACGGTGGTCGAGCCCTCGCCCGTGGGCATCGTCACCGAGCGGGCGGACCTGTCGCGCGGCCTGCGGTTCCTGGGCCGCAGCGACCGTACGGTGGCCGAGCGGTACCGGTCCACGGTCGGCAAGGAGCGCTCGCGCACGGTCCGTATGACCGAGGCGCGCTTCCGGTTCCGGGGCAGCGGCGGCGCCCGGCTGGACCTGCTGGTGCGGGCGTCCGCCGACGGGATCGCCTACCGCTACGTCCTGCCGTCCGGCAGCGGTGATGTGCTGAACGAGACCTCGGCGTTCACCCTGCCCGCGGACGCGGACGCGTGGCTCGGCACCTACCGCAAGGACAACGAGAACCTGTTCAAGCAGTACACCGCGGCGACGGCGCCCGCCGGTGAGTACATGACGCAGGCCCTGTTCGAGACGGGCGGCGTCTACACCCTGATCGCCGAATCGGACCTCACCGGCCGCTACTCCGCGGCCCGCCTGGTCCACGAGGAGGGCCAGCCGACGTACCGCATCGGGCTGTGGGACCAGCGGGTCGAGTCCGACGGTCCGCTCAGCACTCCGTGGCGCGCGATGGTCGTGGGCGACCTGGCGACGGTCACCGAGTCCACCTTCACCGACGATCTGGCCCCCGCGTCGAAGGTCGCCGACACGTCGTGGATCCGGCCCGGGCCCGCGCTGTGGACCTGGCTCGCGGGCGGGCGTCCGGCCGGGCAGAGCCTGTCGATGCAGAAGGGGTACGTGGACTACGCGGCAGCCCGCGGCTGGCCGTACGTGGTGGTGGACGCGGGCTGGTACTTCGACCCAAAGCAGTGGGACGTCACCGACCCCGACTGGCAGCGCAACAGCTGGATTCCGGAGCTGGTCCGGTACGCCGAAGAGCGCAACGTGGGCATCCAGGTCTGGATCCACCAGCGCGATCTGGACACCGCGGAGGAGCGCGAGCGGTGGCTGCCGACCCTGGAGAAGTGGGGCGTGAAGGGGGTGAAGATCGACTTCATGGACTCCGAGTCGCAGGCGACGCTGCGCTGGTACGACGAGATCCTTCCGGCCACCGCGGCCCACCATCTGCTCGTCAACTTCCATGGCTCGACCATCCCCAAGGGCATCCAGCGGACCTGGCCGCAGGTGATGACGCTGGAGGGCGTCAACGGCGAGGAGAAGCGGGTGAACACCTCGCAGCATCTGACGACGCTCCCGTTCACCCGCAACGTCATCGGCTCGATGGACTTCACCCCGGGCGCCTTCCAGCGGGCCGAGCGCCCCAACGCGGCGTCGGACGCGGGCGAGCTGGGGCTGTCGGTGCTGTACGAGTCGGGGATCCAGAACCTGGCGGGCACCCCGGAGTCGTACGACGCCCGTCCGCGGGCCCGGCGCTTCCTGGAGCAGATACCCGCCTCCTGGGACCGCACCCGGCTGCTGGCGGGGCGGCCCGGGGAGAGCGCGGTGCTCGCGCGCGAGAAGGGCGGGCGCTGGTTCATCGGTGGCATCTTCGCCGGTGACGCGCACACCGCCGCCGTGCCGCTGCGGCTGGGCGAGGGGAAGTGGCTGGTCGACCTCGTCCTCGACGGAGCGGACGGTCTGGTGCGCGCGCCACGGGTGGTGCGCGGCGGGGACACCGTGTCCGTCCCTGTGGTGAAGGACGGCGGCTTCGCCGCCATCGCCTGCCGCTGGCGCCCCGGCGTCACCAGCTGCGACCGGTCCTGACGCGCGCGGTGGCGGGGGGGAAATATATATAGGGATCGCGGGGTCGTTTCGCCCCCAGCAACGTGGAAAGGCACGGCTCTGCCCCCAACCACCTCCCCGTATCCACACAGCACAC
>NZ_JBVIZF010000096.1:0-7484 GCF_055591805.1 Streptomyces sp. NPDC041200 | reverse complement strand
CCTCATGCGCCGCACCGTTCACCTCGTCACCGCCGACGACGCCCTGGCCTGGCGGTCCCGCCACGACCCCATGCTGCGCCAGCGGGTGCTGGGCGTCTACCGCACCGAACTCGACGGGGTCGACCTCGGTGAACTCGCCGCGGCGGGCCGCGCGGTGCTGGCCGACGGTGAGCCCCGCTCGATGGCCGAGATCGCGCGCGTGCTCGCCGACCGCTGGCCCGCGGTGGGCGCGCGGGCGCTGGGCGAGATGGTGATGGCCGCCCTCGTCCCGGTCGTACAGCTGCCGCCGCGCGGGCTGTGGCGCGTGAAGTCGGGGGTGCGCAACACCCCGCTCGCCCGCTGGCTGGGCCGCGAGGCCGATCCGCCCGCTCCAGAGGGGACCGACCCGGTCGGTGAGCAGCTGGTACGCCGCTACCTGGCCGCGTTCGGCCCCGCGTCCTCGGCCGACCTGCGCGCCTGGTGCGGCCTCGCCGGACTGCCCGCCGCGGTGGCCGCCGTCCGCGGGGAGCTGGTCACCTTCCGCGACGCGCGCGGCCGCGAACTGCTCGACCTGCCCGACGCGCCGCGCCCCGACCCCGACACACCCGCCCCGGTGCGGTTCCTGCCCGCGTTCGACAACGCCATCCTCGGCTATCACGACCGGGGCCGGATCATCGACGACGCCCACCGTGGCCTGTCCGTGGCAGGCGCCCGCGTGGTGCTGGTGGACGGCCGGGTCGCCGCCACCTGGACCGTCGACGCCGGCACCGTGACCGTCACCCCGCTGCGCGGCTTCTCCCGCGCCGAGCGCACGGCCGTCACCGAGGAGGGCCGGGCATTGTCGACGTTCCTGTCCGAAAACGAGAGCGACAGCGTCCGGATCGCCGCGCCGTAACGCCGCGCGGCGGGCTTACGATCGCGGCATGGCCAACGGAGTGATGTTCGACTTTTCCGGAACGCTGATGCGCGTCGAGTCGGTCACGGAATGGCTCGGCACCGTCCTGGCGGAGGCCGCTGTCCCCGCGGACGGCGAGCGCTTCTCCGACTGGGTGCGACAGCTGACGGAGTACGGCGCGCTGCCCGGCGAACCGGCGGCCGGGCGCGTTCCCCCGCACCTCGAACCTCTCTGGCGCCAACGGGACCTGAGTGCCCATCAACATCGCGCGGCCTACAGCGCGTTGATCGCCGAGGCCGGGCTGCCGACGGCCGACCTGGTGCGGAGGCTCTACGACCGCCACATGACGCCCGCCGCGTGGCGGCCCTACCCCGACACCGGGGCAACACTGCGGGAACTGCGCCGCCGCGGGATCCCAGTGGCCGTGGTCAGCAACATCGGCTGGGACCCGCGGCCGGTCTTCCGGGCGCATGAGCTGGAGGAGCTGGTGGACGCGTACGTGCTCTCCTACGAGCTGGGCGCGCAGAAGCCCGACCCCGCCATTTTCCAGGCCGCCTGCGACACGCTCGGCCTGGCACCCTCCGACGTGCTGATGGTCGGTGACGACCACACCGCGGACGGCGGCGCGCGGGCGCTGGGCTGTGCGGTGCACTTCGTCGACCATCTGCCGGTCGACCAGCGCTCGGCGGGGCTCGCGCCCGTCCTGGACCTCCTCGGCTGAGCCCTCCTCGTCTACCGGTCGCGGGCTGCCACGTGAGGGGCGAACACCGCACCGCGGCCCCCAACTCCTCTACGTCGTCGGTGGGGGCCGCGGCCGGGGGTGGGGAGAGCGCTACAGGCCGTCTCGTACCATCGCGGCGACGATGTTGACGTGGCGGTCGGCGGCGGTCTGCGAGAACTCGTTGTCGTAGTTCAGGCCGTACGGCCAGAAGTGGCCGCCGCCGGCGGACAACTTGGCGCTGGCGCCGTCGTACTGCCGGACGAGCCGGGTGGCCTGTGCGCCCTGCCATGTGCCGCCGCTGGTGAGCGAGGCCCAGCGGCCGCTCGTGCCGACACCGATCGTGTGCGCGATCTCGTGCAGCGCGGTGCGCTCGGTCATATAGGCGCGGTTGCCGAACCGTATGGTCCCGTTGATGTTGCCGTCCGCGGTGGGGACGCCCGGGTTGTACTGAACGGTGATGTTCTTGCCCAGGTCACTCAGGTTGTTGTAGCGGGCCACGGCGGCGTTCATGGCCGAGGTGATCCGGTTGTAGGCATCCTGCTGGTCTGGGGTGGGGTTGGGGGACTTCTGCAGCGACCAGGTGATGGTCGCCAACGCGGCCTGGGGCGACCGCTGTTGCCCGGATACCGGTGCCTTCGTGGGCGCGGCGGCCTGTGCCATGGCCGGGGCGGCCACCGTGAAGGCGGCGGCTGCCAGGGCGGCGGCCAGGGCCCGGCGTCTGGGGCGGGGTAACGACGTCATGTCCCGTACTCCTCGTGATGCGTGGGGGAGCTGTGCGAGGGCGTTCGACTTTGTGCGGGTATTACGACGGCACGGGTGATGGTGTGTCAAGCTGTTGCGCGCAGAGGCTAAATCAGCCCAGCAGATCCTTGGCCATCAGCTGGAGCCGTCCGGCGAATTCGGTGAGTCCGGCCCGGTCGACGTTGCCGAAGCTGACCCGGAACACCTGGCGGTCGTCGGGCAGGAAGGCGGTGCCCGGGATGACGAGCGTGTCGTAGCGGGTGACGAGATCACGTACGACCTCGTCGGTGGCGCGCCCGGCGAAGGGGTGGCGGACCCACCCGAAGAAACCCCCGCAGCTCAGCAGCTCGAAACCGCCCGGCCGGCCGGCCATCACGGTCTCCAGCCAGCGCCGCTTGTCGGTGATCTCGCCCGCGCGCGCACGCCGCCACTCCTGGGCCGAGGCCAGCCCGGCCCAGGCGGCTTCCTGCCCGACCCGCGGAGGGCAGATCGCCACGCAGTCGAGCAACTTCATCACCTCGCGGTTGAGCTGCGGCGACGCGACGACCGCGCCCACCCGGTAGCCGGGAATCGCCAGATCCTTGGAGAAGCTGTGCAGGCTCACCAGGGTGCCCGCCCAGTCCGGCTCGGCGAACAGCTCGTGCGCGGGCTCCCCGGTGTCGCGGAACGAGCGGTAGGTCTCGTCCAGGATCAGCGCGATGTCGTGCCGCTCCGCCACCTCGTAGAAGCCCGCGATCACTTCGGGTGGAATCGTGACACCGCTCGGGTTGCCCGGGGTGACCAGTACGATCGCCCGGGTGCGCGGCGTGATGAGTGCTTCGGCCGCCTCCGGGCGGGGCACCAGGTCGGGCCCGGGCTCCAGATAGCGCGGCACGACGCCGTTCATCCGCAGCCACATGTCGTAGTTGAAGTAGTACGGCAGGACTTCGATGACCTCGTCGCCCGGCTCGGTGAGCGCCTGGGCGACGAGGCAGAACGCCTGGTTGCAGCCCGCCGTGACCACCATCTGGTCGGCCCCCACCGGGCTTCCGTACCCGTGGCCGAGGTCGGCGGCGAAGGCCTCTCGCAGCCGGGGCAGCCCGGGGCTCGGCACATAGGCGGCGCCGTTCGGCTCGTGCGCGACCGTGGCGACGTGCTCGATCATCTCGGGCGCGGGCGGGTAACTCGGCGCGGCCTGGGCCAGATCGAGCAGCGCCCGCTCCCCGCTGCGACCCGCCAGCAGAGCGTATGTCGCGCCCATCGGCGAATCGATCTCACGCACGGTTCGCGGGCTGAGTCGCACGTCGGCACTCCTTCGGGGGCTGGCTGGCCGTGGTCGTTTCACGGCGATGCTACCGACCCCTCGCGCGGCAGCCGCTCGCTCAGCTCCCGAAGCCGCTGGCGGCTGGACGAGCGGGCGAGGGCGGTACGTTGCCGCCATGTGCATTTCGACAGGTGAGGCCTGCTACCACGGCGGCGCCCCCGCCTCGACCCGCGCCTCCCGCGCCTCCCGCGCCTCCTGCGCTTCTACGCCGACCACTTCCCCGACCACACCATCGCCGTGTGCTGCTTCGACAACGCCGACGCGCAACGCGCCAAGCCGCTGCTGCTGTGGTATCCGCCCCTCGACCCCGACCAGCTGACCGTGCCGGCGCTGGACTGCCACACCGGAGCGGCGCCGGACCTCGATGCCACCGTGCCGGTGGACCACTGGGTCCTGTTCTCCACCGACCAGGCCCCCTCCGGCTGGGGCGAACCCGTCGACTACCCACCCGCCATGCGCCACAGCCTGCGCACCTTCCTCCCCGCAGCCGTCATGGGCCGGTACTACGGCGAAGGGCACACCCTGCCCAACGCGGACTTCACCATCAGCCACCGCGATCTGCTCACCGGCGACCTCGACCGCATCACGCGCCTCCAGCCGCCCCGAGGCTGAACGGTGACCGCGCCACGCGCCGTGAGGGCGTTTCGTCAGTCTTCTCCCCGGGCGCCGCGCGCGGCGTGGTGCAGGCAGATGCCGAGCCCCGCGGCGACGAGGGCGGAGACCGCGTACCACTCCTTGACCTCGTGGGCGATGTGCGGTAGGAATCCGGCCGCCGAGCACGCGGCTCGCCGCGCTGCGCCGCCTTCCGGCACGGGCCGTCGCCGTCCTGGCCAGCCTCGAACCCGCGACGGCCGGGCTGGCCGGTACGGTCGTACTGGCCGAATACCTGCGGCCCGAGCAGTGGGCAGCGCTCGGCTGCGTCGGTGCGGCGAGCGCCGGGACGGTGGCGCGGGGGACACCAACGTGACCGGACACGCCCGTCATGAGGCCGGAGACGACGCGTCGACACCCAGCAGGGCGAGGAAGGCGGAGGCCGCGGGCGACGGGGTGAACCGGCTCCAGGCCAGGCGCTCCACCCGCGCCGGCCCGCCCGTGACCGGCACGCTCCGCAGACCGGGCAGTTCGGCGGCGAACGGGGCGGGCAGCAGGGCGATCCCCAGCCCGTGGTGGACCATCCGGGCCAGGAAATCGACGCCGGACACCTCGAAGGCCACCTCGCGCCGCAGACCGGCCGCCGCGAACGCCTCGTCCGACTGGGCGCGGGCGGCGCTGCCGTCGATGAAGTCCACGAACACCTCCTCGGCGAGGACGCGCAGGTCCACCTCGTGTTCCGTGGCGAGCGGATGGCCCGGGGCCACCACGGCGACGTGCTGGCCGTGGCCCAGTTCCTGGTCACGGACACCCTGCGGCCGGAACCCGGGCAGTACGCCGAGGAACGCCGCGTCCAGCCTGCCGTCGCGCACCCGCTCGACCAGTTCCTCGCTGGAGTCCGTCCGCAGACTGATCCGCACCTGGGGGTAGCGCAGCCGGTAGTCCCGCAGCACCGCCGGGAGATCGACGGCCGCCACGGTGGGGATCGAGCCGACGGCCAGCCTGCCCCGTACCTCGCCGGTGGCCGCCGCCACCTCCGCCCGGGCCCGCTCGGCCGCCTCCAGGGCCTGCCGGGCGGCGGGCAGGAACGCCTCCCCAGCCGTGGTCAGCCGCACCCGGCGGCTGGTCCGCTCGAACAGTCGCGCGCCCAACTCCTTCTCCAACCGCGCTACTTGATGGCTGAGCGCGGACTGCGCGATGTGGCACCGCTCGGCGGCGCGGGTGAAGCTCGCGGTCTCCGCCACCGCGAGGACGTAGCGCATCTGCTGGAGATCCATGGATTCATCGTGAAACACGATGGATCGCATGACAAGCATGTGTTGGACCGATGGATGCCTGTCGGCGATGCTGACGTCAACGGCATGCCACCGGACCCCGCTGGTGCTCCGTACCACCCACCGGCGCCCCGGCGCCCCGACCCCGAGGAGACACCCATGCGCGTGATCGCCTTCGACCACCTCGTCCTGAACGTCGCCGACGTCGAGCGCTCGCTCGCCTTCTACACCGGCCCGCTGGGCCTGGAACCGGTGCGCGTGGGGGAGTGGCGGGCGGGCGAGGTCTCGTTCCCGTCCGTCCGGGTGAGCCCCACCACCCTCATCGACCTCGTCGGAGCCCCCGGAGTGCGGCCGGAGGGCTCCAACGTCGACCACATCTGCCTGGTCGTCGAGCCCCTCGACTGGCAGCAGGTCATCGACTCCGGCGACTTCACGGTGCTGGACGGCCCCGGCGAGCGCTTCGGCGCCCGGGGTACCGCGACCTCCCTCTACGTGCGGGACCCGGACGGCAACACCGTGGAGCTGCGCTGGTATCCGCAGGACGCCTGAGTGGCTAAAACCCACGCCCGTACGGGAGTTGATGCGTCGCACACCGATCGCAACTGAGTCATGCCATCGCGGCATCCGTATATGACGGATACCAGCAGCACCGAAGGAGCACTCCACGATGGCAACACCCCTGAGCGCCGACAGACTCCTGAAGGCCTTGCGCGACGAGGGCCTGACCGTCCACGAATACCGCAATTGGCGCTCGCACAACCGCAACTCCAAGGGTCCGTGGGGCCCGGTGAACGGCGTCATGATCCACCACACCGTCACCTCGGGCACCGCCAGCTCCGTCGAACTCTGTTACGAGGGCCACGCGGACCTCCCCGGGCCGCTGTGCCACGGCGTCATCGACAAGAAGGGCGAGGTCCACCTCGTCGGCAACGGCCGCGCCAACCACGCGGGCCTCGGCGACAACGACGTCCTGAACGCGGTGATCAACGAGACCAAGCTGCCGACCGACAACGAGAGCGACAAGGACGGCAACGCCCGCTTCTACGGCTTCGAATGCGTCAACCTCGGCGACGGTGACGACCCGTGGCCGGATGCGCAGAAGCTGGCCATCGAGAAGGTGTCCGCGGCCATCTGCCGCGCCCACGACTGGAGCGAGCGGTCCGTGATCGGCCACCTGGAGTGGCAGCCCGGGAAAGTGGACCCCCGGGGCTTCACGATGAACTCCATGCGCACACGCGTCGCCAAGCGGCTCGGCGCCAAGCCGGACGGCCCGGCCGGGACCACGCCGAAGCCCCCGGCCACGTACGAGCCCTTCCCGGGCGCCGACTTCTTCCGCGGCGGCCGCGTGAGCAAGATCGTCACAGCCATGGGGAAGCGTCTCGTGGCCGAGGGCTGCGGCCGCTACGAGGAGGGCCCGAGCCCGGAGTGGACGGACGCCGACAAGAAGTCGTACGCGGCGTGGCAGCGGAAGCTGGGCTACTCCGGCGATGACGCCGACGGCATCCCGGGCAAGAAGAGCTGGGACAAGCTGCGCGTACCGAACGTCTAGAACCTTCGTTCGGCCGCGAGCGACTCGGCGGCATTGTTCACGCACCGCGCTGCTCGCGGGAGCCGGTTCGGCCCAGGCTGAGACGGCCCGGACGGCGCAGGCAGCCGGATGGGAGTACTACAACTGGTACTTCAGCCAGAACAACTGCCTGGTCGCGGGCGGCGAACTCTCGAAGAACGACCCCAGCATCCGCCAGTACCGCTGCGACGGAAAAAGGGGTCGTTCTGGTACCTCTACCTGTACCGGGTGTGAACCGCCCTGCCCCCACCTGACGGATCAGGGCGCTCCAGCGCCCCACGATGAGCGGCGGCCCAGGGAAAAGCCACCACAAGGGGCCTTGTGGGGTTCCCTTCCCCCCTCTGGGGTCCCCGCCTCGGACCCACCCACCCCAGGTCCCCCCAAAAAGAAAACCAAAACGGGGGCGGGCCCCT
>NZ_JBVIZF010000095.1:0-7851 GCF_055591805.1 Streptomyces sp. NPDC041200 | reverse complement strand
ACCCCGCGACGGCCTTCTGGGGAGCCGCAGCCGTCCTCGCCCTGCAGCTCGCCGCCCGCGGCCGACTGCTGCCCGGCCTCACCGCCACCGACCACGACGCCTGGCGCGTCGGTCCACTCGACGGCGACGACCTGGAGAAGGTACGCGAGCTGGCCGCTGCCATGCCGCCCGCCGCCCACGCGGTGGCGCTGCCCGGCAGCGCCCCCCTGCTGCTGCCCGACCCCGAACGGCATCTGCGCGCCTTCCTCGACGCGGTCGCGGACGGGTTGCCGCGCTCGCCCGCCGCGTCCGTGGCCGCGGGCGGCCCCGCCTTCGCCGCTGCCGCCCCGCGGCGGCTTCCCGAACAGCGCGTCTGGGCCGCCGACGTCGCCGCCGGGCACGACGCGGGCGTACGGCTGTCGCTCCGTATCGAACTGCTCCAGGGCACCGGCACCGGGCCCGGTTTCCGCGCCGTCCTCCAGCTGCACAGCCTCACCGACCCGTCCCTGCTCGCGGACGCCGCCGAGGTGTGGGCGGGCAGCGCGCCCGCCGGTGCGGCGCTCGGCCCCCGGGCCCGGATGGACGCCCTGCTCACCCTGCGGCGCGCGGCCCGCGCCTGGGCGCCGCTCACCCCGCTGCTGTCCGCCGCCGTGCCCGACGCGGTCGACCTCGCCGACGAGGAGGTCACCGAGCTGCTGGGCCCGGCGACCGGGGCGCTGGATGCCGCCGGGGTGAAGGTGCACTGGCCCAAGGAGCTGGTGCGCGGGCTCACCGCGCGCGCCGTCGTCGGCCCGGACGACGCGGAGGGCCCGGACGACGCGGAGGGCCCCGAGCAGAGCCAGGGCCCCCGGACGCCCTCCTTCCTCTCCGCCGACGCGCTGCTCCGCTTCAGCTGGCGGTTCGCCATCGGCGACCAGGAGCTGACCCGGGAGGAGCTGGACCGGCTCGCCGAGGCCGGCCGCCCGGTGGTGCGGCTGCGCGACCAGTGGGTGGTCCTGGACCCCGAGTCGGCGCGGCGCGCCCGCGACCGTCAGGACCGCAAGCTCGCCCCCGTCGACGCGCTCGGCGCCGTCCTCACCGGCCGTGTGGAGGCCGACGGCACCGAGGTCGAGGTGCGGGCCACCGGCTGGCTGGCCGCGCTGCGCGACCGCCTCGCCCGCCCCGGGGAGGACGACGGCGGACCGCCCGTCGCCCAGCCCGCGGCCCTGGCCGCCACCCTGCGCGACTACCAGCTGCGCGGGCTGGACTGGCTGGTCCGGATGACGTCGCTCGGCCTCGGCGGCTGTCTCGCCGACGACATGGGGCTCGGCAAGACCATCACCCTGATCGCGCTGCATCTGCACCGGCAGGACGTCCCCGGGGCCGCCGGGCCCACCCTGGTGGTCTGTCCCACGTCGCTGATGGGCAACTGGCGGCGCGAGATCGAACGATTCGCGCCGGGCACGCCCGTGCGCCGCTTCCACGGCACGGCGCGCAGCCTGGACCGTCTCGCGGACGGGGAGTTCGTCCTCACCACGTACGGCACGATGCGGCTCGACACGGACCGGCTGGCCGGGGCGGGGCCCTGGGGCATGGTCGTCGCCGACGAGGCCCAGCACGTCAAGAACCCGTTCTCGGCGACCTCCAAGCGCCTGCGCACCATCGGGGCCACGGCGCGTGTCGCGCTCTCCGGCACCCCCATCGAGAACAACCTCTCCGAGCTGTGGGCGATCCTCGACTGGACCACACCCGGGGTGCTGGGCACCCATGACGCGTTCCGCAGGCGCTACGCCCAGGCCGTGGAGAGCGGAAGCGACCCGGACGCCGCGGCCCGGCTGGCGAAGCTGGTCCGCCCCTTCCTGCTGCGGCGCCGCAAGTCCGACCCGGGCATCGCGCCCGAACTCCCGCCGAAGACCGAGACGGACCGGGCCGTCACGCTCACCAAGGAGCAGGCCGGGCTGTACGAGGCGGTGGTGCGGGAGATCCTCGCGGAGATCGCGGTCACGGGCGGGCTGGAGCGGCGCGGGCTCATCGTCAAGCTGCTGACCGGGCTGAAGCAGATCTGCAACCATCCGGCGCAGTACCTGAAGGAGGACCGGCCCACCATCGTCGGCCGGTCCGGCAAGCTGGAGCTGCTCGACGAGCTGCTCGACACCATCCTCGCCGAGGGCGCGAGCGTCCTCGTCTTCACCCAGTACGTGCAGATGGCCCGGATCCTCGAAGGCCACTTGACCGCGCGTGGAGTACCGGTCCAGCTGCTCCACGGCGGCACGCCGGTGGCGCGCCGCGAGGAGATGGTGCGGCGCTTCCAGGACGGCGAGGCACCGGTGTTCCTGCTGTCGCTGAAGGCCGCGGGCACCGGGCTGAACCTCACCCGCGCCGGTCACGTCGTGCACTACGACCGCTGGTGGAACCCGGCCGTAGAGGCGCAGGCCACCGACCGCGCGTACCGCATCGGCCAGACCCAGCCGGTGCAGGTCCACCGCCTCGTCGCGGAGGGCACCGTGGAGGACCGGATCGCCGCGATGCTGGAACGCAAGCGGGAGCTGGCCGACGCGGTGCTGGGCTCCGGCGAGGGCGCGCTGACCGAACTGACCGACGCCCAGCTCGCGGAGCTGGTGGAGCTGAGGGGGAGCGAGCGTTGAGCCGTACCGGACACTCCGGGGAGAACGGGTACGCCGAGGACGCGCCCGGCGCGCGGCCCGAGCGCACCCTCCCCGCCCTGCCACCCGCCCAGGGCCGCGGCTTCGCCCGCACCTGGTGGGGCCAGGCGTGGCTGAAGGCCCTGGAGGACACCGCGCTGGACAACGGGCAGCTCAAGCGCGGCCGCAAGCAGGCGCGCGAGGGCGCGGTCGGCGCGGTGTGCGTACGGCCGGGGCGGATCACCGCGGTGGTACGGGACCGGGACCGCACCCCGTACCGCTCGGATGTGCTGCTGCAGGAGCTGGACGACGGCGAGTGGGACCGGCTGCTGGGGGTGGTCGCGGAGCGCTCGGGGCACATCGCCGCGCTGCTCGACCGCGACATGCCGCCGCAGCTGGTCGAGGACGCGGCAGCCGTGGGCGTCGATCTGCTGCCCGGGATAGGTGATCTGGAGCCGGAGTGCGCGTGCGAGGCGTGGGACCACTGCCCGCACACCGCCGCGCTGTGCTACCAGGTCGCCCGGCTGCTGGACGAGGATCCGTATCTGCTGCTGCTGATGCGCGGGCGCGGGGAGCGGGAGCTGCTGGACGAGCTTCAGGTACGCAGCGTGGCGCACGCCGCCCGGCACGCCGCACCGGCCGGGGAAACGGCCGGGGAGCCTCCCGGGGACGAGGCTCCCTCCGCTGCACAGGAGGGCGTACCGGCGCAGGCGGCGTTCGCCGCGCCCGGCCCGACCGCGCTGCCCGCTCCCCCACCCGCCGTCGCCGCCCCCAGCCGCCCCCCGGCGCTCGCCGGGGGCACGGACCCGGCGCCCGGGCTCGATGTGGTTGCGCTGGAGTTCCTCGCGGCGGACGCCGCCGTACGCGCCCAGCGGCTGCTGGCCGAGGCGCTGGCTCCCGGCCATGCCGTCTCCCCCGTCCCGGCCGCGCTCACGGAGTGGCAGGACACGGTGCGGCTGACCGCTACCGGTCCCCCGGCCGCCATCGCCGCACGGCTCGCGGCGGGCTGCGGCCGCGACCGCCTGGATCTGGCCCGCGCGGTACGCGCCTGGGAGCACGGCGGGGCCGCGGCGCTCGCCGTGCTGGAGGAGGAGTGGACACCGGACGCCGAGGCCCTGGCGCGCGCCCGCGCCCAGCTCGCCAGCGCGTGGGAGGAGGGCGAACGGGCGCCCCGGCTGCGCGTGGCGGGTAACCGCTGGACGGCGGTGGGCGCCGACGCCCAGGTGCGCTACGGGCGCGACGGCCGCTGGTGGCCGTACCGGAAGGACCGGGGCCGCTGGTGGCCCGTCGGGCCGTCGGCCCAGGACCCGGAGGCAGCCCTGGCGATGGCCGCCCCGGACTGACCCGGCATCAGGCGGGCGCCGGTGGGACCGGGCGCGGTCCCACGGTGGCGGTCCGGTCCCACCGGCAGCAGGCCGGTTCCCGTGGCGGCGGGCGGGCTCCCGGCCCGCCCCCGCGAGGGCGGCAACCTTTCGCGGAGGCGCGGCAACCGTAAGGCGTCAGAAACACCCCGCACACGCCTCCACGGGACGGAGATCCCCCATGCCCCCAACGCGTCCGCGCTCCCGGCGCCGCCGCCCCGGTCCGTTCCTCGGCCCCCTGGCCCTCGCCACCGGTGCCGCGCTGATCGCCGCTCCGGCCGCCGGATGGCTCGGCGACAGCGGCCGGGCCCACGCGGCAGGTTCCGCCGCGGCGGCGACCCTCGTCGTCGCCAAGGACGGCAGCGGTCAGTACACGACCGTCCAGGCGGCCGTCAACGCGGTCCCGGCGAACAACTCCTCCGCGGTCACCATCTCCGTCAAGCCCGGCACCTACCGGGAGACTGTGAAGATCCCCTCCAACAAGCCGCACATCCGGCTGGTGGGCAGCACCGGCAACAAGAGTGACGTGACCATCGTCTACAACAACGCCTCCGGCACTCCCAAGCCCGGCGGCGGGACCTACGGCACCAGCGGCAGCGCGACCGTCGCCGTCGAGGCGGACGACTTCCAGGCGCGCCATCTGCAGTTCGTGAACGACTTCAACGAGGCGAACACGAGCATCACCGACAAGCAGGCGGTCGCGCTGCGCACCGCGGCCGACAAAATCGTGCTGGACAACATCGGTGCGGTCGGCGACCAGGACACCCTGCTGCTCGACTCGGCGAGCAAGGACAAGACCGGCCGGGTGTACGTCAACAACTCCGTCATCCAGGGCAACGTCGACTTCGTCTTCGGCCGCGCCTCCGCCGTCATCAACAAGTCGGCCATAAAGCTCGTCAAGCGCTATGACGGCAGCTCCGGCGGCTATGTCGCGGCGCCCTCGACGGCGGCGGGCAAGAAGGGCTTCCTGTTCATCAACAGCACCGTCAGCGGGGACGTCAGCAGCAGGTCCTTCTATCTCGGCCGCCCCTGGCACGCGGGCGGGGACGCGAGCCTCGATCCGCAGACGGTCGTCCGCAACACGAATCTGTCGGCGGCGGTCAAAACCACGCCGTGGACTGACATGGGCGGCTTCTCCTGGAAGGACGACCGCTTCGCGGAGTACAAGAACACGGGCGCCGGTTCCGGTACGGCGAGCGGCGACCGGCCGCAGCTGACCGACGCGCAGGCCGCCGACTACGAGACCGCGGACTGGCTCGCGGGCTGGCAGCCGTCCTGATCCGGCGGGTCCGGTGAACTCCGGCCGCCGGTCCCGTCGGGGGGCGGGACCGGCGGCCGGTCGCTCTTGAGGTGACTGCCGGGATCAGCCGCGCGCGGCCAGCAGATGGTCCATGGCGAGCTGGTCCAGGCGCTCGAAGGCCATGCCGCGCCCGGCGGCGGCCTCGGCGTCGAACTCCTCGAAGGCGGTGCGGTCGGCGAGCAGCGCCGCCGGAGTCTCGCCCTGCTCCAGCGTGGGCCGGGCCAGCTCGTCCAGGCGCGAGGCGCGCAGCGCCTCCTGGACCTCCGGGTCGGCACGGAAGGCCGCCGCCCGCTCCTTGAGGATGAGGTAGTTGCGCATGCAGCCCGCGGCCGACGCCCAGACGCCCGCGATGTCCTCGGTGCGCGGCGGCTTGAAGTCGAAGTGGCGCGGGCCCTCGTAGCCGCCCGTCTCCAGCAGGTCGACGAGCCAGAAGGCGGCCCGCAGATCACCCGCCCCGAACCGCAGGTCCTGGTCGTACTTGATGCCGGACTGGCCGTTGAGGTCGATGTGGAAGAGCTTGCCCGCCCACAGCGCCTGCGCGATGCCGTGCGGGAAGTTCAGCCCGGCCATCTGCTCGTGGCCGACCTCGGGGTTCACCCCGTACAGCGCGGGCCGCTCCAGCCGCTCGATGAAGGCGAGGGCGTGGCCGACGGTGGGCAGCAGGATGTCGCCGCGCGGCTCGTTGGGCTTGGGCTCGATGGCGAAGCGCAGATCGTAGCCCTGCTCGGTGACGTACGCGCCGAGCAGGTCGAAGGCCTCCTTCATCCGGTCGAGGGCGGCGCGCACGTCCTTGGCGCCGCCGGACTCCGCGCCCTCGCGGCCGCCCCAGGCCACATAGGTCTTCGCGCCCAGCTCGACCGCGAGGTCGATGTTGCGCAGGGTCTTGCGGAGGGCGTAGCGGCGGACGTCCCGGTCGTTGGCGGTGAAGGCGCCGTCCTTGAATACCGGATGGGTGAACAGGTTGGTGGTGGCCATCGGCACGGTCATGCCGGTGGCGTCCAGGGCCTGCCGGAAGCGCTTGATGTGCGACTCGCGCTCGGTCTCCGAGGCACCGAAGGGGATGAGGTCGTCGTCGTGGAAGGTGACGCCGTACGCGCCGAGTTCGGCGAGCCGGGTGACGGACTCGACGGGGTCGAGCGCCGGGCGGGTGGCGTCCCCGAACGGGTCCCGGCCCTGCCAGCCGACCGTCCACAGGCCGAAGGTGAACCTGTCCTCAGGGGTGGGGTTGTAGCTCATCACAGCTCCCTCGCCTATTTCGTCAGGGCGCTTTACAAATTAGTATGCGCGAGCATTCCGGGGAAGCCCCGCTCATCAGCCGCGGAGACTCTCCGCGGCGGACAGGGACGCAGTCGCATCACACAGGGACGCAAGGGAGAGCGCGAGATGGCAGCAGCAGCCGTGCCCGTGCCGGAAGGACCGCTGGTCGTGGGCGTGGACAGCTCCACGCAGTCGACCAAGGCGCTGGTCGTCGACGCCGCGACCGGCCGGGTCGTCGCACGCGGCCAGGGTCCGCACACCGTCGGCGGCGGCGCCGGCGGCGAGGGCAAGGAGAGCGATCCCGAGCAGTGGTGGGAGGCGCTGGCGGAGGCGCTGCGGCAGTGCGGCCCGCACGCCCGGCAGGCAGCCGCGGTCTCCATCGGCGGCCAGCAGCACGGGCTGGTGACGCTGGACACCTCCGGCCGTCCGGTGCGCCCCGCGCTGCTGTGGAACGACGTGCGCTCGGCGCCGCAGCGCGACCGGCTGGTCGAGGAGCTGGGCGGCCCCAAGGCGTGGGCGGAGCGGACCGGCAGCGTGCCCGCGACATCGTTCACCGTCACCAAATGGGCCTGGCTCATGGAGAACGAGCCGGAGGCGGCCCGCGCCACCGCGGCCGTCCGGCTCCCCCACGACTACCTCACCGAACGGCTCACCGGATACGGCACGACCGACCGCGGCGACGCCTCGGGTACCGGCTGGTGGGCGTCCGGCAGCGAGGCGTACGACGAAGAGATCCTCGGCCGGGTCGGACTCTCCCCCGCCCTGCTGCCACGCGTCCTGCGGCACGGCGAGGCGGCCGGGACGGTACGGGACCTGCCGGACCTGCCGCTGCCCACCGGCGCCCTGGTGGCCACCGGGACCGGTGACAACATGGCCGCGGCCCTCGGGCTCGGGCTGCGCCCGGGGCAGCCCGTGCTCAGCCTCGGCACCTCCGGCACCGTGTACGCGGTCTCGGAACACCGGCCCGCCGATCCGACGGGGACGGTCGCCGGGTTCGCCGACACCCGGGAGGCCTGGCTTCCGCTGGCCTGCACCCTCAACTGCACGCTCGCCGTCGACAAGGTCGCCGCGCTGCTGGGCCGGGACCGAGAGGCGGTGGAGCCGGGCGGCCACTCCGTACTGCTCCCCTTCCTGGACGGCGAGCGCACCCCGAACCTGCCCCACGCCTCCGGGCTGCTGCACGGGCTGCGCCATGACACGACGCCGGGCCAGCTCCTCCAGGCCGCCTACGACGGTGCCGTCTTCACCCTGCTGACCGCGCTCGACCAGGTGCTGGACGCGGACGCGGCCCCGGATACGCCGCTGCTGCTCATCGGCGGCGGCGCCAAGGGCA
>NZ_JBVIZF010000094.1:0-8205 GCF_055591805.1 Streptomyces sp. NPDC041200 | reverse complement strand
CGTCGGTGCCCTCGGCCACCAGCCGCCACAGCGCCTCCGGCGAGATCGCACCGCCGGGATAACGGCAGCCCATCCCCACGATCACGATCGGCTCGTCGTCCACGCCGGTCGCGCGGACGACAGAGCTCTCCCGCCGGATGCCGAGAACCTGGCCGCGCAGGTGCTCGGCCAGTGCGTTCGCGGTCGGGTAGTCGAACAGCACGGTGGCGGGCAGTTTCAGCTCCAGGGACGCCGACAGCCGGTTGCGCAGCTCAATGGCGGTGAGCGAGTCGAAGCCCAGTTCCTGCAGGGAACGCTCGTCGTCGATCGCCTGCGCACTCTCATGCCCCAGGACGGCGGCGATGTGCGTCCGCGTCAGCTCGCGCACGACCTGGGTCTGCTCGTCCTCGGGGAGACCCCGCAGGCGCCGCGCGAGGTCGTGGCCCGCGCCTGCGGCGGGGTTCGCCGGGGCGCGGACGAGGCCACGGAAGACCGGCGCGAGCATTCCGGCCCGCGCCTGTCGCCGCAGTTCGGCGTAGTCGAGCTGGACCGGCACCATCCCGGCCCGGCCACCGGCGAGCGCCCGGTCGAACGCGGCGAGGCCGTGCTCCACTGTCGCCGTCTTCACCGCAGCGCCCGCCAGACGTGCGGACCCGGCCCCGTTCGCCTCGTCCGGCCGGCTCCACGGGCCCCAGGCCAGGGACACGCCCGGACGGCCTTCGCGGTCGCGCCGGTGGGCGAGCGCGTCGAGGAACGCGTCGGCGGCCGCGGTGTGCGCCTGCCCGGGCGCGCCGAGCAACCCCGTGGCGGAGGAGAAGACCACGAACGCGGCGAGTTCGCGGTCGGCGGTCAGCTCGTGCAGATGGTGGGCGAGTTCCGCGCGCGCCCGGAACGCGGCGCCGACACGGTCGAACGTGAGCGCGGTGAGCAGACCACCGTGGTCCGACTCCTCGACGGCGTGCACAACGGCGGTCAGCGGATGCCCCGGTGACGTGCGGGTCAGCAGATCGGCGACGCTCGCCCGGTCGGTCAGCTCGCCCGGCGCGACGGTCACCTCGGCGCCGAGCGCCGCGAGCTCGGCGGTGTCCGGCAGCGTGGCGCCCGGCGTCCGGCCCAGCAGCAGGTGCCGCACCCCGTGCTCGCGCACCAGGTGCCGAACCAGCGGTGCGGCCAGTTCGCCGCAGCCGCAGACGACCAGCACGGTGCCGTCTGGGTCGAGCGATCGCGCCGTCCCGCCGGGCACGGCCGCCGCGCGGACGAGACGGGCCGCGTAGGGGACGCCGCCGCGAACGGCTAACTGCGTCTCGGCGGTGGCCAGCGCGACCTGGACACAGGCCGCGGTGGCCTCCGCGTCGAGGTCCACGATGACGAACCGGCCGGGATGTTCGGCCTGCGCGGAGCGGAGCAGACCCCAGACGGCGGCCTGACCGAGATCGGCGATGCGGTCGTCGTCACGGACGACGACCGCGCCGCGGGTGAGCACCACCAGGCGAGCGTCGGTGAACCGCTCCTCGGACAGCCACGAGCGGATGAGCTCCAGCATCCGGGAGAGCTGTGCCTCCGCGCCGGTGCCGCTGTCCGGGCACGCCACCAGGACGGCATCGGGCGCCGGCGCGCCCCCGTCGAGCAGTTCGCCCAGCGCGGCGAGATCGGTGACCTGCTCGCTGGGGAAGCCCGCACTGGTCTCGCCGAGGATCACCCAGCGCGACTCGTCGCCCGGCGACGACACCGCGACCGCCGCCCAGCCCTGCTCGTAGCCGAGGTCGAGGCCGGCCTGCGCGAACTCGCGAGGGCCGACCGGCCGGAACGTGACCGCGTCGACGGTGGCGACGACTGCGCCGGTGGTGTCGGTGACCACCAGGGAAGCGGTCTCCGGCCCGGTGGGGGAGAGATGGACCCTGAGGTCGCGCGGGGCGGTGGCTGCGGTGACGCCCGTCCAGGCGGCCGGAATCCGCAGCCCGTCGCCGCCCGCGCCCGCCGACAGGGCTGCCTGCAGGAGCCTCGGGTCGAGTACGAACCCGCTTCTCTCCACGTCCTCGGCCAGGTGGACCTCGGCGTGGACGACGTCTCCCACACGCCATGCGGCGCGCAGGCCGACAAGGGGGTTCTCGCTGGAGTGGCCGACAGCCAGGAGCCGGTCCGCCAACTCTTCCGGGTCGAGGGGAACGGCCCCTGCCGGGGGCCACTGAGCCGGGATGCCGGCGGCCGACGCGGCCGCATGGCCGGCGATCGTGCCGGCGGCGTGCCGCGTCCAGGGGGCGTTTGGATCACCGGACGGACGGGAGTGGACCGTGACAGCGCGGCGGCCCTGCTCCTCGGACGCCACAGCGACGTGCAGGCGCACCGCACCCGTCTCGGGCAGCACCAGCGGTGTCTCGACCGCGAGGGCCTCCACTCCAGTGAGACCGACGTGGTGAGCGGCATGCAAAGTGATGTCCAGCAGGACGGTCGCCGGGACGACGGCCGCCTCCTGAAGGGCGTACGAGGCCAGCCACGGATGGGCGGTGGCCGAAAGCTGGCCGGTGAAGGCGACGCCCTGGTCATCGGGCAGCTCGATGACTTCGGTGATCACCGGGTGCCCGGTGGCCGCGCCGCTGCCGACACGGTTGGTGGGATGGAGCCAGAAGTGCCGGTGCTGGAAGGGGTACGTCGGCGTGTCGACCCACCTGCGCCGGCCGAAGAAGGACCCCCAGTCCACGGCCGCACCACAGGCGTGGGCTCGGCCCAGTCCGGCCACGACCTGGGCGCCCTCGGACCGGTCGCGGCGCAGCAGCGGGATGAACGCGGCCCCGGGCGCGCACTCGGGACCCGCCGCCGACAGCGCGGCGTCCGGGCCCAGCTCGACGAACGTCGTGACGCCCAGGTCCTGCAGGGCCCGTACCCCATCGGCGAACCGCACGGTCGCCAGAACGTGCCGGACCCAGTACTCCGCTGTGGACCAGTCGTCGGTCACCTCGCCGGACACGGTGGACACGACGGGGATCCCCGGTGCGCCGTAGACGACGCTTTCCGCGACCGCCCGGAAGTCCTCGACCATCGGCTCCATCAGCGGCGAGTGGAACGCATGCGACACCCGCAGCATGTTCGTCCGACGCCCCTGCGACGTGAACTCGGCGGCGATGGCGGTGACGGCGTCCCTGTCCCCGGAGACCACGACCGAGCGCGGCCCGTTGACCGCGGCCACCCCCGTGCCGGGGGTGAGCAGCGGCCGTACCTCGTCCTCGGCGGCCTCCAGGGCCGCCATGGCCCCGCCGTCCGGCAGCGCCTGCATCAGGCGACCGCGAGCGGCGACCAGCCGGGCAGCGTCGGCGAGGGACAGCACACCGGCGACATGGGCGGCCGCCAGCTCGCCGACGGAGTGCCCGGCGAGCAGATCGGGCCGCAAGCCCCAGGACTCCACCAGCCGGAACAGCGCCACCTCGAAGGCGAAGAGCCCGGCCTGCGCGAACTCCGTCCGGTTCACGGCCGCGGCGTCCTCACCCCACAGCACGTCACGAAGCGGGCCCTCGAAGTGCTGGTCGAGTTCGGCCAGGGCGGCGTCGAAGGCCCCGGCGAACACCGGGAACGCGGCGTGGAGCTCCGAGCCCATGCCGGGCCGCTGTGCTCCCTGACCGGTGAACAAGAACGCGACCTTGCCCTCGGACACCTCCTGGGAGGCGACGGAACCACTGGCCACCGCGTCGAGAGCGGCGGCCAGCTCGGTGCGGTCCGCGCCGGTCGCGACCGCGCGGTGGTCCAGTTCCGCGCGCCCGGTGGCAAGCGCGCGCCCGGCGGCGGCGAGGTCGCCGTCGGGCAGCGTCCGCAGGAAGGCGCGCAGGTCGCTCGCCCGCGCGCGGACCGCCTGCGGGCTCCGGCCGGAGACGACCCACGGCACCGCCGGAGGCTGCGGTGGTTCCGGTTCCTCCTCGACCGACGGTGGCTCTTCGATGATGATGTGGGCGTTGGTTCCGCTGATGCCGAAGGAGGAGATTCCGGCGCGGCGGGGCCGGCCGGCCTGCGGCCAGTCGCGGCTCTCGGTGAGGAGCTGGACGTTTCCGCTGGTCCAGTCGGCGTGCGGGGTGGGCTGGTCGGCGTGCAGGGTGCGGGGGAGCATCCCGTGGTGGATCGCCTGGACCATCTTGATGATTCCGGCCACACCCGCGGCGGCCTGCGTGTGCCCGATGTTGGACTTGACCGAGCCGAGCCACAGCGGGGTTTGGCGGTTCTGCCCGTACGTGGCGAGGATCGCCTCGGCTTCGATGGGGTCGCCCAGGGTGGTGCCGGTGCCGTGCGCTTCCACCACGTCGACCTCGGACGCCGACAGCCCCCCGCCGGCCAGCGCCTGACGTATCAGCTGGATCTGCGCCGGACCGTTCGGTGCGGTGAGCCCATTGGACGCGCCGTCCTGGTTGACGGCGGACCCGCGGACCACGGCCAGGACACGGTGCCCGTTGCGCTGCGCGTCGGAGAGGCGTTCGACCAGGAGCAGGCCGACACCCTCACTCCAGGCGGCCCCGTCGGCGTCGGCGGAGAACGACTTGGAACGCCCGTCGGGGGCCAGTCCGCGCTGGCGGCTGAACTCGATGAAGGCCGCGGGGGTCGCCATGACGGTCACGCCACCGGCCAGGGCCAGATCGCATTCACCACCGCGCAGCGCCTGCACGGCCAGGTGCAGGGCCACCAGCGACGACGAGCACGCCGTGTCCACCGAGATGGCCGGGCCCTCCAGACCCAAGCTGTAGGCGATCCGGCCGGAGGCGACACTGCTCGCGCTGCCCGTGCCCAGATAGCCCTCGAATTCGTCGGGGGAGGCTTGCATGAGCTGGTTGCCGTAGTCGTCGTACATGACGCCGGTGAAGACACCGGTGCGGCTGCCGCGGAGTGCGGCGGGGCTGATCCCGGCGTTCTCGAGGGTTTCCCAGGCGGTTTCCAGCAGGAGACGCTGCTGGGGGTCGGTGGCCAGCGCCTCGCGCGGGCTGATCCCGAAGAACTCGGCGTCGAAGTCAGCGGCGTTGTGCAGGAATCCGCCGTGGCGGGTGTAGGTGGTGCCGGGGTGGTCGGGGTCCGGGTCGTAGAGCGCGTCGAGGTCCCAGCCGCGGTCGGTGGGGAACTCCCCGATCGCGTCGGTGCCCTCGGCCACCAGCCGCCACAGGTCTTCAGGGCAGCGCACACCACCGGGATAGCGGCACGCCATCCCCACGATCACCACCGGGTCGTTGTCCCGGGATTCGAACTCTCGCAGCTGTTCCCGCGTCTGCTGCAGGTCGGCCGTAACCCGCTTGAGATAGGACCGGAGCTTGTCTTCAACGTTCATCGAGCCGAAACCTCTCTGCCTCAGGCGATGCCGAGCTCTTTGTCGATCAGATGGAACATCTCGTCATCGGTGGCTGACGCGAGGTTGTTGGTGTGCGAATCCGACGCCTTGTCCATTGCGGAGTGCTCGTCGAGCAGTTTCCGGAGCCGTTCGGTGAATACCTGCCGGGAGCTCTCCGACGCCGTGCGCAGCGCGTTCTCGATCCGGTCGAGCTCGGTGAGGATCGCGCTCCCGTCGGGCGAACTCCGTTCGCCGAGCCGTTCCTTGAGATACGTGGCTACGGCCGCCGCACTCGGGTGGTTGAACGCCAGTGTCGCGGGCAGCCGCAGGCCCGTCGCCGCACCCAGCCGGTTGCGGAAGTCCACAGCGATCAGTGAGTCGAACCCGAGCTCCTTGAGCGCGCGGTTCGGATCGATCCGCTCGCCTGTCGCGTGCCCGAGCGCGGTCGCGATGTGCGTGCGCACCAGGTCGAGCAGCATCGCGTCCCGCTTCTCCTCGCTCGCCTCGGCGAACTGCCCGGCCCAGTCGCCCCTGCCGTCGCCGGCGGCCCGCCGGGCCGGGCGGGGCGCCAGGTCGCGGAAGAGCGCGGGCACCTCTCCGTCCGCGACCTGACGGCGCAACGTCGCCTGGTCCAGCGGCGCCAGCACCAGATG
Organism: Streptomyces sp. NPDC041200; assembly: GCF_055591805.1. Lineage (NCBI taxonomy): Bacteria > Bacillati > Actinomycetota > Actinomycetes > Kitasatosporales > Streptomycetaceae > Streptomyces > Streptomyces sp. NPDC041200. The sequence continues at coordinate 2,280 of NZ_JBVIZF010000094.1, read as the reverse complement.
GGGCTCCCGCTCGGCGCCGAGCGCGGCATCGAACATCGCCAGGCCGTCCGCCACCGGCATCGGAGCCAGGCCGGTCCGGTCCAGCCGGCCGGCGTCGGCCACGCCCAGCGCCCCGGTCATCTCGCTGGCCTCGGTCCACAGACCCCAGGCGAGCGAGACCGCGGGCAGGCCCCGGGCGCGGCGGTGGTGGGCGAGCGCGTCGAGATAGGCGTTGGCGGCGGCGTAGTTCGCCTGCCCGGGATTGCCGAGCGTCCCCGCGGCGGAGGAGAACAGGACGAACGCGGCCAGGTCGGCGTCCGCGGTCAGCTCGTGCAGGTGCGCTGCCGCGTCCACCTTCGGGCGCAGTACGTCGCCGAGCTGGTCCGGCGCGAGATTGGTCACTGTCGCGTCCCGCAGCACTCCGGCGGCGTGGATGACGGCGGTGAGCGGGTGCTCGGCCGGTACGCCGGCCAGCGCGGCGCCGAGCGCGTCCCGGTCGCCCGTGTCACAGGCGGCGATGGTGACCTGGGCGCCCAGCGCGGACAGCTCCGCGCGGAGCTCTTCGGCTCCGGGCGCCTGGGGGCCACGGCGGCTGAGCAGGAGCAGGTGCCGGGCGCCGTGCCGGGTGACCAGGTGCCGGGCTGTGTGGGCGGCGAGGGTGCCGGTGCCGCCGGTGATCAGGACGGTCCCGTCCGGATCGATCCGGCGCTCGCTGTCCGACGTCGCGGCCGTCCGGTCAAGCCGGGCGGCCAGCGGCGCACCCCCGCGCAGGGCGATCTGGGGTTCGTCGCTGTCCGCGAACACGGCCACGGCCGCCTCGACCGCGTGACGGGAGGCATCGGTCGTGTCGAGGTCGAGCAGCGCGAACCGGCCCGGGTGCTCGGACTGCGCGGACCTGATCAGACCCCAGACCGCCGCGGCGGGCAGGTCGGTGACCTCCTCGTGCGGCGCGGCGGCCAGGGCACCACGGGTGAGCACCACCAGGCGGGAGTCGCCCATGGCCTCCTCGGCCAGCCAGCGCTGCACAAGCTCCAGCGCGCTTCTGGTCAGCCGGTGGATCTCTGCGACGGGATCGGCGTCGCCGTCCGCCGCGAAGCAGGCCACCACGGCGTCCGGTACGGACGAGCCCTCCGCCAGTTCGGCCAGTTCGGCGAAACCGCCGCCCCCGGGGGCCAGCCCGGTGGCGAACAGGTCCTCGCCGAGCAGGGCCGTGGTGACGGGAGCCCGGCCGGTCTCGACGAGGGGGAGCCCGGTCCAGCGGAGGCTCAGCAGCGGCGCACGGTCGGCCGCCAGACGGGCCGGATCGACCGGCCGGGTGGCGAGGGCTTCGACCGTGACGACCGGACGGTTCTCCGCGTCCATGCCCGCCAGGCTGATCGACGACTCGTCCACCAGGGACATCCGAACGCGCAGAGTGCGGGCGCCGGTGCCGTGCACCGTGACTCCGGACCACGAGAACGGCAGCTGAAGGCCGTCCCCCGGCACGGCCGTACCGACGGCGAGCCGCACGTGCAGCGCCGCGTCGAGCAGCGCGGGGTGGACGGCGAATCCGGCGGGGTCCGCGTCCTGGGGCAGCTGCGCCTCGGCGTAGAGGACGTCGCCGTCGCGCCACGCGGCCCGCAGCCCCTGGAAGACGGGCCCGTAGTCGTAGCCGCTCGCGGCGAGCCGCTCGTACAGACCGTCCAGCGAAACCGGGTCGGCCGCGGGCGGTGGCCACGCCTCCTCGGCCAACGTCACCGAGGCCGCCGGCGCGAGCAGACCGGTCGCGATGCGGATCCACTCGGTGCTCTGTTCCCCGGCGGGCAGGAAGTGGACGGTGAACGCACGCCGCCCGTCCTCGTCGGGGCTATTGACCTGGACCCGTAGCTCCGCGGCGCCCTGCGCCGACAGCACCATGGGGCTGTCCAGCGTCAGGTCATCGAGCCGCGTGCAGCCGACCTGCGCTCCCGCATACAGGGCGATGTCGACCAGTGCGGTGCCGGGGAGGAGGGGGGTGTTGAGTACGGCGTGGTGGGTGAGCCAGGGGTGGGTGGTGGTGGAGATGTGTCCGGTGAGTGCGAGTTCTTGGGTTGCGGGGAGTTCGATGGTGTGGGTGATGAGGGGGTGGTTGGTTTTGTTGTGGTGGGTGGTGGGTGTGGTGGTGGGGTTGAGCCAGTAGTGGTGGTGTTGGAAGGGGTAGGTGGGGAGGGGGGTGTGGGGGTGTGGGTGGTTGGTGGTGGGTTGGTTGGTGGTGAGGCCGTGGGTGTGTGCGGTGGTGAGGGTGGTGAGGAGTTGGGTGTGGTTGCCGTGGTTGCGTCGGAG
>NZ_JBVIZF010000093.1:0-8356 GCF_055591805.1 Streptomyces sp. NPDC041200 | reverse complement strand
CGGGCCCGCGTCCGTGGTCATCGCGGGTGACGAGGACGCTGTGGTGGAGGTCGCGGCGGGCTTTGAGGAGCGGGGTCGTAAGACCAAGCGGCTCACGGTCAGCCACGCGTTCCACTCGCCGCGTATGGACGGGATGCTGGACGCGTTCCGCGAGGTGGCCGAGGGGCTGTCGTACGAGGCTCCGCGTATCCCGGTCGTCTCCAACCTCACCGGGGATGTCGTCTCCGCCGAGGAGATCACCAGCCCGGACTTCTGGGTCCGGCACGTCCGCGAGGCCGTGCGCTTCCTCGATGGCGTCCGGACGCTCGAAGCACAGGGCGTCACGACGTACATCGAGCTGGGTCCGGACGGTGTGCTCACCGCCATGGCGCAGGAGTGCGTGACCGGCGATGACGTTGCCTTCGCGTCCGTCTGCCGGAAGGACCGCCCTGAGGCCGAGGCGCTGACGCACGCCCTCGCGCGGGCCCATGTCCGGGGCGTGACGGTGGACTGGACCGCGTTCTACGCCGGTAGGGGCGCTACGCGGATCGAGCTGCCGACGTACGCCTTCCAGCGGCAGCGGTTCTGGCCCAAGGTGTCGTCGCTGTTCTTCGGCGATGTGGCCGCTGTGGGCCTGGGCGAGGCGGGGCATCCGCTGCTGGCGGCCACCGCTGAGCTGCCGGACTCGGACGGGACGCTGTTCACCGGCCGTCTGGCGCTGTCCACGCATCCGTGGCTGGCCGAGCACACCATCTTGGACACGGTTCTGCTGCCGGGCACGGCGCTGGTGGAGCTGGCGGTCCGGGCGGGCGACCAGGTCGGGTGTGACCATCTGGAAGAGCTGACGCTTGAAGTGCCGTTGGCCCTGCCCGAACAGGGCGGTGTGCAGGTGCGGCTCGCCGTCGGCGCCGCCGACGACGCGGGGCGGCGGTCGGTGTCGCTGCACTCCCGCCAGGAGGGTCTGCCGGTCGAGGAGCCGTGGACGCGGCATGCCAGTGGTGTGCTGTCGCCCGGTGGTCGGCCGGAGGCGTCCTTCGAGTTGAGCGTGTGGCCTCCTGCGCATGCCACCGAGATCGACCTCGACGGCCGCTACGAAGGCCTGCTGGACATCGGTTTCGCGTATGGGCCGGTGTTCCAGGGGCTGCGCAGGGCGTGGCAGCGCGATGGTGAGATCTTCGCCGAGGTCACGCTGCCCGAGGACGCGGCGGAGGAGGCGGGCCGGTTCGGTCTGCATCCGGCGTTGCTGGATTCGGCTCTGCACGCCGTGGGGCTTGCGGGGCTGGGCAACACCGACGGTGAGGGGCGGCTGCCGTTCGCGTGGAGCGGGGTGTCGCTGTACGCGAGCGGCGCGTCGGCGCTGCGGGTGCGGTTGGCGCCCGCGGGCGGCGACGGGGTGCGGCTGGAGATCGCGGATACGGCTGGGGTGCCGGTTGCCGCGGTCGAGGAGTTGAGGCTGCGTCCGGTGTCGGCCGAGCAGCTGCGGAGTGCGCGTACGGAGCATCACGAGTCGCTGTTCCGCCTGGAGTGGACCGAACTCGCGGGCGTGGCCGGTACGGAGGGCGGCGGCCGATGGGCGGTGCTGGGCTCCGCCGACCTCGCGCGTGACGTGGCGGGCGTGAGCACCGACGTCGCGGCGTACGCCGACCTCGCGGAGCTGACCGCGGCGATCGAGTCCGGCGCGGCCGTGCCACGGGTCGTGCTGGTGGCACCGTCCACACCGTCCGCAGGGGGTGGCACGGACGTGGCCGGATCCGCGCACCGGGCCGCCGCCGAGGCGCTGGCGCTGGTGCGGGCATGGCTGGGCGACGAGCGGCTCGCGGACGCGCGGCTGGCGGTGCTGACGTCGGGGGCGCTGGCCACCGAGGCCGGTGAGCCGGTGGCGGACCTGGCGGGCGCCACGGTGCGGGGCTTGCTGCGTTCGGCGCAGTCCGAGAACCCGGACCGCATGGTCCTCATCGACATCGACGGGCGTGAGGAGGGGCTCGCCGCGCTGCCCGCGGCGCTGGAGAGCGGCGAGCCCGACATCGCCGTACGGCAGGGTGCCCTCAAGATTCCCCGGCTCGCCCGCGCCACCTCCGGGGCCGACAGCCACGCCCCGGAGTGGAATCCGGACGGCACGGTGCTGGTCACGGGTGCCGGTGGCTCGCTGGGCGGCCTGTTCGCCCGGCGTCTGGTGGCCGAGCACGGGGTACGGCATCTGCTGCTGGTGAGCCGTCGTGGCGAGGCCGCGCCCGGCGCCGCCGAGCTGACCGCCGAGCTGGCCGACGCGGGTGCGGAGGTGCGCTGGGCGGCGTGTGACGTGGCGGACCGGGACGCGCTGGCCGCGGTGCTGGCGGAGGTTCCGGCCGGGCATCCGCTGACCGGCGTCGTCCACACCGCCGGTGTGCTGGACGACGGTGTGATCGGATCCCTGACGCCGGAGCGGTTGGCGGGGGTCCTGCGGCCGAAGGTGGACGCGGCCTGGAATCTGCATGAGCTGACGCAGGACCTGGACCTGACGGCGTTCGTGCTGTTCTCGTCGGTGGCCGCGGTGTTCGGCAGCCCGGGGCAGGGCAACTACGCCGCCGCCAACGCCTTCCTGGACGCGCTGGCGCAGCACCGTGCGGCGCGTGGCCTGCCCGGCACCGCCCTGGCGTGGGGCCTGTGGGCCGGTGGCGGCATGGGCGACACGCTCGACGAGGCCGACATCGCCCGGATGCGGCGGGCCGGACTTCCCCCGCTGCCGGTGGCGGAGGGCCTGGCGCTGTTCGACACCGCGCTGTCCGTGGGCGAAGCGTCCCTGGTGCCGATGCGCGTGGATCTCCCGGGGCTGCGTACGCAGGCCGCGGCGGGTGCCATCTCGCCGCTGTTGCGCGGTCTGGTGCGGGTACCGGCGCGGCGTGCGGTGAAGGCCGTCGCCGGGGCGGTCGAGTCGGACCTGACGCGGCGGCTCGCGGGGCTGTCGGAGCAGGAACAGGAGCGGTTGCTGCTGGACCTGGTCCGTGGGCAGGTCGCGACGGCGCTCGGGTACGCGGGCGCGGAGACCATCGGAGCGGCGCGGGCGTTCAAGGACTTGGGCTTCGACTCGCTGACCGCGGTCGAACTGCGGAATCACCTCAACGCGGTGACCGGACTGCGGCTGCCCGCCACCCTGGTCTTCGACTACCCGGACCCGACGGTCCTCGCCCGCCATCTGCGGACCGAGCTGGTGGGCGATCAGGCGGACGAGGGCGTGGCAGGCCCTGTGCCGACCGTGGCCGCCGCCGACGACGACGCGATCGCCATCGTCGGGATGAGCTGCCGCTACCCGGGCGGGGTCACCACGCCCGAGGAGCTGTGGCAGCTCGTCATGGGGTCCGTGGACGCCATCTCCGACTTCCCGGCCGACCGTGGCTGGGACCTGGACGGGCTGCGGAGCGACGATCCGGGCAAGGCGGGCACCAGCACCACGGGCCAGGGAGGCTTCCTCCACGACGCGGCCGAGTTCGACCCGGACTTCTTCGGGATCTCGCCGCGTGAGGCCCTTGCCATGGATCCGCAGCAGCGGCTGCTGCTGGAGACGTCGTGGGAGGCGTTCGAGCGGGCCGGGATCGACCCGGCGGCGGCGCGCGGCAGCCGGACCGGTGTGTTCGCGGGCGTCATGTACCACGACTATCTGTCCCGCCTGAACGCGGTCCCCGAGGGGCTCGAAGGCTATCTGGGCACCGGCTCCGCGGGCAGTGTCGCCTCCGGCCGGGTCGCCTACACCTTCGGCCTCGAGGGCCCGGCGGTCACGATCGACACCGCCTGCTCTTCGTCGCTGGTGGCGCTGCATCTGGCAGCGCAGGCGCTGCGCAACGGCGAGTGCTCGCTCGCCCTGGCCGGTGGTGTCACCGTCATGGCCACCCCGGAGACGTTCATCGACTTCAGCCGCCAGGGCGGTCTGTCGACCAGCGGCCGCTGCAAGTCCTTCGCGGCCTCGGCGGACGGTACGGGCTGGGCCGAGGGCGCGGGCATGCTGCTGGTGGAGCGGCTGTCGGACGCGCGCCGCAACGGCCACCAAGTGCTGGCGGTCGTACGCGGCAGCGCGATCAACCAGGACGGCGCGTCGAACGGCCTGACGGCGCCGAACGGCCCGTCCCAGCAGCGCGTCATCCGCGAAGCGCTCACCAGCGCCCGGCTCACCACCGCCGACGTCGACGTGGTCGAGGCGCACGGTACGGGGACGAAGCTGGGTGACCCGATCGAGGCGCAGGCGCTGCTGGCCACGTACGGCCGTGAGCGGCCGGAGGGGCAGCCGCTGTGGCTGGGCTCCCTCAAGTCGAACATCGGCCACGCGCAGGCGGCGGCCGGTGTCGCGGGCGTCATCAAGATGATCATGGCGATGCGCCACGGTGTGCTGCCGCGGACGCTGCACCTGGACGAGCCCACCCCGCACGTGGACTGGGCGTCGGGCGACGTCGAGCTGCTGGCCGACGCCCGGCCGTGGCCGGAACTCGGCCGACCGCGCCGGGCGGCCGTGTCGTCGTTCGGCGTGAGCGGCACGAACGCGCACACCATCCTGGAGCAGCCCCCGGCCCTGGACTCTGCCCCGGCTTCTGATGTGGCGCTGCCGACGGTGCCGTGGGTGCTCTCGGGCAAGTCCGAGGCCGCGCTGCGCGGTCAGGCCGAACGGCTCCTGGCGCACCTCGGTACCCACCCCGACCTGGACGCCACGGACGTCGGCTACGCGCTGGCGACCGGCCGGGCGGCGCTGGAGCGGCGCGCGGTGGTCGTCGGCGAGGACCGTGCCGCGCTTGCCGCCCTGGCGCGCGGCGAGTCGGCCCCCGGCCTGATCGAAGGCCTGGTGTCCGACGGCAAGGTGGCGTTCCTGTTCACGGGCCAGGGCAGCCAGCGGCTGGGGATGGGGCGTGAGCTGTACGACGCGTACCCAGTGTTCGCGGAGGCGCTGGACGCCGTGTGCGACGCGCTGGACGCGCATCTTGCACGGCCGCTGCGGGACGTGCTCTTCGGGGATGACGCCGAGGCGCTGGACCGGACCGGTTTCACCCAGCCCGCGTTGTTCGCGGTGGAGGTGGCGCTGTTCCGGCTGGTCGAGGCGTGGGGTGTGCGGCCCGACTTCCTGTCGGGGCATTCGATCGGTGAGCTGGCTGCCGCGCATGTGGCGGGCGTGCTGTCGCTCGCGGATGCTGCGAAGTTGGTGGCGGCGCGTGGCCGTCTGATGCAGGAGCTTCCGGCCGGTGGCGCGATGATCGCCGTCCAGGCGTCGGAAGATGAGGTGCTGCCGCTGCTCGGTGAGCGGGTGAGCATTGCCGCCCTCAACGGCCCGTCGTCCGTGGTCATCGCGGGTGACGAGGACGCTGTGGCGGAGGTCGCGGCGTCGTTCGAGGAGCGGGGTCGTAAGACCAAGCGGCTGACGGTGAGCCACGCCTTCCACTCGCCGCGCATGGACGGGATGCTGGACGCGTTCCGCGAGGTCGCGCAGGGGCTGTCGTACGAGGCCCCGCGCATCCCGATCGTGTCGAACCTGACCGGTTCCGTGGTGTCCGCCGAGGAGATCACCAGCCCGGACTTCTGGGTGCGTCACGTCCGCGAGGCCGTGCGCTTCCTCGATGGTGTGCGTGCTCTGGAGGCTCAGGGTGTGACCACGTACGTCGAACTGGGCCCGGACGGTGTGCTCACCGCCATGGCGCAGGAATGCGTCACCGTGGCCGATGCGGCGTTTGTGACCGCGCTGCGTAAGGGCCGTGCCGAGCCCGAGTCGCTGACCGGTGCGCTGGCCGCCCTGCACACCCGGGGTGTCGCCCTGGACTGGCGGGCCTTCTTCGCCCGTACGGGCGCCGCGCGGGTCGACCTGCCGACGTACGCCTTCCAGCGGCAGCGCTTCTGGGTGGAGGACCCGGAGGAGGTCCGCGAGGCGGCAGCGGCGATGGATTCCGTGGACGCGCGCTTCTGGGAGGCCGTGGAGCGCGAGGATCTGACCGCGCTCGCCGGGACGCTCCAGTCCGAGGACGACGAGGCGCTCTCCTCGCTGGGCGCCGTCCTGCCGATGCTGTCCTCGTGGCGGCGCCGCCAGGGCGAGCGGTCCACCGTGGACGCCTGGCGCTACCAGGTGTCGTGGAAGCCGGTGACGCCGACCCGTGGCGCGGGGACGCTGAGCGGCCGGTGGCTGGTGGTCGTTCCGGCGGGTGTGAACGGTGATGTCTGGGCCGAGGGGGTCGTACGGACGCTCTCCGCGCGTGGCGCCGAGGCCCAGCGGATCGAGCTGGCCGCCGAGGACCGTGCGGGCATGGCCGAGGGGCTGCGCGAGGTGGTCACGGCGGGCCCGGTGGCGGGTGTGTTCGCGCTGCCGTCCGTCGCCACGGGTGCCGAAGGGCTGCTCCGTACGGCCGCGTTGACGCAAGCGCTGGTCGACCTGGGCGTGGCCGCGCCGCTGTGGGTGGCCACGCGTGGCGCGGTCTCCACCGGCCGGTCCGACGGTCCGGTGGACCCGTGGCAGGCACGGGTCTGGGGCCTGGGCCGGGTTGCCGCCCTGGAACTGGCCGAGCGGTGGGGCGGTCTGGTCGATCTGCCGGAGACGGTGGACGACCGGGCGCTGTCCCGCCTGGCCGGGGTGCTGGCCGGTGCCGAGGGCGAGGACCAGGTGGCGGTGCGCGCTTCCGGTGTCTTCGGCCGTCGTCTGGCCCGCGCCACCGCCGCCTCGCGCGGCCGTACCTGGCAGCCGGGCGCGGGGTCGGTGCTGGTCACAGGCGGTACCGGCGCGTTGGGCGGGCAGGTGGCCCGCTGGCTGGTGGCGCAGGGCGCCGCACATGTGGTGCTGACCAGCCGCCGTGGCCTCGACGCCCCCGGCGCGGCCGAGCTGCGGGACGAACTCGCCGCCTCGGGCGCCCGGGTCACGGTCGCGGCCTGCGACGCCGCCGACCGTGACGCGCTGGCCGCACTGGTGGCCGGGCTTCCGGATGAACTGCCGCTGACGGCTGTCATCCACGCGGCCGGGGTGCTGGACGACGGCGTACTGGAGTCCCTGACTCCCGAGCGCTTCGCCACCGTGCTGCGGGCGAAGGCCGACGCCGCCGCCAACCTGCACGAGCTGACGCGGGACCTGGACCTCACGGCCTTCGTTCTCTTCTCCTCGTTCGCCGGTTCCCTGGGCGCGGCGGGCCAGGCCAACTACGCCGCCGCGAACGCCTTCCTGGACGCGCTCGCCGAGCGCCGACGGGCCGAGGGGCTGCCCGCCACGTCCATCGCCTGGGGTCCGTGGGCCGAGGGCGGCATGGCGGCGGACGACGCGCTGGAGCAGCGCATGCGCCGCGCCGGTGTGCCGCCGATGGCGGCGGACCTGGCCATCGCCGCGCTGCAGCGCGCCCTGGACCTGGACGAGACCGCGGTGACGGTCGCGGACATCGACTGGGCGCTGCTGGCCCCCGGCTTCGCCGCGTCCCGGCCGAGCCCGCTGCTGCGGGATCTGCCCGAGGCGCGTGCGGCGCTGGAGGCCGGGGCAGGGCAGACGGCCGGTACCGCCGGTGGTGGCGAGTCCTCGCTCGCGCAGCGGCTCGCGGGCGTTCCGGCGGCGGAGCGCGGAAGCGTGCTGCTGGACCTGGTGCGCTCCGCCGTGGCGGACGTACTGGGCCACGCCGACGCGGAGGCGGTGGAGGCGAGCCGGGCGTTCAGCGAGCTGGGCTTCGACTCGCTGACCGCCGTCGAGCTGCGCAACCGGCTGAACACCGTGACCGGGCTGCGGCTGCCGCCGACCCTGGTCTACGACTACCCGACGGCCTCGGCGCTCGCCGGCCACCTCCGTACGGAGTTCCTGGGCGACGAGCGCGCGGTCGACACCGCCACCCCGTCCGTGGGTGTGGTGGTCGATGACGATCCGATCGCGATCGTGGGCATGAGCTGCCGCTTCCCGGGCGGGGTGGACTCGCCCGAGGAGCTGTGGCGGCTGCTGTCCTCCGGGCAGGACGCCGTCTCCGGCTTCCCGGGCGACCGTGGCTGGGACGTCGAGTCGCTGTACGACCCGGAGCCCGGCGCGGAGTACACCACCTACGTCCGCGAAGGCGGATTCCTGGCGGACGCCGGGGACTTCGACGCGGCGTTCTTCGGCATCTCGCCGCGTGAGGCGGTGGCGATGGACCCGCAGCAGCGGCTGCTGCTGGAGACGTCGTGGGAGGCGTTCGAGCGGGCCGGGATCGACCCGACGACGCTGCGTGGCCAGCAGGTCGGTGTGTTCGCCGGTACGAACGGCCAGGACTACATGTCCCTCGTCCTCCACTCGCAGGACGGCGGCGACGGGTTCCTGGGCACGGGCAACGCGGCCAGTGTGATGTCGGGCCGGGTGTCCTACGCGCTGGGTCTTGAGGGCCCGGCGGTGACGGTGGACACGGCGTGTTCGTCGTCGCTGGTCGCGCTGCACTGGGCG
>NZ_JBVIZF010000092.1:0-9581 GCF_055591805.1 Streptomyces sp. NPDC041200 | reverse complement strand
GAGGGTGTCACCGACGCCTACCCGCTCACCCAGAACCAGACCGGCATGCTGGTGGAAATGCTCTCCAGCGACGGTCCTCACAAGTACCACCTGGTGAACTCCGTCAGAGTCCGGGACAGCCGCCCCTTCTCCACCGAAGCGCTCCAGCGCGCGGTCGACACACTGGTCGCCCGGCACGAAGCGCTTCGTACGTCGGTGGACCTCGAGACGTACTCGGTGCCCATGCAGCTGGTCCACGCCGAAGTGCGGCTTCCCGTCCAGGTGTCGCAGCTCGATCCGATGAGTGAGGACCAACAGTCCCAGTTCCTCCGTGACTTCGTTCAGGCCGAAAGCGAAAGCCTGTGCGCTCACGACAGCGCGCCGATGATGCGGATCACCGTGCACCGGTGTGCCGACGGCAGCGCGCAATTCACCATCGCCCAGTCCCACGTCATCCTGGAGGGCTGGAGCTTTCACGCACTGCTCGGCGAACTGCTGGACATGTACGAGACCTATCGCGACGGCGGTACCCCGGAGCCGTCCGAGGCGCCGCAGGTCCGGTTCGCCGATGTGCTCGCCGCGGAGCTGAACGCTCTGGACTCGGCGGACGCCAGGGCGTTCTGGAACGGCGTCGTGGGCCCGCGCGAGAGGTTCGAGCTTCCCGCCGGATGGGGCAGCGGACCGGACGTGCCGTACGAGACCTACAGCCTCCGCGTCCACTTCGCCGATCTCGAAGCGGACCTGCGGGCGCTCGCGACAGCGGCCGCGGTGCCGATCAAGAGCGTCCTGCTGGCCGCGTTCGTCAAGTCGATGAGCATGTTCAGCGACAGCCCCGCCTTCTACGTCGGCCTGACGACCCATGTCCGGCTGGAGGCCGTCGGCGCGGAGCGGGTGCACGGAATGCATCTGAACACCCTGCCGTTCCCCTTCGACCGCTCGGCCCGCACCTGGCGGGAGCTGGTACGTCAGGTCTTCGACCGCGAGGTCGAGGCATGGCCGCACCGGCACTACCCCATGCAGGCCATCCAGCGCGACCTGGCGGACGGACAGCGGCTGCTCGACGTGTACTTCAGCTACCAGGACTTCGAACCGATCGACAAGAGCGGTTCGATCGACCCGGCGGAGAGCTACGGGTACAGCACCAACGAGTTCCCCTTCTCCGTCGCCACGGGTCCCGGCCATCTGAGCCTGCGGACCAACACCCACGCGGTGAGCAGGACCAACGCCGCCCGCATGGCCGAGGTCTTCCGCGCCGTACTGGAGGCGATGGCCGCGGACCGTGACGGTGACGCGACCCGGGCCCGGCTGCCGCGCGAGGAACACCGGCGGCTCATGGCCGGGAGCGTGCCCGGCCCCGCGCGATCCGGACACCAGGCGCCCGCCTCGACCGTGTACGAGCTGTTCGAAGAGCAGGTGGCACGGACACCTGACGCGACGGCGGTGAGCGGCGCCAGTGGGCGGATGTCGTACGCGGAGCTGGACGCGCAGGCCAATAGGCTGGCGCACCACCTGCGCCACCTCGGCGCGGGAGAGGAATCCGTCGTCGGTGTGCTGCTGGACCGGGACACCGACCTGATCGTGTCCCTGCTCGCGATCTGGAAGGCGGGCGCGGCGTACCTCCCGATCGATTCCTCGTATCCGGACGCGCGGGTGGCGTACATGCTCGCGGACTCCGGCGCGGAAACCGTGCTGGCCGGCTCCGGCTACGTGGACCGGCTCCAGGGCTTCTTCGGCGGCGGACTCGTGGTCCTGGACCGCGAGAGGGACGCCCTCACCGGCAGGCCCGCGTCCGCTCCGCTGCCCCGCGCGGCGGACCCCCGCAACCTGGCGTACGTCATCTACACCTCCGGATCGACCGGACGGCCCAAGGGCGTGCAGGTACCGCACAGTGGCCTGGTGAACCATGTGCGCTGGGCGGCGGACGAGCTGGCGTCCCGGGGCACGGGAGGCGCGCCGGTGTTCTCGTCGGTGGCGTTCGACCTCGTCGTGCCGAACCTGTGGGCGCCGTTGCTCGTCGGTCAGCCGGTGCGTCTGCTTCCCGCCGCGCTGGACTTGGGCGAGCTGGGCAGTCTGCTGTCGGCCGCCGGTCCGTTCAGCTTCATCAAGCTGACTCCGGCGCATCTGGAGATACTGACCGGTCAGCTGTCGGCGGCGCAGGCGAGCACGCTGGCCAAGGTGCTGGTGGTGGCCGGTGAGCCGCTCACCCGGCGCGTGGTCGACGCGTGGCGGGAGCTGGCTCCGTCCGTGGACGTGATCAATGAGTACGGGCCGACGGAGGCATCGGTCGGCACCTCCATCCACCCCGTCGCCGGGGAGCTGCTGACCGACGTGGTGCCCATCGGGCGACCGCTGCCGAACATGACGATGCATGTGCTGGACGAGTGGATGGAGCCGGTGCCCACGGGCGTACCCGGTGAGCTGTACGTCGGTGGGGCGGGGGTCGCGCGTGGCTACGCGGGGAACCCAGGGCTGACGGCCGGGCGGTTCGTGCCGGACCCGTACGACCCGTCGGGGGGCCGCCTGTACCGGACCGGCGACCGGGTGCGGGCACTGCCCGGTGGAGCCGTCGACTTCCTCGGCCGGATCGACGACCAGGTCAAGATCCGTGGCTACCGGATCGAGCCCGGGGAGATCCGTGCGGTGCTGGCGGCCCACCCGCGGATCCGGGAGGCCTTCGTCGTGGCGGACGAACCCTCCCCCGGGGATGTGCGGCTGGTCGCGTACGTCGTTGCCGGGGAGGGGAACGACGGGCTTCCGGACGCGGAGTTGCGGGAGCACTGCGCGGCCGATCTGCCTGCCTACATGGTGCCCTCCGCGTTCGTATGGCTGGACGGCATACCGCTCAACGCCAACGGCAAGGTGGACCGTGGGGCGCTGCCCGCCCCGGAACTGGCGTCGCCCTCCGAGAGCGCGTACGTGGCGCCGGACACGGCCACGGAACGGGTGCTCGCGGACATCTGGTCCGACGTACTCGGCAGGGAGCGGACCGGGGTCGAGGACAGCTTCTTCGACCTGGGCGGGCATTCGATCCTGGTGATCCAAGTGGTCGCCCGGGCCCGCCAGGCGGGACTGCCGCTCACGCTGTTCATGGTGTACCAGCACGAGACCCTCGGCGCGCTGGCGGCCGCGCTCGACGCGGAGGCCGCAGCGGAAGCGGAAGCCGCGACGAAGGCCGCGACGAAGGCCGCGACGAAGGTGGCGACAAAGACGGCGGCGGGGGCCAGTCAGCCGGACGCGTCGATACCCGACCTGACGGCCGCGATGAAGGAGGGCCGGGTACCGGGCGTGAGCGTGGCGATGGTCGGCGGCGGTGAACTGCTGGCCGCCGAGGCCTTCGGGGTCGTGGCCGACGGCGGAGCCGACCTGGTCACCCCGCGGACACTGTTCCAGGCGGGTTCGATGAGCAAGCATGTCACCGCCTTCGGCGCGCTGCGTCTGGTGGACTCCGGGGTCCTCAGCCTCGACGAGGACGTCAACCGCTATCTCACGACGTGGCGGGTGCCGGGCGGGGCGTCGGCCCGGCCGGTCACCCTGCGCCATCTGCTCGGCCACTTCTCCGGTCTCTCCTCACACCAGGGCAAGGGCTACCGGCCCCCCTCGGTGCCTTCCGCACTCGACATGCTGAACGGGCGTGAGCCGGCGGCCAATCCGCCGGTGAGACGGGAACACACACCGGGCACGGTGTTCCGCAAGGCCAACGTGAACTACACCGTGCTGCAGCAGGTGATGTCCGATGCCACCGGTGAGCCGTTCGCCGAGCTGATGCGCACCCTGGTGCTGGAGCCGCTGGGCATGGCAGACAGCAGCTTCGACCAGACCTTCCCGGACACCTCCGGACGGCGGGTCGCCCTCGGCCACGACGAGGACGGCGCCCCGCTGGACGGCGGCTGGCTGATCCGCCCGGACATGGCCGCGGCCGGGCTGTGGACCACCGCCGTCGACATGGCCAAGCTGGCGCTGGAAGTACGGCGTTCCTGGTTCGGCAGACCGCTGGCCCTGCTGTCCCAGGAAGGCGCCCGGCACATGCTGACGCCGCACGCGGACAGTTCGTACGGTCTGGGGACCGTGGTCGACGGTACGGACGGGGAACAGCGCTTCGGCCACGGTGGGCAGCCCGTGGGATACCAGGGGCTGAGCCTGGTCGGACTTCACTCCGGGACCGGCTGGGTCGTGCTGACCAACGGAGCGGGCGGAGAACGTGTGGTGCGTGCCCTCGGTACCGTCGACTGGAGGAAGTAGGCATGGAACGCCGCATCAGGAGCCTGATCTCGCTCGACGATCTGACGGACGGGGAAGTGCGTGCGGTGGTCGACGCTGGCGTGCGCCACGCGGCGGGCGAGGCCCCGCGCCCGGCCCCGCTGACCGGCGACGTCGTGGGCATCTACTTCCGCATCACGTCCACCCGCACCCGGACGGCCTTCTCCTCGGGCGCGTTGCGGCTCGGGGCGCAGATCATCGCCTACGGTCCGCACGACCTGCAGACCAACACGGGCGAGACCGCCGGGGACACCGGCAGGGTCTTCTCCGGGATGCTGGACGTGGTCGTGGCCAGGACAGGCGGCGACACGGCGGAACTGCGCGGCTGGGCGGCGGACAACCGCATGTCCGTGGTGAACGCCATGAGCGCTGCCGAGCATCCGACCCAGGCCCTCACCGACCTGACCACCCTGCAGCGCCGGTTCGGGAGCATCGAGGGGCTGCGGGTGCTCTACGTCGGCGAGGGCAACAACACGGCCGGGGCCCTGGCCCTCGCACTGGCCCGGTACCCCGGCACGGAGCTGGACCTGAGGACGCCGCCGGGCTACGGACTCGCGGAGGACATCGCGCGATCCGCGGCCCGGCACGCCGACCGGTGTTCCGCGACGCTGGACGAGCGCCACGACATGGACGGGCTGCGGGGCGGCTACGACGTCATCTACACCACTCGGTGGCGTACCACCGGCACCAGCAAGCCGGACGCCGACTGGCAGCGGATCTTCGCCCCCTTCCGGGTGACCCGGGAACTCTGGAAGGACAGCCCCGAGGCGGTCTTCATGCACGACTTACCCGCCCACCGGGGCGAGGAGGTCACCGCCGAGGTCCTGGACGGACCGGCGAGCATCGCGTTCGAACAGGCGGAAACCAAGATGCACAGCGCCATGGCGGTGCTGGAGTGGTGCCGGACGAGCGCCGTCGACGCCTCCGGGCCGTCTGCATGACCCTGGTCGAGGAATCCGCCTCGGAGAACGACAGGAGCCCCTCGGCACCCCTGCGCAAGAACCGCGACTTCCTTCTGTTGTGGACCGGCGCGGGGCTGTCCATGCTCGGCTACCGGATGAGCACGGTCACGTATCCCTTGCTGACCGTGTGGTACTTCGGCTCGACGGTCGGCGCGGGACTCGTGGGTTTCGCATCGCTGCTGCCCATGCTGGTCGTCCAGTTGCCGGCCGGTCTGCTCGTGGACCGCTACGACCGGCGCCGAGTGATGATCGCCTGCGATGTGCTCGGCTGTCTGGCCATGGTGAGTCTCGTCGTGGCCCTCGCCTTCGGCCGGTTGTGGCTGGCCCATGTGATGGCGGTCGCGTTCATCGAGAGCGGCGCGGCGATCGTCTACCGGCTCGCGGAGCGGGCCGCCGTGCGCAACGTGGTGCATCCGGGGCACCTGTCGGCCGCGCTGTCGCAGAACGAGGCCCGCGGCCAGGCCGCCGGACTCATCGGCCAGCCCGCCGGAAGCTCTCTCTTCGTCTGGTTGCGCTGGGGGCCTTTCCTCGCGACGGCCATCGGACACGTGCTGTCCCTGGTGGGACTGCTCCTCATCAAGAGTGACTTCCGGAGCGTGCCACCCGGCCCGAGAAAGCGGCTGCGCGCCGAGCTGGCCGAGGGGATCGCCTGGCTGAGGGGGCAGCGGCTGCTCCGTACGGCCGTCTTCCTGGTCGCCGGAAGCAACCTGCTGTTCCAGGTGGTCAACCTGGCGGTGGTGGTGACGATCAAGGAGGACGGCGGATCACCGGCCGCCATCGGTGTGATCGGCACGGTCTCCGGGATCGGCGGAGTCTGCGGAGCCCTCGTCGCGTCCGTCCTGAACAGGCGGTTGACACCGACCATCATCGTGATCGGCGCTTTCAGCCTGTGGGCCCTGCTGACGCCGCAACTGGCGCTCACCGCCAATCTCTTCGCGCTCGGCGGGCTGCTGGCGGGCATCACCTTCGTCGGCGCCGCGATGAACGTCTCGGCGAGTGTCTATCAGGTGCGGATCACCCCGGACGGAATGCAGGGCCGCGTCACCAGTGTCGCCATGCTCGTCTCCTCGGGCGCCAACTCCATCGGAGCGATGGCCGCGGGCTTTCTGCTCGATGCCTTCGGGCCGCGCGGCACCCTCCTCGGAGTGGGCGCGGCCATGCTCGTCATCGCGCTCCTGGCGGCCCTGAGCCCCGCCATCAGGAGCGCCAATGACGCCCCGCTCCTGCCTCCGGAGAGACCCGGGCCGGACGACACCGCACAGGACACATCAGGGACCACAACCTAGCCTGCGATGGGGATGAGATGGCCGACACAGATCAGAACATGTCGCAGCGTGACGAGGTGCGTGCGCGGATCCTTCAGCGCCGGCTGGCCGGCTCGCGGAAGGGCCACGGCGCCGGAATCCACCGCGTGGACCGGTCCGGGCCGCTGGAGCTGTCTTCCGGACAGCAGCAGATGTGGTTCCTGAACCAGTTCGCGCCGGACAGCCCCGAGTACCTGGTGCCGATGGGGCTGCGCATGCGCGGCACCCTGCGCGTCGACGCGCTGCTGCGCGCCTGGGCGCAGGTGCTCTCCCGGCATGAGGTCCTGAGGACGCGCTACCGAATGGAGGGCGACCGCCCCGTACAGGTGATCCATCCCGACGGGCCCGTGGACCTTCCGCTGGAGGACCTGTCGGGGCTTTCGGCCCCGGCGCGAGAGGAGGAGGTGGTCCGGCAGTTCAGGCGCGATGCCTCGGCGCCCATGAACCTGGAGCGGGACTGGCCCATCCGCGGACGGCTCCTGCGCTGCGCCCCGGATGACCACGTCCTGATCCTCGTCGCCCACCACATCGCCTGCGATGCCTGGTCGACCCGGTTGTTCGCGGACGAGATGGGGGCCCTCTACCGCGCCTGCGTACAGGACGAGCCGGTGGAACTGGCGCCGTTGCCGGTGCAGTACGCGGACTACGCGGCCTGGGAGCAGCAGCGCGTCAGGGGTTCCGCCACGCGACGGCAGGTGGCCTACTGGCAGAACCAGCTGGCGGACCTGCCCATCCTGGACCTTCCGGCCGACCGGCAGCGCCCGCCGGTACGCGATCCCGGCGGCGCCTCGGTGGTCCTGGCGCTGCCGGGGGACGTCGCCGACGGCGTCCGGACACTGGCACGGGAGCACGACACCACCCCGTTCGTCGTGCTCCTGGCCGCCTTCCAGGCCCTCCTCGGCCGCTACACCGGTGGCCGGGACATCCCGGTCGGGACGGTGGTGTCGGACCGCACCCGGCCCGAGCTGCAGCGGCTCATCGGATACGGGATCAACAGCCTGGTCCTGCGCGGCAGATGGAGTGGCGACCCGTCCTTCGGCGCTCTGCTCGACGGTGCCCGGCAGACCGTGCTGGACGCCTTTGACCACCAGATACCGTTCCCGCTGCTGGTCGCGGAGCTGGATCCGGACCGGGATCTGTCGCGGTCGCCGCTGTTCCAGGTGATGTTCATGATGCGCGACGAGCCGATCACCGACTACCAGCTGCCCGGTGTGCGGATGGAAGCGGTGGAAACCCCGGCGCCGCAGGCCAGGTACGACCTCGGGCTGATGGTGGAAGAAGCGGCGGACGGCGCGCTGACCGCGCGGCTGGAGTACGCCACCTCGCTCTTCGACCGGGCCACCGCCGAACACCTGGTGCGGTACTACTCCCGGCTCCTCGGCCACGCGGTGGCCGTCCCCGGGGTGTCCCTGTCCCGTCTGGCGCTCCTCGGCGACGAGGAGCGCGCCGCGCTCACCGCGGCGCCGCCCGGCACGGGCGAGGCCCCGGACGGCGGCCGGTGCGTGCACCACATCTTCGAGGAGCAGGCCGCCCGTACCCCGGACGCGGTGGCCGTGGTCGCTTCTGGCATCGAAC
Organism: Streptomyces sp. NPDC041200; assembly: GCF_055591805.1. Taxonomy (NCBI): domain Bacteria; kingdom Bacillati; phylum Actinomycetota; class Actinomycetes; order Kitasatosporales; family Streptomycetaceae; genus Streptomyces; species Streptomyces sp. NPDC041200. Next base: position 1,504 of record NZ_JBVIZF010000092.1, on the reverse strand, counting down.
TGACGTTCGCCGACCTCAACGCACGCGCCAACCGCATCGCGCACCGCTTGCGCGCGATGGGCGTAGGGCCCGAGACCCTGGTCGGCGTCAGCCTGAAGCGCGACAGCGAAATCCTTCCCGCCCTGCTGGGGGTGATGAAGGCCGGCGGGGCCTACGTTCCGCTCGACCCCTCCGTTCCGGACCAGCGGCTGGCTCGCGTCGCGGGGGAGGCGGCGGTCCGGGTGGTCGTGACCGAGTCGGCCGTCGCACCGCGGCTGGCGCGGAACACCTCGGCCGGGCTGGTGGTCCTGGACGAGGAACGGGACACCCTCGACACGCTTCCCGCGACGAACCCGCGGTCGGTGAGCGGCCCGGACAACCTCATCTATGTGATCTATACGTCGGGATCGACCGGACAGCCCAAGGGAGTCGCCCTCACCCACTCCAATGTCCGCCGCCTGCTGGCTGCCGCCCGCCGGTCCCTGGCCTTCGACGAGACCGACGTCTGGTCGATGTCCCACTCCTACGCCTTCGACGTCTCCGTGTTCGAGATGTGGGGCGCCCTGCTCCACGGGGGACGCCTGGTGGTGGCCGGGCGGGAGACCACCCGCTCGCCGGAGGAGTTCATCGACTTCCTCGCCGAGCACCGGGTCACCGTCCTCAGCCAGACCCCCTCGGCCTTCCGCGGCCTGGTCGCCGCCTCCGAAGTGTCCGACGGGCGGCTCGACCAGCTGCCCCTGCGCACTGTGATCTTCGCGGGTGAGCGGCTGGACGTCCCCGCGCTCGCGCCCTGGACCCGCCGGATGGGTCTGGAGCGTCCGCGCCTGGTGAACATGTACGGCATCACCGAGACCACCGTCCACGCGACCTGCCACCGGATCACGGAGGCGGACCTGAGCCCGGTGGCGGGCAACCCCATCGGCACGCCCCTGGACGATCTCACCATCCATCTGCTGGGCGCTGACGGCCTGCCGGTACCGGTCGGAGCGCGAGGAGAGATCTACGTCGGAGGCGCCGGACTGGCGCGCGGCTATCTCCACCGGCCCGCGCTGACGGCGGAGCGGTTCGTACCGGACCCCTTCGGCCCGCCCGGCGGACGGCTCTACCGCAGTGGCGACCTCGCGCGGAGACTCCCCGACGGACGGCTCCAGTTCCTCGGCCGGGCCGACGACCAGGTGAAGGTCCGCGGCTACCGGATCGAGCCGGGCGAGGTCGGCGCGGTACTGGCCGAGCACCCGGGAGTGCGTGAGGCGGTGGTGGTCGCCGACGCGACTCCCTCAGGTGACCAGCGCCTGACCGCGTACGCCGTGCTCCGCTCCGGCACCGCGCTGCCCGAGCGGGACCTGGCGGCCCACTGCGCCGCCCGGCTCCCCGAGTACATGGTGCCGGCGGGGTTCGTGGTGTTGGAGTCGATTCCGTTGACGGCTAACGGGAAGGTGGATCGTGCGGCGTTGCCGGTTCCGGACCGGGTGGCGTTGGTGGGGGAGCGGGAGTTTGTGGGGCCGCGGTCGGTGGCTGAGGCGCG
>NZ_JBVIZF010000091.1:0-9649 GCF_055591805.1 Streptomyces sp. NPDC041200 | reverse complement strand
CAAGGCGGGTGTCGACGGCACGACGCTCCGGCAGACGGCCCAATCGGCGCTGGAGCTGATCCCCAGGGCGGACGCACCGTACGTGCGGCACTGACATTCCCCCCCTTCTCGTCCAACGACGGACACGCCGCGGCGGACATAAGCAAAATGTGTAGTTTGACTGTGTCGAAGAGCTCGCCGCCTCTCACCGGGAGTCCCTATGCGTGCCATCCAGATCACCCAGTTCGGAAAGCCGGAGGACGTCGTACGCGTCGTCGATCTCCAGGAGCCGAACGCTCCCGGCGCCGGCGAGGTCAAGGTCGCGGTCGAGTTCTCACCGCTGAACCTGCACGACCTCAAGGTCGTCAGGGGCGAGCTCGGGCGGCCACCGCTCCCGCTGGTCCTCGGCAACGAGGGTGTCGGCCGGGTTGTCGAGGCGGGCCCCGGCGTCGACACGCTCGCGGCGGGCGATCTGGTGGTTCTGCCGCTGTTCGCCGGTGCCTGGCGCGAGCGGCTGCTGCTGCCCGCCGACGGGCTGTTCCGACTGCCGGAAGGCAGCGTCGAGCAGTTCTCGATGCTGGGCAGCAATCCGCCCACGGCCGGTCTGATCCTGAGCGAGTACGCCGACCTGAGGCCCGGGGACTGGATCGTGCAGAACGCCGCGAACTCCGGCGTCGGACGTTCCCTGATCGCCCTGGCAAAGGCCCGCGGATTCCGGACGATCAACTTCGTCCGGGACGAGTCCGTGTTCGCCGAACTGACCGCGGCCGGCGCGGACATCGTCCGCCTCGACGGCGCGACGGCGGTCGAAGAGGTTCGCAAGGCGATCGGCGATGCCCGGGTCGGGCTCGCCGTCGACTCGGTGGGCGGCGACGCTCCCGCCCGCCTGCTCGACCTGCTGTCCGAGGGCGGTGCGCTCGTCAGCTACGCCTCGGCGACCGGGCAGCCGATGTCCGTCGACGCACTGACCCTGATCGGCAAGCGCGCGACGGTACACGGATTCTTCGCCGGCCATTTCGACTACGCGACAAAGGTGCTCCCCGTCATCCGCGAGGCCGCGCCCCTGGTCGCGAGCGGAGCCCTGTTCGTTCCGCCAGGCGCCGTGTTCGACCTCGATGACATCCATACGGCGATCGAGCAGGTCGTCCGCGGCGGAAAGACCCTGCTCAAGGTGGCCCGGTCATGACGATCTCCGGAGGAACTCGCACCGTCGCGGGTCCCGCGGACGCGAGCCGAGCCGTAGCAGGGCGTTCGAAGCGGCATCAGGGCCATTCCGCCGGGGACGATGACAACCCGGCGCCTGGCCTGACCTGCCGGAACTCTCCAGACCACCGCGTGCACGCCAGCAACGCGCGCCACGGGTTTCCAGCGTGTGGGATGTAGATCCACTGATCAATAGTGCTCACCCTCGCCAGGCAAACCGCCGCTCATTCGCGAGGTCGGTGAGGGGCAGCCCCTGCCACGAGAGAAGTATCGAGATGCCCGAACTGTCCTACGAAGTCCTCGTCTCTGACAGCGTTCCCCGGAAGATCGATCTTCAGCTGCCGAACGGCGACGGGATCGTGTCCTCGCCGATCTCATCCACCCTGATCACCGGAGAACGCGACGCGGTCCTGGTGGACCCGCCGCTGACTCACACCCAGATCGCGCAGGTCGCCGAGGGCTTGGCGCGCTCAGGAAAGCGTCTGGCGTTCGTCTACGTCACCCACGGCCACCCCGACCACTGGTTCGGCACCGCGACGCTGCTGGAACGGTTCGGCGACGCCGACAGCGTGGTGTACGCCACCGAGGGCACCATCCGGCAGATGCGCAGCCAACTGGAGAGCAAGGACAAGGGGTTCGCGAAGACCTTCCCCGGGTCCCGGAGAACACCCCGGTCCTCGCCGTGCCCGTGCCGACCGAGGGATTCCGGCTGGAGGGCCGAGTTCTCCGGGCCGTCGAGACCGGTCACACCGACACCGACGACTCCAGCGTCCTGCACGTGCCGTCGATCGGTCTCGTCGTCGCCGGGGACGTGGTCTACAACGGCGTGCACCTGATGATGTTCGAAGGCGGTGACGGCGGCCTTCAGGCGTGGTTGGACGGCATCGACCGGCTCGCCGCACTCGATCCGCGCCACGTGGTCGCCGGCCACAAGAAGGCAGACCTGCCCGACGACCCGAAGATCCTGGACGAGACCCGGCAGTACCTGCGCGACGCGATCCGGCTCCTGGCCGGCAAGCCGGAGCCCCTGGAGTTCTTCGAGGAGATGTCGAAGCTCCACGGTGACCGGCTCAACCCGGGACCCCTTTGGTACAGCGCCCTGGGCCTGCTCGCCTGAGCCACGCCGGGTCGCCACCCCGCGAAGACAGGCGCATCACCTCGACGAAATACGGAGGTTGCCGACATGGCCACCCGCATGAAGATCGCGATCCTCGACGACTATCAGAACGTCGCGAGGAGCCTGGCCGACTGGGGGTCGCTCGTTGCCGAGGTCGTCGTTTTCACCGAGCCGTTCGCCGATGCCGACGAGGTGGTCCGTAGCCTCGCCGGGTTCGACGTGCTCGTGGCCATGCGGGAGCGCACGCGATTCCCGGCCGAGGTCCTGGAGCGGCTGCCCGACCTTCGGCTCCTGGTCAGCACCGGCCCGGCCAATGCCGCCATCGACCTTACGGCCGCCCACAGACTCGGCATCACGGTGTGCGGGACCCGCTATGAGTCCCACGCCACCATCGAGCACACCTGGGCGCTGATCCTCGGTGCCACGAGAAACCTGGTCGTCGAGGCGGAGTCGATGCGCGCCGGCGGCTGGCAGGTATCGGTCGGCGAGGGGCTGCACGGCAGGACTCTCGGCATTCTGGGCCTCGGTCGCGTCGGCTCCGGAGTGGCACGGATCGGACAGGCCTTCGGAATGGACACCATCGCATGGAGTCGGAACCTGACCCCCGAAACCGCCGCCGAGCACGGCGTGCGGGCGGTGACGAAGGAGCGACTCTTCACCGAAAGCGATGTGCTCTCGATCCACGTACAGCTCAGCAAGCGAACACGCGGGCTGGTCGGCGCGGCGGAACTCCGGTCGATGAAGCCCTCGGCCGTCCTGGTCAACACCTCACGCGGACCGGTCGTCGACGAGGTCGCCCTGATCGACGTCCTGCGTGAGGGCGCGATCCGAGCAGCCGCCCTCGACGTGTACGACACCGAGCCGCTACCCGCGGACCACCCGTTGCGGGCGCTGCCGAACGCGCTGCTCACGGGGCACGTCGGATACGTGAACCGCGACTTGTACGAGATTTTCTATCAGGACTCCGTCGAGGACATCGCCGCGTTCCAGGCGGGTTCTCCCGTGCGGCTGATGAAGTAGGAGCCGAAGATGACGACCCGACCGACTCACACACCGCCTCTCTCCCATGTGACGGCGACGCGGTTCGTCACGGCGAACGGGATTCGGTACGCCTACCGGCGCTTCGGCGCCGAGACCGGCACACCGCTGGTGTTCGTGCAGCATTTCCGTGGCGGCATGGATCACTGGGATCCTGCGGTGACGGACGGACTGGCCGCGAACCGTCCGGTCATTCTGTTCGACAACACAGGCGTCGCAAGCTCCAGTGGCCAGACCCCGGACACCGTGGAAGCGCAGGCCGATGACGCGGCGGCGTCATCCAGGCGCTGGGCCTGACCCGCGTCGACATCCTCGGCTTCTCCATCGGCGGCTATGTCGCGCAGGCCCTCGCACTCCGCCACCGCGAACTGGTCCGCAGGCTCGTTCTCGCCGGCACCAAGCCCCGAGCCGGCGACGATACGGACCGGCACCCCGACGTGAATGATGTCGCCACCCGGCATGAAGTGCTGACCCTCGACGACTTCCGGTTCCTCTTCTTCGAACCCACACCGACCAGCCAGGCCGCCGGTGAAAGGTTCTGGGAGCGTCGCCACCAGCGCACCACCGACGTGGACCCGCCGACGTCCCGGCAGACCATGCAGGCGCAGACGGGCCTGACCGCCACGTCACACCCCGAACCTGCGCAGGTACGGGACCGGGCCGTCCGGTCGGCGGCCCGACCACGACCGCCCTGACCACCGAGAGCGGCAGGACACCCTCCCAGCTGAGAAGACGTATCCCAGCGACACCATCGCCACGGATGTGCAGCCCGGCGATGGCGGTCTCAGCCCACCCGCGGCTCTCATCGCACTCCATGCCTCATCATCCACGCGGCCAAGGGTGGATCCACCAGGACACTCCGGGCCCGCTCCGAGCGCGATCAGACCATGATCAAGTGCTTAGCGCTAACGGCTGTACCGATGTTCCCCAAGGCCGGCGAGTCCCGTAAGTTCACGCAAACTGAAGGGTTCTCGGTGGGAACTCAAGGGTCCGTCGTCGTGCTCTGCGGAGTTGCTTCCGTGGGTTCGGGGCCAACTCGCGACCTTGCCGTTCCTGGTCCCCTGGACCGGCAAGACGCCGAGCGGCCCCCTGCTCGAACGCAGCGAAGCGGAGTTGAGAGCTTGGGGGCGGGGCAGCCTCGGGTCGCTGCTGTACCGGCGGGCGCTGGGCGAGGCCGTCGCCACGGCGCTGGCGGTACGCGACGGCGCGCCGTCGACCGGCCCCGCACCCACGTACGCGCAGGTGCAGGCCCTCGTCGACGGGCCCGGCGTCACGTGCCGGTGAGCTTGTCGAGGTCGGGGGCGTAGACGGTCATCCAGTGCGGGTTCAGCCGGTAGTAGACGACCTCGCGGTTCCAGTCGAAGCCGTCGTCGTCGCCGTAGAAGTCCTTCAAGTAGGCGAGGAGTTCCTGCCAGTCGGCCGTGCTCTCGGCGTCCTCGGGGTTCAGCTCCTCCACCGTGCCGTGGGTGAACACGCCGAGGTCCTCGCCGCGCATGTGCGCGACGCTGGCGGCCGGACGGGCCGCGAGATGACGGGCCTTGGCGGCGTTGCGCGCCGTGCCGAAGTGCCACCGGCCGTGCAGGAAGTGCCCGTCGGCGCCGCTGATCCGCGGTTCGCCCTTTGCGGTCACCGTGGAGAGGGCGAGCGTGCACATGCCGGTGAGGACCCCGGTGAGCTGCGCCGCCGTGATGGTGCGGCCCTCGACGATCGAGCGGAGGTGTGCGGTCGAGCCGGAGAGGGAGGAGTCGAGGAGGGACTGGAGCTTGTTGAGTTCTTCTGGGGTTTCGCGCATACGTCCATCGTCGGCCGTAAACCCGACACCGTCTGTCGTCATTGATGAAGCAGCGGTGAGGTTGCTCCGCGCGGGCGGGCAGCTAAGTTCGGCATGGAAAAGAACGCCGAAGCCGTCCGGCGGCAAGTACAGGACCAAGGTGCCGTCGAGCACGGTCACTGGATGCGCCAAGAACGCCTCAACACCTACGAGAGCTTTCTTGAAGCCTGGGATGAGTGCCTGCGCCTCTCCCAAGGATCTGCTGAAGCCGACTCCAAGTCGCGTCAATCCGGGCCAAGTTCTCTTCCCGAGGGCGATGCCGAGTGCTCGGCTGCCTGTTCCAGTAGTGCCCGTGCGGAGTCCGCGTAGCGCATCGCAGTCTTCTCGTCGAGCCCGAACACCTCGGCGAGGTGAAGCGGATCGGGCCCGTGGGTCAGCGCCTCTTCGAGCTGCCGGTCGACGCGGAGCCGCTCCAGCGTCGCGTCCTGGCTGCGCATCGAGGAGCTGATCCAGTGGTTGCTGGCGCGGCTAGTCTTGGTGGCGGTCTGGTTGTTGATCAGCAGATGGAGGTTCGCGGTGCTCGGCCACCGGTTTCGCCGGTGCTCCAGCCAGTCCAGCAGCAGTTTCAGGGTGAGGTCGTCGAGCGGGCGGACGCGTCCGGCGATGGTCAGCCGTCGGTTGCCGAGGTCGACGTCGTCGAGCATGAGCATGCCGATCTGGGCGACCCGGGCGGCGTGCACCGCGGCGAGGGCGAGGATGAGTCGTGTTGCCGGGGTGGTGGCCGCCGCGACGGACCGGCCGACCTGGGCGGGGACCAGCGGCTGGAGCACGCCGCACTCGTACTGGCCGACCTTGATCCGGCTGGTCGGGTTGCGGAAAAGCAGCCCATTCCGCTTGGCCCAGGAGAACAGCGAGCGCAGGGCCACGAGTTGGTCACGCCGGTGGTGGCCGTGCAGTGTCTTAATGTAGGTCCGGACGTCGTCGCGGGTCACTTCCCGCAGGTGGTCATAGCGGTCCGACCATTCCAGCAGGGCCGGCCGGACACGGTTGAGGTAGAGCCAGACCGTGCCTTCCCGTCGCGGGAGGCTGCGGGGGCCTGTGCCGCTCGAAAAGTCATCGCCGCAGGTGAGCGGGATGCGGTCCGTCGGCTGGGATCACGTCCTCCGTGATCGTGTCCTTGCTGTACAACGTGCCCCGGAGGCTGCTGACCATCAGTTCTCATGCGTCGCGGGACGGCGAAGGACGCGGAACTTTTGGTGCTGCGGCACGGGAACGCGGTCCTGCGTCGCCAGCTGGCCGGACCGGTCCGCTACGAGCGCGCCGACCGGTTCTGGTTCGCCGCCCTGTCCGCGCTGATACCCCGACGCCACTGGCGCGAGCTGTTCCCTGTCACCCCCGGGCACTCTGCTGGTCTGGCACCGCAGGTTCATCGCCGCGAAATGGGACTACACCGCGCGCCGACGCACCGGACGCCCACCCACCCGGACAGAGATCAAGAAGCTCGTCCTACGGCTGGCCAGGGAGAACCCGAGGTGGGGACACCGGTGGATCCATGGTGAGTTGACCCGACTCGGGGATCGGATCGCCGCCTCGACGGTCTGGGAGATCCTGCATGCCGCGGGCGTCGATCCGGCGCCACGTCGCCGAGGTCCCACCTGGCGCGAGTTCCTGACCGTGCAAGCCGAGGGCATCATCGCGGCAGACTTCTTTCACATCGACACCGCCCTCGGCAGGCGGTTGTATGCGCTGGTGTTCCTTGAGCACGGCACCCGGCGGCTGCGCATCACCGGGGTCACCGCCCGCCCGACATGGAACTGGGCGGTGCAACAGGCGAGGAATCTCACCGCCGACCTGGGCATACAGGCAGGGTCCCTGCGCTTTCTGCTGCGCGACCGCGATGGCAAGTACGGCGAGGTGTTCGACGCCGTCTTCCAAGCAGAGGAGATCGAGATCCTCAAAAGTGCGCCACAAGCTCCCCGCATGAACGCACACTGCGAACGCATCATCGGCAGCATCCGACGCGAAGCCCTCGACCATGTCCTGATCATGACCGAGGCCCATGCCCGCCACGTTCTCGCGGCTTACGAGCGGCACTACAACCAGCACCGACCTCACCAAGCCCGCAACCAGCTCCCACCCGGCGCTCACGAACAACCCGCCGCAGCGCATGACCTCCACACCCCCAAAGTCGAGCGCACCCGGATCCTCGGCGGCCTCATCAACGATTACAGATACGCGGCATGACGTGCAGCGATGACTTTTCGAGCGGCACAGGGGAGGTGTGACGGGCATCGTTGCGTGGGGTCGTCTTGGGTTGTTCGGGTCGGCGGGGAGCCGTGTCAGCCTCGCTCCCACAGCGGCAGCCGGAACATGGCGTAGGTGAACTTGCCGCTGATGCGTCCTGCGGTGTCGAAGTGGAACACGTCCACGCCGTGCCATTGCATGCGGCCGCCGTAGCGTGCACGGGCGAACAGGCGCAGTGGCAGCGGCGCACGGCGGCCAAACTCTCCGCGCATGTCGAGCCGGCAGGCCCAGCGGATCGTGGCGCGGCGGTTCGGCTCGTCGACGATCTTGTCGTACACCCCGAAGTGCATGGCGCCGTACCGCCCGGCGAAGTGCGGCTCGAACTCTTTGCGGATCGCCGCTGTGCCGCGCCGCTCCGGCAGGTGGCCGGGCAGGTACACGGCGTCGTCGGCGAAGAAGGACATGACCTTGCCGAGATCGGGACTCGGCTCGTTGAAGGCAGCAACGAAGTCGTCAATGGTCTGACTGAGGTTGGTCGAGGTGGCGGAGATGGTCTTTCACTCCCAGAGCGCGATGGGGCTGGCGGATGCCGGGGACAGTAACAGAACGTCAGTTCCTTAACAAGAGATGGGTGTTCTGATAGCTCTGGACTAGGATGAATGCTCATGTCAGCGCCATTCCAGCGGGCTCGACGCCCTGATCAGAAGGACCAGCGCCGTGAGGCCATCCTCACCGCCGCTCGGGAGCTCGCCGAGCGCTCCGGCGTGGCCAGGGTCAGCCTGCAGGACATCGCCACTGTGGTCGGACTCGCCAAGTCCAACGTGTTGCGCTACTTCGGTACGCGTGAGGAGATCTACCTGCACCTGATGATGAGCGCAGGCTCTGAGTGGGCGAGCGAGGTAAATGCCCGGTTGCAGGAGGTGAGCGGGACCGAGGCGACGGCGGGCGTTCTCGCGGACGCCTTCGTGGACCGGCCGCTCTACTGCGATCTGACCACGTATGCGGAGACGATGCTCGAGCACAACGTGTCCGTGGAGGTACTGAAGGTCTTCAAAAGGTGGGCCATCGACACCTACTGGGCGATCGGCCAGCGCATCTCCGTCGCCTGCCCCGAACTGGCCCCCGCCGACGGCGCCGCGCTGGTGATGACGGCCAGCGCTTTCGTGGCGAAGCTGTTTCCCATCACCCGCCCGCCTGAGGCGCTGCGTGAACTGTATGCGCGCGAGCCGGAGATTGCGGGGGCGTTCCCGCCGTTCCGCCCGACACTGAAGCGTATGGTGGCGGCCACTGCAGCCGGCCTGCCCCTGGTGGCGCGTTAGGGGGCGGCTTGAAATGAGGCTCAACCTCGGGAATGGACACCGAGTTTCATGCGCTGTTCGGCGAATGTCACCGTCGGGCAGTCGGGACTGAGGCACTTGGATCTGCGTACGACCAGCCGGATCGCGACCGGCGTGGATCCGATGGCGCGTCCGCCAGGCGCCGCTCGTACCGGTCGTGCACGCGCCACGACAGCGAACTGCACCGCGGGCACCTCGCCACGTCGGTCCGGGCCCGCGTGCAAAACGTGACCACACCTTCGTCTCGCGAGATCGACTCCCCCTGAGGGTGTCAATATTCCGACCAGGCTGCTGAGCTGGGCGTTTCCTGTGGATGGTGAGGCAGTCTGGGTGGCAGGATGTGGTACCCGTTGAGCAGTCCGCCAAGTACTTGGCGGCGCCTAACCGTGGCAGCGGGCATGGGGATGACGTTCGGGTCGTCGTCGGGTGCCCGTAGGCCGAGGCTGCGGTGGGCCCGTCCCGCGTTGTAGTGCTCGGCGTACTGGTTGAGGACGGTGCGCAGGTGTCGTTCGCTGGTGATCAGGAGTCGGTCGGTGCACTCGGTACGGGCTGTGCGTATCCATCGTTCGGCGAATGCGTTGGACCGTGGGCTTTGTGGCGGAGTCGGGATGACGGCTGTGCCGTTGCCGGCGAGGACGGCGTCGAACGCGGCGGTGAACTTGCTGTCCCGGTCACGGATGAGGAACCGGAAGCACCCAGCCCTGTCGCCGAGGTCCATGAGCAGATTGCGGGCGAGCTGGGTGGCCCATGCGCCGGTAGGGCGTGCGGTGACGCCCAGGACATGGACGCGCCGGGTGGCGATCTCCATGACGAAGAAGACATAGAGGCGCTTGAGGAAGACGGTCTCCACGTGCATGAAGTCGCAGGCGAGCAGCGTGTGGGCCTGGGCTTGGAGGAAGGTGCGCCAGGTCTGCTGGGATGCGCGTTGTGGTGCGGGCGGCAGGCCGGAGCGGCGCAGGA
>NZ_JBVIZF010000090.1:0-9815 GCF_055591805.1 Streptomyces sp. NPDC041200 | reverse complement strand
CGGCATACGTCAGGCCCGCCACGACCTGGCGGAAGTCATCCAGCATTCCGTCCATCAATGGCGAGTGGAAGGCATGCGACACCCGCAGCCTCTTCACCCGGCGGCCCTCAAAACGCCCGGCCACCGCCATCACCGCGTCCTCGACCCCGGACAGCACCAGCGATGCCGGGCCGTTGATCGCGGCAATACTCACGCCCTCGGTCAGCAGCGGAGTGACTTCGTCCTCGGTGGCCTCGACAGCCACCATCACGCCACCATCGGGCAGCGCCTGCATCAACCGACCCCGCGCCACCACCAACGCCGCCGCATCCTCCAGCGACCACACACCCGCCACAAACGCCGCCGCGACCTCACCAATCGAATGCCCCGCGACAAAGTCCGGCCGCACGCCCCACGACTCGACCAGGCGGAACAGCGCCACCTCGACGGCGAACAAGGCAGGCTGCGCAAATCCGGTCTGATCCAACAGCTCGGACTCGCCGAACACCACATCCTTCAGCGACCGCCCCAGCAGCCCATCAACGGCCGCACATACCTCGTCGAACGCCTCCGCGAACACCGGATACGACGCATACAACCCACGCCCCATCCCCACCCGCTGCGACCCCTGACCCGTGAACACCACACCCAACCGGCCAGAAACCACCTCCTCACCACGCACCGCCCCCAGCGCACCCCGCGCCTCCTCGACAGACTCCGCCACCACCACCGCACGGTGATCAAAACGCGCCCGCGACGCCGCCAAGGAAAAGCCCAGATCAGCAAGGCTTACGTCGCGGTCGGAGTCCAGATACGACGCCAGCCGCCCTACCTGTGCCTCCAGCGCGTCCGCAGACTTCGCCGACACCACCAACGGGACCACGCCTTCGGACACCACACGCTCAGCAACCTCGTCCTCAACGGACTCCAGCACCACATGCGCGTTCGTCCCGCTGATACCGAACGACGACACCGCCGCACGCCTCGGCCGATCCACCTCCGGCCACTCACGCGCCTCCGTCAACAGCTCCACCGCACCCGCGGACCAATCCACCTGCGGCGACGGCTCATCCACATGCAGCGTCTTCGGCAGCACACCCCGCCGCATCGCCTCCACCATCTTGATGACGCTGGCGACTCCGGCCGTCGCCTGGGTGTGGCCGATGTTGGACTTCAACGAGCCCAGCCACAGGGGGCGGTCCGCGGTGCGCCCTTGGCCGTACGTGGCAATCAGCGCCTGCGCCTCGATCGGGTCCCCCAGCGACGTACCCGTCCCATGCGCCTCCACCGCGTCGACGTCCGTGCCGATGAGGCCGGCGTTGGCGAGAGCCTGCCGGATCACCCGCTGCTGCGCCGGGCCGTTCGGCGCCGTCAGACCGTTCGAGGCACCGTCCTGGTTCACCGCGCTGCCCCGCACCACCGCCAGCACCTGGTGCCCGTTCGCCCGCGCGTCCGACAACCGCTCCAGCAACAGCAGCCCGACACCCTCGGCCCACGCCGTACCATCCGCACCCCCCGCGAACGCCTTGCACCGACCATCCGGGGCCAGCCCCCGCTGCCGGGAGAACGCGACGAAGGCACCCGGGGTGGCCATGACCGCGACGGCACCGGCCAGCGCCAGCGAACACTCGCCCGAGCGCAGCGCCTGCGCAGCCAGGTGGATCGCCACCAGCGCCGAGGAACATGCCGTGTCGATGGTGACCGCCGGACCTTCGAAACCGAAGCTGTAGGCCACGCGCCCCGAGGCGACGGAGCCCGCGCTGCCCGTGAGCGCATAGCCTTCGGCGCCCTCCTCGCCGCCCTCAAGGCTGGGGATGTAGTCCTGCGGCTTCGTCCCGGCGAACACGCCCACACTGCGTCCGCGCAGCGTGGCCGGGTCGATACCGGCCCGCTCGAACACCTCCCACGAGGTCTCCAGCAACAGCCGCTGCTGCGGATCCATCGCCAACGCCTCACGCGGACTGATCCCGAAGAACGCCGCGTCGAAGTCCGCGGCACCGTCGATGAAGCCGCCTTCCCTGACGTAGGACTTCCCGGAGCGCTCGGGGTCCGGATCGAAGACGCCCTCGATGTCCCAGCCCCGGTCGGACGGGAAGGGGCCGATGCCATCGGTACCACCGGCGACCAGCTCCCACAGGTCCTCGGGCGAGGCGACCCCGCCCGGCAGACGGCAGCTCATGGCCACGATCGCGATCGGGTCCGTCTTCTCGGACTCGATCTCACGCAGCCGCGTACGGGCCTGCGAAAGGTCGGCGAGCGCACGCTTGAGGTAGCCGCGGAGCTTGTCGTCGTTCGTCATGGGAAAGTCTCTTCCTCAGGAGGTTCGGGCGGTGGCGCCAGCGGTCACGAGGAGCCGAGCTCGCTCTCGGCGAAGTCGAACAGCTCGTCGTCGGAGGCGGATTCGAAGTCGAACTCCTCATCGGCCTCGAAGGCGCCGCCGGACGACGCCCACCTGGTGGCCAGGGCCTGGAGGCGCTTGGCCACCTGCGTTTTCACCGTGTCGTCCAGGGACGCGGCGCCGAACACCGCTTCCATGCGGTCGAGTTCGGACAGGACGGACACCTCAGCAGTGACCAGCTGGCCCAACAGATACTCGGCGAGAGCGACAGGGGTCGGATGGTCGAACACCGCTGAGGCGGGCAGGGTCAGCCCGGTAGCGGCCGCGAGCCGGTTGCGCAGCTCCACGCCGGTGAGAGAGTCGAACCCGATGTCCTTGAAGGCACGGTCCGGCGCGATGACGTCCCTGCCCGGTCGGCCGAGGACGGTCGCCGCGTCACCGCGTACGAGTTCCACCAGGACGCGCCGCTGCTCCGGCGCGGGCATTGACGCCAGACGGTCGGCCAGGGACGCGCCCACCGCGGCCGTGGCGCCGCCACTCGCGCCCGCGGTGCGACGAGGCCGACGCACCAGACCGCGCAGCATCGGTGGCAGGCGGTCCGCCCCCGCCTGTTCCGCCAGGGAGGCGAAGTCGAACTTCACGGGCGCCAGCACCGCGTCCTCGCCGAGCAGCCCGACGTCGAACAGGGCCATGCCCTCTGCGGAGGCCAGGGGCTTGATACCAGCACGGCTCAACCGGGCCAGATCCGCTGCGCCCAGCGTCCCTGTCATGGCACTCGACTCGGCCCACTGGCCCCAGGCCAGGGACACCGCGGGCAGCCCCTGCGCCCGGCGCCACCGCGCGAAGGCGTCCAAGTAGGCGTTGGCCGCCGCGTAGTTGCCCTGCCCCGGGCCACCGATCATGCCGGACGCGGACGAATACAGGACGAACGCGTCGAGGTCGAGTCCGGCGGTCAGCTCGTGCAACACCCATGCCGCATCGACCTTCGGCCGGAACACCCCGCCCAGGCGGTCCGGGGTCAGGCTCGCGATCACACCGTCGTCGAGCACACCCGCGGTGTGCACCACACCGGTCAAGGGCCTGCCCTCGGGCACGCCCTCCAGCACCGTCCGCAGGGAATCGCGATCCGCCACATCGCACGCGACCAGTGCGACGCTCGCCCCGAGCCCTTCCAGCTCGGTCTTCAGCTCTTCGGCGCCTGCCGACGCCGGTCCACGGCGGCTGACCAGCACCAGATGGCGCACCCCGTGGACGGACACCACATGACGGGCGACCACACCGCCCAGTGTCCCGGTGCCACCAGTGATCAGCACCGTGCCCTCGGGGTTCAGCACCCGCTCCGCACCGACCGGGGCGGAGGTCGCGGTGGTCCTGGCCAGCCGCGGTGCGTAGACGTTCCCCGCCCGCAGCGCCACCTGCGGCTCGCCTGAAGCCAGCACCCCCGCAAGCACCTCATCGGAGGGCTGCTCGTCGTCCACGTCCACGTCCATCAGCACGATGCGGTCCGGATTCTCCGCCTGTGCCGAGCGCACCAGACCCCACACCGCGGCACCCGCCGGGTCGCTCACCTCCGCGTCGCCGGACACCCCGACCGCGCCCCGCGTCACCACCACCAGACGGTTCGCGGGAGAGGCGGAGGTAGCAAGGAATGCCTGCAACCCGGACAGCACGTGCGCGACGAGCGCGTGCACACCTTCGGCTCCGTCCTGGGAGGACGTGGCTTCGAGGAACGTCACATCTCCGATGCCGCTGGCGCCGACGCCATCCCCCTCAGGCCGGGCCACCACCTGCGACCACTCGACGCGGAACAGCGCGTCGCGTCCGGCCGTCGTCTTCAGCTCCTCATCGGCGATCTCCCGCAGTACGAGCGAGGCCACCGACGCGACCGGCGCTCCTCCCGCATCGGCGATGTCCATCGCCATCGACGCGGGGCCGGTGGGCGACAGTCGTACCCGCAGCTCCGACGCGTCGGTGGCGTGCAGGGTCACACCACGCCATTCGGCAGCCCGACCCGGCAGACCGGCGGCCTGTGCCGCAGCTTCCAGAAGCGCCGGGTGGATGCCGAAACGCCCGGCAGCGCCGGTGTGCCGCGCGCCGAGCCCGATCTCGGCGAAGACATCGGTGCCGCGAGTCCACAGCTGACGCACCTCCCCGGGGAGGCCTTCGACCGGGGCGGGCTCCGCGTCGGCTGGAGGCCATACGCCCGTGTCCGTGGAGGGGCGCGCCGCCTCGGCGGTCGCCAGTGTCCCGGTCGCGTGACGGGTCCAGGGCGCATCGCCCTTGCCGGGCCGGGAGTAGATACTCACCGGCCGCTCACCCGCATCGTCCGAAGCGCCCACCGAGACCTGTACCCGTACCGAGCCCGTTTCCGGGAGCACGAGCGGAGCTTCGCTCACCAGCTCCGACAGGGCCCCGGCGCCGATCTCGTCACCCGCGCGCAGCGCCAACTCGACCAGCGCGGCCCCGGGTACGACGGGCACACCCGACACCAGGTGATCGGCGAGCCACGGCTGTGCGCTCAACGACAACCGACCGGTGCACAGCACACCGCCGGTGTCCGGAACGGCCACCACGGTGCTGAGCAGCGGATGATCCATCGAAACATCGCTCGTCGCCAGTGCGGTCGCGGCCAGCCAGAAGTGCTCCCGCTGGAAGGCGTACGTCGGCAGATCGACGCGGCGCGCACCCGTCCCCGCGAACACCGCCTCCCAGTCCACCGCCACGCCGCGCGTGTGCAGCCGTCCTACGGCCGTCAGCAGCGCCCTACGCTCATCAGCCACATCGCGGCGCAGGGACGGTATGCCACCCTCGCCGGTCATCGCGGTCAGAACACCATCGGGACCCAGCTCCAAGAACGTGGCCACGCCCTGCCCCCGCAGAGCCTGGATCCCATCGGCGAAGCGAACCGTGCCCCGCACGTGCTCAACCCAGTACTCCGGCGAACACAACCGCGCAGGGTCGGCCAGCTCACCCGTCAGGTTCGACACCACCGGCAGACGCGGCGCGACATAGCTCAGCCCGGCCACGACCTGGCGGAAATCATCCAGCATCCCGTCCATCAACGGCGAGTGGAAAGCATGCGACACCCGCAGCTTCTTGACCCGGCGGCCCTCAAAACCTCCAGCGACCGCCATCACCGCGTCCTCGACCCCGGACAACACCAGCGACCTCGGCCCGTTGATCGCCGCAATACTCACGCCATCCGTCAGCAGCGGAGCGACCTCGTCCTCGGTGGCCTCGACAGCCACCATCACACCGCCCTCGGGCAGCGCCTGCATCAACCGACCCCGCGCCACCACCAGCGCCGCAGCGTCCTCCAGCGACCACACACCCGCCACAAACGCCGCCGCGACCTCACCAATCGAATGCCCGGCAACGAAGTCCGGCCGCACGCCCCACGACTCGACCAGGCGGAACAGTGCGACCTCGACGGCGAACAACGCAGGCTGCGCGAATCCGGTCTGATCCAGCAGCTCGGACTCGCCGAACACCA
Organism: Streptomyces sp. NPDC041200; assembly: GCF_055591805.1. Lineage (NCBI taxonomy): Bacteria > Bacillati > Actinomycetota > Actinomycetes > Kitasatosporales > Streptomycetaceae > Streptomyces > Streptomyces sp. NPDC041200. The sequence continues at coordinate 4,005 of NZ_JBVIZF010000090.1, read as the reverse complement.
CATCCTTCAGCAACCGCCCCAGGTGCCCGTCAACGGCCGCGCAAACCTCGTCGAACGCCTCCGCGAACACCGGATACGACGCATACAACCCACGCCCCATCCCCACCCGCTGCGACCCCTGACCCGTAAACACCACACCCAACCGACCAGCGACCACCTCCTCACCACGCACCGCCCCCAGCGCACCCCGCGCCTCATCAACGGACTCCGCCACCACCACCGCACGGTGATCAAAACGCGCCCGCGACGACACCAGCGAGAACGCCACATCCGCCAGACCCACCCCCCGGTGAGCCTCCAGATACGCCCCCAGCCGATCCGCCTGCGCACCCAACGCATCCGCAGACTTCGCCGACACCACCAACGGCACCACACCATCGGAGGACACCACGCGCTCAGGAACGTCGTCCTCGACGGACTCGAGAATCACATGCGCGTTCGTGCCACCGATACCGAATGCCGACACACCTGCGCGCCTCGGCCTGTTCGCCTCCGGCCACTCACGCGCCTCCCTCAACAACTCCACAGCGCCCGCAGACCAGTCCACCTGTGCCGTCGGCTCGTCCACATGCAGCGTCTTGGGCAGCACACCCCGCCGCATCGCCTCCACCATCTTGATCACACCGGCCACACCCGCCGTGGCCCCGGTGTGGCCGATGTTGGATTTCAGGGCTCCCAGCCACAGGGGCCGGTCCTCGGCACGCTCCTGGCCGTACGTGGCAATCAGCGCCTGCGCCTCGATCGGGTCCCCCAGCGACGTACCCGTCCCGTGCGCCTCCACCGCATCGACATCGGCGGCCGACACGCCCGCGTTCGCCAGTGCCTGCCGGATCACCCGCTGCTGCGACGGGCCGTTCGGCGCCGTCAGACCGTTCGAGGCACCGTCCTGGTTGACCGCACTGCCCCGCACCACGGCCAGCACCTGGTGCCCGTTCGCCCGCGCGTCCGACAACCGCTCCAGCAACAGCAGCCCGACGCCCTCGGCCCAGCCCGTGCCGTCCGCGCCGTCGGCGAACGCCTTGCAGCGGCCGTCCGGGGCCAGGCCGCGCTGACGCGAGAACTCCACGAACACGCCCGGGGTGGACATCACAGCGACGCCTCCGGCCAAGGCCATCGAGCACTCGCCGGTCCGCAGGGCCTGGGCCGCGGAATGCACCGCCACCAATGACGACGAGCACGCGGTGTCGATGGTGAGCGCGGGCCCTTCGAGTCCCAGCGCGTAGGAGACGCGCCCGGAGGCGACACTGCCCGCGCTACCGGTCAGCGCGTACCCCTCGGTGCCCTCGGCGCCGCCACCGAGGCGCGGGGTGTAGTCCTGCGATCCCATGCCGGTGAACACGCCAACGTCCTTGCCCCGCATGGACGTCGGGTCGATTCCGGCCCGTTCGAAGACCTCCCACGAGGTTTCCAGCAGGAGCCGCTGCTGCGGGTCCATGGCGAGTGCCTCGCGGGGATTGATGCCGAAGAAACCTGCGTCGAAGGCCGCGACGTCGTGCAGGAAGCCGCCACGACGCACATAGGAGGTGCCTGCGGCGTCCGGGTCGTCGGAGAAGAGGTTCTCCAGGTCCCAGCCTCGGTCGGTCGGGAAGTCGCGGACCCCTTCGCGCCCCTCGGACAGCAGTGTCCACAGCTCCTCGGGCGTCCGTACCCCACCGGGCAGTCGGCAGCTCATCGCCACGATCGCGATGGGGTCGTCAGCAGCTGAGCCCGTTTCACCCGCGGAAGCCGCAGAAGCCGCAGAGGCGGCAGAGGCAGCAGACGCAGCAGACGCAGCAGACGCAGCAGACGCAGCAGACGCAGCCTCGCCAAGGAGTTCCGTACGCAGATACTCGGCCAGCGCCACCGGGTTCGGGTAGTCGAAGACCAAGGTGGCGGGCAGCCGCAGCCGGGTGGCACCGGCCAGGCGGTTACGCAGCTCCACCGCCGTGACCGAGTCGAACCCGATCTCCTTGAACGCCCGCTCCGCCACCACGGTGTCGCGGTCCGCGTGTCCCAGTACCGAACCCGCCTCCCCGCGCACCAGGTCGGTCAGCGTCCGCCGCTGCTCGGCCTCGGACAGTTCCAGCAGCTGGGCACGGAGTGCGGAGGCGACGGCGTCCGGCTCGTCCTCGCCGGTGGCCGCCAGCAACGCGGTGACCTCCGGAAGGCCGCGCAGCAGCGGCCGCGGCCGTGCCAGGCTGAACGTCGGGGCGAAGCGGCTCCAGTCGATTCCGGCGACGACCAGATGGGTCCGGTCGTACTCGACCGCCTGCACCAGGGCGGAGACGGCGAGTTGGGGGTCCATGAGGATGACACCGAGCCGGGTCATCTCGGCCGCCATCGCCTCGTCCACCATGCCACCGCCTGCCCAGGCCCCCCAGGCGATCGATGTGGCGGTGAGGCCTCGGGCGCGGCGGCGGTGGGCCAGGGCGTCGAGGTAGGCGTTGGCACCGGCGTACGAGGTGAGGCCGGAGCTGCCCCAGGCGGTGGCGCCGGAGGAGAACAGCACGAACGCGTCCAGCTCGCGATCGGCCAACAGCTCGTCGAGGTGCCGGGCCCCGGCGATCTTGGCGCGGCCCATCTCGACGAACTGCTCCACGTCGAGTTCGGACAGCGGCGCCTCGGTCTGGTTGGCCCCGGCGAGGTGCAGTACGGCGGTCAGGGGGTGTTCGTCGGGGACGAGGTCGAGCAGCCCGGCCACGGCGTCCCGGTCGGCGACGTCGCAGGCGGCGATGGTCACCTGTGCGCCCCGTTCCTCCAGCTCGGCGCGGAGTTCGGCGGCGCCCGGGGCGTCGGTGCCACGGCGGCTGGTCAGGATCAGATGTCCGGCGCCCTGCTCGGCCACCCACCGGGCCACATGCGCTCCGGTACCACCCGTGCCACCGGTGATCAGTACGGTTCCGCGTGGTGTCCAGGGGGTGACGGGCGGGCCGTCCAGGGGCGCGCGCAGCATGCGACGGGCGTACAGACCGTCGGTACGAACAGCGAGCTGGTCCTCGCCGTCTGCCGCCGCCAGCGCCGCGCAGAGCAGGCCGATCGCCCGGCCATCGGCGTCGGCGGGCAGGTCGACCAGCCCGCCCCAGGTGTCCGGGTGGTCCAGTGCCAGCACCGTGCCGACACCCCACATCACGTGCTGGAGTTCGCTCGTCAGCTCGGCGGAGTCGACCACCGCGACGCCACCGGAGGTCACTGCCCAGAGAGGGGCGGTGATTCCCGCGTCGCCGAGTGCCTGCACCAGGGCGACGGTGTTGATCGCGCCCTGTGACCAGGTGGAGTGGACGGGGTGGGGGCGGTCGTCGAGCGCGAGGAGCGAGAGGACACCGGCCACCGGCTCGTCCGGCAGCAGTGCGCCGAGTTGCTCGCGGTCATGGCCGTCGGCCTCGACGCGGAGGACGCGCAGGCCGTGTTCGGTCAGGCCGCCGAGGATCGTGTCGGCGAGGGTGCTTCGCTCGGCGCCGAGCGCCACCAGCCAGGTACCGGAAGCCGTGTGGGAGCCGGGGTTCACCCGCTCCCAGTCGAGACGGTAGCGCCATCCGTCGACGACGGACTGGTCGTGGCGTCGCCGCCGCCAGGACGACAGCGCGGGCACCACCTGCTCCAGCACGGCGGCGTCCAGGTGCAGGTCATCGGCGAGCGAGCCGGTGTTTCCGGCGTCGATGGCGGCCCAGAACGCGGCGTCGACCGGGTCGGCCTGCGTGGGCCTTTCACCCGCGTCGAGCCAGTAGCGCTGGTGCTGGAAGGGGTACGTGGGCAGGGTGACGTGCCGGGTGCCGGCCTGGTCGAACGCGGCCGACCAGTCCACCTCCACACCCGCCACATACGCCTCGCCCACCGACCGCAGGAAGCGCCCCAGACCACCCTCATCACGCCGCAGCGACCCGATCGCGACGCCGTCCACACCGGCCGCCTCGATCGACTCACCCAGCACAAACCCCAGCACCGGATGCGGACTCATCTCCACGAACACCCGCAGCCCACCATCCAGCAGCCGCCCGGTGACCTCACCCAGCAACACCGTCTGCCGCA
>NZ_JBVIZF010000089.1:0-10022 GCF_055591805.1 Streptomyces sp. NPDC041200 | reverse complement strand
AGCGGGGTGCGGGGGCGGAGGTGCCCCACTCCAGTGCCTCCGGCGTGTGAGGAGCCGGGTCCTGGGGCGGAGATGCCCCATCCCAGCCCCTCCGGCGCTTGAGGAGCGGGGTCCAGGGGCGGAGCCCCGGCGGGGGTGCGGGGCGGAGCCCCCGAAGGGGGTCTGGGGCGCAGCCCCAGCCGGGGTCCGGGGCGGAGCCCCGGTTTCGGGAAGGGGCGGGGTGGGGAACAGGCCCCCGCCCAGGACAACCCGAGGCCCAGAACGAGGGCAGCGCCGCCCAGAAACACGGCCCAGGCCCCGGCCCCGGGATGGGCCAGGGGCCGCGCCGGCCCCACCCCCGGCGGTACCCTGACCACGCCGGACCCCCGTCCGACAGGACCACATCCGAAGGGACACCCCATGCCGCTCGAAGCCGGTCTTCTGGAGATCCTCGCCTGCCCGGCGTGCCACGCCCCGCTCCGCGAGGAAGAGGCCGAGGAGACCCCCGAGCTGGTGTGCACGGACGCCAAGGGCTGCGGCCTCGCGTACCCCGTCCGCGACCGCATCCCGGTCCTGCTCGTGGACGAGGCGCGCCGCCCGGCCTGACGACGCCCGACGTTCGCACGCCGCACGCCGCACGCCGCACGCCGCACGCCGCACACCGCCCCACCCGCACCGCCCGCCCACGGCGATCGGAGGCCGTAGCTCCATGCTCGACGAATCCCTCCTCGACGCCCCAGAGGCCCTCGCCCGGGCCGACACCCGCGGGCTGCTGCGCGCGGCCGCCGAATCCGGCGCCAGAGTCCGTACGGCAGCCCGGCACGCCGCCGAGGCGGGCGTAGCGGACCTCAAGCCGGACGGCCGCCCGCGCGCGGTCCTGGTCGCGGGCCCCGGGGCGGCCGGAAGCTGTACCGCCGACCTCCTCCGCGCGCTCAGCGGCGGCAACATCCCGGTGAGCCTGATCGGCCCGACCGGCGTCGCCCCCGCGCCCGGCGCACTGCGCTGGGCGCTCCCGGGCTGGGTCGGCCCGGCCGACCTGCTGGTCATCGCGACACCGGACGGTACGGAGCCGGGGCTGCCGCGCCTGGTCGAGCAGGCGTACCGCCGGGGCTGCGCGCTGGTCGCGGTGGCGCCGGGCCACGCGCCGCTGGCGGGCGCGGTGGCGCAGGCGCGCGGCCTCATCGTGCCGCTGGCCACGTCCGCGTACGGCCCGTACACGACGGCCACAGAAGCGCCCCCCGAAGCCACCCAGTCCCAAGCCCAGCCCCAGGCCCACCCCGAAGCCCACCCCCAGGCCCAGCCCGAAGCGGCCCCCCAAACCCCACCCCCCGAAGGCGCCCTGGGCGAACCAGCCCCCTCCAGCGCGCAGCCGCACCACACCACCCCGCCCCACATAGAGCCCCCCGGCACCGCCCCGGACGAGGTCACCGGCCCCGCCCTGCCCGGCACGCTGTGGGCGCTGCTCACCCCGCTGCTCATGCTCGTCGACCGGATCGGCCTGATCACCGCGCCGCCCACCGCGCTGCAACAGGTGGCGGACCGGCTGGACCGGGTCGCCGAACGCTGCGGACCGGCCATCGCCACGTACACCAACCCGGCGAAGACGCTCGCGGCGGAGCTGGCCGGGTCGCTTCCGCTGCTGTGGACCGAGGGCCCGGTGGCCGCCGCGGCCGGACGGCGCTTCGCGGGCCTGCTCGCGACGCTCGCCGGGCGCCCCGCGCTCGCCGCCGAACTGCCCGGCGCGCTGGCCGCGCACGGCACGCTGCTGTCGGGGGCCTTCGCGGGCGGCGCCGACCCCGATGACTTCTTCCGCGACCGAGTGGACGAGCCGGAGGCGCTGCGGGCCCGGATCGTGCTGCTGCACGACGAGCCGGTGGGCTCCGTCTCGGCCGTGCCGTCCGCCCGCGAGCTGGCGCTGGCGCACGAGACGGCCTTCAGCGAGCTGGAACCGGATGAGGGAAGTCCGCTGGAGCGCGCGGCCGAGCTTCTCGCCATCACGGATTTCGCCGCCGTTTACCTCGCGCTTGCTGCGGCGGATAGAACTTGAGGCCGTACGCAAGGCCATGAACGGCCACGCCGCGAACCGGCCACGCCGCGAACCGGCCACGCCGCGAACCGGCCACGCCGTAAACCGGCCCCACGCCGGGGCACCGGCACCGCCGGGGCACCGGCACCCACGCCGCACATGGCACCCTCCGCCCGGACAGTCAGGAACCGCACCGCATGGACCGCCTCGACAACACCGTGCGCCCCTACGCCTGGGGCTCCCTCACCGCCATCCCCGACCTGTTGGGCGCCGAGCCGACCGGCGAGCCGCAGGCCGAGATGTGGATGGGCGCGCACCCCGGGGCGCCGTCCCGCCTCGACCGGGGCGAGGGCTCCGTCGAGCGCTCCGTCGCGCTGTCCGACGTCATCGCGGCCGATCCGGAGCGGGAGCTGGGCGCGGACGCCGTACGGGCCTTCGGGCCGCGGCTGCCGTTCCTCCTCAAGGTGCTCGCCGCGGCCTCGCCGCTCTCCCTCCAGGTCCATCCGGACCTCGCGCAGGCGAAGGAGGGCTTCGCGGACGAGGAGGCCCGGGGCGTCCCGGTGGACGCCCCGCACCGCAACTACAAGGACGCCAACCACAAGCCCGAGCTGATCTGCGCCCTGACGCCGTTCAACGGGCTGTGCGGCTTCCGTGACCCCGACGAGGCCGCCGCGCTGCTGGCCGCACTTGAGGTCGACTCGCTCAAGCCGTACGTCGACATCCTGCACGCCCACCCCGAGTCGCACGCCCTGCGCGAGGTGCTGACGGCCGTGCTGACCGCCGACCGCGAGGCGATCGCCGAGACCGTGCACCAGGCCGCGGCCGCCGCCGAACGCCTGGGCGCACTCGACGGCCCGCACGCCCCGGAGTACGCGGCGTACGCCACCATCGCCCGGCACTACCCGGGCGACCCCGGCGTGATCGCCGCGATGCTGCTCAACTTCGTGACGCTGCAGCCCGGTGAGGCGCTGTACCTGGGCGCGGGCGTCCCGCACGCCTACCTCGACGGACTCGGCGTCGAGATCATGGCCAACTCCGACAATGTGTTGCGCTGCGGTCTGACCCCCAAGCACGTCGACGTCCCCGAACTCCTCCGCATCGTCCGCTTCGAGAGTGCCGCCCCGGCCGTCCTGCGCCCCGAGGAGGACCCCTCCGGCGAGGAGCTGTACGCCACCCCCATCGACGAGTTCCGGCTCTCCCGGTACGTCCTGGCGGAGGGCGCCGCACCGCGCACCCTTCCCTCCTCCGGCCCGCAGATCCTGTTGTGCGTCGCCGGCGAGGTTTCGCTGCGCGGTGACGGTGAACTACGTCTGTCCCGGGGTGAATCGGCCTTCGTCAGGGCGGGCGAAGAGGTGACCGTGACCGGCGACGGCACTGTGTTCAGGGCCACACTGACCGCCTGACGTCAGGCTCCTGCGGAGGGCTGGAACAATGGCCCGCCGTAGCGGCAGTAAAGCTCAAGCAAAACTGCCATGAGCGGGAAGGGACATTCGGCACATATGAGTGCATCCGGCGGAACCAAGGCGATTGTTGCCGCACTGGGCGCCAACCTGGCCATCGCCGCAGCCAAGTTCGTGGCGTTCGCCTTCAGCGGCTCGTCGTCGATGCTCGCCGAAGGCGTGCACTCGCTGGCCGACTCGGGCAATCAGGGACTCCTGCTCCTGGGCGGCAAACAGGCCAAGCGCGCGGCGACCCCCGAGCACCCCTTCGGCTACGGCCGCGAGCGGTACATCTACGGCTTCCTCGTCTCCATCGTGCTGTTCACCATCGGCGGCATCTTCGCGCTGTACGAGGGCTACGAGAAGATCAAGCACCCACATGAGCTGGACCACTGGTACTGGCCGGTCGGCGTGCTCGTCTTCGCGATCATCGCGGAGGGCTTCTCGTTCCGTACGGCCATCAAGGAGTCCAACGAGGTCCGCGGCAAGCTGTCCTGGGCCCAGTTCATCCGCCGCGCCAAGGCCCCCGAACTGCCGGTTGTCCTCCTGGAGGACCTCGGCGCCCTGGTCGGCCTCGTCCTCGCCCTCGGCGGCGTCGGCCTCGCCATCCTGACCGGCAACGGCATCTGGGACGGCATCGGCACCATGTGCATCGGCGCCCTGCTGGTCCTGATCGCCCTGGTCCTCGCGGCCGAGACGAAGTCCCTCCTGCTGGGCGAGGCGGCTGACGTCGACCAGGTAACCAAGATCCGCGAAGCGGTCGTCGACGGCCAGACCGTCACCGGCCTGATCCACATGCGCACCCTCCACCTGGGCCCCGAAGAACTCCTGGTGGCCGCCAAGATCGCGGTCCAGCACGACGACAGCGCGGCCGACGTGGCCCGCGCGATCGACGCGGCGGAAGCCCGGATCCGCGAGGCGGTCCCGATCGCCCGAGCGATCTACCTGGAACCAGACATCCTCCGGACGCCCACCCCCTGAGCCCCGATCCCCCCGGCTCCCAGCCGGGGCGATCGCGTTCACCCGGCGTTGCCGGACCCGGGGCAGCGGCGCCCCACCGCACGGGAACGGACTGGGGCATAGCCCTCGCGGGGGCGGCGCAGCTCCCCAGGCTCGGGACCTGGGAGGGCAGCCTGGTGCGGGTGCCGCCCTCGTCCCCGGGCGTAGCCCGGCCGGGCGGCTGCGAGGCCCCTGGGCTGGGGCCCAGAAGCGCGACTTGGTGCGGGGAGCCCCGCTGTACCGAGACCGGTCCGGGACACGGCGTCCCACGCCCGGGGCCCAGGGGCGCAGCCCCGGCGGGGGACGGGGCGGAGCCCAGGATCGGGAAGGGGCGGGGGTGGGGAAAAACCCACCCCGCCACCCACCTACGCGATCTCGCCCAGCACCCCCAGAATCGCCCCCACGTCCTCCGCCCCCGCCAACCGCTCCCGGAACTCCGCGACCATCAACTTCCGCGACAGCAGCGCCAGGATCCGCAGGTGCTCATCCCCCGCCGCGGCCTCCGGCACCGCGATCATGAAGACCAGCCGAGCCTTCGTACCGTCCGGCGCGCCCCATTCGATGCCCTCGGCGGAGCGCGCGAAGCCGACGACCGGGGCGGTCACCGCGTCCGTCTTGGCGTGCGGGATCGCGATCTCCTCCCCGAGACCCGTCGTGCCCTGTTCCTCGCGGGCGAACGCGACCCGCACCAGCTCCGCGGCGTCCGCGACCTTGCCGCTCGCGGCCAGCAGCCCGGCCATCTCGCGGATGGCATCGTCCTTACGGTCGGCGGTCAGCCGCTCCTTGACGGTCTGCTCGGTCAGATACCCGGACAACTCCGCGCCCCCGGCAGACTCCGCGCCCCCGGCAGACTCCGCGCCCCCGGCAGACTTCGCGTCCCCGGCAGGCTCCGCGACACCGGCGCGCCCGGCGGAACCACCCCCCGACGCAGCCCCCGAGCCACCCGCACCGCTCCCCACCAGCACCGGCTCGGCCACAACGGAAGCCACCCCACCGGCCGAAGCCGCGGCAGGCGCGGATGCCGGAACCGCCCCCGCCTCACCCCGCCGCACCGACATCAGCCCGACCGTGGCCACCGCCGTGACGGCCGTACCGACCACCACGGCCACGAAGAACATCGGCACCCCGTTCACCGCACCGAGCACCGCCACGATGGGCCCTCCGTGCGGCACGCTGTCCTCGACCGCCGCCAGCCCGGCGATGGCCCCGGCCACCGCACCACCCAGCATGTTCGCCGGAATCACCAGCGCGGGCCGCGCCGCGGCGAACGGAATCGCACCCTCGGTGATACCGAAGAAGCCCATGAAGAGCGCGGCGAGCCCGGTCTCCCGCTCCTGGTCGTCGAACATCCGGCGACGGATCAGCGTGGCCAGCCCCTGCCCCAGCGGCGGCACCGGAATGGCCGCCGCGCACGCGCCCATGACCTCGGGGTTCTTGGAGACCAGCCCGGCCCCGAAGAGGAACGCCGTCTTGTTGACCGGCCCGCCCATGTCGAACGCGATCATCAGCCCGAGGATGATGCCGAGCAGCGCCGCACTGGTCCCGGTCAGCCCGCCGAGCCAGTCGGTGAGGTTCTCGAAGACCCAGGCGATGGGCCTGCCCAGGACGTAGACGAAGAAGAGGCCGAGCACCGAGGTCGCCACGATCGGGATCACGATGATCGGCATGATCGGCTGAACGAACTTCGGTACCCGGACCCTCTTGATCCCCTGCACCAGATACCCGGCCAGGAACCCGGTGACGATCGCCCCGATGAACCCGGCGCCCGCCTCGCTGTCGTACAGCTCGCCATGGGCCGCTATCCAGCCGCCGACCATGCCGGGCACCAGCCCGGGCCGGTCGGCGATGGCGTACGCGATGTAGCCGGACAAGGCCGGGATCATCAGCTGGAAGCCGATGCTGCCGATGTCGTTGACGGTCTTCCAGAACGAGCCGTCGGGGATGACGATCCCCTCGGCCGTCGTATCGCCGCCCAGCGCGAGCGAGACGGCGATCAGCAGACCGCCGACGACCACGAACGGGATCATGTACGAGACGCCGTTCATGAGCGCCTTATAGGTGACGCCACGCCCCTTGGCACCGCCACCACCGGCCGAGCCGCCACCGGCCGGCCCGGCACCGACCGCCCGGCCACCGCCCGCACCGCGCGCGTCCCCCTCGTACACCGGCGCGTCCCGCACCCGCTCGATCAGCCCCTCCGGATGGTGAATCCCCTCGGCCACCCCGACGACGATCACCTTCTTGCCGACGAACCGGCTGCGGTCGACGTCCTTGTCGGCGGCGATGATGATGCCGTCCGCCTCACTGACATCGTTGTCAGACAGGACGTTCTCGGCCCCGATCGAGCCCTGCGTCTCCACCTTCATGCGATGACCGAGCGATTCCGCGGCCTGCGCCAGCTTCTCGGCGGCCATGTAGGTGTGGGCGATGCCCGTCGGACAGGCGGTCACCGCGAGCAGCCTGAGCCCCGGCCCGCCGGTCTCCGCACTGTCGCTGGCCCCCGCACCGCTGGGGGGATCGGCTGGACTGGTCACGTGGTTCTCCTTGTCAGGATCAGCTTCCCCGGCAGCGCACGGCAGCGCACGGCAGCGAACGGCAGCGCACGGCAGCGTCAACAGGCCGGGCAGCGCGGGAATGTGCAAGCGTCCCCGTGCCAGCGGCATCCTGCAATACCCGCGGACGGGATCAAAGCGCTCGGCCCCACGACCCGGGGCCCCTTCCAGGCCCGGGGCCGAAGAACACCCCCGCGGGCTGGGGCTCACCCCGCCCAGCGGTGTAGATTCGTGACCGAGCCAGACGTCGCTGCTGATGGCGGTCGGGCGGCCCGTACCGCGGGCCGGCCGAGGGAGAGAGGGCCTCCGACGGACTGCGCGCTGCGAGCAAAGGGGACACGTGTGTCCGCTTCACGTGGGTCCACCTCCGGACACACCCCGGATCCGGACGCACCGCCGGACACACAGTGCCCGCTGCCCGCAGGCCAGCCGAAACACTCTCGCTCGCCAACCGATCAATGAGGAGCAGCACTCATGACGTCAGCCGACACCGGTCAGGACTTCAAGGTCGCCGACCTCTCCCTGGCCGATTTCGGTCGTAAGGAGATCACCCTCGCCGAGCACGAGATGCCCGGCCTGATGGCGCTTCGTAAGGAGTTCGCCGCATCCCAGCCGCTGGCCGGTGCCCGTGTCACCGGCTCGCTGCACATGACGGTGCAGACCGCGGTCCTGATCGAGACCCTGACCGCGCTCGGCGCGCAGGTCCGCTGGGCGTCCTGCAACATCTTCTCCACCCAGGACCACGCGGCCGCCGCGATCGCCGTCGGCCCGACCGGTACCCCGGAGAACCCGCAGGGCATCCCGGTCTTCGCCTGGAAGGGCGAGACCCTGGAGGAGTACTGGTGGTGCACCGAGCAGGCGCTGACCTGGCCGGGCACCGCCACCGGCGGCCCCAACATGATCCTGGACGACGGGGGCGACGCCACGCTCCTCGTCCACAAGGGCGTCGAGTACGAGAAGGCCGGCGCCGCCCCTGACGTCGCCACCGCCGAGAACGACGAGCACCGCGTCGTCCTCGAGCTGCTGAACCGCACCCTCGCGGAGACCCCGCAGAAGTGGACGCAGCTCGCCTCCGAGATCCGCGGTGTCACCGAGGAGACGACGACCGGCGTTCACCGCCTGTACGAGATGCACCGCGAGGGCACCCTGCTCTTCCCGGCGATCAACGTCAACGACGCGGTGACGAAGTCGAAGTTCGACAACAAGTACGGCTGCCGCCACTCCCTGGTCGACGGCATCAACCGCGCCACCGATGTCCTGATCGGCGGCAAGGTCGCGGTCATCTGTGGCTACGGCGACGTCGGCAAGGGGTGCGCGGAGTCGCTGCGCGGCCAGGGTGCCCGGGTCATCGTCACCGAGATCGACCCGATCTGCGCGCTGCAGGCGGCGATGGACGGTTACCAGGTCGCCACCCTGGACGACGTGGTGGAGACCGCGGACATCTTCATCACCACGACGGGCAACAAGGACATCATCATGGCCACCGACATGGCCAAGATGAAGCACCAGGCGATCATCGGGAACATCGGCCACTTCGACAACGAGATCGACATGGCCGGTCTCGCGGCCATCCCCGGGATCGTCAAGGACGAGGTCAAGCCGCAGGTCCACACCTGGACGTTCCCCGAGGGCAAGAAGCTCATCGTGCTCTCCGAGGGCCGTCTGCTGAACCTGGGCAACGCGACCGGTCACCCGTCGTTCGTCATGTCCAACTCTTTCGCGGACCAGACGATCGCCCAGATCGAGCTGTTCACCAAGCCCGAGTCCTACCCGACCGATGTGTACGTGCTGCCCAAGCACCTGGACGAGAAGGTCGCCCGGCTCCACCTGGAGGCACTCGGCGCCAAGCTGACCACCCTCCGCCAGGAGCAGGCCGACTACATCGGCGTCCCGGTCGAGGGCCCCTACAAGCCCGACCACTACCGCTACTGATCGCCCCGGCCGACGCGCCGAGCGCCGGTCACCGGCCCCGCCGCACCGGCGGGGCCACTCGGGCCCGTCCGCGCCATCCCGGCCGGGCGGGCCCGAGCCCGTTTTCAAGGACGTCACCATGCCCCGCGGCCGCTACTCCCTCCACGACACGCACGACCACGCGCCCCTCGGCGAAGAGCACTTCCACTGCGCGCCGGGCCCCAGCGGATGGCGTTACGTCGCACAGCGCACCTCGCCCTCCGGCGAGCACGCCGGTTCCGTGGACCTCACCCTCGACGAACTCGGCCGCCCCCTCCGCCTGGAGCTGCACGCATCGAGCTGGCGGATCCGCGGCGGCGCGATGGAGGGCGTGACCTGGGTCCGTACGGATCCGTCCGGAGCGCACGCGACCGAGGGCAACACCCAGGCCCACGCGTTCACCGGCGCGTCCCCGGCGTTCCTCATCGCCCTCTCCCGCATGCTCCGGCTCGAACCCGGCGGGAGCCCCGTACGCGTCCGCCTCGTCGCCTTCACCGACCCGGTCCTCGCACCGCGCACCCTGGACCAGTCCTGGACACTGCTCGGCAGCACCCAGCACTCCACCGACATCGGCCCGCTCACGGTGGACGAATACCAGGTCAGCGAGCTGGACACGGGTGAGCAGCACACGGTCCACATCGCAGGCGACGTGGTGCTCGCGGCCCCGGGCATCGAACTGGAGGAGCTGGAGACCCCGCCGTCGGCCTTCGGGTGATGTGCGGAGCGCCCCGCTGAGCTGGTACGGTGTTCATCTCCCCGAAACCCGTTGACACGGGCCATGTGGGGAGGTAGATTTTAACGGTTGCGATGAGCGGCGTGGTACGTTGCTCAGCAGCCGTTGGCATCTGAATCGCTTCGTTCGTGAAGGCAATTCCAACGGAGCACTTTGACCCCCGCAGGTAATCGCGAAGCCGATTAGGTCGGCCGATGCGACTCTGCTAAAGTCAAGGACAGCCGAAAGGCAAAGGCCCCCAACAGGCCACCGGAAACGGAATTCGGACCGGAAACGGAACGGAAAACGGATCTGGTAAGGTTGGAAACACGAAAGGCCGAAAGGCCCGGAAGGAAAGCCCGGAG
>NZ_JBVIZF010000088.1:0-10384 GCF_055591805.1 Streptomyces sp. NPDC041200 | reverse complement strand
CATGGCGATGTCGAGGCGGCGTTTCATGCCGCCGGAGTAGGTGGCGGCGGGCTTCTTCGCGGCTTCGACCAGGTCGAAGCGTTCCAGGAGTTCGGCGGCGACCCGCCGTCCCTCGCGCTTTGACAGGTGGTGCAGGTCGGCCATGAGGAGCATGTTCTCCTCGCCGGTGATCAGGCCGTCGACGGCGGAGAACTGCCCGGTGACGCCGATCGCTGCGCGGACCGCCTGCGGGTCGGTGGCGAGGTCGTGGCCGCCGACGCGCAGGTCACCGGCGTCGGCGGTGACGAGGGTGGAGAGGATCTTGACGGCGGTGGTCTTGCCCGCGCCGTTCGGGCCGAGCAGGGAGAAGATCGTGCCCTCGGGGACGGCCAGGTCGATGCCGTCGAGGACCTTCTTCTCGCCGTAGGACTTGCGCAGCCCGTTCGCCGCGATGGCCAAGCTGGTCATGATGTGCGCTCCTCAGAGGCTCGGGCGGTTAGAGGCTGCGGGCGGTGATGTCGCCGTAGGCGGTGGTCGCGTGGATGGTCAGGTCGGTGGCGCCTCCGGGGTTCCCCAGGGCGTTGTGGATCCGGCCGTACGAGGTGCCCGCGTCCAGGGAGGCGGAGACTCCGCGGGCGGCGGCGACCGATATCTCGCCGTGCTCGGTGCGCAGCGTGACCGTGCCGCGCATGGCCTCGTCGATCCGTATGTCGCCCTTTCCGGCGCTGATCTGCGCGGGGCCGCACAGGCGGGTCACCGAGACGTCACCGGCGAGGACGGAGAGGCGGGCGCTCGCGGCCTCGTCGAGCTTCACCGAGCCGTGCGCGCTCTCGAGGACGACATCGCCGAGCCGTCCGACGCCCCGGAACTCGGCACTGGCGGCCTTCGCCTCGACCCGGGAATCGGCGGGCAGTTGGACCGTCACCTCGATGGACCCGGAGCTGCCGAGGAACTGGTTCTTCGCCGAGGCCTCGATCCGCAGGACGCCGTCGCTGTATCTGACCTCGGTCTGCTCCGCCACTTTCACATCGCGGCTGTTCGAGGCGTTCGCGGGCAGCACCTCGACCGTGGTGTCGGCCCGGTCGGCGGCGATGAACCGGACGTGGCCCGCGGGGATGCCGAGGACTGCGGAGATCGGGGCGGGGGTGTCGAACGTGTGCATCGTGGCCTCCTGGGCTTCGTTGTTTCCGAACGATGGAAAAGCTACGTTGCTTTCCACTATCCGGCAACAACTTCGTTGCATCAGAACGGCATCACAGCAGCTAGAGGCAAGGATTTCGTTGCAACGAATCTAAATTCAACGCAACGAAAGATCATCTGTATGTTGCAATGAAGGGGACGTGGCCACTACCCTGAAGGCGTCACACAGCAACAGAGGAGGCCGCGGTGCCCGGAGGCAGGCTCACCCAGCAGGAACGCCAGCAGATCTCGCTGGGGCTGGCCGACGGGATCGCCTACGCGGAGATCGCCAGGCGTCTCGACCGTCCGACCTCGACGATCACGCGCGAGGTGATGCGCAACGGCGGCCCCACCGCCTACCGCGCCGACCTGGCCCACCGCGCCACCGAGCGCCGCGCGGGCCGTCGCAGGCAGGCCGCGCCCCGGGGAGCGGCGGCGCGCCCGCAGGACCACGGGCGCGACGCCGAGGCCGTGCGCGAGTTCGAGGAGACGTTCACGACCGTCCTCATGCACACGGGCCTGCCCAAGATGACGTCCCGGGTGCTGGCCTGCCTCTACATCACCGACACGGGCAGCCTCACCGCGTCCGACCTGGCCCAGCGCCTCCAGGTCAGCCCGGCGTCCATTTCCAAAGCGATCACGTTCCTGGAGAGCCAGGGCCTCGTCCGCCGCGAGCGCGACGACCGCCGCCGCGAGCGCTACGTCGTCGACGACGACATCTGGTACCAGACGATGATGGCCAGCGCCCGGGCCAACGCCCCGCTCGTCGAGGTCGCGCGGCAGGGCGTCGGCATCCTCGGCCCCGACACCCCGGCCGCCCACCGCCTCGAAAGCATGGCCCGCTTCGTCGACTTCATCAGCGAGAGCATGGTCCGCGCCGCGCAACAGGGCCGCGAAGTCCTCCACACCAAACCCAAACCGCCCTCGGACGGCGGTGCCGAACCGAGGGCGGATCAGGGATAGGCGTACGGGCCCACTCGTCTATTCGTCGGACAGCGTGAGGTCCGGGACGCGCCAGGCGGCGATCAGGAAGGCCAGCAGGAGCACGGCGGCGCCGGTGAGGAACACGATCTGCAGGGAGCTGACGTAGCCCTCCAGGAAGGGCTTGGCGACGCGCGGGTCGAGGGTGTGGAGGAAGGCGGAGTCCTCCAGGTTGACCTTGCCACCGGGGCCGACGGCCGCCTTCAACGCCTCCGCGTTGGCGGGCTGTTCGGCGAGTTCGCGGTACGAGGGCTGCTGGAGCGCCTCGGTGAAGCGGTCGCCGATCCGCGTTCCCGCGAACGAGAAGAGGATGGAGACGAAGGCGGCGGCGCCCACCGTGCCGCCGTTGGAGCGGAAGAAGTTCACCCCGGCGGTCGCGGCACCCATGTCCTTCCGGGGCACCTCGCTCTGGGCGAGGGTGGTGAGCGTCTGCATCGCCGCGCCGAGCCCCGCGCCCATGAACACCATGCCGAGCGAGACGTGCCACAGCGGGCTGTCCACGCCCAGCGTCGCGTAGACGACCATGGCGGCGGCGAACGAGCCGATGCCCGTGACCAGGTAGACCTTGAACCGCCCGGTCTTGGAGATCAGGCGGCCGACGACGAGCGTGACCGTCAGGTTCGCCGCGACCGTGGGCAGCGAGGCGAGACCGGCCCCGATCGGGCTCATGCCCTTCACGAGCTGCAGATACAGCGGCAGCGTCGTCATCGCGCCGAACATGCCGATGCCGACGATGAAGTGCAGCGTCGTGCCGAGCCGGAAGGACGTGATGCGGAACATCCTCGGCGGCAGCAGCGCCGCGTCCCCCATGCGCCGCTCCACCAGCACGAACGCGGCCAGGCCCAGCACCCCGATCACGTACATGGCCAGGGACAGCGGCGCTCCCCAGCCCCAGCTGCGGCCCTGCTCGGCCACGGTGAGCAGCGGGACCAGACCGACGGCGAGGGCGGCCGCGCCGCCGTAGTCCAGGCGGTGCCGCACCGGACGGTGCGGAACGAAGCGCAGCACCCGCAGGATCACGGTGATGGCCAGGACCGCCAGCGGCACGTTGATCAGGAAGATCCAGCGCCAGCCGTCGATCCCCAGCAGGGTCTCGCGGCCCGCCAGTGCCCCGCCGACCAGCGGGCCGACGATGCTGGAGCCGCCGAAGACCGCCATGAAGTAGCCCTGGTAGCGGCCGCGTTCCCGGGGCGAGGTGATGTCGGCGACGATCGTCATGGCGAGCGACATCAGCCCGCCGCCGCCCAGGCCCTGGACCGCCCGGAACGCCGCCAGCTCGTACATCGAGGTGGCGATTCCGCACAGCAGCGAGCCGATGGTGAACAGCGCGATCGCCCACAGGTAGACCGGGCGGCGGCCGTGGATGTCGGAGAGCTTGCCGTACAGCGGCGTCGCGATGGTCGCGGTGATCAGGTAGGCCGTGGTCACCCAGGCCTGGGCGGTGAGGCCGTGGAGGTCGTCCGCGATGGTGCGCAGCGCGGACGACACCACGGTCCCGTCGAGCGCCCCCAGGAACATCCCGAGCACCAGCCCCGACATGACGGTCGTGATCTGGCGGTGGGTGAGCCGTACGGGCGGGCCGTCCGCGTCGGGGGCCGCGCCCCGCTCGGTCGTGTCTGAGGTGGTCACGAGGAGGTCCGTCTCTTCCCGGGGGTCGCTTCGTACCGTTCGGCGTGCAGGGCGGGGTTATCCGGCGAGCTTCTCCAGATCGCCGACGGCGGTCTCGATGCCCGGTGTGGCCAGCATCGCCAGCCGGGCCGCGCGGGCGCGGGCGGTGATCGAGTCGTCGGCGAGTACCTCCCGGCAGACGGCGGCGATGCCCTCGGGGGTGGTGTCGGTGACGTGCCGTCCGAGGCCCAGCTCCTCGGCCCGCCGCGCGTTGGCGTGCTGGTCGCCGAACTGCGGCAGGACGGCCAGCGGGGTGGCGGTGCGCAGCGACTCACGGACGCTGTTGAAGCCGCCGTGGGTGAGGAAGACGTCGACGGACTCCAGCAGGATCGGCTGCGGCAGCCGCTCGGTGACGTGGACGTGCGGCGGCAGGCTGTCGGTGTCCAGGGGGACGCCGGAGGTGGTGAGGACGACGGTGCAGTCGTCCAGCCGCGACACGGCGTCCGCGATGGAGCGCAGTGTGGCCGTGGGGTCCGGGAAGCCGGGGGGAAGCTCCATCCCGTCTTCGGCGCCGCCCATCTCCAGCATCTTCGGCATCGCGGTGCCGATGGCGGCGTACACCAGCGGCCGGTCGGTGGGGAGTTCGGCGACCCAGCGCGGGAGGACGGAGGCCCGCTCGACGTCCACGGTCTGCCGGTACGACCAGGACGGGGGCAGGTTCCGGGCGAAGGTGAACTCCGGCGGTACGCAGTCGACGCGCCCGTGCGGGGCGAGGGACATCGGGTCGTCGTGGGTGGGCAGCCCGACCTCCTCGCGGGTGGCGTTGAGGTACGGCAGCACATCGGCCGGGTCGACGATGTTGACGGCCCCGGAGGGGGTGGGCAGATGGGGTATGCCCAGCCGCTCGGCGATCAGGCAGGCGCCCATGTCCATGCCGTCGCGCAGGATGAGGTCGGGCTGGAACTCCTTGGCCGTCGGGAAGACGCTCTCCAGGGAGATCTTCGCCCCGCCCCCGGCCATACCGCGGAACATGAGCTTCCCCATCGCGGTGTGCAGCGCGGCCGTGTCGTCCGTGGGCAGCTTGGCCAGGTCGTCGGCGTGCTCCGCCATCCGGGCGCGGGGGTCGAGGTCGGGCATGACGGTGCTCACGCGGACGTCATCGTCCTGGAAGACCGGTGCCAGGCTGGGGTTGGTGACCACCAGCACCTCGTGTCCGGCCGCGGCGAGCGCGCGGAGCAGGGGCAGCTGGGCGCGCCCGTGGGAGGGGCTGCCGGTTGTGGTGCACAGGACCCGCATGGGGTGAACCTTTCTGTTTCGGCGGTGTGGTGCGTGCTCGGGATGCGGTGGCGTGCGGCTCAGCCGCGGGACGCCAGGGCGCGGGCGTGCGGCTCAGCCGCGGGACGCCAGGGCGGGCGTACGGCCGACGCCGTGCCACCGCAGCCCGGCCCGCTCCAGCCGGACCGGGTCGAGGAGGTTGCGGAAGTCATGGACGGTGGGCGTGGCGAGCCGCCCCGCGATGGCCTCCCAGTCGAGGTCCCGCAGTTGCGGCCACTCGGTGAGGACGACGCACGCGTCCGCACCGGCCGCCGCGTCCAGCGGGTCGTCGACGAGGGTGAGCAGATCGCTCAGGTCCGGGCGGGTGGTGCCCCGCAACGCCGGGTCGTAGGCGACGAGTTCGGCGCCGCGCTCCTTGAGGAGCCGGGCGATCGCCAGGGCCGGTGAGTCGCGCAGGTCGGAGGTGCCCGCCTTGAAGGTCAGGCCGAGCAGGGCGAGCCGTACGCCGTGCAGCGAGCCGTCGCCGCTCCCGTGCTCGGCCGCGATGCGCTCGACCAGCCGGTGCTGGTGCTCGACGTTGGTCTCGATGGTGGCCCGCAGCAGCGGGAAGTCGACCCCGGCCTGCTGGCAGATCGTCAGCAGGGCGTGGGTGTCCTTGGGCAGGCAGGAGCCGCCCCAGCCGGGGCCGGGCCGCAGGAACGCGGGGCCGATGCGGGGGTCGTAGCCGATGCCGTCGGTGACGTCGCCGATGTCGGCGCCGAAGTGCTCACAGAGGGTGGCCAGGTTGTTGGCGAAGGACAGCTTCATGGCCAGGAAGAAGTTGGCCGCGTACTTGGCGAGCTCGGCGCTGGCGGCGTCGGTCAGCACGACGGGCGCGTCCAGCGTGCTGTACAGGTCGGCCACGCGCTGTCCGGCCTCCCGGTCCGCCGCGCCGATCACGATGCGGTCCGGGTGGAGGAAGTCGTGGACGGCCCGGCCCTCGCGCAGGAATTCGGGATTGCTCACCACCGTCACGTCCGGGCGGCCGAGCAGCTCCGCGACGCGCTCCGCCGTACCGACGGGCACGGTGGACTTGTTGACCACCACGCTGCCCCGCGGCAGGACGGTACGGATCTCCCCGGCCACCGTCTCGACGGCGGCCAGGTCGGCCGCGCCACCGGCACCCATGGGTGTCGGCAGGCACAGGAACACGACGTCCGCGTCCGCCACGGCGGCCGCGGTGTCCTGGGTGAACTCCAGGTGGCCGGTGGCCACGGTGTCCCGGACGAGGTCCGGCAGACCGGGTTCGAGGATGTCGACCTCCGCCCGCCGCAGCCGCTGGACCTTCTGGGAGTCGGCGTCCGCGCACACCACGTGGTGGCCGAGGGACGCCAGACAGGCGCCGGTGGTCAGTCCGACATAGCCGGTTCCGATTACGGCGACACGTCGATCAGACACAGATGATCTCCCAACCCCATAAGTCATCGATCGTTGACTTATCGATCATCGTGCAGGCGCGTCCGAGGGAAAGTCAACAAGCGCTGACAACGATCGGTGACTTTGAGACAGTCGGCAGAGCCAGGAGGATGGGCGACCGGCGAACGGCCGTATCTGCGCGAGGAGCTATCGGGTGAACGAACCAGCGAACGACCGGACTTCGGGGGCATCCGCCGCACCCGCTTGCCCGCCCGCGCGCAAGCGCAGCGCCGAGCGGACGCGCACCGCCCTGATGTCCGCCGCCGCCTTCCGTTTCGGCCGGTACGGCTACGACGGGACCAGCGTGCGCGACATCGCCGGGGACGTCGGAGTGGACGCGGCGCTGGTCTACCGGTACTTCGGCTCAAAGGAGGCGCTGTTCGAGAGGGTGTCGAGCAACTCCAAGGTGTTCGAGCCGCTGCTCGACGTCCCCCTGCACTGCGTCGCGGACTGGTTCAGCGCCCTGATCGCCGGGGAACCCAAGGACGCCGACTTCCCCCACCCCGTGCTCACCGTGCTCCGCTCCTCCAGCCGCGACGAGGCCATCGGCCGTCTGCGCGGGGAGCTGACCGACATGTTCACTAAGCGGTTCGCCGCCCGGCTGGACGGTCCGCACGCCGAGGTACGGGCCGAGCTGCTGGTGGCGTGGGTGCTCGGCACCAGCCTGATGCGCGGCACGATCCAGACGCCCGCGCTGGCCTCGGCGGAGAACCAGGACGTCTTCGAGCAGTTCCTGCGGGCCGGGGTCGACGTCCTGCTCAGCCCCGAGGCCGCAAGCCTCAGCCGGGAGGAGACCTCCGGTCTCGGGCGGGACGAGGCCTCCGGTCTCGGCCGGGACGAGGCCGCGAGCCCCGGTCGGGACGAGGCCACCGGGCCCCTGGAGGGCCGCTACCCGGAAAAGACCGCGGATTTCAGTGGAGAAGCTGACCCCGGCGGCTCAGCAGAAACCGCTTGAAGGCGGCCACCGGCGGCGTGTCGGGGTGGCCGTCCAGCCAGGCCACGCCGATCTCACGGACCGCCCGGGGCGCCGTGACCGTCAGCTCCACGACCCCCGGGCGGGGCACCGCCGGCGGCGGCAGCAGCGCCACGCCGAGCCCCGCGGCGACCAGGCCGCGCAGCGTCTCCGCCTCCTCCCCCTCGAAGGCGATCTTCGGCGTGAAGCCCGCCTCCGCGCACAGCGCGTCGGTGATCCGGCGCAGCCCGTACCCCGGTTCGAGGGTGACGAACAGCTCCGCCGACGCCTCGGCGAGCCGCACCCGGCGCCGCCCGGCCAGCCGGTGGTCGTACGGCACCACCAGCCGCAGCCGCTGCTCGTCCAGGCGGCGGGCGACCAGGTCGGGGGCGTCGGGGACGGGCGAGGTCAGACAGAGGTCGAGGCCGCCCTCGCGCATCCGGTCGATCATCGCTTGGCCGTAGTTCTGGACCAGCTGGAAGCGGACCCGGGGGTGATCGACGCGGAAGCCGCGGATCAGACCGGGTACGGTCTCCGAGCCCAGCGTGTGCAGAAAGCCGAACGCGATGCGGCCCGCCGCCGGGTCCGCGTCGGCCCGTACGGACTCGGCGGCCCGGTCCACCTCGGCCAGCGCCCGTTCCACCGAGCGCAGGAACGTACGCCCCGCCGGGGTGAGCGCCACCGTACGGCCGCGGCGGGCGAACAGCGCCACGCCCAGGTCCTCCTCCAGCCGCACCATCGCCCGGCTGAGCGTCGACTGGGGCACGCCCAACTCCTGGGCGGCGCGGGTGACATGCTCATGTCGGGCTACGGCGGCGAACTGGGCGAGGCGGGGTGTCAGCGCCGTCGCCCACGACCCACCCTCGACCTCGACTGTCACCGGAATGTCGTTTTCGTTGCGGATGCGTGACATAAACGTCCCTGACCTCTACTCATGCAGCAGTGGATCGATTATCGCGATTCCGTGCATTGGACGCATCAGGACTGGGTGCTTACCTTCGAACCATGCCTCCCGCTGATACCGGGGCGTCCACCCACAGCCGCGTGGACGCCTCCGCCCCGCCCGTATCTTCTGCCCCCGAGCGCATGGCCCCCGGCCGCCCCGGTTACATCCGGATGAGACTCGCGCTCTTCACGGCCGGACTCGCCACCTTCGCCCTGCTCTATTCGACGCAGGCGCTGCTCCCCGCGATCTCCGACGATCTGCACGTCCAGGCCGACGCCGCCAGCTGGAGCGTCTCGGCGGCCACCCTGGCACTGGCGCTGGCGGTCGTCCCGCTGAGCGCCCTGTCCGAGCGGTTCGGCCGCCGCACGATGATGACCGTCTCGCTGACGGTCGCGGTGGCGGTCGCGCTGGTCGTGCCGTACGCCCCCGACCTGGGCTGGCTGATCGCGCTGCGCGCGGTCCAGGGCGCGGCGATCGCCGGCATCCCGGCCTCCGCGATGGCGTACCTCTCCGAGGAGGTCGAACCGCGGGCACTGGTCGGCGCGATCGGGCTCTTCGTGGCGGGCAACAGCGTCGGCGGCATGAGCGGCCGTCTCATCACCGGCTGGGTCGCCGACGGCTACGGCTGGCGGATGGGGCTCGCGGCGGTCGGCGCCATGTCGCTGATCTGCGGGATCGCCTTCCGGCTGCTGATCCCCAAGGCCCGGAACTTCTCCCCCGCCGCGGTCAGCCCGCGGGCGCTGGCCCGCACCGTGACCCGGCATCTGTCCGACCCGCTGCTGTGCCGTCTGTACGCCATCGGCGCGCTCTTCATGACCGTCTTCGGCGGCGTCTACACGGTGATCGGCTACCGGCTGGTGGACGAGCCCTTCGGGCTCTCGCAGAGCATGATCGGCTCGATCTTCCTGATCTACCTGGTGGGCACGGTCTCCTCCGCCACCACCGGCAAGCTGGTCGGCCGCCTCGGCCGCCGCGGCGCCCTGTACGTCGCGGTGAGCACCACCGCCGCCGGGCTCCTGCTGAGCCTCGCCGACTCGCTGGCGTCCGTCCTGCTCGGCCTGGTCCTGATCACCGCGGGCTTCTTCGCGGGCCACGCCGCCGCCTCCTCGGCGGTCAGCCGCACCGCGAAGACGGGCCGCGCCCAGGCCGCCGCGCTCTACCAGACCGCGTACTACACCGGCAGCAGCGCGGGCGGCACGCTCGGCGCGATCGCCTTCCACTCGGGCGGCTGGACCGGCACCGTCGCCCTCGGCCTGCTGGCCGTCGCCGGTGCCACGGCCATCACCCTGTACGGGACGCGCAAGGCGAAGGCGGAGGCCCGGGCGATGTCCCCCGCCCCGGCCCACGCCTGACACCCCCCTCTCAGCCCGAAGGGGCCGCACCCGCCACTGTCCGGCGGGTGCGGCCCCTTCGCCCGTTCGGCCCCGTGAACCTGAAGAGGGCTTCAGGACTTCAGGCTGCGTTCAGGTTCGGTTCGGCAACGTAGTGGGTGTTCGGAGGGCGCGACAGGGCCCGCCGACGGAACACACCACGCGAAACGAACCGGAGGAACCGTCACCATGAAGGCCACCGCCAAGCGCACCCTCACCCCCCGCGCCATCGTCCTCGGCACGGCCGCCGCCATCGCCCTGATCGGCGGCACGGGCGCCGCGAACGCCTTCGCGGACAACGACGGCCCCGCCCCGAAGTCCTCGGTCCAGCTCACCCAGAACGAACGCCACCTCGACGACACCGCCCAGGACCGCACCGAGGTCAAGGCCGACAAGGTCAGCTACGACGAGGCCACCGCCGCCGCGCTGAAGGCCGTGCCCGGCACCGCGACCTCCGCCGAGCTGGACACCGCCGACCGCAACGGCTCCCTGATCTGGGAGGTCGACGTCTTCGGCAAGGACCACAAGAGCCACGACGTCACCATCGACGCGGGCAACGGCAAGGTCCTGGGCCAGCACACCGACCGCGACGACGACGCCGCCCAGGACGCCCGCGAGACCCAGGCCCTCATCAAGGCC
>NZ_JBVIZF010000087.1:0-10723 GCF_055591805.1 Streptomyces sp. NPDC041200 | reverse complement strand
CCTCACGGTCGAGCGTCAGGTCCTCGGCGAAGTGCCGGTCGCCGGTGGCATCGGGCACGTACTTCACACAGACAACAATCCTCAAGCTCACGCCGACTCTCCTTACGGTTCCTGGACGTCTGCGCTGCCGAACCGGAGCACCTGAACGACAGTATGGCACTCAGTACCATTCGGTAAAGATACTGAGTGCCATCCTTGTCGGCACGGGTGCTACGTTCCCTCCATGACGGACGCACACGACGAAGGCAGGGCAACCGCGGCGGTCAGCGGGTCTGGACCATCCGGGAAAAAGCCCATGCGCGAGGTGCTCATCGAGGCTGCGTTCCAGCTCTTCATGGAGCACGGTTTCGAGCAGACCACGGTGGACGACATCGTGGCGCGGGCCGGAGTGGGGCGCCGGTCGTTCTTCCGCTACTTCCCGTCCAAGGAAGACGTCGTCTTCCCCGAACATGAGCGCTGCCTGACCGAGATGAGCGCCTTCCTCGCGACGGGCACCGACGGCGAACCGCTCGACGTGGTCTGCGACGCGGCCCGTCTCGTCATGCGGATGTACGCCGCGAACCCCGAGTTCTCCGTGCAGCGCTACCGGCTCACGCGCGAAGTGCCCAGCCTGCGGGGGTACGAGCTGTCCGTGGTGCACCGCTACGAGCGCACCCTGGCCCACTACCTCCGGCAACGCTACGCGGGAGACCGGAACGGAGCGCTCCGGGCGGAAGTGCAGGCCGCGGCCGTCGTCGCCGCGCACAACAACGGGCTGCGCACCTGGCTGCGAGACGGGGGGCAGGGCGATGCCGCGAAGACGGTGGACCAGGCCCTGACCTTCGTCCGGCAGACGTGGGGCGATGCCAACGAATCCGCCGAGAGCGGCGCCGCCCCCGTCCCGGAGGACGACGTGATCGTCATGGTGGCACCTCGGAGCGCTCCCCTGTGGCGCGTGGTGCAAAAGATCGAGAAGACGTTGGAAGACGAGTAGCCATAGCCATGGCACTCAGGACCTTGACCGAGGGTACTCAGTGCCATAGCGTGACCGCGAGCCGGGCCGTCCGCGCGCCTCTCCACAAGCCTGCCCTTCCACTCCGAAGGACTGTCATGGAAAACGTTTCCCGCCTCGGTGTCGTCGGCTGCGGCCTGATGGGCTCCGGCATCGCCGAAGTCGCCGCCCGCCAGGGCCTGGATGTAGTGGTGGCCGAGGCCACCCATGACGCCGCCGAAGCCGGCCGCCGCCGCCTCACGGCCTCCCTGGACCGTGGCCTACGGCGCGGCAAACTCACCGAGGATCAGCGCGACCAGGCCTTGGCCCGGCTGACATTCACCTGCCACCTCGGTGACCTGGCTGACCGTCAGTTCGTCATAGAGGCGGTCGCCGAACAGAGGGACGTCAAGACCACGGTCATCCAGACCCTCGACAAGGAGGTCGTCGACCCCCGGGCGATCCTGGCCACCAACACCTCCTCCCTGCCCGTCGTCGACCTCGCAGCCGCCACCAGTCGGCCCGAGCAGGTCATCGGGATGCACTTCTTCAACCCGGTCCCCGTGCAGCCCCTGGTGGAGCTGATTCCCGCCCTGACCACCGCCCCCGAGACACTGGAGCGTGCCGGGGACTTCGCCGCCCGGCGGCTGGGCAAACAGACGATCCAGGCGCCGGACCGCTCCGGCTTCGTGGTCAACGCCCTGCTGGTGCCCTATCTCCTGGCCGCGGTCCGCATGGTGGAGACCGGGACCGCCCGCCCCGAGGACATCGACCACGGGATGGAGTTGGGCTGTGCCCACCCCATGGGGCCGCTGCGACTGCTCGACCTCATCGGACTCGACACCGCCCAGGCCGTGGCCGAGTCTCTCTACGAGGAGTTCAAGGAACCCCTGTACGCGCCGCCCGCCCTGCTGCGCCGCATGGTCGCCGCCGGACGCCTGGGCCACAAGAGCGGCCACGGCTTCTACGCCTACTAAAGCGCGGCGGCGCTGAGGGCAGGTGCTAGCGTGATGCGGACTGGGCCGGTCCGTCCGGCGAATCCGTGTCCTGACGGGGGACCCTTTCCCATGCGCCACCTTTCCTCCCGCGCCGTGTTCGGCGCGCTTTCCGCCTGCGGCCTCCTCGCCCTGTCGGCCTGCTCCGGCAGCGGGTCGGATGATGCGCCCTCCGCCGCGGGAAAGGGCGGGAAGAAGGACACGAGCAGCAGCGCGTCGCCGAGTCCGGCCGCCACGTCGTCGCGGTCCGCCGCGGCGGGCGAGCCGGCCGGTGGATCCGGCCCCGCCCAGGCCGTCACGTTCAAGGCCGAGGTCAGCATCAAGTCGTGCCAGATGCGCGACGCGGCCAAGCTGTTCGCGATCGTCCAGCTCGACAACGCGAGTGGCCCGGCGGACTACGCCTACACCGTCAAGGTCCGCTTCCTGAACTCCGCGCACCCTGACGAGGCGGTCTACACCACCCTCCCCCAGCAGCCCGTCCAGGCCGGAGCCGTGAAGAGCGCACTCGCGTCCACCGCGTGGAAGGGTGAGGCGGACGCGATGCCGAAAACGTGTGAGATCGCCAAGGCCACCAAGGTGAAGTTGGCTGGCTGACCCGGCCGTTACCGCGGTGATGCTGTCGCCGCCTGGTCGAGGGCGGTGAGTGGAGGCGGGGTGGCAGGGGCGGTGCGGGCGGCGGCCAGCATCACGGCCAGACCCAGGGTCACGATGGCGGCGCCTACGTACAGGGGCGCGGTGTAGCCCAGGCCGGTGCTGATCGCGAGGCCGCCCAGCCAGGCGCCGAGGGCGTTGCCGACGTTGGACGCCGAGACGTTGGCGCTGGCAACCAGGGGCGCTCCACCGGCGGCGTCCGTAACGCGGGTGATCATGCCGGGGACACTGGCGAAACCGAAGACGCCCATCAGGAAGATGAGGACTACTGACGCGCCACGTCCCTCGGCCAGCAGGCCGAAGGCCGCGAGCGTGGTGGCGAGCCCGGCCAGGGAGGCGATCAGCGTGCGGTCGCGGTTGCGGTCGGCCGCTCGGCCTCCGGCGACGTTGCCGATGACCAGGCCGCTGCCGTAGACGACGAGCAGCCAGGCGACGTCGGCGGTGGAGAAGCCGGTGACCTCGGTGAGGGTGTACGCGATGTAGCTGAACGCTCCGAACATGCCGCCGTAGCTCAGGGCGGTGGCGGCGAGGGTCAACCAGACCTGCCGGGAGCGGAAGGCGCGTAGCTGGGCGCGCAGGCCCGCCGTGCGGCGGGACTCGTCCACGGTGCCCGCCCAGGCCGGGACCCACACGGCGATGGCGGCCAGGGCCAGCGCGCCGATCGCGGTGATCACCCAGAACGTGGCGCGCCAGCCCCAGCGTTCACCGATGAGGGCGCCGAACGGGACGCCCAGTACGTTGGCGACCGTCAGCCCGGCGAACATCACGGCGACCGCGCGCGACGCCCGCTCCGGCGGAACCATCCGGCGGGCGACGAGGGAGCCGATACCGAAGAACGAGCCGTGGCACAGAGCGGCGACGACGCGGCCCAGCAGCGCCACGGCGTAGGTGGAGGCGATGGCGGACAGCAGGTTGCCGAGGACGAACACCGCCACCAGCCCGATGAGGACGGCCTTGCGGTGGACGCGGGTGGTGACGGCGGTCAGCAGGATCGCGCCGACCGCCACGCTCAGGGCGTATCCCGAGATGAGCCACCCGGCCGCGGCCTCGGAGACGTCCAGGTCGCGGCTCACCTGGGGCAGCAGGCCCGCGATCACGAACTCGGTCAGGCCGATGCCGAAACTGCCGAGCGCGAGCGCGGCCAACCCCCCGGGCATCCTGCGCGCGGCCCCCTCCCCTTGGATGTTCACGCAAACATCGTAGAGGTTCGGGGATCGTCGGCAAGGTGCGGCTGTCTCAGGTGGTCAGTTCCGTCTGGGGAGCCGCCGCCGGGGCGGTGGGGGCGTGGCGAATGAACCACTCGGTGGCGAACAGCCGCTCCTGTGCGTCCGGGGCGAGGCCCGCGATGACTCCTGGCAGGGCTCCCCGTTCGACCTCGGAGCGATGCGCCAGTACGGCGGCGATCTTCTGCTCCATCCATGGGCCGACGTCCACGGTCGCGGTGACCTGTACGTCCGGGACGCTGTACGCCGTCTTGCGCTCGCCGATCACGTCTCTCAGCGCCGGTACGGCCGAGTGCGGGTGTGTGGCCAGGTAGAGGGCGCGCGGCTGCCAGGGGGCGCCGGTGTCCGCGTAGAGCCGCTCGAGTCCGGCCGCTTGGGCGGCGAGCATCGTCACCCGGTGGGTGTGCACATGATCCGGGTGCCCGGGCAGCCCGCCATAGGCGTCGTGGGTGACCATGATGTCCGGGCGGAATTCCCGGATGTGCGCCACCAGACTCCGTACCGCCTCGTCGAGCGGTGCGTCGCAGAACCGCGCGCGGCCCAGGGCCGACTGGGGTACGCGCGCGTCGGCGTAGCCGAGCATCCGCGGCTTGCCCGCGCCGAGGATGCGCAGCGCTTCGGCCAACTCCGCTGCGCGTGCGGTGTCCGCGGCCCAGGTCACTGTGACGACCGCGGTTCGCGCGCCCGCGGCGGCGTGGCGGGCGAGTACTCCACCCGCCGACAGCGACTCGTCGTCCGGGTGGGCGAAGACCGCGAGCAGGCTTGGTACGGGCATGAGCGGGCCGCCTTCCGGTGCGAAGGGAGCCTGATCGTACGTCACGCACAGGCTCCGGCGCTGGTGCGCTGGACGCTGAATGAGCCGCCAACTGGGCGAGTTGACCGCGTATTTGGATTGCCCGCGCGATCGTACGTCCATGATGATCACAGCGGAATGGGATGCGCGCGGGCAAGGAGAAGCATGTGGCCAGAGTCGTGGAGCTGGTGTCCTACCCCATCAAGGGGTGCGCTGGGATGTCCTCGCACACGGCGGTGTTGACGCCCGCGGGTCTCGCCCATGACCGCAGCTTCATGGTGACCAGCGAGGACGGTGTCTACCGTACGCAACGGCGTCACCCGAGACTGGCCTTGATCCGCCCCGAGATCAGCACCGACGGTCAACGGCTCACCCTGCGTGCCCCGGGTTCGGAGCTGGTCGGGATCGACGTCGACACGTCCGGCCGTCCCCGAGCGGTGGATCTGTTCGGCGTGCCGTTCAGAGGCATCGATCAGGGCGACGAAGCGGCCGCGTGGCTGTCCGGCGTTCTCCGCGCGCCGAGCCGCCTGGTGCGCGTTCCGGCCGATCACCAACGGGTCACCGACGGCCTTACGCCCGGCACCTCTGGATACGCCGACAGCTGTGCCATCCACCTCCTCTCCCGGTCCACTCTGGATCTGCTCAACGAGCGGCTGGGCGAGCGCGGCGCCCCTCCCCTCCCCATGGACCGTTTCCGCCCGAACATCGTCGTCGACGGCTGGGACCTCCCCCACACCGAGGACCGCGCCCACCGGATCGCCATCGCCGACACGGAACTCGCCTACGCCAAGCTCGCCATCCGCTGCGGCGTCACCATGGTCGACCAGCGAGCGGGTACCAAGGCGGGGCCCGAGCCGCTGCGTACCCTGGCCACCTACCGCCGGGCCGCCGAGGGCGGCATTGCCTTCGGCGCCAAGTACGCCGTGCTGCGTCCCGGCAAACTGTCGGTGGGTGACGGTGCGCACATCGCTTCTTGGGGTGAATCGGAGGTCTGAGGTGTATCCCGCGGGCCCCGTATCGAACGATCAGCAGGGAGTCGTCATGTCTGCCGCGCCGCTCAAAGCCGTCGGCATCGCCCTCATCGTCCTCTACACCGACCACTTGGAGGAGTCCCGCGTCTTCTACAGCGGTCTGGGGCTGCCCCTGGTCCAGGAACAGCACGGGCGCGGCCCGATCCACTACGCCGCCACCCTGCCGGACGACACCGTGATCGAGCTCTATCCGGCCACCGTGCAGCGGCCCGCCTCCAGTGTGCGGCTGGGTTTCACCGTCGACAGCCGAACGGTGACTCCGTCGTTGGCTCCCGGCCGTCACGTCGTGGAAGATCCGGATGGGCGTGCCGTGGAACTGTACGTGGCGTGACGCCAACCTGTCGTGTGCAGTGCGGGGCGGGGGCGGATGCCGCTGGTGGCGCACTCGAAGCTGACGTCGGCCTCGTGCTGGGGCCGGGCGAGCAGGTCGGGCGCCGCCAGCCGGTGCGCGCAGCCGAGAAAGGCGTCAACTCGCCCCTGACAAGTCAAGATTCCCGTGGCACGCTGCCTGACGCACGTCTATCCGCACCGCTCTTCGTTCCCCCACCCTGACCGGACGCCATCAGTCCGGGCACGGCAGAAGGAGACATGCGTGAGACGCCATCGCACTGCCGCGGGCATTCTGCTGGCCGTTGGAGCCCTGTTGAGCGGCGGCCTTCTCGGTTCGGGCGCGGCCAACGCGGCGACCCCCGAACCGGCCTCCGGGCCGTCGGCCGCGGCTCGTACCGCCTCGGCCGTCGAACAGCACAGGGCCCGCGCTTTCTGGACCGCCGAGCGGATGCGCTCGGCCACGCCGCTCGATCTGCTGTTGACCCGGCAGGCCGCCAAGCGGCTGAAGGCCCCTGAGGCCGGTGGGCCGTCGACGACCGTCGAACCCACCGCAGCGCCCGCCTCCTTCCCGCAGGCCGGTGGTCCGTGGGCGGGCAGCGGGGCCGTCGTCAGTACCTCGGGGCGGGTGTTCTTCACCTTCCAGGGGCGTACCGCTTCGTGCTCCGGCAACGCGGTGACGAGCCAGAACGCGAGCACCGTCATCACCGCCGGACACTGCGTGAAGTACCAGGGCAGCTGGCACACCAACTGGGTCTTCGTGCCCGCCTACGACAACGGCAACGCGCCGTACGGGCAGTGGACCGCGGCCAAGACGCTCACCACCCCGCAGTGGGAAGCCACGGAGGACATGAACAATGACGTCGGCGCCGCGGTGGTGGCCCCGCTGAACGGCCAGAAGCTCACCTCGGTCGTCGGTGCGCAGGGGCTCCAGTTCAACGGCGGCTACAACAAGCAGATGTACGCCTTCGGGTTCGCCGCCGCCTCGCCGTACGACGGGACGAAACTCATCTACTGCAGCGGCAACAGCTCGAAGGACTGGCTCCTCACCCAGGACCACGGCCTCGCCTGCAACATGACGGGCGGCTCCAGCGGCGGGCCCTGGTTCACCGGCTTCAGCGAGGCCACCGGCACCGGACTGCAGGTGTCCGTGAACAGCTTCGGCTACGTCTTCCTGCCGAACACGATGTTCGGCCCGTACTTCGGGGATGTGGCGAAGGCCCTGTACGACAAGGCACAAGCCTCCTAGGCGGGTGCCGGGGGCCCGCGCGGTCGCGGCACGGGGCTGTGGACGAGGATGAGGGGATGACCGATCCCCTCTCCAGAGCCCCGGCCCCGACCGGCCGGGTCCCCCGGGTCCCCCGCGTCTCCCGGGCCGCCAAGCCGCCACGCGAACGGACCTGGAAGGACCTGTCGCCGCTGCTGCGGCTGCTGATCCTGACGCAGCTCGCCTTCAACATCGGTTTCTACGCGGTGCTGCCGTTCCTCGCCGAGCACCTCGGCAGCGCGATCGGCATGGCGGGCTGGCTGGTCGGATTCGTCCTGGGCCTGCGGACCTTCAGCCAGCAGGGTCTGTTCGTGCTCGGCGGCTGGCTGGTGGACCGGCACGGGGTGAGGCCGGTGGTGCTGGCCGGGTGTGTACTGCGGATCGCCGGGTTCGCGTGGCTGGGGTACGCGGGGTCGGTCTGGACCGTGGTCGGCGCGGTGCTGCTGATCGGTTTCGCCGCGGCGCTGTTCTCCCCGGCTGTGGAGTCCGAGGTGGCACGGCAGGCGGTGATCTGGGAGCAGAAGGGCCGCGGCCCCCGGACCCGGGTGCTGGCCCTGTTCAGCGCGGCGGGGCAGGCCGGGGCCTTCGTCGGGCCGCTGATCGGCGGTCTGCTGCTGGTCGTGGACTTCCGCACCGCGTGCCTCGCGGGCGCGGGGGTCTTCGTCCTCGTCCTCGCCGGGCACGCGCGGCTGATGCCGCAGCACATACCCGGCCGGGTCCGCGTCCGGGAGCGGGGCGGGGTGCGGGCGATGCTGGTGAACCGCCGTTTCCTCGCGCTGTGCTGCGCGTACGGCAGCTATCTGCTCGCCTACAACCAGCTCTATCTGGCCCTGCCGGACGAGGTGGAACGCGCGACGGGTTCCCAGGCTCCGCTGTCCTGGCTGTTCGCACTGTCCTCCCTGCTGGTCGTGTGCGCCCAATTGCCGGTGACCCGCTGGGCGGGCGACCGGCTCGATCTGCGCCGCTCGATGGCGGGCGGGCTGCTGCTCATCGCGGCCGGTTTCGCGGTCGTGGCCGCCGCGCGCCCGGCGCAGTGGTCGGGTGCCGTGGGGCTGCTGCCCGCCGCGGGGTTCGTCGTCCTGCTCACGCTGGGCCAGATGCTGGTCGTCCCGGCCGCCCGCGCCTGGGTGCCCGACCTCGCCGAGGACGGGCGGCTCGGCCTCTACACCGGCGCGCTGTCCTCCGTATCCGGTCTGATCGTCCTCATCGGCAGCTCGGCCACCGGCTCCCTGCTCGACCTGGGCCTCCCGGCCTCCGTGCCCTGGCTGGTCCTCGCCGCCGTTCCGGCCCTCGCGGTGGCGTTGCTGCCGCACCGGCGGGAATCGGACGGAGCCGCGGAAACGCGTTAGCGGACGGCGCCGCTGGTTCAGGCGGGCGGCTGCCAGCCCAGGGCCGGGGCGAGTCTGGTGGCGATGTCGGTGAGGATCTGGACGTAGTCCTCGTGCTCGAAGGTGAAGGGCAGCGCGAACGCGACCTCCTCGACCTCCCGGAAGGCGGCGTGGGAGGTGAGGCGTTCGGCGATCTCCTCGGATGTGCCGACGAGGTCGGGCGCGAACATCATGCGCGACGGCCCCTGTGGTGTGGCGGTGCGGGGCAGGCGTTCGCGGGCGTAGGCCTCGTACTTCGCGCGCTGCTCCGGCGAGGCGGTGTCGGTGGGGATGACGACGAGTCCCTGGGAGACGCGGGCCCGGTCGCCGTCGGGGTGGTGGGCGCGGAAGGCGCGGAGGTGCGAGAGCTGGATCTCGGCGAAGTCCTCGGACTCCTCCGCCTTCACGACGCTGCTGGTGAGGAGGTTCATGCCCTGCTCACCGGCCCAGCGGGCCGACCGCAGGCTGCCGCCGCCGTACCACATGCGGCGGCCGAGGCCTGGGGCGTGCGGCTGAACGCGGTCGGAGAACACCTCGAAGCCCTCGGCGCCGCTGAGGCCGGTGACGGGTGCGCCGCGTACGCAGTCCAGCAGCCGTCTGACGCGCTCGTGGCTGAAGTCCTCGGTGTCGGCCGTGCCGGGGTAGAGCGCGCCCTTGACGTGGTCGTAGTGATGGGGCGGGCCGACGCTGACTCCTGGATTGAGGCGGCCGCGGGAGAGGATGTCGACCGTCGCCAGGTCTTCGGCCAGCCGCAGGGGGTTCTCCCAGCCCAGGGGGATGACGGCGGTGCCCAGCTCGATGCGGCGGGTGCGCTGCGAGGCGGCCGCCAGGACGGCGATGGGTGAGGAGATGCCGTACTGGAGGTGGCGGTGGCGCACCCAGGCGCTGTCGAATCCCAGGCGCTCGCCGAGTGCGATGATCTCGAGTGTCGACTCATGGCCCTGGTAGGGGTCGGCCTCGTCGAACAGCCCGATGGTCAGGAAGCCGAGCTTCCGCAAGGGTCTCGGGGGTGTCTGCGCGGGTGTCCGCATAGGTGTCTTCATACGGGATGAGTCTCCAGTACCGCGGCGTCGGCCGGGGCGGGATCGGGGGCGGCCGCCAGCAGGGCGCTGGTGTAGGGGTGCTGCGGATCGACGCACAGCTCGTCGGCGGGGCCCGTCTCGACGATCCGGCCCCGGTGCATGACCGCGATGCGGTGGCTGACCTGCCGTACGACCGCCAGGTCGTGGGCGATGAACAGCAGGGCGAGGCCGAGGTCGCGCTGCAGATCGGCCAGGAGGTTGACGATCTGGGCCTGTACGGAGACGTCGAGCGCCGAGACGGGTTCGTCGCACAGCAGCACGGAGGGTTCGGGGGCCAGGGCGCGGGCGATGCCGATGCGCTGGCGCTGGCCGCCGGAGAACGCGCGGGGCCGGCGGTCGGCGACGGCCGGGTCGAGGCCGACGAGTTCCAGCAGCTCGGCGACCCGCCGCGCGCGTGCGGCGCGGTCCGGGTAGAGGCCGTGGACGAGGAGGGGTTCGCCGATGATGTCGCCCACGGTCATCCGCGGGTTGAGCGAGGCGTACGGATCCTGGAAGACCATCTGCACCTGGCGGCGCAGGGCCCGTAGCGCCGTGCGGGAGGGCTGGGTGACGTCCTCGCCGCGGAGCCGGATCGTGCCGCCGTCGGCGGGGTGGGCGTGGGCGAGGAGCCGGGCCAGGGTGGACTTGCCGGACCCGGACTCGCCGACGATGCCGAGGGTCTCCCCCGCGTGGAGGGTGAGGGAGACGTCGTCGACGGCGACGAGCGGGACGTGGCGGCGCGCCTGGAACTCCTTGCGCAGGGCGGTGGCCTCCAGCAGTGGTGCGGCTTCTCGGGGGGTGGTGCGGGCGGCGGGCCCGGCGCGCTCGGCGGGTGGGGGCGGCTGCTCGTCGTGGTGCCAGCAGGCCACGCCGTCGGCCAGGGGCGGCGCCTCGGTCCGGCACTGTTCGTCCGCCGACGCGCACCGCTGTGCGAACGCGCAGCCCGCGAGCGGCAGCGACAGGTCGGGCGGTGTCCCGGGAATGCCGGTGAGCCGGGTGCCGGAGGGGGACGACAGCCTCGGCACGGCGGCCAGCAGC
>NZ_JBVIZF010000086.1:0-10833 GCF_055591805.1 Streptomyces sp. NPDC041200 | reverse complement strand
ATCGACGCCGTCGAAGCGCACGGCACCGGCACCACCCTCGGCGACCCCATCGAGGCACAGGCCCTCATCGCCGCCTACGGCCAGGACCGCCCCGCAGACCGCCCGCTGTGGATCGGCTCGGTCAAGTCCAACATCGGCCACACCCAGGCGGCCGCCGGGGCAGCCGGAGTGATCAAGATGGTGCAGGCCATGCGGCACGGGCTGCTGCCCCGGACGCTGCACGTCGACGAGCCGACGCCGCACGTGGACTGGTCGTCCGGCGGGGTGTCCCTCCTCGCCGAGGAACAGTCCTGGCCGGGCGGGAGCGGGGTGCGCCGCTCGGCCGTCTCGGCGTTCGGTATCAGCGGCACCAACGCGCACGTCGTCCTCGAATGGGATCCGGCGACCGCCGGGGTCCCGGCGCAGGACAGCCGTAGCGAAGCCGATGGTGTTCCCGTCCCCTGGGTGCTGTCCGGGCGGACGGAGGCGGCCCTGGCCGCGCAGGCGCGCAGGCTCGCCGAGCACCTGGCCGGGCAGGCGGGCTTCAGCGCCGCCGATATCGGCGCCTCGCTGGCCAGCAGAGCCGTGCACGAGTACCGCGCGGCGGTGACGGGGCAGACGCGCGAGGAGTTCCTCGCCGGGCTCGACGCCCTGGCGCACGGCGGGGCCGCGGCCCATGTGGCCGTCGCCGGTGTCAGTGCGGGGAAGAGCGCGTTCTTGTTCTCCGGGCAGGGCAGCCAGCACCCGGGAATGGGCCGGGAGCTGTATGGCCGGTTCGAGGTGTTCGCGGCTGAGCTGGACCAGATCTGCGCGCGGCTGGACGAGCGGCTGGACGTCTCCTTGCGGTCGGTGATGTTCGCCGATGAGGGCACACCGGAGTCCGCCTTGCTCTCCGAGACCCGGTACGCCCAACCGGCGATCTTCGCCATGTCGGTCGCGCTGTTCCGGCTGGTCGAGTCGTGGGGCGGGCGCCCCGACGTCCTGCTCGGGCACTCCATCGGAGAGATCGCCGCCGCGCACGTCGCCGGCGTCTTCGACCTCGACGATGCGTGCGAACTCGTCGCGGAGCGGGCGCGGCTGATGCAGGGGGTGGAGGCGCGCGGCGCGATGGTCGCGATCCGGGCGGGCGAGGACGAGGTGGCCGAGTCCCTGCTCGGCTCGGCGGGCGCCGTGGCGATCGCGGCGGTCAACGCCGCCGATTCGACGGTGGTCTCCGGTAACGAGGAGGCGGTGCTGCGGATCGCGGAACTGTGGTCCGGACGCGGCCGGAAGACGACGCGGCTGCGGGTCAGCCACGCCTTCCACTCCCCGCACATGGACGGCATGCTGGCCGCGTTCCGCCAGGTCGCCGAACGCGTCACCTACCGCACGCCCACGGCGCAGTTCGTCTCCACCCTCACCGGCCGCCAGGCCGGTGCGGGGGAGCTGGAGGATCCGGGCTACTGGACGCGGCAGGTGAGGCAGCCTGTCCGGTTCCACGACGCGGTCGGTGTGCTCGGCGAGCTGGGGGTCACGACCTTCCTGGAAATCGGGCCCGACGCGGCCCTGACCACCCTTCCGTCCGGCGACGGTGCGGGCTACAGGATCGCGGCACAGCGCCGGGACCGGCCGCAGGCACAGACCCTTGTCGCCGCCGTCGCCGAGGCCGGGCTGCGGGGCATGCCCGTGGACTGGCGCGCGTTCTTCGCGCGGCTGGACACGCGGCCGGTGACCTTGCCCAACTATCCCTTCGAAGCACGCCGGTTCTGGCTGCCGGCGGCCGCTCCGGTGGCCGCCGCGTCCCTGGGGATGGACGGCGGCACGCACGGCCTGCTCGGGGCCGCGACGTCCGTCGCCGAGACCGGTGGCTGGCTGCTGAGCGGCCGGGTGTCCCGGCGCACCCACCCGTGGCTCGCTGAGCACACCGTGAACGGCACCGCGCTGGTGCCCGGCACGGTGTTCCTCGACATGGCCGTCCACGCGACGGCGGTCAGCGGATGCGCCCGGATCGAGGAACTGACCATCGAGACACCGCTGACCCTGCCGGAGGGCGGGTCGGTCGATCTGCAGGTGACGGTGTCCGCTTCGGACGCGAACGGGGTCAGGCCGATCACCATCAGCTCGCGCGCCGCGACCGCCCCGGGCGATGGCGAAGGCCTGTGGACCAGGCACGCGTCCGGGACGCTGGGCGAGCACGCGAGCGAGCCGTTCGATGACTTCTGCGCGACGTGGCCGCCGCGGGACGCCGAGGCGATCGACATCGCCGGGATCTACGACGCGCTCACCGACATCGGCGTCGGCTACGGTCCGGCGTTCCAGGGGCTGCGTGCGGCCTGGCGCGCCGGCTCCACGGTCTACACCGAGGCCCACGTCCACGAAGACGGCGAGGCGCTCGGCTTGCACCCGGGGATGCTGGATGCTTCGTTGCACGCGCTGGCGGGCAACCACCCGTCGCTGGGTGCGGGCGAGGAGATCCTTCTGCCGTTCTCCTGGCGGGGTGTCATGCCGCACCTGTGGCGGGCCACCTCGATCAGGAGCCAGCTGACCCGGACCGGGCCGGACACGCTGGCCGTCGCCATCACCGACGCGGACGGCGTGCCGGTCGCCTCGATCGAGGCGCTGGTGGTGCGGCCGGTTCCGGTGAGCCAGATCAGCGTCCGGCGCCAGGAGGCGTACCGGCTCGGCTGGGTCCCCGCTCCTTCCCGCCCGGCTGCCGCGTTGGCCTGCCTGGCTGTGCTCGGTGAGCACGGCCAGTTCCTGGCGGCGCCGGCCGATGCGGACATCCCGGCCGGGTTCCACCGGGATGTGGCCGAGCTCCTCTCGGCTGGGGGTGCGCTGCCCGGCGCGGTGCTGCTGCCGGTCGGCGCCTCCCCGGGGGCCGGCCCGGGGGAGGTTCGCGCGGCCGTCACCAAGGTGCTGCTGGCGGCGCGGGAGTGGCTGGCCGAGGAGAGCACGGCGGATTCCCGACTCGTGGTCGTCACCCGGGGCGCGGTCTCCACAAGCTGCGATGACGCGGCCGTCGACCTGCCGGGAGCGGCCGTGTGGGGGCTGATGCGCAGCGCCCAGAACGAGCACCCGGGACGGTTCGTCCTCGTCGATCTCGACGGAAGCGCGGCATCGGCGCGGTCCCTGGGCGCCGTGGTCGCCCGCGATGAGCCCCAGGTCGCGCTGCGTGAGGGCCGCTCTCTGGTGCCCCGTGTCACCGCGACCCCGCTGCCCAACGCCGAGGTGTCGCCGCTCAACCCGGAGGGCACCGTGCTGGTCACTGGTGGTACCGGCGCTCTGGGCGCGGTCGTCGCCCGCCATCTGGCGGTCCGGCACGGTGTCCGGCATCTGATGCTGCTGAGCCGGCGCGGAGCCGACGCGCCGGGAGCGGAGGCGCTGCGGGCGGAGCTTTCGCAGTGCGGCGCCGAGGTCACCATCGCGGTCTGCGACGTCGCCGACCGCGCGAGTCTCGCCGCCGCTGTCGAGGGCATTCCGTCCGAGCACCCGCTGACCGCCGTGGTGCACACGGCGGGAGTGCTGGACGACGCGGCCCTCAGCAATCTGACCCCGGAGCGGCTGGGGACCGTCCTGGGCCCGAAGGCCGAGGCAGCCTGGCACCTGCACGAACTCACTGCCGACGCCGGCCTCGCCGCGTTCGTCCTGTTCTCGTCGGCCGCCGGAATGCTCGGCACGCCCGGCCAGGCCAACTACGCCGCGGCCAACGCCTGCCTCGACGCCCTCGCCGGGCACCGCCACGCGCAGGGGCTCCCGGCCACCAGCCTGGCCTGGGGGCCCTGGGCGTCCGCGGACGGGATGGCGGCCGACGCACGGCGGGTCCGGCAGGCGGGGCTCGTGCCGCTGTCTGAGGCGGAGGGTCTCGACCTGTTCGACGCGGCCCTCGCGGGGGGCCATCCCGTGCTGCTGCCGCTGCGTTTGGACCGCGCCGCGCTGCGTTCGGCAGATCCGGCGACGCTTCCGCCGATGCTGGCGGGGTTCGTCGCTGCCGCGCCCCGCCTGCCGGCCGGGCGCACTCCGATGGCGCAGCGGCTCGGCGGGCTCACCGAAGCACAGCAGCACCGGCTGCTGCTGGACTTCGTACGGGAGCATGTGGCGGCCGTCCTCGGTCACGTCGACGCCGGCCGCGTCGACGCCGACCGGGGTTTCACCGAGCTGGGGTTCGACTCGCTGACCGCGGTGGACCTGCGCAACCGGCTGTCCGCGGAGACGGATCTGCGGCTCCCGGCCACGCTGGCCTTCGACTACCCGAACCCGCAGGCGCTCGCCGGGCACCTGGCCGACGCGCTGCTCGGCACCGGCCCGCAGGCCCCCGCCGCTACCGGGCAGGTGCCGAGGCCGGACGACGACCCCATTGCGATCATTGGCATGGCCTGCCGGTTCCCCGGCGGGGTGCGGTCCCCGGAAGACCTGTGGCGGCTCGTCTCCGAGGAGGTCGACGCGATCGGCCCCTTCCCCGAGGACCGGGGCTGGAACGTTGCCGACCTCTACGACCCGGAACCCGAGCGGACGGGGAAGTCCTACACCCGCGAGGGCGGCTTCCTCTACGACGCCGCCCGGTTCGACCCGCACTTCTTCGGCATGAGCCCGCGTGACGCGACGGCCACCGACCCCCAGCAGCGGCTGCTTCTGGAGACGGGCTGGGAGGCGTTCGAGCGTGCGGGCATCACCCTGGAGTCGCTGCGCGGCAGTCGCACCGGGGTGTTCACCGGCGTCATGTACGGCGATTACAGCGGCCGTCTGCTGAACGCGCCTCCCGGCGAGTACGAGGGGTTCCTGGGCACGGGCAGTGCGGGCAGTGTCGCCTCGGGCCGCCTCGCCTACACCTTCGGCCTCGAGGGCCCGGCGATCACCGTGGACACCGCGTGTTCCTCGTCGCTGGTCAGCCTGCACCTGGCGGTGCGCGCGCTGCGCGACGGCGAGTGCGATCTGGCCCTGGCGGGCGGCGTTACGGTCATGGCGACGCCGGCGCCGTTCGTGGAGTTCAGCAGGCAACGCGGGCTGGCCCCCGACGGACGGTGCAAGCCGTTCGCGGCGGGGGCCGATGGCGTCGCCTGGGCCGAGGGCGCGGGGCTGCTGCTGGTCGAGCGTCTCTCCGACGCGCGCCGCAACGGCCACCAGGTGCTGGCGGTGGTGCAGGGGTCGGCCGTCAACCAGGACGGCGCCAGCAACGGTTTGACCGCCCCGAACGGGCCGTCCCAGCAGCGGGTGATCCGGCAGGCCCTCGCCGACGCGGGGGTGCGGGCGTCGGAGGTGGACGTGGTCGAGGCGCACGGCACCGGC
Source organism: Streptomyces sp. NPDC041200 (assembly GCF_055591805.1). Lineage (NCBI taxonomy): Bacteria > Bacillati > Actinomycetota > Actinomycetes > Kitasatosporales > Streptomycetaceae > Streptomyces > Streptomyces sp. NPDC041200. Next base: position 5,592 of record NZ_JBVIZF010000086.1, on the reverse strand, counting down.
ACACCGCTGGGTGACCCGATCGAGGCGCAGGCGCTCATCGCCGCCTACGGCCAGGACCGGCCCGCCGGCCGGCCGCTGTGGATCGGCTCGGTCAAGTCCAACATCGGGCATGCCCAGGCCGCCGCCGGGGTCGCCGGCGTCATCAAGACCGTCCAGGCGCTGCGTCACGGGCGTCTGCCCCGCAGCCTTCACATTGACAGCCCGTCCCCGCACATGGACTGGGCGGGAGGGAACCTGGCCCTCCTCACCGAGGCGCGGGACTGGCCGGTCCGCGAGGGGCCGAGGCTCGCGGCGGTGTCGGCGTTCGGCATCAGCGGCACCAACGCTCACGTGATCATCGAGGCCCCGGCCGCCGAGGACCTGCCCGAGCCGGACCAGTCGCGGCAGCCGGACCAGTCGGACGGGGAGCAGCCCGGGCCGGTCGTGCCGTGGGTGCTGTCGGCCAAGACCGACGCCGCGCTCACCGCGCAGTCCGATCAACTCCTCGGCTTTGTGCGCGAATATCCCCAGTACCAGCCCGCCGACATCGCCCGCGCCCTGGGGACGCGGTCGGTCTTCGAGTACGGCGCGGCGGTGGTCGGCCGCACGCGCGAGGAGCTGCTGTCCGGGCTCGAGGCGCTCTCGGCCGGGCGCGCCGCGCCCCCCGTGATCCGCGGCGTCGCCGGCAAGGACGGCGCGAGCGCCTTCATGTTCTCCGGCCAGGGGTCGCAGCGGCCGGGCATGGGCAGCGGCCTGTACGCGGCCTACCCCGCGTTCCGGCGTGCGCTGGATGAGGTCTGCGCGCACTTCGACGGGTTGCTCGACCGGCCGCTGCGCGACCTGATGTTCGCGCCCGCCGGTTCCCCGGAGGAAGACCTGCTCCACGAGACCCGGTACACCCAGCCCGCGCTGCTCGCCCTGGAAGTCGCGCTGTACCGGCTGGTGCGGAGTTGGGGCGTGGTCCCCGATTACCTGATGGGGCATTCGGTCGGCGAGTTCGCCGCCGCTCATGCCGCGGGTGTCCTGTCCCTCCCGGACGCGTGCAGGCTGGTCGCCGCGCGCGGCCGGTTGATGCAGGAGCTGCCCGGGACGGGGGCGATGGTGGCGATCGGTGCCAGCGCCGAGGAGGTTCGCGCGTCCCTGGCCGGTCGGGTGGACATGGTGGGCATCGCGGCGGTGAACGGCCCGCTGGGGACGGTTGTCTCCGGTGACGAGGTCGCTGTGATGGCGGTCGTCGGGGAGTGGGCCGAGCGCGGTCGCAGGACCAAGCGGCTGCTGGTCAGTCACGCGTTCCACTCGCCGCTGATGAAGCCGGTGGTGTCCGCGTTCCGGGAGGTCGCCGAGGGGGTCCGGTTCGCCGAGCCCTCGATCCCGATCGTCTCGACCGTCACCGGTGAGGTCGTCGCGGCGGGCACGATGTCGTCGGCGCGGTACTGGGCGGACCAGGTGCTCCAGCCCGTCCTGTTCGCGGCGGCCGTGCAGACCCTGCACGAGGCGGGCACCCGGTCCTATCTTGAGCTGGGCGCGGATACGCTGGCCTCACTCGCCCCGGACTGCCTGCCCGGCCAGGAGGCCCGGCCGGTGGTCGGCGCCCTGCTGCGCCGGGACGTGAGCGAGCCGGAGTCGGTGGTCACCGCGCTGGCACGGGCCCGGATCGCGGGTGTTCGGGTGGATCTGGCGGCGATGCTTCCGGACGCCCGCCGCGTGGACCTGCCCACCTACCCGTTCCAGCGCGAGCGGTACTGGCTCAGCCGGCCGGCCGCCGACGCGCCGACGGACCTCGGGCTGCACGCGACGACGCACCCGTTCATCGGTGCGGAGACCGAACTGCCCGATGGCGGGTTCCTGTTCACCGGCCGGATCTCCTCGGACGCCCAGCCGTGGCTCACCGATCACGCCGTCCACGCCACCCCCCTCGTCCCGGCCAGCGCCCTGGTCGACATGGTGCTGTACGCGGGCGAACGGTCGGGCTGCGGCCGGATCGAGGAGCTGACGATGTCCGCTCCGCTCGTCCTGCCCGAGACCGGGGCGGTCCACGTCCAGGTGGTCGCGGGGCCGGCCGACGAGTCCGGGCACCGGCGTGTCACGGTCAGGTCGCGTCCCGCGCACGCCGTCGACGACGAGTGGACCGCGCACGGGGACGGGGAACTCGGCCGGGCCGAGGACATCGTGACAGCCGGATCTGACGCCGCGCCGTGGCCGCCGTCGGAGGCGGCCGCGCAGGACGTCGAGCAGATCTACGCACAGCTCGCCGACCTCGGGCTCGGCTATGGCCCCGCGTTCCGGGGGCTGCGGAGGGTGTGGCGGCACGGCAGCGAGGTCTGGGCCGAGGTCCATCTGCCGGAGGCGACGGCGCCGGGCTTCCGCATCCACCCGGCGCTGCTGGACTCCGCTCTCCACACGCTCGCCTACGCCTACCCGGACGTGGACCGGGCCGAGGGAGTGCCGGTGCCGTTCTCCTGGTCGGGCGTCAGCGGGGCGGGCTGCGCACCGGACGGTGTCCTGCGCGTCCGGCTCAGCACGGGCGGCGACGCATTCGCGCTGCGCCTGACCACCGAGGGCGGCGAGGAGGTCGCGGCGATCGAGTCGCTGTCGGTACGGCACCTGACTCCTGACCAGCTCGGGGGCGGTCAGCACCGGCGGCAGCGGGCACAGTTCGCGCTCTCCTGGACGGTGGTCGAGCCCACCGCACAGCCCAAGGACACGCCGCATGCCCGGATCGGCTGGCTCGAGGACCCCGCGCCCAGCCTGCTGGCCGCGCTCCCCGGCATCGCCGAGCCGCGCGCGTTGACCGGGGAGGCGCCCGCACCGGACCTGCTGCTCCTGGACTGCACGGTCCACGACGGGCCGGGTGACCAGGTCGAGCGGACGCACCGCGCGACCCACCGCGTCCTGGAGGTGGTCCAAAGGTTCCTCAGCGACGACCGGTTCGCCGGGTCCCGGCTGGGCGTGCTGACCCGGTCGGCGGTCGCCGCCGTGGACGGCGAGACGGTCGAGGACCTCGCGGGCGCCGCCGTCGGCGGGCTGATCCGCTCAGCGCAGACCGAGAACCCGGGCCGGATCGTGTTGTTCGACCTCGACGACGCGCAGGAGTCGGTCCTGGCCCTGCCCGCCGCGTCGCACACCGACGAACCTCAGCTGGCGCTGCGCGCCGGACGGGCGTACGCGGCCCGCCTCGGCCGCGTCACCGACGACGAGGACGCCGTCCCAGCGGCGCCCGGCGAAGGGACCGTGCTGGTCACCGGCGGCACCGGAACGCTCGGCGCCCTGGTCGCCCGCCACTTGGTACGACGGCACGGAGCCCGGCGCCTGCTCCTGACCAGCCGGCGGGGCGCCGCGGCGGCAGGCGCGCAGGAACTGGCCGAGGAGCTGACCGGGCTGGGTGCCCACGTCACCATCGGCGCGTGCGACGTGGCCGACCGGGCCGCGCTGGCGCAGCTGCTCGCCGGCATCCCCGAGGAGCACCCTTTGACCGCCGTCGTCCACACGGCGGGGGTCCTGGACGACGCCACCGTCCCCGGGCTCACTCCACAACGGATCGACACCGTCCTGCGGGCGAAGGCCGATGCCGCCTGGCACCTGCACGAGCTGACCGCGGACTTGGACCTCACGCACTTCGTGCTGTTCTCGTCCGCCGCCGGGGTGCTCGGGGCGGCGGGCCAGGCGAACTACGCGGCGGCCAACGCCTTCCTCGACGGGCTCGCCGAGCAACGTCGCGCCGAAGGCCGTCCCGCCGTCTCCCTCGCCTGGGGACTGTGGGCTGCCGGAGGCGCGATGGGCGCAAGCCTCGGGGCCGCCGACCAAGCCCGCATCGGGCGCAGCGGAATCCTTCCGCTCGACATCGAAGACGGTCTCGCGCTGTTCGACTCCGCCCTCGCCAGCGACCGCGCCACCTGGACACTCGCCAGGCTGGACCTGCCGTCGCTGCGCGCACGGGCGGAACACGGCACACCGCCGTCGATCCTGCGGGACCTGGTCGGCGGCGCGCCGCGCCCCCGCGCCGGCGCGGGGAACCGGCCGGCGCTGCCGGGGCGTCTGGCTGGTCGTTCCCAAGCCGAACAGCTCGAACTGCTGCTGGAGTTCATCCAGGAGGAGATTGCGGTCACGTTGAGGCTCGCCGATTCCCGCGTGGTCGAAGCGGACCGCGGCTTCCTCGAACTGGGCCTCGACTCCCTCACCGCGATCGAGCTGCGCAATCGGCTGACCGATGCCGCCGGCCGGCGGCTCCCCGCCACGATCCTGTTCGACTACCCCACACCGCGCAGGCTCGCCACGCACCTGTGCGAGCTGCTCGCACCGGCTGAGGAGCCGGACGTGGCGATCCGCAGGGTCATCGCCTCCGTTTCGCCCGAGCGTCTGCGCGCGGCGGGCCTGCTGGAGGCCGTGCTGGCCCTCGCCGGCGGCGCTGCCTCCACGGAGGTGGCCGAACCCGGCGGCGAGCAGGAGGACGACGAAGCCGACCTCCTCGACGCCGATGTCGACGACCTAGTCCGTATCGCCCTCAGTGAAACCGACTCGTGACCGACCCGAACCGACGGAGCCGACGAATGAACACCCCGGACGAGAAGGTCGTCGAAGCGCTGCGCACGTCGCTGCTGGAGAACAAGCGCCTGCGCCGGCGGCTTCAGCAACAGCAGTCCGACGCGTCCTGCGAGCCGATCGTGATCGTGGGGATGGGCTGCCGCTATCCCGGCGGCGCGACCTCGCCGGAGGCGCTGTGGCGGCTGGTGGCCGAGGGCACCGACGCGATCAGCGAGTTCCCCACCGACCGCGGCTGGAACACCGACGCCCTCTACGACCCCTCCCCGGACGCGCACGGCAAGTCCTACGTACGCGAGGGGGGATTCCTGCACGAAGCGGCCGAGTTCGACCCCGGCTTCTTCGGGATCAGCCCGCGTGAGGCGCTGGCGATGGATCCGCAGCAGCGGTTGCTGCTGGAGACCAGCTGGGAGACGTTCGAGAACGCGGGCATCGACCCCGAGTCATTGCGCGGCAGCCGCACCGGCGTCTTCACCGGCGTCATGTACGACGACTACGCGTCCCGGCTGCGCCGGATGCCGGAAGGCATGGAAGACCAGGTCGTCACCGGCAGCGCGGGAAGCGTCGCATCGGGGCGGCTCTCCTACGTCTACGGTTTCGAGGGACCCGCGGTCTCCCTGGATACGGCGTGCTCGTCGTCGCTGGTGGCCCTGCACCTGGCCGTGCAGGCGCTGCGCAACGGCGAGTGCGACATGGCACTGGCCGGCGGCGTCACCGTCATGGCCACCCCGGTGGCGTTCACCAGCTTCAGCCGTCAGCGGGGTCTGGCCCCCGATGGCCGGTGCAAGCCGTTCGCGGGCGCGGCCGACGGGACGGTCTGGGGTGAGGGGGTCGGGCTGCTGCTGGTGGAGCGGCTCTCCGATGCCCGCCGCAACGGTCACCACGTCCTGGCCGTGGTCCGCGGGTCCGCGGTCAACCAGGACGGGCAGAGCAGTCAGCTCTCGGCTCCGAACGGTCCGTCCCAGCAGCGGGTGATCCAGCAGGCGCTGGCGAACGCGGGCCTGGCGCCCACCGACGTCGACGCTGTCGAAGCCCACGGCACCGGCACCACCCTCGGCGATCCCATCGAAGCCC
>NZ_JBVIZF010000085.1:0-11128 GCF_055591805.1 Streptomyces sp. NPDC041200 | reverse complement strand
ACGACGATGGGCGCCACCGGGAGTTCATGGCGTTCCCCGGGCTCGTCCTCGACCGGTGGCGCCTCCTCGACGATCACATGGGCGTTCGTCCCGCTGATGCCGAAAGACGAGATACCCGCGCGGCGCGGGCGCTCGCCGCGCGGCCACGCCCTGGGCTCGGTCAGCAGCCGGACGTTGCCCGCCGACCAGTCCACCTGCGGCGTCGGCTCCTCGACGTGCAGCGTTCTCGGCAACACACCATGCCGCAGCGCCTGCACCATCTTGATGATGCCCGCCACCCCGGCCGCGGCCTGGGTGTGGCCCATGTTGGACTTGATCGACCCCAGCCACAGCGGCTCGGCGCGGTCCTGCCCGTACGTCGCCAGCAGCGCCTGCGCCTCGATCGGATCGCCCAGCGTCGTCCCCGTACCGTGCGCCTCGACCGCGTCCACATCGCCCGCCGACAGGCCCGCGTTCGCCAGCGCCTGCCGGATGACGCGTTGTTGCGACGGACCGTTCGGGGCCGAGATGCCGTTGCTGGCGCCGTCCTGGTTGAGGGCGCTGCCCCGGACGACAGCCAGCACCGGGTGGCCGTTGCGGCGGGCGTCCGACAGCCGCTCGACCAGCAGCATGCCCACCCCTTCGCCCCACCCGGTGCCGTCCGTGGAGGACGAGAAGGACTTGCAGCGGCCGTCGGCGGCCAGACCGCGTTGTTCGCTGAAGTCGATGAACGACTGCGGCGTTCCCATGACGGTCGCGCCCCCGACGAGGGCGAGCGTGCAGTCGCCGGTACGCAGCGCCTGGGCCGCCCAGTGCAGGGCCACCAGCGACGATGAGCACGCCGTGTCCACGGTCACCGCGGGGCCTTCGAGGCCGAGGGTGTAGGCCACCCGGCCGGAGACGAGGCTGCCGCCGCCGGTACCGCCGGAGTAGTCGTGGTACATGGCCCCTGCGAACACCCCGGTCGGGGTGCCCTTCAACGTGACCGGGTCGATCCCGGCGCGTTCCAGCGCCTCCCACGACACTTCGAGCAGCAGTCGCTGCTGCGGGTCCATGTCGCGGGCCTCGCGGGGGCTGATGCCGAAGAAGTCCGCGTCGAACTCCGCAGCGTCGTGCAGGAACCCGCCGTCGCGCACATAGGTCTTGCCGGGCTTGCCGGGCTCGGGGTCGTAGATGTCCTCGACACCCCAGCCACGGTCGGCCGGAAACTCCGAGATCGCGTCCACGCCCCCGTCGACCAGCCGCCACAGCCCCTCGGGCGAATCCACCCCGCCCGGATAGCGGCACGCCATCGCGACGATGGCGATCGGCTCGTCGTCCGCCGATGTCACGACCTGTGCGGCGGAGATCTCCTCCACCACACCGGACAGCTCGTCCAGCAGGTGGCGGGCCAGCTCGCGTGGGGTCGGGTAGTCGAAGACGAGGGTGGCGGGCAGCCGGAGTCCGGTGGCGGCGCCCAGGAGGTTACGCAGGTCGATCGCGGTGAGGGAGTCGAAGCCGAGGTCGCGGAAGGCCCGTTCGGGGTCGATGGCCTCGGCTCCGGCGCTGCGGAGGACGGTGGCGGCCTGGGAGCGGACGAGGCCGAGGAGTTCGTCGGCGCGTTCGTCGCCGGTGAGTGCGGCCAGTCGCTGCCGCAGCGCTCCGGTGGCGGACGCGGTGGCGTCGGCGACGCGGCGCGACCGGCCGCCGCGAACGAGGCCGTGCAGCAGCGGCGGGGGCGTGTCGAAGGCCGTCAGGTCGAACCGGGCGGGCACCAGCGCGGGGTCCGGGCCACCGGCGGCGGCATCGAGCAGCGCCAGGCCCTCTTCCGGTGCCAGGGTGCGCAGGCCCGCCTGGGCGAGACCGTCCGCCATGCCGTCTCCGGCCCATGGGCCCCAGGCCAGCGACAGCGCGGGAAGCCCGTGCGCGTGGCGGTGGTGCGCGAGGGCGTCGAGGAAGGTGTTGGCGGCCGCGTAGTTGCCCTGTCCGGGAGCGCCGAGGACGCCCGCGACGGACGAGAAGAGCACGAACGCGGTCAGCTCCAGGTCGCGGGTGAGTTCGTGGAGATGCCATGCCGCGTCCGCCTTCGGGCGCAGGACGTGGTCGACGCGGCCGGGTGTCAGCGAGGGGATCACGCCGTCGTCCAGCACGCCCGCCGCGTGGACGACCCCGCCGATGGACCGGCCGTCGAGCAGCGTGGCCAGAGCGTCGCGGTCGGCCACATCGCACGCCGCGACCTCGGCCTCGGCGCCCAGCCCAGCCAGCTCCTCGGCCAGCTCGGCCGCACCCGGCGCCTCCGGGCCACGGCGGCTGGTCAGCAGCAGCCGCCGCACCCCGTGCCGGGTGACGAGGTGGCGGGCGACGGCCGCGCCGAGGGCGCCGGTCCCACCGGTGATCAGCACCGTGCGTTCCGTGTCCCAGACGGGGGCGTCCGGAGCGAGCGCCACCCTGGCCAGCCGGGGCACCAGCACCTCGCCGCCACGGACGCTCAGTTCGGGCTCGCCGGTCTCCAGGAGGGAACGGGGGTCGATCGGGGCGTCGGTGTCGACGAGGACGAAGCGGCCGGGGTTCTCGTTCGCGGCGGCGCGTACGAGTCCCCGTACGGCGGCGTGGCCGAGGTCGGAGCCGTCGATCGCGCCGTTGGTGACGACGACGAGCGTGGCGTCGCTGTCCACCGCCGTCTGCACCGCTTCCAGCGCACCGCCCAGCACCGCGCGCACCCCGGACGGCGTGTCGCCGGTCGTCGGCGGGCAGTGGTGAACGGCCACCTCGGCGTCATCGGCGGACGACCGACCGCCGGTGGCCGGGACCCACTCGGCGCGGAAGAGGGCATCGGTGACCTGGGCCGGCGCGAGGGTGAGACCGTCCGAGGTGACGGGCCGCAGGGTCAGCGAGCCGACCGAGGCCACGGGCCGTCCCATGGCGTCGGCCAGCTCCAGCGACACGGTCTCGTCGCCCCGGGGGCGCAGCCGGACCCGTGCGGCCGTGGCGCCTTCGGTGTGCAGGGTGACGTCCGACCAGGAGAACGGAAGGACGGTCGCGCCGTCGTCCGCCGCCAGGTCGAGCGCGTGCAACGCCGAGTCGAGCAGGGCGGGATGGAGGCCGAAGCGTCCGGCGTCGACGCCTGCCGGGAGGGCGACCTCGGCGAACACCTCGTCGCCGCGCCGCCACGCCGTACGCAGCCCACGGAACGCGGGCCCGTAGTCGAGCCGTTCGTAGAGCCCTTCGACGGCTAGGGGTTCGGCGTCACGCGGTGGCCACGCGGCGAGGTCGGTGGCCGGTTCACCGGCATCAGGGGCCAGGATCCCCCCGGCGTGCTGGATCCATTCGCGGTCGAGCGGGGCGTCGTCGGCACGGGAGTACACCGTCACCGGGCGGCGGCCGGACGCGTCGGGCGCGTCGACGGCGACCTGGAGGTGGACGCCGCCGTGTTCGGGCAGGATCAGCGGCGCGCCCAGGGTGAGTTCCTCGACGCGACCACATCCCACCTGGTCACCCGCTCGTACAGCCAGCTCCACGTACGCGGTGCCGGGCAGCAGCACGGAGCCGAGCACGGTGTGGTCGGACAGCCAGGGGTGGGCTCCGGTGGCCAGTCGTCCGGTGAACACCACACCGTCCGAGCCGGGCAGCCGCACCATCGCGCCGAGCAGCGGGTGGTCGGGCCGGTCGAGGCCCGCGGAGGTGACGTCACCGCCGTGGCCGCTCTTGTCGAGCCAGTAGCGGGCGCGCTGGAAGGGGTAGGTGGGCAGGTCGACACGCCGGGCGTCACGGCCGTCGAACACGCCCGTCCAGTCGACGCGCAGGCCCGCCGTGTGCAGGTGACCGAGGGCGGTGAGCGCGGCGACGGGCTCGGGGTCGCGGCGGCGCAGCACCGGGACGAGCACGGCGGTGTCGGCGGTGGTGGTGAGGCACGGCCGGGCCATGGCGGTGAGCACGCCGTCGGGTCCCAACTCCACGTAGCGGGTGACACCTTCGGCCTCCAGCCGGGCCACCGCGTCGGCGAAGCGGACCGTGTCGCGGACGTGCCGCACCCAGTGGTCGGCGGTGGTGACCTCACCATCCGCCATGACGTGGATGCGTGGCTCGGCATACGTGACGGACTCGGCGACGCGGCGGAACTCATCCAGCATCGGGTCCATCAGGGGCGAGTGGAAGGCGTGCGAGACGGTCAGACGGTTGGTCCTGCGGGCGCCGAACCGTTCGACGGCCGTCGCGACGGCTGCCTCGACGCCGTCCTCGGTGCCGGAGAGCACCACCGAGGACGGGCCGTTGACGGCGGCGATACCGACACCCTCGCCGAGCAGCGGGGCCACCTCGTCCGGCGTGGCTTCCACGGCCACCATCGCGCCGCCGGGCGGCAGCGCGCCCATCAGCTGGGCCCGCGCGGTGATGAGCCGGGCCGCGTCGGCGAGGGAGAACACCCCGGCCACATGGGCGGCGGCCAGCTCACCGATGGAGTGGCCGGTGACGAAGTCGGGCCGCACGCCCCAGGATTCCAGCAGCCGGAACAGCGCCACTTCGAGCGCGAAGATGGCGGGCTGGGTGAACTCGGTGCGGCGCAGCGCCTCCTCGTCGCCCCACATCGCCTCGCGTACGGCGGGATCCAGCGCGGCGCACACCTCGTCGAAGGCGCGCGCGAAGACGGGGAACGCCGCGTGCAGCTCCCGGCCCATGCCGAGGCGCTGGCTGCCCTGTCCGGTGAATAGGAAGGCGGTCAGCCCGGTCGGCCGGGCGACGCCGCCCAGGTGCACATCGTCGGAAGTGTCCGCCAGCGCGGTCAGCTCGGCGAGGAGTTCTTCGCGGTCGTGGCCGATGACGACGGCGCGGCGGGTCAGTGCGGCACGGCCGGTGGCGAGGGAGAACCCCAGGTCCACGGGGTCCAGGCCGAGCCGGGTCCGCAGGTGGTCGGCCAGTTGCCGGGCTTGGACGCGCAGGGCGGTCGTGGTGCGGGCGGACAGGGGCAGCGGCACGGGGACGCCAGGTGCCGAGGGCCGCTCAGCGGGCTCAGGGGGGTCGGTGTCCGCCTGTTCGATGATGACGTGGGCGTTGGTGCCGCTGACGCCGAACGAGGACACCGCCGCGCGGCGCGGACGGCCGGTGTCGGGCCACGCGCGGGCCTCGGTGAGGAGGCGTACGTGTCCGGCGTCCCAGTCCACCTGTGGTGTCGCCGCGTCGATGTGCAGTGTCTTCGGCAGCGTGCCGTGCCGGATGGCCTCGACCATCTTGATGACGCCCGCGACTCCAGCGGCGGCCTGGGAGTGGCCGATGTTCGACTTGATGGACCCCAGCCACAGGGGCAGGTCGTCGGAGCGGCCTTGTCCGTACGTGGCGAGCAGCGCCTGCGCCTCGATCGGGTCGCCGAGCGAGGTCCCGGTGCCGTGCCCCTCCATGGCGTCGACATCGGCGGGCGTCAGCCCGGCCGAGGACAGCGCCTGCTGGATGACACGGCGCTGGGAGGGGCCGTTGGGGGCGCTGAAGCCGTTGGACGCGCCGTCCTGGTTGACCGCCGAGCCGCGTACCACGGCCAGCACGGGGTGGCCGTGGCGGCGGGCGTCGGACAGCTTCTCCAGCAGCAGGACGCCCGCGCCCTCGCCCCAGCCGGTGCCATCGGCGGACGCGGCGAACGAGCGGCAGCGGCCATCGGGGGAGAGCCCGCGCTGCTCGCTGAACTCGATGAACGTCTCGGGCGTGGCCATCACGCTGACGCCCCCGGCCAGCGCCAGCGCGCACTCCCCCGTACGCAGCGCCTGCGCCGCCCACTGCAACGCCACCAGCGACGACGAGCAGGCGGTGTCGACGGTGACCGCCGGGCCTTCGAAGCCGAGGGTGTAGGCGACCCGTCCGGACACCAGGCTGCCGTCGCTGCTGGTGATGCCGTAGTCGTGGTACATCGCGCCGGCGAAGACACCGGTGCGGCTGCCGCGCAGCGCCGCCGGGTCGAGGCCCGCCCGTTCCAGCGCCTCCCAGGTGATCTCCAGCAGCAGCCGTTGCTGCGGGTCCATGGTGAGGGCCTCGCGCGGGCTGATGCCGAAGAACTCGGGGTCGAAGTCGGCGGCGTCGTACAGGAAACCGCCGTGGCGCACGTAGCTCTTGCCGGGCTTTCCGGGCTCCGGGTCGTACAGGGCGCTCACGTCCCAGCCACGGTCGCCGGGGAACGGGCCGATGGCGTCGCGGCCCTCGGCGACCAGCTCCCACAGCTCCTCCGGGGAGCCGACACCGCCGGGGAAACGGCAGGCCATGCCGATGATCGCGACGGGTTCGGCGGCGGCGTGCGCGGCGGCGCGCAGGCTCTCGTTGTCCCGCCGCAGCCGCTCGTTCTCGACGAGCGAGCCGCGCAGCGCCTCGACGATCTCCTCGACCTTGGCTTCCACCGTCGTCTCAGCCTCCGCTCAGCGTCGTGGTCCGCGCGCCGGGCGCGCCGACCGTGTTCAGGAATGTGCCGAGCACCTCGGTGAAGCGTTCCGGTTCTTCGAGGTGCGGGGCGTGGCTGGAGTCTTCGAAGATCTCCCAGCGGGCGTTCGGAATGAGGTCGTGGAAGGGGCGCACGGTGACCGGGGTGGCCTCGTCGTGGCGGCCCGAGATGACGAGGGTGGGCACGTTGACGCGGGGCAGATGGTCGATCACCGACCAGTCGCGCAGGGTGCCGATGACATGGAACTCGTTGGGCCCGTTCATGGTGCGGTACACCGTCGGGTCGGTGACGGCCTCCAGGTACGAGGCCATGAGTTCGCCCGGCCACGGGTCGAGGCGGCACACGTGGCGGCTGTAGAAGACGAGCATCGCCTCCAGGTACTCATCGCTGTCGGTGGTGCCCGCCGCCTCGTGCCGCCGCAGCGTCTCGTCCACACCGGGTGGCAGCTGGGCGCGCAGCACGTCCATCTCCGACAGCCACAGCTGATAGGAGGCGGGGGCGTTGGCGACGACCAGGCCACGCAGCCCGGCCGGGCGGGTGGAGGCGTGCCAGGAGGCCAGCATCCCGCCCCACGACTGCCCGAACAGGATGTAGTTGTCGGCGATGCCGAGCCGGTGCAGGAGGTTGTCCAGCTCGTCGCGGAAGAGCTGAGGGGTCCAGAAACCGGGGTCGGCGTCCGGCAGGTGGGTGGAGCCGCCGTTCCCGATCTGGTCGTAGTGCACCACGGGCCAGCCGTGTTCGGCGAAGGCGGCCAGCCGGATCAGATAGTCGTGCGTGGACCCGGGGCCGCCGTGGACGACGACGAGCGCCGGGCGGCCCGATCCCAGCTGTCCGGTGACGCGGTACCAGGTGCGGTACTCCCGGAAGGGGACGGTTCCTTTGACGGTTCCTTTGGCCGTTGGCGTGGGTGTGGGCGCCATGTCTCAAACCACCTCGGTTCGGGTCCTGCTCAGTGCGTCGGTCGCGGGTCAGTCGAGTGTCCTCAGCCACTCGTCGATGGTCCGGGCGGTCGTCGGGGCGTGTTTCTGCCCGAGCGAGAAGTGGTCACCCGGCACGGTGCGCAGCGTGTGCTCCGGATCCCAGGGACGGGCCCGCATCTGTGCGGGGTCACCGCCCTCGGGCGGCGTGACGAACGGCTCGGCGGCCTGGACGAACAGAGTCGGCACGGCCAGCCGTACGGGGGCGAACTCCCCCAGCACCCCGAAGTAGTGCGGCATCGCCGACAGCCGCGCCGCGTCGTACGGGCCGAAGGCCGACTCCATCGCCAGCACGTTCAGCATGAGCTGGTCGAACCCGACCTTCATCGCGTCGTCGTCGACGCGGAAGGTGTCGATCAGGATCAGCCCGGCGGGCGGGACCTTGGCCACCTCCTCCAGATGCCGGGCGAGGACGTGGCCGATGATGCCGCCGGAGGAGTAGCCGAGCAGCGCGAACGGCTCGCCCTCGGCCGCCGCCAGGACGGCGTCCGCCAGCACCCGCGACAGCGCCTCGGCCGAGGCGGGCAGCGGCTCGTCCCGGGCGAATCCGGGCAGCGGGAGCGCCGATACGTGGCGGTTGTCCCGGAACTCCGCGCCCAGCCGGGCGTGCTGGTGCACCCCACCGGCCGCCATGGGCGTGGCCAGGCAGATCAGCCGGGTACGGCGCGGACCGTCGGCCAGCCGCACCGCCTGCGGTACGCGGCCGAGGTCGCCGGGCGCGGCGAACCGGGGCCGCAGCGCCGCGACCGCCGACATCAGCGCCAGCGCGCCGGAGGTGTCACCGGCGTGGACGGCCCGCCGGAACATGCCGGTGGCGGTCTCGTCCGGCTGCTCTGCTTGCGGCTTCGTCTCTGACTGTGTCGTCGTCTGCGGTTCGGCGGTGGCCAGCCGCTCCAGCTCATCGGCGACGAGACGGGCCAGCAGGGCCGGGTTCTTGCTGTCGAACACCGCCATCGCGGGCAGCTTCAGCCCGGTGGCGGCGTTCAGCGCGGTCCGCAGTTCCATCGCGGTGAGCGAGTCGAATCCGGACTCCAGGAAGTCGCGCTCGGGGTCGACCGCCTCGGGGCCGCTGTGTCCGAGCACGGCGGCGGCCAGGCTGAGCACCAGATCGCGCAGCGCTCCCTCCCGCCGTTCGGCGGGCATCGCCGCCAGTTCGCGCCGCAGCGCCCCAGGATCGGCGGCCGCCGCCGTCGGCCGTGGGGTGGCCGGGACCAAGCCGCGCAGCAGCATGGGGAGTTCGCCACCGATTCCGGTCCGCAGCGTCCGCAGGTCCAGCCCCATCGGCACCAGCACCGGTTCGGTACGGGCGGACGCGGCGTCGAACAGCGCGAGGCCGTCGGCCGACGACAGCGCGGGCATGCCCTGGCGGCGCAGCCGCCGAAGGTCGGCCTCGCTCAGGCCACTCGCCATCCCACCGCCGCTCGCCATGCCACCGGTGTCCGCCCAGAGCCCCCAGGCGAGGGACTGCGCGGGCAGCCCTTCGGCGTGGCGGTGTGCGGCGAGCGCGTCGAGGAATGTGTTGGCAGCGGCGTAGTTGCCCTGGCCGGGCGCGCCGAGCACCCCCGCCGACGACGAGAACAGCACGAAGGCGCCCAGGTCATGGTCGCGGGTGAGGTCGTGCAGGTTGAGCGCGCCGTTCACCTTGGGGCGCAGCACCTGGTCGAGGCTGTGCGGCGTCAGGTTGGCGATCAGGCCGTCTGCCAGCACCCCGGCCGTGTGCACGACGGCGCCGAGGGGGCGATCGGCGAGCAGCGCCTTCAGCGCCTCCCGGTCCGCCACGTCACAGGCCGCGATCTCGACCGTCGCGCCGAGGCCGGCCAGCTCCTCGCAGAGCCCGGCCGCGCCGTGGGCGCCCATGCCGCGACGGCTGGTCAGCAGCAGGTCGCGGACGCCGTGCTCGGCGACCAGATGGCGGGCGACGAGGGCGCCGAGTCCGCCCGTACCGCCGGTGACCAGCACGGTTCCGAACTGGTCCCAGGCGGTGGTGCGTTCCGGGTCGGCGGGGGTGCGTGCCAGGCGGGGTACGAGGATGTCGTCACCCTGGATCCGCAGTTCCGGTTCGCCGGAGGCGAGGGCGCGCGCGATCGTCTCCGGGTCACCGTGACCATCCGTGTCGAGCAGCGCGAAGCGCTCCGGGTCCTCCGCGTGGGCGGCGCGGACCAGGCCCTTCGCGGCCGCGTGGGCGAGGTCGTCACCACGGGTGACCACCGTGAGCCTGCGGTCGGCGAACCGTTCGTCCGTGAGCCAGGTCTGGAGGGCCCCAAGGGTTGCGCCGGTGGCCGTTCTGACGTCGTCGGCGAGGTCGCCCGTGCCGCCGGGGAGCGTCAGCGTCACCGTGGTGGGCACCGGGTCGGACAGTTCCGCCAGGTCGGCGACCATCGTCCAGTCATCGGCTTCGGCGGTGGCGGTGGCGGAGACGGGCGTCCATGCCACGTGGAAGAGGGAGTCGGCGGGCTGCGCGGAGGTCGGTGCGAGGTGCTCGGCCGTGACCTTGCGCGCGATCAGCGACTCCACGGAGGCCACGGGCCGCCCCTGGGCGTCGGCGATCCGCAGTTCCGTCGCACCCCCGCCCTTGGGCGTGAGCCGGACGCGCGCGGCCGTGGCGCCGGAGGCGTACAGCCGTACGCCCCTCCAGGCGAACGGCAACATCGTCGCGTCGTCATCACCCGCGCCGAGCAGCACCGCGTGCAGCGCGGAGTCCAGTAGCGCCGGATGCAGCCCGAAACGCCCGGCGGTGGCCGCGTCGCCGAGCGCCACCTCGGCGAAGGTCTCGTCGCCGGCCCGCCAGGCCGCCTTGAGTCCCTGGAACGCCGGGCCGTAGGCGAAGCCGACGTCCCGGAAGCGTTCGTACGCGTCGTCGGTGGCCATTCTCGTGGCCTCGGGCGGTGGCCACTGCGTCAGGTGGCGGAAAGACGGCGGCGCGGTGGTGTCCTCGGGTACCAGTACACCCTCGGCGTGCAGGGTCCAGTCCGCCGCCGCGTCGGTGTCCTCGGTCTGCGCGTGCAGGGTGAGCGGGCGTCGGCCGGTGTCGCCGTCCGGTTCGCCGACTGTCAGCCGCAGCCGCACACCGCCGCTCTCGGGCAGGGCCAGTGGCGCGTGCAGCGTCAATTCCTCGAGGACGCGGCAACCGACCTGGTCACCCGCGCGGAGGGCCAGTTCGACGTACGCGGTCCCGGGCAGCAGCGTGGTGCCGAACACGGTGTGGTCGGCCAGCCAGGGGTGGGTGCCCGTCGACAGTCGCCCCGTGAACACCACCGCCTCAGCGCCCGGCACCGCCACTTCGGCGCTCAGCAGCGGGTGGTCGAGCGCGCTGAGGCCCATGGACACCGCGTTTCCGCCCGCTCCGGCCACCGGCTCCGACAGCCAGTAACGGCTTCGCTGGAAGGCGTAGGTGGGCAGATCGACGCGGTGTGCTCCCCGTCCTGCGAAGAGGGCCGCCCAATCGGGTGAGGCGCCCGTGGTGTGCAGCTGCGCGACCGCCGTGAGCAGCGTCCCGGCCTCGGAACGGTCGCGGCGCAGAGCGGCCGCCGTGGTGGCGTCCGGCGCGGTCTGCCGGGCCATGGCGGTGAGGATGCCGTCCGGCCCGATCTCCAGAAACCGCGTCACCCCTTCGGCGTGGAGTTGCCGTACGTCGTCGGCGAACCGCACCGCCTCCCGCACATGCCCCACCCAGTACTCCGCCGACGCCACATCCTTGACGAAACGGACCACCGGCTCGCGGTACTCCACGCTCTCCGCGACCTTGCGGAACTCCTCCAGCATCGGATCCATCAACGGCGAA
>NZ_JBVIZF010000084.1:0-11384 GCF_055591805.1 Streptomyces sp. NPDC041200 | reverse complement strand
CGCCAGGGCCTGGATCGCGGCCAGCAGGGGCCTCCAGGTGCCGTCCCGCTGCCAGCGGCGGAACAGTCCGTAGACGGACTGCCAGGGACCGTACTCCGGCGGGACGTCGCGCCACGGCGACCCGGCCCGTGCCCGCCAGCGGATCCCGTCGGTCAGCCGCCGCCTGCTCTACTTCGGCGGTCGCCCCGGCCGCTTCCCCGCAGGCAGCAGGGGCTCCAGCACACGCCACTCATCATCGGCAAGGTCCTGCCGCCCGGCCGCGGAGGGGAAAACGGCCTAGTTGCGCGCGCGCAACGCCTGCGAGAGCGCGTCAACGGTCACGTCCACTACGGCCAGGAGCTGTGCCGGGCTCGCCCCGGCTCTGCTCATGACGGCGAGAGACTGGTTCACGGCCGCCGCGTGTACAGCGAAGGCCTCGGCGTCCTGGTCGGTCAGTCGGCCGGCCTTCAGCGCGGCGCGCAGGCGCATACTCTGGAAGCCGAGCGCCTGCCTGGCGTGCGCCGCGACGGCCGGGCTCAGCACCGGAATCGCCATGGCCGACTGGGCGATCAGGCATCCATCGGGCAGTTCGGGATCGGCGATGCGCTCGAGGGTGACGTCGAAGAACGCGCGGACAGCTGCAAGAGGCTCGGAGGCCGCACACGACAGGGCGGCGTCGTACTTGTCGCCGTAGCGCGTGGCGTAGCGATCCAGGCAGCGCAGGAACAGCGTGTCCTTGTCGCCGAGCGAGGAGTAGATCGAGCTGCGGTTCAGGCCGGTTGCCCGGGACAAGTCGTCGACTGAGGTGTCGGCGTAGCCGGCGCGCCAGAACTGGATCATCGCGGCGTCGAGCGCCGTGTCCGTGTCGAACTGCTTCTTGCCTGCCACGTAACACTTCCTTGCCGGTGTGTCGGTGTTTCGGATGCTGCCCATCATTCTATCTTGAACTGATCGGTTCAAGATGTGCTAGCCTTCGGGCGTGATCATGACCGGGCGTCCCCCGCACATTGAGCCAGCGCGGCAGGCGCACCACGCAACCCCGGCCGCCGCCGTCGTCCGTGAACGGCTTCTTCTCGTCTCTGGCCGCCCGCGTTCCTACGCGACGACCTGGGCATATCGCACCTGGCCGTCATCGGCGCAGGCGTCGGAATCCTGTTCATCAGCGCACTGCTGGCTCAGGTCGTCGCGCCGCCGGCCACCCTGAGACCCAATACCGGGACAGCCCTGCTGGCCATCGGGATGATCGTCATCGAGGCGGCGCTCTGGATCCGCTCCGCGCCTGTCTTCATCGTCGGCACCGTCTTCGCCGGGGCAGCTGTGGGGACTTTGCTCCGCCACGGCCTCGGCGCCACGGACGCACTGTGCGATCCCGGCAACCGGGCTGAGGTTCATCGATTCCGGGCTCGTCGTCCCCGTCCTGCTGCTGGGCCTTATCGATCAGGCCGCCGGGACCCGGATTTCGAGCACCACGCTGGCCACCCTCGTCATCTGCATCGCCCTCGCGGGCCTGGTCCTCGGGCGAACCGCCGGACCAGCGCACCCCAACACCGATGGAGGATCCCATGACCGTCTCCGAAAGTAACCCCGTCCGCGACCTGCCCCTGCACGACCTGGCCGGATTCACCCACCGCTGGGTCGACGCGGACGGCATCCGCCTTCATGCCGTCGAGGGCGGCCAGCCGGCCGGCCCGGCTGTCGTCCTGCTCGCCGGGTTCCCGCAAAGCTGGCGGGCCTGGCGAAAGGTCATGACCAGCCTCGCCGGCCGGTTCCGCGTCATCGCGATCGACCTGCCGGGCCAGGGCCACTCCGAGCGCCCGGAGCGCAGTTACGACACCCACACGGTCGCCGCCCACGTCCACGCCGCCGTAAAGGCACTCGGAGTGCCGGCCTACTGGCTGGCCGCCCACGACATCGGCGCCTGGGTGGCCTTCTCCCTCGCCCTCAACTACGAAAGCCAACTGCGCGGGGTCGCCCTGCTCGACGCCGGAATCCCCGGCATCACCCTCCCGGAAACGATTCCCACCGACCCGGCCCGGGCGTGGAAGACCTGGCATTTCGCGTTCCACCTCGTGCCCGACCTGCCCGAGACCCTGCTCGCCGGCCGCGAACGGGAGTACGTCGGCTGGTTCCTGAAGGTGAAGGCCCTCGCTCCCGGCACATTCGACGACGCCGAACTCGACCACTACGCAGCGGCCCTCGCCGCCGACGGCGGCCTCCGCGCCTCCCTCGCCTACTACCGAGACGCCGCCGAGTCGGCGCGCAAGAACCACCAGGCGCTCAACCAGCAGCACCTGACCGTGCCCGTCCTCGGAATATCCAGCAGCCACGGCTCCATCCCGGACATGGCGGCCTCCATCAGCCCATGGGCCGACAACACCACCGGAGTCATCGTGCCCGGCGCCGGGCACTTCATCCCCGATGAGCAGCCCGAAGCCGTCGCTGCCGCGATAGCCGACTTCATCGCCGACGGCGACTGACGCCGCTCAGGCCTGCCCGGCCGCGCACCCGCCCAGGCGCACCGCCGCCAGGGACGCCTGTCCCGGATGCGCCTGCCGCCGCAGGTCCATAACTGTTGGCCCTTAAGCCCGCGCCGGGCGGAGGCCAGGCGGGGGTGACCGCGGGAGGGGCCTGGCTCTCCCGCCTGGCCGGCGAGCACGCGTGGCGGGAATCCGGGCTCGGTGCCTCCGACGACATCGACGAGCTCAAGCAGCAGAACACCGCCCTCGAGCAGGGCATCACCGACCTGCGGCTCCAGCTCGAAGAACGCGACCAGGACCTCGCCGCCGCCCGCGCGGCCAACCGGGAACTATTGCCGCCATCGCTGAATGGCTGCGACCCCTCACCCGCACTTCTTCAACACGGCCTAGAAGCGGTAGCGCAGAATGCGGCCCACGTCCTTGAAGCCGGGCAGGTGTGCCATCACCTTCATGCTCATCCTGCCCGTGGTGGGCATCGCCTCCATCCCCGGCATGTCGACGCTGCGCACCGCGTCCATCAGGGTCAGCCCGTCGTGCCAAGCCTCGATCTCCCGTGGGTCGTCGAGGCCCCAGTGCAGCGTCGCTCCCGCGTTCCGTACGGCGGGCACCATCTTCTGGAGGCGGATGCCCAGCGACCCGTAGACGTCGAAGAGCAGCTGGCCGCCGGGGAAGCGATCGGTGATCCGCTGGATGAGGCGCTTGCCCTCCTCCTTGTGCAGATACATCGTCAGCCCCTCGAAGACGGCCACGGTGGGCTGGTCGTCGGGGACTTCGCGGAGCCACGCCTCCTCGGTCACCGAGGAGGCGATCATCTCGTAGCTCCCCGACGGCTGCGGCAGCAGCTGCCGCCGCAGCTCGATGACGTCGGGGTAGTCGACGTCTAGCCAGCGCACCGACGACGACGGGTCGAGCCGGTGGACCCGGGTGTCCAGCCCGCACGCCAGGTGCAGCACGGTCGCCTTCTGGTGCTCGGCCAGGAACGCGGAAGTCCAGTCGTCGAGCTGTTTGGCCCGGAGCGCGATGCCGACCGCGGTGGTCTCCGTCATGCCGGTCTTGCCGAAGTCGTAGGCGACGCGCGCCACCGCCTCCTGGGCCGTGTGATCGCCCAGGACGGAGTGCGGTGAGCGGCTGTCCACCGCCCTGCCGTACAGCGTGGCGAGCATCGTCTCCTGCGTACCGGTGAGAGTGATCTTTTCGCGATCCATGGTTCCTCGGTCGAGTGCGGGGGTACCGACGGCCATTTCCGGCGATTCATCCGGGATGGGCGGAATCCGTGATGCGTACCGTCCCACGAGTGCCCCGGCCAAGGCGACCGCGCCCTGGGCCATTCGGGTCCTTCACGCCAGAATCCGGGCCCGGCGGCTGGCCAAGACGACCGAAAACAGCGGTCGGGTGAGCCGGGGTCAGCCCTGCGCGAGCCACAGATCGGGGCCGAAGACCTCGTAGTGGATGGCCGACGGCCGCACACCGCGCTCCAGCAACTGGGCGCGCACCGAACGCATGAACTCCAGCGGCCCGCAGAGATAGGCGTGGACGCCCTCGGGGATCTCGATGCCGGACAGGTCCATCCGGCCGGTGTGCGCGGTGGGCCCGACGTCCTCCGGCCGCTCGTACCAGAGGTGTGCGGAGCCCTGGCTGAGCTTGGTGGCCAGCCGTTCCTGATCGGCGCGCAGCGCGTGGTCGGCGGGGGAGCGGTCGGCGTGGACCGCTATCACCGGGGCCTGGTGCCCCCGGTCGACCAGGTCCTCCAGCATGGCGACGATCGGGGTGCAGCCGATACCGGCGGAGGCCAGCAGCAGCGGCGCGTCCCCGGAGTCGAGCACGAGGTCGCCGTACGGGGCGGACACGCTGATCACATCGCCCTCGTGGACCTGCTCGTGCAGATGGGCCGAGACCTCGCCGTCCGGCCCCGAGTCGCCGCGCACCCGCTTGACGGTGATGGAGCGCACCGTCGCACCGGGCGGGTTGGTCAGGCTGTACTGGCGGATCTGGCGCGCCCCGTCGGCCAGTTCGACCTGGACCGAGACGTACTGGCCCGCGGCGAAGGCCGGTGCCGGGCGGCCGTCCGCGGGGCGCAGCCGGAACGTGACGACGTCGGCGGTCTCCTGGACCCTCTCGGCCACCTCCCACGGCCGCCACGTCCCGCCCGCCAGGACGCCCTGCTCGGCGTACAGACGCCGCTCGATCTCGATGAGCGCGCCTGCCATCAGCCAGTAGACCTCGTCCCAGGCGGCTGCGACATCCTCGGTGACCGCGTCACCGAGCACCTCCGCGATCGCGGCCGACAGATGGCGGTGCACCAGCGGGTACTGAGCGGGGCTCACCCCGAGCGAGGCGTGTTTGTGCGCGATCCGGGTCAGCATCGCGTCGGGGCGGACATCGGGGTGCTCCACCAGCGCGGTGGCGAACGCGGCCACGGCGCCGGCGAGGGCCTGCCGCTGGACCCCGGCGGCCTGGTTCCCCCGGTTGAACATGTGCCGCAGCAGCTCCGGGTGGGCCTCGAAGAGCTTCCGGTAGAACAGGTCGGTGATGGACCCGATGGCCGCGCCGACGGCGGGCAGGGTGGCGCGGACGGTGTCAGTGGACTTCTGGGAGAGCATCACCGGCTCCTAAGTGGTACGTAATATTCGTATTCAACGGCGCGAAGAAACCCGGCATGGCCAGCGCCGAAGCAGGGGTGCGGGAGAGAGGGATTCGCCTCACCGGTCCGCCCCCGGGCCCCGGCCGACCAGCCCGAGCAGTACGGGCCCGGTGGGGGAGTCGACCAGGTCGGTGACGGTCAGCGGGTCGAGCGAGGAGAAGAACGCCTCCTGCGCCTGCCGCAGTGCCATCCGCAGCCGGCAGCCCTGCCGGAGGGGGCATGGGGTGTCGCCCTCGCAGTCGACCACCTCACCGGCCCCTTCGAGTTCCCGGACCAGTTGGCCGACCGACGCGGTGCGGCCGGTCTCGGTGAGCACCAGCCCGCCGCCGCGCCCCCGCCGGGTCTCGATGAGGCCCAGATGCTGCAGCCGGGCGGCCACCTTCGCCAAGTGGCTGTACTGCACCCGCATCTCCCCGGCGATCTGCCGTGCGGTGCACGGCTCGGTTCCGGTGACCGCCAGTCGCATGATGGCGCGGAGAGCCAGGTCGGTTGATTTCGTCAGCCGCATGACAGCAGATTAGATAATGCGAATCTAAGATGCAATTTATGAGGGCGGGGTGCGCACGGCACGGCTCACGGACCAGGCCACCGACACCATGGGGACGGCCACGATCGCGCCGACCACCCCCGCCACGATGCCTCCCGCGATCACCGAGATCGCCACCACCACCGGATGCAGCCGCACCGCCCAGCTCATCACCAGCGGATGCAGCACATGCCCCTCGAACTGCCCGACCACGACGATGAGCACGAGCACCACCGCGGCGATCACCGGCCCCCGCCCCGCCAGCGCCACCACCGTGGCCACCGCCAGCGCGATCGGCGAGCCGATCAGCGGGATGAAGGTGGCGAAGAAGACCAGCAGGGTCAGCGGCAGCGCCAGCGGCACCCCCAGCAGCAACAGGGCCAGACCGACCAGGGCCGCGTTGGCGGCCGCCACCAGGATGATCCCCCGGGTGTACCCCGCGAAGGTGCTCCAGGCCGCCCGGCCCGCCCGGTCCCACCGGGAGCGGGCCGCCTCCGGAAGCTGCTCGCGGAACCACCGCCACATCCCGTCGCCGGAATGGACGAAGAACAGCGAGCAGAACAGCGCCAGCGCCGCCGCGGTCAGCGCTTCCACGGCCCGGCCCGCGCTGCTGAGCGCCCTGCTGATGAGCGTGGCGCGATGGGCCGAGACGAACGAGCCGATCCTTTCGTGCAGTCCGGTCAGCGTACGGTGCCGGACATGGAACGGCGGCCCCTCCAGCCAGCGCGTGATCCGGCCGATCCCGCCGCGGAACTCGCCCACCAGCCTGCCCGCTTCGCCCGCCGCCGCGCTGCCCACCAGCGCCAGCAGCCCCAGCACCACCAGCAGACTCCCGAACACCGCCAGCGCCACCGCGAACGGCCGGGGCAGTCTGCGCGCCAGCACATCGGCCAGTGGCCGCAGCAGTGCCGTGCCCACCAGTGCCAGGAACACCGCGACCGCCACCAGCTGAAAACGCCCCAGTACGGTGAACGCGAGATAGACCGCCACCCCGACGGCCAGCAGCCGCCACGCGTACGCGGCGGCCAGCCGCAGCCCGGGGTGCACCCGGTCGCCCGCCCCGTCCGCGCCGGGTCCCGGAGGGGGAGACTCGCTGCTCACGCCGATGCCACCACCCTCCGCACGCCGGTCCGCCCCAGCGCCGCACGGCGGGACGGGACGACCTTTCATCCCGTTACAGGCCTGATGTGATGATTCAATCAGGGCGGCCGGATCCGCGCCTGATCACGCTCCAGGCGCTGTTCCCCACAGCCCCGGCGAACTCCATAATCGATCACCACGGTGCCTCACCCGCCGACCGCCCACCGCACCGCAGCAAGGAGTTGCCGTGACGTACGACATCACCGCCATCCGCGCGCGGTTTCCCGCTCTGACGGCCGGTACCGCCCACTTCGACGGTCCCGGCGGCACCCAGACCCCCGTACCCGTCATCGAGGCCATCACCGACGCACTCGCGCACCCGCTGGCCAACCGGGGCCGGACCACCGCGGGGGAGCGCAACGCCGAGGCGATCGTCGCGGCGGCCCGGCAGGCGATGGCCGACCTGCTCGGCGCGGACCCCACCGGGGTCGTCTTCGGCCGCAGCGCCACCCAACTGGCCTACGACTTCTCCCGTACGCTCGCCACGACGTGGTCGCCGGGCGACGAGATCGTGGTCACCCGCCTGGACCACGACGCCAACGTCCGCCCCTGGATCCAGGCCGCGGCCCGGGCCGGGGCCACCGTGCGCTGGGCCGACTTCGACCCGGCGACGGGCGAGCTGACCCCCGATGACATCAGCGCCGTCCTGAGCGAGCGCACCCGGCTGGTCGCCGTCACCGCCGCCTCCAACCTCATCGGCACCCGCCCGGCGATACCGGAGATCGCCCGGCGCGCCCACCGGGCCGGGGCGCTGCTGTACGTCGACGGTGTGCACTACACGGCCCATTCCCTCGTCGACCTCGACCGACTGGGCGCGGACTTCTTCGCCTGCTCCGCGTACAAATTCCTCGGCCCGCACCTCGGCGTCCTGGCGGCCCGCCCCGACCTCCTGGAAACCCTGCGTCCCGACAAGCTGCTTCCCTCCACGAACGCCGTCCCCGAGCGGTTCGAGCTGGGCACCCTGCCGTACGAATTCCTCGCCGGGACCCGCGCCGCCGTCGACTTCCTCGCCGGTCTGGACCCGCGGGCGCGAGGCAGCCGCCGCGAACGCCTGGCGGCGGCGTACGCGGCCCTCGAAGAGCACGAGGACGCGCTGCGGCTGCGCCTCGACAAGGGGCTGGCCGCCCTCGACCCGATCACCGTCCTGTCCCGCGCGGCGGACCGCACCCCCACCCTCCTGCTGACCATCGACGGCCGCGACACCACCGACGCCTACCGCTACCTGGCCGGTCGCGGCGTGGCCGCGCCGTCCGGAGCGTTCTACGCGATCGAGACCTCCCGCAGGCTGGGCCTCGGCGACACCGGCGCACTCCGCGTCGGACTGGCCCCCTACACCAGCACCGAGGACGTGGACCGGCTGCTGGCGGGCCTGTCGGACTTCCTGTCGTCGGACGCCGCCGAGCAGTGCTAGCGCAGTGCCCGGACGGCCGTATTCACGCCCCGCCACGGGCCCCTCCCTGGGGCGGACCAGTCCGTGGCCGAAGGCGAACACGGCCGCGACGCGCGACTGACACCATGCCTCCATGGAACACACCGAAGTACTCGTCATCGGAGGACGTGCGGGCGTCGGCAAGACGACGGTCGGCTGGGAGGTGTCCGCGCAGCTGCGCGCCGCGTCGGTGCCCCACACGATCCTGGAGGGGGACTACCTGGCCCAGATCCACCCGGCCCCCGAGGACGATCCGCGCCGCAGGAAGATCGCCGAACGCAACCTGACGGCGATCTGGGCCAACTACGCCGCGCTTGGCCACCGGCGCCTCGTGTACACCAACACCGTGAGCGTGCTGCCCGCGACCACGGACATGATCGAGCGCGCCACCGGGCCCGGCGCCCGGATCGTACGCGTCCTGCTCACCGCCTCGGAGACCACGACGGAGGAGCGGCTGACCGGCCGGGAACTCGGCTCGGAACTGGAGCATGAACTGCGCGGCAGCGCCCGCAAGGCCCGCCTCCTGGACGAGCAGGCCCCGGCGGACACCCTGCGCGTGGCCACCGACGGGCGGCTGGTGGTGGACATCGCACGAGAGCTGGTCGCCGCCACCGGCTGGGCCGGCACCCCCTGACGACGCCCGTTCAGCAGCCCGGGACCAGCACGTCGACCCGGGGCAGATCACGGTGGTGGTGATGTGCGGCGGCGATCCCTGCCAGCGCGGGGCGGTCCAGCGCACCGTAGGCCGCCGCGAGGAGATCCCGCGCGAACTCCTCCAGCGCCGGTTCGCGCCCCGAGGCCCAGTGCAGATCGCGCCCCAGTACCAGCGCCTCCGCCGGATCCCCCGCCGCACACCGCCGCCGCGCCTCCTCCACACTCCGCTCCACGGCCGCGCGGTCGTCGAAGAACCCGTACATGAACCGCGCGAACGCGTCATCGTCGGCGCCGCCCTGCGGCGGCCGGTCCAGTGCGGTGCGGCCCGCGACGAGCGCGCCCGCACCGTCCAGGGTGGTGATCCGCGCCGGGTCGACGGACAGGAGGGCGGCATCGTGGAGCGTGGAGTAGGCGATCCCCACCTCCGGCCGGTCCCCGGTCTCGAAACCGGTCAGCGCCAGCCGCAGCGCCTCGAGCCCCGACCGTCGCCCTGCCAGGTACTCCTCGTCCCCGTCGTCGTCCGCGAGGTCCTGCCAGTGACGTTCCAGGAGCGCCCGCACCGCCTCCAGCGGTGTCCCCGCGCGCCGTTCGATCCCGCCACCGTCGTGGGTGTAGTACGAGGCGATCCCCTCGCACGTGCGGCCGTCGTCGGACCACAGCCCGTAGTGCAGCCCGTCGGACCCGCCGTGCAGAAACGTCAGGAACTCCGGTGGATCCCGGTAGTAACGCCCGTGCACCCGCACATCGACGCCCTCGCGGGGCCGCGCGCCCGGGGTCTCGTAGACGTCCGCGACACCGTACGGGGACACCTCCATGTCCGCCAGCGCCCGGCGTTCGACGGGCCCCAGACGTCCCAGGAACTCCATCAGCCGGAAGAACGACTCCGGCAGCGTGAGCCCCCAGTCGCGCCGGACACGCTCCTCGACGTCCGCCCTCGTCCCATCCACCGAACATCCCCCGATCCACACCTGGTCACCGTGACGAGGACCGAGGCTACCGAACCGCCCCGGGCCGCCGACGCCCCGCACTCAACGGTCGGATCCCGCTCACCGCCCGGCTAGGCTCACCCGTGCGGTGTGATCCACGGCATGCCGTACGCCCATGGGGCCGTACGCCCACGGAAGGAAGGCGCGGAGGACGTGAGGGACGGTCAGGAATCCATACGGTCGAAGCCCCCGATGCGAGCCGACGCCCGCCGCAACCAGCTGCGCATCCTGGACGCGGCCCGCGCGATGTTCAGAGAGCACGGCATCGCCGCACCTCTCGACGACATCGCCCGCCGCGCCAACGTCAGCATCGCGACGCTCTACCGCCGCTTCCCCGACCGCGCCGCACTCTGCCGCCAGGTGGCCGTCGAGGGCTACGAAACCGTGCTGGCCGAAGCGCGGGCCGCGCAGGAGGCGGCCGAGGAGGGCGGCCCCGACGCCCCGCTGCGGGCCGTCGAACGCTTCCTGACCGGCGTCGTCGAACAGCGCTCCCGCCTCGTCCTCCCGCTGTTCGGCGGCCCGGCCTTCCACGACGAGGAAGCCACCGTCCTGCGCCACCGCATCACCGGCTGCCTGGACGCGGTCCTCACCCGTGGCCGGGAGCGCGGCGCGGTGCGCGACGACGTCAACTCCACCGACCTGCTGATGGCCGCGGCCATGATCAGCCGCCCCCTTCCCAACACCCCGCCCGAGTGGCTCGACGCCACCGCCCGCCGCCACATCGCCGTCCACCTCGACGGCCTCCGCCCCGGCGCCACCCACCACCTCCCGGGCCCCGGCCCCGGCCACCCGGAACCGGAGCACGCGTTCAGCCGCGAGACACCGGCGACGGCGGACAACGCGCCCACCGAACACCGCGCCTGACGAACGGACCGTGGCCCCCGCCCAGGGGGCGGAGGCCACGGTCACCGGCAGGTCCGGTCAGGTGCGGTACGCGTAGTACAGCGAGTTCGGGTTGGAGGCGATGATGCTCGCCACCGACTTCCGGTACGTGTTGACCGAGTGGTAGGTCAGGTACGGGACACCGCTGGAGGAGCGGTACGTGACCATCATGGTGTGGTCCTTGGACCCGTCCCGGTCGAAGTCCATCTGCATGACGTCGCCGACACCCATGTGGTACACGTTCGCCAGGTTGGTCGCCCGCTTGGCGTCCAGAGTGAACCACGACCACTCGTTGGCGCCCACCCAGGACGTGGCCTGGGTGGAGGTGTCGTACCACCAGGTGCGGTAGTCCAGCGCGTCGCCCGGCGCGTGCTTCCAGCCGCCCGCCTTCAGGGCCTGGCTGATGAAGTTGGTGCAGTCCCCGCCGGCCTCGTTGAACTTCCGGTAGGCCGGGTTGTAGTTGCTCCAGTACTTCTCCGCGTACGTGGCCATCGCCGCGTAGTTGTACGCTCCCGCGGGCTTGGTCACCTGCTGGGACGGCTTCGTCGTGGCCGCGGGCGTCGCGCTGGGCAGCGCCGCCGCCTTCTTCACCGACACCGTGGCGGGCTCGTTGATGGCCACGGGGCCCTCGTCCGTGGGCCTGATGCCCGTCAGCTCCCACTTCCCGCCG
>NZ_JBVIZF010000083.1:0-11680 GCF_055591805.1 Streptomyces sp. NPDC041200 | reverse complement strand
GGCCGTGGCGCTGCCACGGCCCTTGGGCCCGCCGTTGACGCGGTAGACGATGTGAACGTCGTCGGCGATGACGGTGGGCACACGCGCCCCGGCGGCCTGCAGTGTCTGTTCAGCCACGACCGTAACTCTCCTCCGCCTTCCAGAAGTACACGAAACCCCCGACACCGAGGAGCACCGCCCACCCCAGGGCCAGCGGCCAGACGTGCGGCGGCAGATCGCGTGACGGATCGTCACTGATCAGCGCGTACCGCATCAGATCCATGTAGACCGCCGCCGGGTTCGCCAGCAGCAGGTCGAAGACCCAGGAGTGGGCCCCCGCCTTCTGGAGCATGCGTTCCAGCGGGTACATCACGCCGGAGGCGTACATCCACGTACGCAGGATGAACGGCAGCAGCTGCGCCAGGTCCGGAGTCCTGGCCCCCATCCGGGCCAGCACCAGCGCCAGACCGGTGTTGAAGACGAACTGCAGCGCCAAGGCCGGGATGACCAGGAGCCACCTGAGGTCCGGGGCGTGGCCGAAGCCCAGCAGGACGACGACCAGCACGATCATCGAGAACAGCAGTTGCTGGAGCTGCTGGAGCGAGAACGAGATGGGGAGCGAGGCCCGTGGGAAGTGCAGGGCCCGCACCAGCCCCAGGTTTCCGGAGATCGCGCGCACTCCGGCCATGGCGGAGTTCTGCGAGAAGGTGAACACGAACACGCCCGTCACCAGGAACGGGATGTACATGTCGTTCGGCATGCCATCCCTGCCGCCCAGCAGCACGCCGAAGATGAGGAAGTACACCCCGGCGTTCAGCAGGGGCGTCGCCACCTGCCACAGCTGCCCCAGCTTGGCCTGGCTGTACTGGGCGGTCAGCTTGGCCTGGGAGAAGGCCACGATGAAGTGGCGCCGGCCCCATAGCTGCCCGAGGTAATCGCGCAGCCCGACACGCGCGCCGCTCACGGTGAGGCCGCGAGCGGCCGCCAGCCCGGCGAGATCGACGGGACTCGCGACAGGGGGGCGCCGTTCGCGGTCAAGAACGGGTGGCTGGCTCACCTGGTCACCTTCCGGGCCTCGGCACTAAGGACGGAACGGATGCGTTCCGTCGCTGAGTAACGTAGAACAGGCCACGACGGATCGCAACCGTTCCGTCGTCGAGTAGGCTCAGAGCATGGAGATGGAGAAGGAGAAGGAGCCAGGCAAGCCCCGGCGCACCCCCGCGGGTGCCGCCGTCCTCCAGGAGAATGTGACCGACGCGATCCGCGCCGCCGTCTTCGAGGAACTGGCGACGGTCGGCTACGGACGCATGTCGATCGAACGGGTGGCGCGCCGGGCCGGGGTGGGGAAGGCCGCCATCTACCGGCGCTGGCCTTCGAAACTCCCCATCGTCCTGGAGGTGGTGTCCGCCCTGGCGAAGCAGGGGCTGCCGACGCCGGACACCGGGACCCTGCACGGGGATGTGAAGACACTCCTGGAAGCGACCGCGCGGGTGCTGTGGCATCCGATGGCCGCCCAGATCATTCCGGACCTCTTCGCGGAATCGGCCCGCAACCCGGACATGGCCCAGGCGCTTCAGTCGGCGGTACGGGACTCCCAGCGCGGCATCGCCGAAGTGGTCGTCCGCAACGCGGTCGCCCGGGGGGAGCTATCCCCCGACACGGACGTCGACCTCGCCCTCGACCTGGCCAGCGGCCCGCTGTACTGGCGCCTGACCACCATCCGCTCGCCACTCCCCGACGGCTATGTGGAGGCCCTGACCGCCGCCACCACCGCGGCCCTGACCGCCGCCCGCAACCCTGCCCGGCACCGGTGATCAGCTGGACAGGCCCAGCTTGCGGCGGAGGCCCGCCGCCTTGGACTCGGTGTCGCGGGCGGCGCGGGCGCGCAGGGCCAGCATGTAGTTCTCGCGCGTCCGCATGATGTGCGCCTTCAGGATCTCCTCCAGTTCGTCCGTACGGCCCGCGGCGAAGATCTCGATGATCCGCCGGTGTTCCTGGAAGGAGCGCGCCGGTTCGGTCGTGGCGAGGAAGGTGAGGTGGACGCGGAGGGCCGAGACGCGGGCCAGGCTCATCTGGTAGGCGTCGCTCAGGTAGCGGTTGCCGCAGTGGGCGAAGAACGCCTCGTGGAAGGCGGTGTCGGCGGTGCCGTACGCCTTGGTGTCGTTGCCCGCCAGGGCGTCGGTCATGGCCTCGACGGCCCGGCGCATGGCGGCGAGGGCGGCGTCGTGGTTGCGTTCGAGGGCCAGCTGGGCGGCGCGGATCTCCAGGGTGGTGCGGTATTCGCACAGCTCGAAGATCTCGTCCTCGGTGGGCTGGAAGACATACGTCCCGGACTTCGGCACGATCTCGACCAGGCCCTGGAGTTGCAGCATGCGCAGGGCCTCGCGGACCGGGGTGCGGCTCACCCCGAGGACGGAGGCGAGGCCGTCCTCGGAGAGGGCCTCGCCGAGGTCGAACTCGCCGTCCACGATGGCCGCGCGGAGACGGCGTGCCACCTCGGAGGCCAGCGACGAGGACCGTCCGCCGCCCGTCGTGCGTGCCATGCCCCTCCCAGCGCGTATGTCCATGGGTATCCCGAACTTACCGTAGCTGCCGTATCGCCGGGTCCGGGCCGGGCTGGGTGAGGGCGAGGCGGGCGGTGCGGTGGGCGGCCATGCGGACGGGGGCGTTGGCGGCGCCGTAGCCGGTGTAGCGGCCGAGGCGCTGGACGAGTTCGAAGAACACCGCGCCGCCCAGGATCTCCGTATAGCAGTGGAGGAACGCGCCGTCGGCGTCGCGGTCGTAGAAGATGCCCAGCTCGCGGAGGTCGGTGAGGAGCGCGGGGTCGGGGCCGAGCCGGGCGTCGAGGTCGTCGTAGTAGTTGTCCGGGACGGCCAGCAGGGGCGCTCCGCGGTCGCGTACGGCACGGGCGGTGGCCACGATGTCGTCGGTGGCGAAGGCGATGTGCTGGGGGCTGGTGACCGGCGGCGCCCAGTCGCCCCGGCGCAGCAGGGTGACCGACAGCGCGATGCGGAGCCGCTCGGCGGGGTCGGTGAAGGCCCGGCTGCGGACCAGGCCGAAGGGGGCGGCGTATTCGGCGGTGGGCTGCGGGGTGAGGCCGAGGACGGCGCGGTAGAAGAGCGTGGCCTCGTCGAAGTGGTCGAACGGCTGGGTCAGCGCGATGTGGTCGATACGGGTGACGCCCGCGCCGGGCCGGTCCGGTGGCGCGGCGGCGGGTGTGAAGTCGGCCAGCCAGTCGTCGCCGGTGCCGCAGAAGAACACCTCGGTGCCGTCCGGCGCCGCGACGGCGGCGAGGTCGGCCTCGGCCGGGCCCCGGGTGCGCGGCAGGACCGGCGCGAGCAGGGCCTCGGCGCGCGCGGCCGAGGCGTGCGGGTCGGCGGTGTGCAGGCCCAGGGCGCTGATCGCGCCGCCGGGGCGGGTGGCGCCCGTGTTGAGGAGCAGCCGGGCCTCGCCCTGGGTCCACAGCTGGACGGGTTTGGTGCGGTGGTGGCCGGTGTGGACGAAGCCGAGCCCGGCGAGCGCCTGCGCGATCAGCGGCCCGGACTCCGTGTCGACGGCGACCTCGGCGAACGCCACGCCACTGGGCGGAGACCCCTTCGGCACAGCCGGTACGGCGGGCACGGCGCCCGCCGAACGCCCGTCCGCGTGGCGGGCGGTGGCGTCCCGCAGCGCGAGCAGCGAGCGGTGGGCGTCGATGGCCGTGCGGCCCGGGTCGGCCTGCCGGAAGACATCGTTGAAGACTTCCAGCGACAGGGGTCCCCGGTAGCCCGCGGCCAGCACA
Organism: Streptomyces sp. NPDC041200; assembly: GCF_055591805.1. NCBI lineage: Bacteria > Bacillati > Actinomycetota > Actinomycetes > Kitasatosporales > Streptomycetaceae > Streptomyces > Streptomyces sp. NPDC041200. The sequence continues at coordinate 7,920 of NZ_JBVIZF010000083.1, read as the reverse complement.
TGGGTGAGGAAGGCGGTCAGGTCCCAGGCGCCCTGGCCGGGGAAGAGGCGGTGGTGGCGGCTCCACTGGAGGACGTCCATGTCCAGGTGGGGCGCGTCGGCGAGCTGGAGGAAGAACAGCTTCTCGGCCGGGATGTCGCGGATGCCCGCCGGGTCCGAGCCGCGGGAGAGGATGTGGAAGCTGTCCAGGCACAGCCCGAGCGCCGGGTGGTCGGCGCGGGCGACCACGTCCCAGGACGCCTCGTACGTGTTGATGTGGGCGCCCCAGGCGAGGGCTTCGTAGGCGATGCGTATGCCGTGTGCGGCGGCGCGTTCGGCCGCCGTGTGCAGCTGCCCGGCGAGCAGGTCGGGGTCCGAGACCGCGTCCGGGGAGACCGAGGAGCACACCAGCAGGGTGTCGGTGCCCAGCTGCCGCATGACCTCCAGCTTCCGATCCAGCCGGGTGAGGTTGGCGGCGAAGCGGTCCGGCGAGGTGGAGTCGAGGTCGCGGAAGGGCTGGTAGAGGTCGATGGACAGGCCGAGGTCGGCGCAGCGGACCCGGATCGCGGCGGGGGCGAGCGGGGAGGCGACGAGGTCGGGTTCGAAGATCTCCACCCCGGCGAAACCGGCGTCCGCCGCGGCGGTGAGCTTGTCCTCCAGGGTCCCCGACAGGCAGACCGTGGCCACCGCTGTACGGGTCATGTCGTTCGTCCTCCTGTCACTGGGCGATGCCGCGCGGGGCGGGGATGACGGTGTGGTTCACGTCGTGGTTGACCAGGTACGTGGGCAGCCGCCCCTCGGCGACGTCTACCACATTGCGGGCCGTCTTCGTACGGATCTCGATCTCGGAGTCCTCCGAGTACCAGGCGGTGTGCGGGGTGAGGACCACGTTCTCGCATCGCGCCAGGGGGCTGTCGGGGCCGATGGGTTCGTGGGCGAAGACGTCTAGCGCGGCGCCCGCGATACGTCCCGACCGCAGCGCCTCGATGAGCGCGGCCTCGTCCACCACCGGGCCGCGCGCGGTGTTGACCAGGCAGGCGGTGGGCTTCATGGCGGCGAACTGCCCGGGCCCGAGCATCCCTTGGGTCCGCTCCGTCAGCGGGGCGTGCACGGACACCACATCGGCTTCGCGGCAGAGGGTGTCGAGGTCCACGAGCCGGACCCCGAGCGCCGCCGCCCGGGCGGCATCCGGATAGGGGTCGTGGGCGAGGAGGGTCATCCCGAAGCCGCTCATCTTCTCGGCGAGCCGCTGCGGGATGCGGCCGAATCCGACCAGCCCGAGAGTGCGTCCGCGCAGCCGCCGCAGTGGTTTCGCGACGGTGTAGTCCCAGGCGCCCCGGCGGATCGCGGCGTCGTAGCGGTGCAGTCCCCGGGCGAGGGTGAGGATCTGGGCGGCGGCGTGGTCGGACACCTCCTCCAGGGAGCCGTCCGGCACGTTGGCGACGGCGATGCCCGCTTCGGTGGCGGCCGGGACGTCGATGGTGTTGAGCCCGATGCCATAGCGGGAGATCACCTGGCAGCGGGTCAGGTGGCGGATGACCTCAGCCGTGACGGGGGCGTACTGGTTGATCACGGCGTCGGCGTCGGCGCATATCTCGATCAGCTCGGCCTCGGTGCGGGCCTGGGCGGGTACGAGGTCAAGTCCGGCCGCCTCCAGGACCTGCCGCTCGGGCTCCAGGTCGGCGAATTCGTAGTCGGTGACGACCACGGTGAACATGATGGCGCTCAGCTCCCGAAGCGGTGGTCGAGGTCCTGGTGGAAGCCGAGGTCGACGAGGTCGCAGAACTCGGCGTAGGTGTGCTGGGCCGGGCCGCCCGCGGGCGTTCCGGCGGTGCGCAGGTGGTCCAGTGCGCCGGCGACCGCGCGGGTGGCGGTGAACAGTGCCGTGACGGCGTAGAAGACGATGGAGAACCCCAGGTCGGCCAGGTCGGTGGCGGTGAGCCGGGTGGTCTCGTTGCCGTCCACGATGGAGACCACCTTGGGTCCCTCGATGGCCTTGGCGACGGCCTCCACCTCCTCGACGCGTTTGATGCCGTCGACGAAGACCAGGTCGGCGCCCGCGTCCCGGTAGCGGCGGGCGCGGCGTACCGCCTCGTCGATCCCGGCGGCGGGCAGGGCGTCGGTGCGGCCGATGACCAGCAGGTCGTCGGTGCCCCGGGCCTCGACGGCGCAGGCGATCCGGGCGGCGCTCTCGTCCTCGTCCATCAGCCGGATGCCGCTCATCTGGCCGCACCGCTTGGGCGCCACCTGGTCCTCCAGGTGGATGGCCGCCACCTGGGCCTGGATGTACTCGCGCACGGTGCGGTGGATGTTGGAGGGGCCGCCGTAGCCGGTGTCGGCGTCCGCGATGACCGGGATGGACACGGCGCGGGTCATGTTGCGGGCGTGTTCGGTCATCTCGGTCTGGGTGAGCAGCCCGATGTCGGGGGTGCCCAGACGGCTGGCGGTGGCGCCGAAGCCGGTCAGGTAGACGGCCGGGAAACCGGCGGCCTGGACGAGGCGGGCCGTGGCCGAGTCGGGCGCGCCCGGGGCCTGGACGATGCCGGGGCCGTCCAGGAGGGCCGTGAGCGACGTGGCGGCTGACACGGTCGGCTCCTTCCGGTGAGGGTCACGAGGGGTCAACGGGCGGCGGCGGGTGTGTCGGCCACCGCCGCCGGGCCGGTTCCGGAGCCGGGCTGCCGCGCGGGGCTGCGCCACAGCAGGATCAGCACGACGGAGACGGCCAGGGACACGACGGGGATCAGCAGGCCCGCGGTGACGGTGCTGCCGTCGGTCTCCTTGCCGACGATGTACGGGCCGAAGAACCCGCCGAGGTTGCCGATGGAGTTGATGGCGGCGATGCCGACCGCGGCGTGGGTCTTGGACAGGCTGTCGGTGGTGAGCGCCCAGAACGGCGGCAGCCAGGCGAAGGCGCCGATCCCGGTGATCGCGAGCGCGACCACCGCGGGCCCGGGGTGGTGCCGCAGGGCGATGACCGCGGCGAGGCCGACGGCTCCCATGGCGAGCGGTATGGCGACCAGGTACTTGCGCTCGCGGGCGCGCTTGGACAACTGGGCGGTGACCAGCAGCGCGAGGGCGGCACAGATATAGGGGACGGCGGCGGTGAAGCCGATGTTGGTGGCCGAGTAGGCGGGGTTGATCTGCTTGATGATCAGCGGCAGGAAGAGGTTGAACCCGTAGGTGCCGATGGCGAGCGCGAGATGGGTGGCGGCCAGGTGCAGCACCCGGCGGTTGCGCAGGGCGGCGAGCTGCGCCCGTACGCCCTCGTCGTGGCCGGTGCCCTGCTCGGACTCCAGGGAGGTGCGCAGCCAGTCGCGGTCGGCGGGGGCGAGCCAGCGCGCGGTGGCCGGGGAGTTGGGGAGGAAGGCGTACGTCACGACGGCCATCAGGACCGCGGGGACGCCGGTCAGGATGAACAGCCAGCGCCAGCCCGCCATGCCGAACCACCCGGTGTGGTCCAGGATCAGACCGCCGAGCAGCCCGCCGCAGATGAACGAGACGGGCTGGGCCAGCACCAGCCAGCCGAGCGCGACGGCCCGGTCGCCGGAGCGGAACCACAGGGTGAGGTAGACGATGATGCCGGGGAAGAAACCGGCTTCCGCGATGCCGAGCAGGAAGCGCATCACGTACAGCATCTGCACGTTGGTGGTGAACCCGGTGATCACCGTGATGATCCCCCAGGTCGCCATGATGCGGGCGAGCCAGGCGCGGGCGCCGAAGCGGCGCAGCAGCAGGTTGCTCGGCACCTCGAAGAAGAAGTACGCGACGAAGAAGATCGAGGCGGCGAGGCCGTACGCGGCGGCCTTGATGCCCAGTTCGGTGCCCATGCCCAGCTGGGCGAAGCCGATGTTGGTGCGGTCGACGTACGCGATGACGTAGCCGACCGCGATGAGCGGAAGGATGCGCCAGGAGATGCGCGAGACGGCTGCGCGCTGCCCGGCCTCGTCCAGGGCCGGGGCGGGGGTGCCGCTGGGTGCGTGTGTCATGTGCTTCCTCGATCGTGCGGGGAGGAGGGCGGCTCAGCTCATGATCAGTCCGCCGTCGATGTTGACGGCCTGTCCGGTCATGTAGTCGGAATCGGGTGAGCAGAGGTAGAGGGCGAGGCCCGCGACGTCGTCCGGTGTCTGCGGGCGGCCCATCGGTACGACGGCCGTGCGCCGCTGCCACGCCTCGCCCGCGGTCCACCCCTCGGTGGCGGACCACTCCTGGTCGATCTGGCGCCACATGTCGGTGCCGACCAGGCCGGGGCAGATGGCGTTGACGGTGATGTCCGGCGCCAGCGCGTAGGCCGCGGTCTGGGTGAGGCTGATGACGGACGCCTTGCTGGCGCGGTAGTGGGGGGTGAGGGGTGCCATCGGGCCGGCGCCGTAGCGTCCGGCGATCGACGACATCGTGATGATCTTCCCGCGCGGACGGGCGCCCCCGGCACTGTGGGCGCTCTCCAGGGGTTCCTGTGTGCGCATCCGGGCGGCGGCGGCCTGCAGGGTCAGGAACGCGCCCTTGACGTTGACGGCGAACGTGGCGTCCCAGTCCTCTTCGGTGATGTCCAGGAAGGGTTTGACCTGCACGATGCCCGCGTTGCAGACCATGACGTCGAGCCGCCCGAGGCCATCGGCGGTGCGTGCCACCATCTCGGCGCAGTCGGCGGCACGGGTCACATCGCCCGCGACGGCGAGCGCCGGGCGGCCGAGAGCGGCCACCTCGGCGCGTACGGACTCGGCGCGGGCGGCGTCGCGGTCGATGACGGCCAGGTGTGCGCCCGCCGAGGCGAGCCGCAGGGCGATCGACCGTCCGATGCCGCGCCCGGCACCGGTGACCGCGACGCAGAGAGCGCTGAGGTCTGCCACTCTCGTCCCTTTCGTCGATGCGCCCGGCGGGAGAGGGTGGGGAAGCCGGGCCGCTGAGACTGGGACACTAGAGTTCGCCAATCTGGGATACAAGAGGTCGGCGCAAGATTGCTTTCGCGATGCGTTACGCCGTCATGTGGGCCAGGCGGGCCGGGGCGGGCGGTGTCACCCTCCGCCGAAGTCCCCTCCGCCGAAGCCGCCGCCGTCGAAGCCGCCGCCGTCGAAGCCGCCGCCGAAATCGCCCGGGTCGAAGTCGCCGCCGGAGTGGTCACCGCCCGAGTAGTCGCCGCCGGAGTAGTCACCGGCCGGACCGGCGCCGTAGTAGTCGCCGTACGCGAGGGGTGAGGCGAGCGAGGTGCCGAGCAGGGTGCCGGCCAGCAGGCCCGGCAGCAGCGCGCCGCCGAAGTAGCCGTACGCCCACGGCGCGTAGACCGGTCCGGCGTCCCAGTACGGGCGCCGTCCCGCGGAGGTGTCGACCTGCCGGGCCAGCGGCTCCTCGCCGTCGTCCAGCCGGGCGGCGTCCGCCGCGCAGACAGGGACGGTGCGCTTGGACGTGCTGCCCGCCGGGGTCCACCGCCGGTCCTCGACCGAGGGTCCGTGCCGGGGGTCGAAGAAGCACGGAGGGCGGCGCTCCGGCAGCGGCCTGCCGTCCTGCCTGGCCTCCAGGGTGGCCAGCGAGAACCGGCCGTCCTCCAGGGCTTCGCTCACGCCCCGCACGTCCCTGGGGGACCGCGCCTTCTCCATCCCCGTCTTCGCGTGCTCGTAGGAGTCCAGGGCGCGGGTGTAGTCCTCGCGCATCGCGTCGTCGGCCTTCGGGGACGACGGCTCGAAGCCGATCCGGGTCAGCTCCTCGCCGAAGGCGGTGATGTCCTCGTCCACCACCGGGCGGAGTTCTTCCAGCCGGGCCCGGTCCTGCCGCTGCCGCCGCTTGGTGACGCGCCTGCCCACCAGGAAGGTGCCGCCGACGCCGACGATGATCAGCACGCCGAGCGTGATGAGCAGGCCCAGCGCGCCGGTGCTCCCCGTGGGCGTGGCGCCGTGGTTCCAGGTGGCGGGCGCGTCGCCCTTGGCCTGCTCCACGGCCTGGTCGACGAAGTCGGTGAGCATGGCCCCGGAGTCGCCGGGGTGGGACCGCTGCGCGGCGCCCGTCAGGTTCTGTACGGCGTCACGGGACAGGACGGAGTGGTCGGCGCCCGCGTCGAAGTGGTCGCCGAGCGCGACCGCGTACACACCGGTGACGCCGACCTTCGTCCGCAGATCCTGGAGCAGGGTCGACCGGTCGTGCTTCTCGGCGGCGGGGAGCGCGGCGACGAAGACCGGCTTGCCCGCCTTCTCGATCTTCTGCGACAGGGCGGCGGCCTCGGTCCGGGGCAGGATGTCCCGGGCTCGTGGATCGACGTAGACCGGCCCGTTGCGCAGCGAGGCCGCGGCGGTGTCGAGGGAGTCAGCGGCCCGCGCTCCGGGAGCCGCGGCGAGGGCGGCGAGCAGCAGCGCGAGCACGACCAGCGGAAGCACCAGCGTCATCCGGAAGACGCGTCGAACGCTCTTCATATCTACGACGCTAGCCCATATTGCTCAACTTTGGGGCTTTTGTTCTTCAGCGGTGATCGCTGTCCGGTGAGGGCGGTGATCATCGCGCCTCGCCACGGTGGGTACGGTGCGGGGATGCTGATCGAGGAGCTGCGGCGGGAACTGCCGGACGGACGGCTGGTCGAGGACCCGCAGGTGGCGGCCGGATTCACCCACGACGAGGCGGAGTGGGCGCCGCACGGCACGCCGAGTGCGGTCGTCCGGCCGCGTACCCCGCTGGAGGTGCGGTCCGTGGTGCGCGCCTGTCTGCGGCACGGCGTTCCGCTCGTCACCCGGGGCGCCGGAACCGGTCTCTCCGGTGGCGCCAACGCCGTCGAGGGGTGCGTCGTGCTCTCCACGGAGCACATGAACACCGTCCACGAGATCGATCCCGTGGAGCGGCTCGCGGTCGTCGGCCCCGGGGTGGTCAACGACGATCTGCGGGCCGCGTGCGCCGAACACGGGCTCTGGTACCCGCCGGACCCGGCCAGCGCGCCCTGGTCCACCATCGGCGGCAATGTGGCCACCAACGCGGGCGGGCTGTGCTGCGTCAAGTACGGCGTCACCCGCGACTACGTCCTCGGCCTGGAGGCGGTGACCGGCACCGGTGAGCTGGTGCGGCTCGGCCGCCGGACGGCGAAGGGCGTGGCCGGGTACGACCTGGCGGGGCTGATGGTCGGCTCCGAGGGAACCCTCGGGGTGATCACCGAGGTCACGGTGCGGCTCCGCCCGCGGCGGGAGGCGGAGCACACGGTCGCCGGATACTTCTCGTCGGTCGTGGCCGCGGGCCGCGCCGTCACCGCGGTGGGGGCCGCGGGGCTGACCCCGTCCGCGCTGGAGCTGATCGACCGGCACTGCCTGGCCGCGGTCGACCGGTGGAAGAACATGGGGCTGTCCGTCGACGCGGACGTGGTGCTCCTCGGGCGCACGGACGCGCCCGGCCCGGCCGGGGAGGAGGAGGCCGCGCGCATGCTCGCCTGCTTCGAGGAGGCGGGGGCGACCTGGGCCGCGCAATCCACGGACCAGGAGGAGGCCGACGCGCTCTTCGCGGCGCGGCGGCTCGCCTACCCGGCGCTGGAGCGGCTCGGCCCGGTGCTCACCGAGGACGTGTGCGTGCCCCGGGCGGCCGTACCGGAGATGCTGGCGCGGATCGAGCGCGCGGCCACCCGGCACGACACGCTCATCGCCAACATCGCCCACGCCGGTGACGGCAACCTCCATCCGCTGCTCATCACCCAGCCCGGCGACACGGCGGCCCGGGAGCGGGCGCAGGCCGCGTTCCGCGACATCATCGCCGACGCCATCGACCTGGGCGGGACCGTGACCGGCGAGCACGGTGTCGGGCTGCTGAAGCGGGAGGGCTTGGAGCAGGAACTCGCCCCTGCCGTGCTGGAGATGCACCGCGCGGTGAAGGCGGCCCTCGACCCGCACGGGATCCTGAACCCGGGCAAGGTCATCAGCCGGAGCTGAGCGGACCGCGTCCCAGTCGGTGAGACCTTTCCGGTGACGCCTTGAGCCGGACAGCG
>NZ_JBVIZF010000082.1:0-12443 GCF_055591805.1 Streptomyces sp. NPDC041200 | reverse complement strand
CGGATCGTTGGTCTCGTGCCCGAACTCCACGGGCTCGGCCAGCCGCACCCAGGACATGCCGGTCGCGCGAACGGCGGGAGAGGGCCGGGCATGGGCGAACGCCACACCGGGGGCGACGACGATGTACGGCCCGTTCTCCTCGACGCCCGCGATCATCTCGGCGGTGTACTCGGCGGTGGTGAAGCCCGCGTCCACCATGAGTCCACCGGCGACCGCGATCGCCTCACGCCAGTCCGCCGCCCGGGCGTCGAGCCGTACGCACCCGGCCGGAAGCAGATCTATCAGTTCGTCCATGGCGCGAAATCTTCGCATCCCCGCCCCGCTCACCAGGGGGCGAGGGGGCCTCGGGGCGCGGCCGCCCTCCGAGGCGGGAACCGGCCCAGCCCAGCAGGAAGCCCGCCGGGATGGTGATCAGGCCCGGGTTGCGCAGCGGGAACCAGTGGAAGTCGCGGTCGGGGAAGACCGCGAGGGCGTCGCCCGAGACCGCCGGGGAGAAGACGATCGTGAGGAGGGTGAGGCCGATACCGCCGTACATCGCCCAGCGCATTCCGGTCACTGTGAAGCCGCGCCACATCGTTCCGTAGAGCAGGACCGGGAGGAGCGCGGAGGCGGCGGCGGTGAAGGTGAAGGAGATCAGGATCTGCCGGTTCCAGTGCTGGGTCACCATGGCGAGGGCGACGGCCACCACGCCGACGCCCACGATCGCCGCCCGGGCCGCGGCCAGTTCGCGGGCCGGGGAGAGCCGCTCCGGGAGCACGACCTTGGCCAGCACGTCGTGGGCGAGGGAGGCCGCGGCGGCGAGGGTGAGCCCCGCGACGGCCGCGAGCGTGGTGATGACGACCGCGCAGGCGACGAGGGTGAACAGCAGGCTGCGGTGGGCCGCCTCGGCCCCCGGGTCGAGCGCGCGGGTGAGCAGCAGCAGGGAGTTGGTGCCGGTGGGGTCGGCGGCGCGCAGCGCCGGGGTGCCGACGATGGCCGTGGCGCCCGCACCGACGATCACGATCAGCCCGCCCAGCACGGCGACCGCCCCGACGGCCCAGGTCGTGGCGGCGCGGGCGGCCCGCGCGCCACGGATCGGATGGAGCCGCATGGTGATGTGCGGCAGACAGGCCGCGCCCACCGCCAGGGTGAGCTGGATGCTGATGACCTCCAGCTTGCCGGTGAGCGAATCGCCGAACTGGCGGCCGGACTCCCAGAAGGCGTCGCCGTAGCCGCTCTTGTCGGCCGCCGCGCCGAAGAGGCTCGCCGGGTTCCAGTCGAAGCGCTTGACGACGAGCACGGCGAGCAGGATGAACGCGCCGAGCAGGATGACGGTCTTGAGGACCTGGATGAAGCCGGTGCCCTTCATCCCGCCGAGGGCGGCGTAGCAGACCATGAGGGAGCCGATGAAGATGGTGCAGCCGGTGACCGACGCGGCACCGGGGATGCCGATCAGCAGGGACATCATGTCGCCCGCGCCGTTGAGCTGGACGGTGAGCAGCGGCATCGTGACCACCAGCACCAGCACGGCGGTGCCGATACGGGCGGGGCGCTCGCTCAGCCGCTCGGACAGCACGTCGCCCAGGGTGTACCGGCCGTGTCCGCACAGGGGTCCGGCCATCACCAGCAGGAACAGCAGGATCGAGACCACGGTGGACATGGTGATGAGGACACCGTCGAATCCGGCGATGGCGATGGTGCCGGTGGTGCTGAGGACGGTGGCGGCCGAGATGTAGTCGCCCGCGATGGCCAGGCCGTTCTGCATCGGGCCGAGGTTGCCGGTGCCGATGTAGAACTCGGAGGGGTCATCGCTGTCGGTGGCCGCCAGGATGCAGAGCAGGAACGATACGGCGATAAAGCAGGCGAACAGGACGAACGCCAGGGTCCTCGGCTCGAAACCGCCGCTCATCGCTGTCTCTCCCCGGTGTCCTCGTCGGGGGCGCGCCGCTCGGCGCGGACGAGGACGGTGACCAGGACCGCCGTGTCGGCGCCCACCAGCAGGGCGCCCACCGTGAAACCGCCGCCCGCTCCGAGGTCGATCCCTCCACCGGCGGTGCAGTTGACCACCACGGCGGCCAGATGGCAGGCCAGCGCGGCGCAGGCGGCCCGCGCCGTCCATGGCCACGGCCGCCGCCAGGGCGAGCGCCGCGCCCGGCGCTCCCCACCGTGGTCCGGACGGGCATCAGTGGGCGGGACGGGGCGCGGGCCCGTCGCCTCCGGCGGCCGCGGTGGCATGACCTCGGCGGTGCGCACCGGGCGCGGCTGTGTGGCCTGCCCCCATGCGTGATCGGACATGTCGTGCTCCTCGTGGCGATCCGTCCAGGGCGGGTGGGACGGGACCGCCACGACAGCAGCTCCCCGGGACCTCCGTACAGCCCGTCGGGGGACCGCGTGGCAGAAGCACATGATCCACTGACGGCCGTTGTGCACGCCCACACTCTTCCTGGCCGTGCGGTGCCGAGCCGCACAGGTCCGTTACCGGATCCTCACGAAACCGGTCAGAGCGACAGCAGCCCGTGCGCCGCGAGAGCGAGCGACAACTCGACGACGTCGCGGGGGCGGTGCAGCGTACGCCCGGTCAGCTGCTCGTAGCGGCGCAGCCGGTTGAGCACCGTGTTGCGGTGGCAGAAAAGCGCCCGCCCCGCCTCGCGCGCCGATCCGTCCGCGTCCAGCCACGCCGTCAGGGTCGTCAGCAGGACGTCGCGGTCGGCGGGTTCGAGCGCCAGGACGGGGCCGAGCATGCGGTCGGCGAGCGCGGTGGCCAGGTCCGGGGAGGACACCACCAGGGCCTCAGGGTAGTGCTCCTCCAGCAGCGCGGCCTCGCCGGTGGCGGGGCATGCGCGCAGCGCCGTATCGGCGAGCAGACGGGCCACGTTCACCGAGGCCAGGCCGGTGACGGCGGGGCTGACCCCGGCCCGGGCGCCGGGCTGGACCGTGAGCCCCCGCGCCACCTGCTGGGGGTGGACGTCCCCGAGGAGGACGATCGCGTGGGCGATGGACTCCCCGGTGTGCCACACCGTACGGCCACCGGCCTGGATCTCCGGCGGACGCGGCGCGCCGGGGCCGCCGGAGCCGCCGGAGCCCTGGTTGTCCAGTGCGACGACCGCGTAACGCCCCTGCTCGGGCAGGCCCAGGACCTGCTCCGCCTCCGGGAAGTCGCTCACCCGGGCGGTGCCGTCCAGCAGCGCCTCGATGATGATCCGGAACCGGTTCTCGCGGTGCCAGGCGAGCTGCCGTCCGACCTCGTGGTACGCCTCCGCGACGAGCGTGCAGTGCTCGTCGACGAAGTTCCAGATGTCGGCCGCCACATGCACCAGCCCCCGGGCGCCCACCGGGTCCTCGCGCGAGGCCGACTCCACCAGTTCGTCCCAGACGACGGTGCACCCGATGCGGAAGCCGTGCAGCAGCGCGTCCAGCGGGAGGCCCTGGGCCGCGCGGTCGGCGCCGATCCGCCAGGAGCAGGAGCGGGCCGTCTCCCGGGTCTCCTTGGGGTACAGCAGGGAGCGGACGTTGTTGGACAGCGAGTCGTTGACATCCCGCCACAGCTCGTTCGGATCGATGGACGCGGAGTTGTAGACGGGTTCTCGCTCCCGCATCAGGGCGACCACCTGATCGGTGAGCCGGGGCAGTTCGTCGATGAGGACGCGGGCGGTCCGGTGCAGCAGCGCGACGGCCTCGGGATCGGCCCGCGAGCGTACGGGCGGGCGGGCGGCGGGCATGCGGGGCAGCCCCCGGGCCCTGTCGGCAGACAGTCGGCTGGCAGGGCGCCCGGCGGCGGGGCCGGTGGCGCGGGAGCCGGTGACTGGGTGCATGACGTTCCTCCACCTCTGACGTGCGATGTGCCGCTCAACGCGGCATCATGAGGCCGGGCCCGCTCGGGGGCCAGACCTCCACCGCTATTGCATCATCGGCATACCACCCGGTCGGTGACTTCGGACAATTCCCTTCGGCGCCGCCATCGCCGTCAGGCCACTTGAGCCGGCCCACGGGGCGCCGGGAGCACAGCGATACGGTGGGGCCGCCCCACGACGCGAGAGAAAGGTGCGGCCATGGCTTCCGTGCACGGCACCCCCCTGGACATCCCCACCCTCGACGGAGTCGCCGACGCCTACCTGGCCCATCCCGGCGACGGGGACCCGCATCCCGGTGTCCTGCTGTACCCGGACGCCTTCGGGCCTCGTGCCACGGTCGAGGAGGCGGCGAAGCGCCTCGCCGGGAACGGCTACGCGGTGCTGGTGCCCAACGTCCTCTACCGGGCGGGCCGGGCGCCGGTGGTGGATCTGCCGGAGTTCATCGACCCCTCGCAGCGGACGGACCTCTTCGACCGGCTCGGCCCGCTCATGCGGGCGCACACGCCCGAGCTGGCGATGCGCGACGCGGGCGCGTACCTCGACTGGCTGGCCGCCTCTCCCCTGGTCGCGGACGGGCCCGTGGGCAGCGTCGGCTATTGCATGGGCGGTGTGCTGGCGGTGCGCACCGCGGCGGCCCACCCCGAGCGGGTCGCGGCCGCGGCCAGCTTCCACGGCGGCCATCTGGTGACGGACGCCCCGGACAGCCCGCACCGGCTCGTCGACGAGGTGTCGGCGGAGCTGTACTTCGGCCACGCCGACCAGGACCCGTCGATTCCGGCGGACCAGATCGCCGAGCTGGAGCAGGCACTGGACGCGGCCGGGGTGCGGTACCGCAGCGAGGTGTACGAGGGCGCCCACCACGGGTTCACCCAGGTCGACACCGCCATGTACGACGCCACCGCGGAGGACCGGCACTGGCAGGAGCTGCTGGCGCTCTTCGAGCGCACGCTGCGGCGGTGAGTCCGCCACCGGCGGCCGGTTGAACACACGGGTTGACCGCACGGGTTGACCGCACGGGTTGCACGCACGGGTTCACCACGCCGGTTGAACACACCGCCCCTCCCTCTCGTACTCCCCGGCATGACCGCGCATCGCACCGCCGCCTCGGCCGCCCTCGCCGGAACCGCCTCGCTGCTGCTCATCGCGGTGGGCGCCGGGCCCGCGCTGGCCCATGGGGCGCCGGTGGATCCGGTCAGCCGGACGGTGGCCTGCTCACCGGAGGGCGGGCGGGAGGCGCGGTCGGCGGCCTGTAAGGCGGCGAAGGCGGCCGGGGGCGCGGCGTTCGAGGAGTGGGACAACCTGCGCATCGCCGACGTGGGCGGCCGGGACCGGCAGCGGATCCCGGACGGACGGCTGTGCAGCGCGGGCCTCGACGGCTACCGGGGGCTGGATCTGCCGCGCGCGGACTGGCCCTCGACCCGGCTCGCCCCCGGGGCGGACCTCACGCTCGACTACAGCTCCACGATTCCGCACACCGGGACCTTCGAGCTGTATCTCACCAAGCCGGGCTACGACCCGACGCGGCCGCTGAAGTGGTCCGACCTCGACGCCAAGCCGTTCGCGAAGGTCAAGGACCCGGCACTGACCGACGGCGCGTATCACCTCAAGGCGAAGCTGCCGTCGGACCGCACGGGCCGTCATCTCCTGTACACGATCTGGCGCAACTCCAGCACCGCGGACACGTATTACTCCTGCTCGGATGTGGCGCTCTCGGCCGGGGCGAAGGACAGCCGCGCCTCGGCGCCCGCCGACGACAACACATCCAAGCCCGCCGACAACACGTCCAGGCACGCCGAACGCGCCGATGAGACCGGCGGCGGCAGCACCACGATGCCGCTGGTCGCGGGTGGTTCGGCCGCCGCGGTGCTGACGGCCGCCGGGGTGTTCGTGACACGGCGTCGCCGCCGCTGACCAGCAGCGGCGGCGACCCGTTTCCGGTGGTGATCCAGGTGCCGCGGTGAGCACGGCTGTGCGGATTACCAGCCCTTGGTCACCCGGTGCTCCTTGAGGGACGCGCAGTTCGACCCGTAGGTGAAGGTCGACTGGTTGTCGATGCCCCCGGCCCAGTCGACGCACTTCCCGCGCCCGTAGTCGTAGATCGGGCCTGCGTAGGACGTGTACAGACCTTCGTCCAGCTGCGACTCTTCCGAGCCGTTCACGTAGAGATAGGCGAACATGTTCTTCGCCGCCCCGGTCGAGTTGCGGACGGTGACGACACAGTTCTTGCCCTTGGCGGAGTTGTACGTCAGGAAGACGGTGCCCTGGGTGCCGATCGGCGCCGAGTTCACCACCTTGTACCCGCTGCCACAGGCACCGTTGTACGCGGCCTTGGCCGCCGCCGAAGCAGACGGGGCCAGGACCACGGAGCCCGCGACAGCGGAAGCCAGGACCGCGGTCGCGGCAACATAGCGTGAAATCTTCATATTTCCCCCTTGTAACCCTAGGGCGCGTTTTTGCGACGTCTAGGTGACATGTGATGGCCCAGGATGGTTGCACGGAAATCTGTAGGGATCATCGAAAATCCATGGGGATCAACGGGGATCTTCCCTCGGGCGACGAAACGCCGTGGTCCCGAAGGCTTTTGAGTACGCGTACTCATGCCGCGACGCGATCAGCCCGATGATGCTGACCGCATGCCCAGTTCACCGGCCGTGCCCGCGTCTCTCCCTCGGGTGGGGATCACCTCCGTCGGCTCCTGGCTGCCACGGCGGCGGCTGTCCTCCGAGGAGCTGCGCGGTGAGGTGGCGCGCGCCAGCGGACTCCCGCTGCCGCGCGAAGTGTTCGAGCGGGCGACGGGCATCGGCTCACGGCGGATCGCCGCTGACGGGGAGTACGCCTCGACGCTCGCGACCGGTGCCGCCCGGCGGGCCCTGGACACCGCCGGGCTCGATCCGCTCGACATCGACCTGCTGCTCTTCGCCTCCGCCAGCCGCGACATGGCCGAACCCGCGACCGCGCACGTGGTGCAGGCAGAACTCGGCTCCCGGGCCCACGCGCTGGACGTCACCAATGCCTGCAACAGCTTCGTCAACGGCATCGACATGGCGCGCGCGATGATCCTCGCCGGGCGCGCCACCCGGGCGCTGGTGGTCACCGGCGAAACCCCGAGCCGTGCCATGCGCCGCGCCCCCGAAGGCGCCGCGGAGTTCCGCGACGCCTTCGCCGGTTACACCTTCGGCGACGCGGGCGCGGCGGTGGTGGTCGAGCCGGTGGACCGCGGTGGCATCCTCGACGTCGACACCCTGACCCACTCCGAACACTGGGCCGCCGGTGGCATCTTCGGCGGTGGCTCCCGGCATCCGCGCGACGAGGAGCACACGTATTTCCGCGGTGACGGCGCACACCTGCGCACCGTCTTCGAGAAGGTGGGGACCTCCGTGCTGGACCGGGTGCGGCACCGGACCGGGCTGGAGTGGCGGGACTTCGCGCGGGTGCTCGTCCATCAGGTGACGGTGCCGTACCTGGAGCGGTTCATCGAGGCGACCGGCGTACCACGCGGCAAACTCGTCGTCACGGTAGGAGAGTTGGGCAATGTGGCCAGCGCGTCGCTCGGGGTGCAGCTGGACCGGGTGCACGGGCGGCTGACGCCGGGCGACCGGGTACTGTTCGTCGGTCTCGGCGGCGGCGTCAGCATCATGACCCTCGTATGGGAGGCGTCATGACCCGGCTGTGGGTGGTGGTTCCGGCCCATCAGGAGGCGGCCAGGATCGGCGCCACACTCGACGCGCTCGCCGCCCAGCGCGACCGCGACTTCACGCTCCTGGTCGTCGACAACGCCTCCACCGACGCCACCGGGGACATCGTCCGCCGCTTCGCCCGGCGCGCCACCTTCCCCGTCCTGCTGCTCACGGAGCCGCAGAAGGGCGTGGGCTGCGCCGTGGACACCGGGTTCCGGTACGCGATCGGGCACGGCGCCGAGATCGTCACCCGTACCGACGCCGACTGTCTGCCCCGGCCCGGCTGGACGGCCGCCGCCCGGGCCGCGCTGGGCGCCACCGGGCGGGGCATGGCCTGCGGCAGGCTCACCGCGCGCCGCGACGAACACGGGCCGCTCGGCCGGGCCGCCTTCCGCGTCCTGGTGTTCCTCGCGGCCCTCTTCGGGCGGCTGCGGCCCGCACACCGCAGGCGGCGCGGCTATCTCGCGCCGTACCGGATACACGCGGGCAACAACATGGCCATCACCGCCGGGCTGTACCTCGACGCCGGTGGCATGCCACGGCGCCCCTCCCCCACCGACCGGGCGTTCCTCAACCGGGTGCGCCGCCACACCACCGCCATCACCCGCTGCGATGGGATGATCGTGGAGAACTCCACGCGCCGGCTGCGCGCCTACGGCGTCATCGGGACCGCCCGCTGGTACCTCGACCAGGGCAGCGGACGCCACGGGGAGGATCCGCGCTGATGCTGGACCGTCTCGCCCACACACTGCGGGCCCAGCCGCACCGCCCGGCCGTCCTGGGCTGCACCCGCGCGGGCGCGCCCCGGGTGCGCGCCACCCGCGGGGAGGTGGCCGACCTCGCCGAGGCATACGCGGCCGGGCTGCGCGCCCGTGGCCTGACCGCCGGGGACACGGTGGGCGTCGCGATACGGCCCGGGCCGCGCGCGCTCGCCGTGATGCTCGCCGCCCACCGGCTGGGGCTGCGGGCCGCCGTCCTGGACCCGTCCGTGGGCCCCGATGTGCTCAGCGCCCGGCTCGCGGTGGCCCGGCCCGCCCTCGTCCTCGCCGATGCCACCGCCCAGGCCGCGGCCGGGTGGGCCCGTCCGCTGGCCCGGCGGGCCCGGCTCGCGCTGCCCGACCTCGCCACGCTCGGGCCGGTGGCCACCCTGGGGCGGCGGCTGCCGGGGTGCGCGCCGCCACTGGGCCTGTCCGCGTCGCGGGTGGCGCTGCCCGAGGCGGGCGACGACGGCACGGCGGACGCGGTCATCGTCTTCACCTCCGGTACGACGTCCCGGCCGCGCGCCGTGGTGCACTCCCGGGCCGGACTCGCCGCCGGGATGCGGTCGGTGGCCGACCTGGTCGGGCCCCGGCCGGACGTGCCCGTGCTCGGTGGCACGTTCTTCGTGCTGCTGCCGTCGCTCGCGCGGGGCGCCCCGGTCGCGCTGCCCGCCCGTACGCCGCGGATCCTCGCCCGGCAGCTCGGACGGCTGGCCCCGCAGGCCACGTATCTGACGCCACCGCGGCTGCGGGCCGCGCTCGCCGCCTCGGCCCGCTTCACCGGCCGGGTCTGGACCGGCTCGGCACCGGCGGGTGCCGAGCTGCTGGCCCGGGTCAAGCGGGCGGGCGCGGACGAGGCGTGGGGCGTGTACGCGCTCACCGAACTGTTCCCGGCCGCCGCCGTCGAGGAGGCCGAGAAGGCGGCGTTCGGCGGGACCGGCGATCTGGCCGGGGCGCCGCTGCCGGGGGTCAGGGCCCGGGTCGACGGCATGGCACCGGGGCGTGGCGAACTGCTGCTGGCCGGGCCCGCGGCCCGCCACCGCTATCTGGGCGAGGCGCCCGACCCCTGGGTGCGGACCGGCGACCGGCGCTCAGCCTCACGGCCGTCGAAAACCTCGCGGACGCCTGTGTGGCCGCCGCCGCGGGCTGGCCGCCGGGGGCGTACAACATCGCCGATGCCGTGCCGTACCACCGCGACCGCGCGATCCACGAGGTGCTGCGCGCGCACGGCAGGCGTGTCCGCGTCGGCCATCTGCCGCTCCCCCTCGCGGTGGCGGCGTCCCGTGCGGTGGAGGCCACCGCGCGCCACCGGCCGTACGCCCGCCCGGTGCTGACCCGCTACGCGGTGGATCAGCTCGCGCACACCGTCGTCCTCGACACCCGCAGGGCCCGGGAGCAGGGGTGGATCCCCCGGTGGGCCCTCGGCGACTACGTCCGGCGCGTTACGCCGGTGTGCTGGCGCGGATGACGAGACGGGTGGGAAGCTCCGGCGGCGCCGCACCGGCCGCACCCGCGGTCTGCGCGGAGGGACCGCCGTGACCGGAGTGGTGGTCGGAGTGGTGGTCGGCGCGGTGCTCGCTGTAGTGGTCGGTGTGATCGAGGAGCAGCCGGGCCGCCGATTCACCCTTCTCCACGGTGGGCTGATGGACCGTGGTCAGGGGTACGACGGCGGTGGCGGCCGCGGGAATGTCGTCGTATCCGATGACGGCCAGGTCCCCGGGGACGGCGAGGCCATGGTCCCGGGCGGCCGCGCACGCGCCGAGCGCGAGGGTGTCGGAGACGGCGAGCAGCGCGGTGGGGCGCGGGCCCGGCGCGGTGAGCAGGGTGCGCACGGCCGTGCGGATCGCGGCGAGATCGTTCCTGCCGCATTCGATGACGGTGAGATCCGTGAACGGCAGCCCCGCCTCGGCCCACGCGTCGCGGTAGCCCAGCAGCCGACGACGCAGGATCGCGCTGGTGGTGGCGAGCGCCTGGGACCAGGTGGCCGGGCCGAGCCGGGGCTGAACGGCGAGCCGGTCGACCAGGATCACGGCCCGCCGGTGGCCGAGGCCGACCAGATGGCGGGCGGCCCGCCGGGCCCCGCCGAAGTCGTCGACGGTGACGAATCCCGCCCAGGCGTCGCCGAACCGCCCACGTCCGGTGTCATGGCCGGGCGAGTCCACGGCCAGCACCGGCAGTTCGCGCTTGACCAGGATGTCCAGACCGGGGTGGTCCTCCTCCACGCTGTACAGCAGCGCGGCGTCGATCACGGCCTTCTCCAGCGCCGCGAGCGGCGCGTCGGCCACCTGCTGGACGGGGGCGGTGGCATGCCGGGCGAGCGGTCCCACGGCGGGCGGCAGGGCGAGCAGGGTCATGGTGGTGCGGCGGCGCTGGAACTCGCGGGCCACGCCCTCCAGGAAGGCGGTGGCGGCCGGGTCGGCGAAGGCCGTCTCCAGCGGGAGGGGCAGCACCACCCCGACCGTGCCGGTACGTCCGCGCCGGAGCGAGGCGGCGGCCGGGTCGGGGCCCGCGTAACCGACCTCCTCGGCGGCCTGGAGGACCCGCTCGCGCATGGTGGCGGAGAAGCGGCCGGTGTCGTTGAGGACGTTGGAGACGCTCATCACCGAGACCCCCGCCGTGCGGGCCACATCCTTCAGCGTCGCCATCCGCTCTCCCGGTTTGCTCCGGCTTCTCGTGATCGCTTGCCGCTCACCCCCATCTTATGCCACTGTGCTTTATCGATACATCAACGGTGATGTGCCGCACGAGAGGGCCTGTCCGTGAGCAGTCAGAGGCACCGCATGCCCGCCGGGGAGCCGTACGCCGCCCCCGCCCCGGCCGCCACCGCGCCGCGCCAGGCCACGAGCCCGCGCCGCCGCCCGGCTCCCGGCCACCGGACCCTCGACTGCCGGACCTTCGACCGCCCGGCCGCCCACCGTGAGGCCCACCGCAAAACCCGCGCCCCGCGCGGCATCTGAGTCCCGGCCCGGGGCCTTCGAGCGCCAACCGCGCCACACCTCACCGGCGATCGGTCAGCACACCCCGCTGCCGACCGTGACGGCCTGCCGCACGGCGCCGGACCGCCCCTGCCCGGCCGACTCCGCGTCAGCAATAGCACGAGCAAGATCCAGCACGAACCAGCAATGGGATGGACGCATGACAGCCCCGGATGAGCGCCGGATGACCGCAATACCGGCGAGTGGCGAGGCAACGGGCCTCGCCACGGCCACCACGGCGCCCCGCCCCTCCACGCACCGCACGGAGGGCTCACCGAACGCCTGGTGGCGTGACGCGGTGATCTACCAGATCTACCTCCGCAGCTTCCTCGACAGCACCGGGGACGGCATCGGCGACCTCGCCGGGGCCCGGCTGGGGCTGCCGTACCTCAAGAAGCTGGGCGTGGACGGGATCTGGCTCAGCCCGTTCTACCCGTCGCCGCAGCACGACCACGGGTACGACGTCGCCGACTACCTCGGCGTCGACCCGATCTTCGGCGATCTGGACGAGTTCGACCGCCTGGTGCACGACGCCCACCGGCTCGGGCTGAAGGTCCTGATGGACATCGTCCCCAACCACTGCTCCAGCGAGCACGCCTGGTTCCGGGCCGCCCTGGCCGAGGGGCCCGGCGGTCCGTCCCGCGCCCGCTTCCACTTCGCCGAGGGCCGCGGCGAGGGCGGCGAACTGCCGCCCAACAACTGGCACGCCATGTTCGGCGGCCCCGCCTGGAGCCGGGTCACCGAACCCGACGGCACCCCCGGCCAGTGGTACCTCCACCTCTTCACCCCCGAACAGCCCGACCTCAACTGGCGCGAGCCGTCGGTCGGCGAGCACTTCCACGAGGTGCTGCGCTTCTGGCTGGACCGGGGCGTCGACGGGTTCCGCATCGATGTGGCGGCGGGCCTGTTCAAACACCCCGACCTGCCCGACTCCGACGACCCCACCATCGACGAACGCACCCGCGACTCCGTCAACCCGCTCGCCTGGAACCAGCCGGAGATCCACGACGAGTGGCGTCGCTGGCGCGCCATCTGCGACGAGTACACGGCCCGCGACGGCAACGACCGGCTGCTCGTCGGCGAGGTCTCCGTGCCGACGCCGCTGGAGCAGGCCAAGTACGTCCGTTCCGACGAACTCCACCAGGCCTTCTTCTTCCACCTGCTCACCGCCCCCTGGAACCCGGACGTGTTCCGCAAGGTGAT
>NZ_JBVIZF010000081.1:0-13191 GCF_055591805.1 Streptomyces sp. NPDC041200 | reverse complement strand
CTCGCGTCGGACGCGTCGTCGTTCGTCACGGGGAGCCAGCTGTTCGTGGACGGAGGCTGGACGGCGATCGACGGGCGCTTCACACCGCCCAGCTGACGGGCACCGGGCACACGCAAGGCCCCTCCTCCGGGTGGTTCATCCCGGAAGAGGGGCCTTGAGGTTTCGTATCAGTCGATGCGCTCGAAGGGCTCCGTGCCCTCTTCGTCCGGCGCGACCGTGAAGACGACCTTCTCGAACCCCCCGGTGAACGCGAACTCGCCCTCGTAGCCGGGTGACGACGGCGACAGGGTGTCCCGGCCGACGTCGAGGCCCTGCCATCCCAGGAAGTGCGGGAGGACCCGCGGAATGTCCGCGGTGCCGGCCGGCCTTCCCGACACATACAGGTGTCCGACGCCCCGCATATCACCGGTCTTGACGAATTCGAAGGCCAGCTCCGCCGGTCCGGTCGGGAGTTCTTCCTCGGAGGTCACCGTGTACCGGGTGCCGAGGAAGTTGTACTCGTACACCAGCCGGTTGTCCTTGACGTACAGCACGTATCCGCTGCTGATGTTGCCCAGGGACACCAGGACACCCTCGTCGGACGCGGTGGCCCGGTCCACGTACGCGGTGATGCGGTGCGCGCGGTTCATCACCGGTGGCACCGCGGCGATGGGCAGATGGGCCATGCCGGGGTAGTAGGTGAAGGTGGTGCGCCTGCGCGGCGAGCCGGGACGCGGGATCTTCGCCCGGTAGGCGAACCCCTGGTCGTCCAGCGGCAGCACATCGTACTTCCCCGCCTCCACCCAGAAGCGGGCGATCATCTTCTGCAGCTGCTCGGGCCGCGTCCGCGCCAGGTCGTTGCACTCCGAGAAGTCGGTGTCGTGGTGGTACAGCTCCCACTTGTCGTCGTCGAAGGACGTGCCGCGCTGGTGGAAGGAGACGGCCTTCCAGCCGTCGTGCCAGATAGCGCGGTGCCCGAACATCTCGAAGTACTGGGCTTCCTTGCGCGTGGGCGCGGTCGGCGAGCCGAAGGTGTACGCCATGCTGACACCGTGGATCGGCAGTTGCGGGATGCCGTTGTACACCTCGGGGGCCCGCACACCGAGCACGTCGTAGAGCGTCGGGGCGATGTCGTTGACGTGGTGGAACTGCTGCCTGACCTCGCCGGTGCGCGGCAGCCCCCGGGGCCAGTTCACGATGAGCGGGCAGCGGACGCCACCTTCGTGGGTGTTCTGCTTGTAGCGCTTGAACGGCGTGTTGCCCGCCTGCGCCCAGCCCCAGGGATAGTTGGCGTGCGCGCGTTCGGTGCCGATGTCATCGATCCGCGCGACCATCTCCTCGAAGTCCTCGGAGATGCCGTTCTGGAACGCGGTGGGGTTGAGTGAACCCTTCTGCCCGCCTTCCTGACTGGCCCCGTTGTCCGAGAGCAGGATGGTGATGGTGTTCTCCATCTGCCCTATCCGCTCCAGGAACTCCATGAGCCGGCCGATGTGGTGGTCGGTGTGGTCGACCATCGCCGCGTACGCCTCCTGGAGGCGTACGGACAGCTTCTTCTCGTCGTCCGACAGCTCGTCGAACGGAACGACCCCGGGGTTGCGCGGCGCCAGTTCGGTGCCGGGTGGCAGGATGCCGCGTTCGATCTGGCGGGCGTGGCGGGTGGCGCGCTCGGCGTCCCAGCCGTGGTCGAACCGCCCCCGGTACTTCTCCAGGTACTCCTGTGGAGCCTGGTGCGGGGCGTGGGCCGCGCCGAGCGCCAGGTACAGGAAGAAGGGCTTCTCCGGAGTGACCGACGTCTGGTCGCGCACGAAGTCGATCGCCCGGTCGACCAGGTCCTCACTGAGGTGGTAGCCCTCTTCCGGGGTCTTCGGCGGGTCCACGGCGTGGTTGTCGTAGAACAGCTCCGGATAGAAGCTGTCCGTCTCGGCTTCCAGGAATCCGTAGTAGCGCTCGAACCCGCGGGACAGCGGCCACTGCGTGTACGGCCCGGACGGGGTGGTCTGCTCCATCGGCGCCAGGTGCCACTTGCCCACGGCCATGGTGTTGAAGCCGTTGTCGCGCAGCACCTCGGGCATGGTCGCGGCGGCCGTGGTGATCCGTCCGCGGCCGCTGGGGAAGCCGGTGTCGAAGTTGGACAGCATGCGCATGCCGACCGAGTGGTGGTTCCGGCCGGTCAGCAGGGAGGCGCGGGTCGGCGAACACAGCGTGGTGGTGTGGAAGTTCGCGTAGCGGAGGCCGCCGGTGGCGAGGGCGTCCATGGCCGGGGTGTCGATGTCCGAGCCGAAGCAGCCGAGGTCGGAGAAGCCGACGTCGTCGAGCACGATGACCACGACATTGGGCGTGTCCTCGGGGGGCGCCTGCTGTTCGGGCCACCACGGAGTCGACTCCTCGTAGGTGGTGCCGATCTTGCCTTGGAAGGTCCCGCTCGCCGACGGCGGATGCGGGGAGACGTTGGTCATCCAGGACGCTCCGAGTCAGGGTTAACTGGTATTACCAGTAATCTGGGCGTCAGTCTCACCCGCTCCCGTTGCCTGTGTCAACCACCGCGACCGGCCCGCGATGGCGGGTCCTCAGCAGCTCCTCAGCGGGTCGTCAGCGGCTCACCACCGCGTCCTCAGCGGCTTCGGGGCAGGTCAGCCGCGCAGCGGAACCCCATGTGTCCGGTGCTGCTGTCGGGTGTGTTGGAGGTGCGCGCGGCGACGCGGTAGCGGTTGCAGTACGACGCGTGGCACAGGTAGGAGCCGCCGCGGATCACCTTCGCCTCCCCGGCGGGAGGCCCGGCCGGGTCCTCGCGGGTCTCCGGGCGGTCGGCCGCGTGCCAGGTGGTGCTCCACCAGTCGGAACACCACTCCCACACGTTGCCCGAGGTGTTGTACAGGCCGAAGTTGTTGGCTCGGAAGGACTTGACCGGCGCGGTCCCCAGGTATCCGTCCTCACCTGTGTTGACCTGCGGGAACTGTCCCTGCCAGATGTTGCAGCGGTGCTGTCCCCGGGGCTGCAGCTCATTCCCCCAGGGGAAGCGGGAGCGTTCCAGACCGCCGCGCGCCGCCATCTCCCACTCCGCCTCCGTGGGCAGGCGCTTGCCCGCCCATGCCGCGTAGGCGGACGCGTCACGCCAGGAGACGTGGACGACGGGGTGGTTCGACAGCTCGGTCCATGACGACCCCGGCCCGTAGGGGGCCCGCCAGCACGCCCCGTCGACCCCGAGCCACCAGGGCGCCTGCGCCACCGTGCCGTCGCGCACCATGCGCCGGGCGCCGGGGTGGACGGCCGCGTAGAACACGAAGGACCAGCCGTGGCGCTCGGCGTCGGTCCGGTAGCCGCTACTGCGCACGAACGCCGCGAACTGCCGGTTGGTGACGGCCGTGGCGTCGATGAGGAACGGCGACAGCCGCACCGCCCGGACCGGGCCCTCCCCGTCCTCGGGAAACGCGTCGGCGTCCTCGCCGCCCATCAGATACGTGCCTCCGGGGATGCGCGGCATGGCGCGCAACCACTGCGCCCGGTCCCGCTCCGGGGCCCGGACGGCCACGCCGGACGGCTCGGGGATCTCCTCGTCGCCCCCTGAGGAGGGGGCGCAACACGCGCCTGACATCGTTCCTCCGACCGCGGCCGCTGTTCCGTGAGCCCGAGCGTACGGCGTGCCGCGGATCAGGGACGATGGAGGCCCCACGCCCGTGCGGGGAGGGGGCTCGTCATGCGGGGAGAGATCACGCGAAAGCTGGCATGGCCTCGGCTTCCGGCGTTTACCCTCATCTCTCTACCGATGTGATGACAGGGGAGCCGGACTGTGCGTAACGCCGCTGTGACGACCGAGGGTGACCAGATCCGCTGGGTCGAGCTGCCGGGACGGGAACCCACCCGCGTCTACGTCCACGGTCTGGGCGCCACGTCGCCCGCCTACTTCGCCGAGATCGCCCTTCACCCGCTGCTGGCCGGGCACCGTTCGCTGCTGATCGACCTGCTCGGTCATGGCATCAGCGACCGCCCGACGAGCTTCGGCTACACCCTGGAGGCGCACGCCGACACCCTCGCCGAGGCGCTGGGGGCCGCGGGGATCACCGGTGCGGAGGTGATCGCCCACAGCATGGGCGGCTCGGTGGCCATCGTCCTGGCCGCCCGCCACCCCCATCTGGTCTCGGGCCTGGTGCTGGTGGACGCCAACCTCGACCCGCTTCCGCGCGTGTCCGGCACCGGTGGCAGCAGCGGCATCGCCGCGTACTCCGAGGCGGAGTTCCTGGCTGGTGGCTGGGAGGAGGTCCGCGACCGGGTCGGCCCCCACTGGTGGTCCACCATGCGCCTCGCGGGCCGTGTGGGCCTGCACCGCAGCGCGGTCAACCTCACCCGCGGCACCGTCCCCACCATGCGCGAACTCCTGCTGGACCTGAAGATTCCGCGCGCCTATCTGCTGCCCGAGGCCGACGGCCCGCTCCCCGGCGCGGACGCGCTCGCCGCGGCGGGGGTGGCCGTCGTCCCGGTCCCGGACTGTGGCCACAACATCATGCTGGACAACCCGGATGCCTTCGCCCGCGCCACCTCGGCCGCGCTGACCGGCCGAGGGCAGGACTGACGTCAGGCGCGGGGTGTCAGTCCGTCGCTTCCGCCGCCACCGGCTTGGGAATCAGGAAGGACGTCACGAAGGCGGCGGCGATGAGCACGGCTCCCGTGATGATGCCCGCGCCGTAGCCGGTGGTGGACGTCTTGTCCGCGGGCTGGGCGGCGGTCTGCGCGGCGTAGACGAGGGCGAAGCTGAGGCCCGCGCCGAGGTTGAAGGCGCCCGCGTTCAGGCCCGGCAGGAAGCCGGGGTTCTCCTTCGGGGACAGGACGATGCCGAGACCGTTGAGGACGATGTTGCCCACGCCCGCGTAGGTGATGCCGATGAGGACCGACGCCGCCAGGAGGAGCGGGCGGGAGTCGGCGTGGAGGGTGAGGAGCATCAGGGCGAGGGTGGCGGCCGAGCCGATGAGGCCGAGGCGCAGGATGCGGCCGTAGCCGTGGGTGGCGGCGAGGCGGCCGGCGAGCGGGCCCATGGCCAGGCCCGCGAGCGCGTACGGGATCAGGGTCCACCAGGCGGACTGTTCGGCGGTCATGCCGAAACCGGTCCGGGTGTCCTGGGCGAAGGCGGGGACCATGCCGTTCATGACGGCGAACACGCCGGTCATGGTGAGCACGGTGGTCAGCAGCAGGGCCCAGGTGGAGCGCTGCCTGAGGTGGTGGGTGGCGACCAGGGGGTGGCTGCTGCGGCCCTCGGTGCGCCAGAACAGGGCGAACGCGATGGCGGTGACGGCGAACAGGGCGGCGACGAGCGGCCAGTTGGCGCCGCCGAGCTTCCCTGCCTCGTTCAGGGCGATCAGGGCCGCTCCGACCGAGACGACCAGGAGGGCGACTCCGGGCCAGTCCATGCGGCTTTCGGTATCGCCGTTCCCGGTGGCGACCGACTCGGGGGTGAGGGTGGCTACCAGGACGGTGGCGAGTGCGGCGACGGCGGCCATGGTCCAGAAGATGGCCGGGAATCCGTGGTGGTCGGCGAGGTATCCGCCCGCGAGGGAGTCGACTCCGGCGATACCTCCGTTGACGGCGGTGATGACGCCGAGGAGGGTGCCGTACTTCTTCGGTTCGTGGACTTCGTTGCGCAGCATGATCAGGCAGAGCGGCACGGTGGGTCCGGACACGCCTTGGATGACGCGGCCCGCGAAGAGCACGGGGACGCTCTGGGCGAGCGCGGCCATCACACAGCCGACGACCATGAGCGCCAGCATTCCGGCCAGGACCCGGCGTCGGCCGATGAGGTCGCCCAGGCGAGGCAGGAAGAGCGAGAAGAGGGCCGCCGAGGTGAAGAACGCGGTCTGGGTCAGGCCGACTTCGGCCGAGGTCGCTCCGAGGGAGTCCTCGATGTTCTTCAGCGCGGGGCTGAGCATGCTCGCGTTGAGCTGGAAGGCGAAGCAGGCCGTCAGGAGCGCGGTGACCAGGACCCAGATCCGGACGGGGCCCGTGCCGCCTGGTGCGGGCGCCGGGGCGAGGGCCGGGTCGGTGGAGGGGGTCTTCATGCGCGTACGTCACCGATCCGCTCGAGGGCGTCCACAATCAGGTCCCAGAAGCGCTGGTGGTCGAGGGTGACCGCGACCTGGGTGTGGCAGTCGTCGGGCGCGGGTGCGCGGAGGTCGGTGACGGTCATGCCGAGCGTGAGGGTGCCGGTGAGTTCGACGTCCACGGGGGCCTTGCGGACCGTCATGACGGTGGGGTCGATGACGTACGCGACGGCGCACGGGTCGTGCACCGGGGGGTGATCGAAGCCCTGTTCCTTGAGGTACATGGTGCCGAAGAAGTCCAGCAGCTCGTTGACGAAGGTGGCGGGGGCGGTGCCGACCCGGGCGATGCGGTCGGTGACCTCCAAAGTGGCGAGGGCCTGGTGGGTGAGGTCGAGCCCGACCATGGTGACCGGCCAGCTCTCGTTGAAGACGATATGGGCGGCCTCGGGGTCGATCTTGATGTTGAACTCCGCGACCGGGCTCCAGTTGCCCGTGTGGTACCCGCCGCCCATCAGGACGATCTCGCGCACGCGCTGGGCGATACGGGGCTCCTTGCGCACGGCCAGGGCGATGTTGGTCAGGCCCGCGGTGGGAACGATGGTGATCTCACCGGGCTCATGAGCCATCACGGTGTCGATGATGAGGTCGACGGCGTGGCGAGGGTCCAGGGACAGGGTGGGCTCGGGCATCGCGGGGCCGTCGATACCGCTCTCGCCGTGGATCCCGGGAGCGGTCTCGACGGTCCGCACCAGCGGGCGGGGACAGCCCGCGGCGAAGGGGACGCCGGTGATGTTCGCGATGCGGGCGACCGAGAGGGCGTTGCGGGTGACCTTCTCCAGCGTCTGGTTCCCGACGACGGTGGTGACCGCGACCAGCTCGACGTCGGGGTTGCCGTGCGCCAGGAGCATGGCGATCGCGTCGTCGTGCCCCGGGTCGCAGTCAAGGATGATCTTTCGCACTGGTTCCCTCTTGAATCGTGTTGAACGCCGAAGCCCGAAGACGAACGCTCGGCCGCTTGCTGCATGACACGAGGCCCTCACCCCTGACTGTCAGCTCCACACCGTAACGCGATAGCCTCCGCCGCCTTTCACCCGCCACCTGGGACGACGGACGCGGCCGACGTGGCGGAACGAGCGGGGGCGCGCCCGTCACACCACGCCTGCCCACGGCCGTAGCTTTTCGGGGTTGCGGATCGCCCAGATCCGGGTGACGCACCCGTGGGAGATGCCGAACGAGGCTACGGTCATGACCACACCGGCGCGCTGGGCCACCAGGCCCGGCGCGCCGTTGACCGAGCGCTCCAGGAGTTCGAGCCCCGGGGCCTTGTCGGCGATGGCGATCATGTACTGGGCGATGCGCGCGCCGCCCTCGACCGGGCGCAGGACGGTGCCGACCAGGCCGCCGCCGTCGGCGGTCATCACGGCGGCCGGGTTGAGGAGAGTGACGAGGGCCGCGATGTCCTTGGTCTCCCACGCCTCCTTGACGTGCCGCACCACGTCGGCCTGGCCGGCCGCCGTCGCCGGAGCGTGCGCGGCGCTCACCCGCCGCCGGGCGCTGGCCGCCAGTTGCTTGCAGGCCGCGGAGGTCCGGCCGAGGACGTCGGCGATCTCGGCGAACGGGTAACGGAAGACGTCGTGCAGGACGAACGCCACCCGCTCGGCGGGCGTCATCGACTCCAGGACGACGAGGAAGGCCATGGCCACCGACTCGTCCAGGACGATCTGGTCGGCGGGGTCCGCGGGGTTCCACTCGGCGCGGTCGGGCAGCGGCTCGGGCAGCCACGCCCCGACGTACCGTTCGCGGCGGGCCCGCGCCGAGCCGAGCAGGTCCAGGCAGATGCGGCTGGTCACCGTCGTCAGCCAGGCGCCGGGCGCCGAGACCTCCTCCTGTCGGCTTCGTGGCAGCCCGTACCAGCGGGTGTAGGCGTCCTGTACGGCGTCCTCGGCCTCGGTCAGCGAACCGAGCAACCGGTAAGCGACATTGATGAGTTGACGTCGCGCCCCGGCAATCTCATCCGTGCTGGTCCCGACAGTTCCCATGGTTCCGGCCGCCCCCTCGCCTTACCTTTCGCAGGCCCGCGTCGTCGGGCTGGTGAGACCTTATCGATCCACTGCCCGAGCGAGGGCGGAAAAGGGAGACGGCGACATGGCCACTCAGCTGACGGCGACGGCACACCCACGGCGCGACTTTTCGTTCCTGCGGATCGCGATCGCCCTGCAGACCCTGACCATCTTCCTTCAGGCGGTGTCCGCCGGACTGCTGCTGACGGCGTCCTACGGCGAGACGCTGCACAGCGTCGGAGCCCGCGTGATGTACGGGGCGTCGATGCTGTACGTGCTCGCGGCGGTGCTGGCGTGGAA
Source organism: Streptomyces sp. NPDC041200 (assembly GCF_055591805.1). Taxonomy (NCBI): domain Bacteria; kingdom Bacillati; phylum Actinomycetota; class Actinomycetes; order Kitasatosporales; family Streptomycetaceae; genus Streptomyces; species Streptomyces sp. NPDC041200. Next base: position 4,826 of record NZ_JBVIZF010000081.1, on the reverse strand, counting down.
GCCGGGCGGTGGCTCGCCCCGGCCCGTCTGGCACGCGTCGAAATTCCTCGCACTCGCCTCGGTCCAGGTCGTGCTCGGCATCGCGCACGTCCCGTCGGTCCATCTGCCCCTGGGGGTCCTGATGTTCGGCCTGAGTGTGCTGGCGCTGGCCCGACGCCGCTAGAACGCGGCGGCTTGCGAACCGCTCTGCCCCTGCGCGGCCGCTTGGCTCGGCTGGCGGCAGGACACATGGCAGCAGCGGTCAGAGCGCGGGTCGGCGTGCCGGGCCCAGTCGGCTTCCGCACGCCCCCGCGACGGGCCCGTGGTGTCCTGCCTCAGCAACGCGGCATGCGCCTGACGGAGTTCGGGGCCCGGGTAGAGCCCCAGTTCATCCGCCAGGCGCCGTCGTACGGAGTCGTACACGTCCAGGGCTTCGACCTGCCGCCCTGCCCCATGCAGACAGGCCATCAACTGCGCTGCCAGCGTCTCGCGCAGCGGATGCTGGCCCAGGGCGTTCCGCAGGCCCGCCACGGCCTCCGCTGGCCGCCCGGTGTGCCGTAACCGCTCGGCCAGCGCTTCCAGCGCGTTCAGGCGCGCGTCCTCCCAGGGAATGGCCAGGTCGTGCCAGGAGCCGCAGCCCGCCAGGTCGGTCAGTATCTGTCCGCGCCATAACGCCAGGGCCTCACGTAACAGGACGACGGCGTCGATATCCTGGGTCCGGCGCTCGGAGGCGGCGTCCACCAGACGCGTGAACCGGTGCGCGTCCACTTGGTCCGCTTCGATGGTGAGCGCATATCCGGGAGAACACGTCTCAATGGACGCGCGGGGGCCGAGCGCCTGTCTGAGCGCGGATATGTGGCCGTGCACGACGGTGCGGGCGTGCTTGGGAGGGGCTCCCTCCCAGAGCACGTTCACCAGCCGTTCCATGGATACGACCCGGTTCGCGTCCAGCGCCAGGAGGGAAAGCAGTGCCCGCCGTTTACGCGTCTCCACCCGTATGAGAGTTCCGCTGCCGGACATCAACTGCACGGGCCCTAACACCTTCACGTGCAATGGACATGCCTTTCTCGAAGCCATTTCCGCCATTGCCGCCGACCACAATGCTCTTCCCGGCCGGGCAATGTAATGACTCCAGTACCGTAACTTCGCCTCCCCTCCTCCCACAATGGTGCCGGGCGGGCCCGGAAATCCCTAGATTATGTTTACGGACGACCCAGGCCCTATCGCCAGGGAGCGAACTCCGGTGCCCCGCGCGCCATCTCGGCAAACGAGACCAACGTCACTTAGTTTCTGATGGAATGTAATTTCGCGTTCAATCCGGGAGTCCCGCGTCGGCCGGTGCCCGGTCGGTGAGGTCGCAAGCGATCAGCCGGGCCGTGGTGGGGGCGTCCCGGCGCTCGGCGGCGAGGTGCAGCAGTTGGACGTCCTCACCGGAACTCCCCGGGACCGGGCCCCGGCAGTCGCAGGGCCGCTCGTCGAAACCGGCGAACCGGTAGGCGACCTCCATCATCCGGTTGCGGTCGGTGGCGCGGAAGTCCGCCAGCAGATGGACACCGGCCCGGGCGGCCTGATCGACGAGCCAGTTCAGGATGATCGTTCCGGCGCCGAACGCCACCACACGGCACGAGGTGGCGAGCAGCTTGAGGTGCCACGCCTCCGGGTGCTTCTCGAGCAGCACCACCCCCACGGCACCGTGCGGCCCGAAGCGGTCGGTCAGCGTCGTGACCAGGACCTCGTGGCGGGGGTCGGTGAGGAGCGCACGCAGCGCCTCGTCCGGGTAATGCACCCCGGTCGCGTTCATCTGGCTGGTGCGCAGGGTCAGTTCCTCGACCCGCGACAGCTCGTCCTCCGTGGCGCGCCCGATGCGCATCACCATGTCCAGCGAGCGGAGGAAGTCCTCGTCCGAGCCGGTGAACCGGGCCTGCTCGTCCGTGCGCCGGAATCCGGCCTGGTACATCGTGCGGCGTTGTCGCGAGTCGACGGTCACCGACCTCGGGGTGAACTCGGGCAGATCGAGCAGCGTCGCGGCGTCCTCCGCCGGATAGCAGCGCACGTCCGGGAGGTGGTAGGCGACCTCGGCCCGCTCGGCCGGCTGGTCGTCGATGAAGGCGATGGTGCCGGGAGCGAAGTTCAACCGCTCGGTGATCCGGCGTACCGCGTCCGACTTGCGCCCCCAGCCGATCTCCGGCACGACGAAGTAGTCGGCGACGCCGAGCGCCTCCAGCCGCGCCCGGGCGAGGTCGTGGTCGTTACGGCTGCACACCGACTGGAGGATGCCCCGCGCGTCCAGGCCGGTGATCACCTCGCGGATCGCGTCGGACAGGACGACGTCCTCGTCCTCCAGCAGCGTGCCCTGCCAGAGCGTGTTGTCGAGATCCCAGACCAGGCACTTGACGGTCGTGGGCGGGGTCTTTGGGGCGGGGTCGCTCATGTGCGGCTCCTTGTGGCGGCGTCGGCCAGGATCAGCTGGCACACCTCGTTGCTGCCCTCGATGATCTCCATGAGCTTGGCGTCGCGGTACGCCCGCGCGACGACATGACCGTCCTGCGCCCCGGCCGACGCGAGCACCTGGACCGCGGCCGCCGCCCCCGTGGCCGCGTGCTGGGCGCTGACGTACTTCGCCAGCACGACGGCGGTGGCCAGGTCGGCGGTGTTGTCGTCCCAGCAGCGACTGGCGTACTCGCAGGCCCGGGTGGCGACCTGCTCGGCGGCCCACAGATCGGCCAGGTGCCGGGCGACGAGCTGGTGCTCCCCCAGCGGACGGCCGAACTGGTGCCGGGATCCGGCGTGTTCGGCGGCCGCCGCCACACAGGCCCGCAGGATGCCGACACACCCCCAGGCGACGGAGATCCGGCCGTAGGCCAGGGCCGTCGTCACGAGCAGGGACAGCGGCTGCCGCCCGCCGCCCAGCACGCTGTCGAGCGGCAGCCGCACCTCGTCGAGCCGGACGTCCGCGTGCCCTGCCGCCCGGCAGCCCAGCGGATCGGTCACCGGCCGCACCCGGACCCCGGGGGCGGTCCGTGGCACCACCACCACGGCGCCTCCCTCCTCCATCCGGGCGACGACCAGGAGGAGATCGGCGTAGTCGGCTGCGGTCACCCACTTCTTGCGCCCGCTCAGCACCACGGTGTCCCCGTCGACGGTGGCGGTGGTCGCGATGGCCGACAGGTCGCTGCCCGCCTGCGGTTCGCTGAAGGCCACCGCCGCCGTGTCGCCCGAGGTCAGCCGCGGTAACAACGCCGCCGCTTGCGCCGGGTCACCGAGCCGTTCGACCATCCACGCGGCCATGCCCTGCGAGGTCATGACGCTCCGCAGCGAGCCGCACAGGCTGCCGACGTGCGCGGTGAACTCCCCGCTCTCCGCGCTGCTCCACCCCAACCCGCCGTACGCCACCGGGAGCTGGACCGCGAGCTGCCCGGCCGCACCGAGCTTCCGCACCACGTCCTCGGGCAGCCGCCCCGCCCGGTCCCAGCCGGAGGCCCGGTCGCCGACCAGCTCGGTGACCGCCGAGGCCGCCGAGGCGACGGCTTCACGCACCGGAGCCGCCGGGGCCGGGCTGCCGGAGCCGTTCGACCAGCGCGGCCATCCCCCGTACGGTGCGGAAGTTCTCCATCCGCAGGTCGGCGCCGCGGATGGCGATGTCGTACGTCCTCTCCAGGTGCACCACCAGCTCCATGGCGAAGAGCGAGGACAACCCGCCGGAACCGAAGACGTCCGAATCGGTCGCCCAGGTCTTCCCCGTACGCTTCGCCAGGAATCCCAGCAGGTCCCTCTGGACCGTGCCGGAGGCGCCGATGGGGTCGGATGACGTCGTCATGTCTGCTCTCCCTCGTAGTCGTAGAAGCCGCGCCCGCTCTTGCGGCCGAGATGGCCGGCCCGCACCATCTCCAGCAGCAGGTCGCTGGGGCGGCACCCTTCGTCGCCGGTCCGGCTGTGCAGCACCCACAGCGAGTCGACCAGGTTGTCCAGCCCGATGAGGTCGGCGGTGCGCAGCGGGCCCGTCGGGTGGCCCAGGCATCCCTGCATGAGCCGGTCGACCGACTCGGCGCTCGCGGTGCCCGCCGCCACCACCCGGACCGCGTCGTTGATCATGGGGTGGAGGATCCGGCTGGTGACGAAACCGGGCGCGTCGTCGACCACGATCGGCTCCCGGCCCAGCACGGCGAGCAGTTCCCGCACCGCCTCCAGGGTGGCTTCGCCGGTGTGGGTGCCCCGGATGACCTCGACCGTCCGGATCAGATAAGGCGGATTCATGAAGTGGGTGCCGATCAGATCCATGGGCCGTGCCGTCATCCGGGCCAGTTCGTCGATGGGAATCGACGACGTGTTGGAGATGACCGGGGTGCCCGGCGCGACCAGCTCGGACACCTCCGCGAGGACCTTCGCCTTGCTGTCGGCGTCCTCGGTGACCGCCTCGACCACGGCGGTGGGCGCCGCGTCACCGGCCGTCACCAGGTCGGCGAGCGACAGCCCGGTGACGAGGGCGCCGGGGACGGCCCCGTCCGGCAGCGCGCCCATCAGCCGCGCCATCCGCACCTGGTGGCCGATGCTCGCCGGGGCCTCGTCCAGCCGCCGCCGGTCCAGGTCGATCAGCGACACCGCGACACCGTGCCCGACCGCCAGCGCGGCGATGCCCGTCCCCATCACCCCCGCTCCGAGCACCGCCAGTCGCTGCCCGGTGCCGGGCGTACCGTACTCCGCTGCCATGTCGCCTCTCTTTCGGTCCCGGCCCGGCGGTCACACCTCCGGGCGGCTCACCTCGTTCCGGGAAGGCCGTGGTGCCACGAGGCCGTCCGTGGGCTGCGTGTAGAACTGCTGCGCCCAGTGCCGGTATTTGCCGATCGGGC
>NZ_JBVIZF010000080.1:0-13714 GCF_055591805.1 Streptomyces sp. NPDC041200 | reverse complement strand
TTGTGGCGGTGCGGAGCAAGATCATTTCCGGCGTTCTTTCGGGCCGGGGTGGTATGGCGTCGGTGGGGTTGTCGGAGGAGGAGGTGGTTGCTCGTCTGCAGGAGTGGGATGGCCGGGTTGAGATCGGGGCGGTCAACAGCCCGTCCTCGGTGGTGATTTCCGGTGACACCGAAGCCCTTGGCCAAGCCCTCGACGCCCTTGTGGCGGACGGCGTCAGCGCGCGCCGGGTCGCGATCGACTACGCCTCCCACACGAAGCACGTCGAAGCGATCGAAGACGCACTGGCAGCCGCGTTCGCCGACATCCGTGCCCAGGCGCCGCTGATTCCCTTCTACTCGACCGTGACCGGTGAGTGGGTGCGGGAGGCGGGTGTCCTGGACGGCGGTTACTGGTATCGGAACCTGCGCGGTCAGGTCCGCTTCGGCCCCGCGATCGCTGACCTGCTGGCCGACGGCCACACCGTGTTCGTGGAGTCCAGCGCGCACCCCGTCCTGGTCCAGCCGATCAACGAGATCGTCGACCAGGCCGGCACCGGCGCCGTGGTGAGTGGATCGCTACGTCGTGGCGAGGGCACCTCGCGCCGGCTGCTGACCTCGGTGGCGGAACTCTTCGTCCGGGGCGTTCCCGTCGACTGGACCGGTGTCCTCCCGGCCGGTGCCGTCGCCGCCCGGGCCGACCTCCCCACCTACGCCTTCGACCACCAGCACTACTGGCTCCGCCCTGCTCCCGCCGTCGACGCCGTCGCGCTCGGACAAGCCGCCGGCGACCACCCACTCATCGGGGCGATCGTCGGCCGACCGGACTCCGGCGGCCTCATGACCACCTCGCGGTGGTCGGTGGCCACCCACCCCTGGCTCGGCGATCACACCGTCGGTGATGTCGTGGTCGTACCGAGCGCGGCGCTGGTCGAGGTGGCCATCCGGCTCGGTGACGAAGTCGGCAGCCCCGTGATCGAGGAGCTGACCGTGGACCGGCCCATCCTGCTGCCGCTGCGCGGCGGCGGCCGAGCAGTACAGATGACCGTCGGAAAGGCCGACGAGCAGGGGCGGCGACCGGTCGAGGCATACTCCCGCCCGGACGACGCGAGCCCGGACGCGGTGTGGACACGCCACGCACACGGCACATTGATGCCCGGACCGGTGACCCCACCGGCTTCCAGCAGCAGGTGGCCCGCCACCAGTCCCACAACCGACGTCGCCCTCCATGAGGCCATCGGCGATGCCGACCGCTACGGCCTGCACCCGGCGCTGCTCGACGCGGCGATCTGCACGACCCTGCCCCCAGGCATGATCGCAACCCGGTGGAGCGGGGTGACCTTGCTGGCCTCAGGCGCCGCGGCGGTACGGGTCCGCGCAGCCCGTGACGCCGCTGGAGTGACCCGCCTCGAGCTGGTGGATGCCACCGAGGCGCCGGTGCTGATCGCTGATGCCGTCGTCGCCGAGCCGTTTTCGCCCGAGAAGGCGGACGCGTCGGCGCCCGGCGCCCTGTTCCAGGTCGATTGGGTCGAACTGCTCCCGCCCCCGGGGGAAACGACTGAGGAAGCCGTCACCACGGCGACCATCGCCGACGCCGAAGACCTCGCTGACCTCACAGCCATACCAGACCTTCTGATGTACGAGGCCGGGCACGCGCCCGCCGACCCGCGCGAGGCCGTCACCGCCGCGTTGGCCGTTCTCCAGGCATGGCTGGCAGCACCGGCCCTGGCGCACACCCGCCTCGTCGTGATGACCCCCGGGGCTGAGGACGATCTCACCGCGGCCGCCGTGTCCGGCCTGCTGCGTTCGGCACAGTCGGAGCACCCGGACCGCATCGTCCTTGTCGACTGCGAAAATGCCGAACACCACGACAGCGCAGCGGCCGTGAAGGCCGTGCAACTCGCGTCGGTCACGGGCGAGTTACGAATCCGTGTGCGAGATGGCGTGACCCTCGTACCTCGGCTCAAACGCGCCCCACTCACCGAAAACCCCCGGCGCGAGTTCACCCCTGACGGCACCGTCCTCGTCACCGGCGGCACCGGGACGCTCGGCAGTCTCGTAGCCCGGCACCTGGCTAACGAACACGGCGTACGGCACCTGCTGCTGACCAGCCGGAGCGGACCGAACGCCGAAGGGGCGGCGGCGCTGTACGAGGAACTGACAAACCTCGGCACGACCGTCACCATCGCCGCGTGCGACACCGCCGACCGTGACGCTGTCGCCGCGCTCCTCGCCGCCGTACCGGACGCACACCCGCTCACCGCCGTCGTCCATACCGCCGGAGTCCTCGAGGACGCCGTGGTCACCACCCTGACCCCGGACCGTCTCGACACAGTCCTGCGGCCGAAACTTGACGCCGCACTGCACCTGCACGAACTGACCCGGCACATCGACCTCGCGGCCTTCGTCCTCTTCTCCTCCGCCGCCGGCGTCCTCGGCAACCCCGGCCAGGGCAACTACGCGGCCGCGAACGCCTCCCTGGACGCCCTCGCCCTGCACCGCCGTCGCTCGGGCCTGCCCTGCACCTCCCTCGCCTGGGGTTACTGGAACGCGGCCACCGCCATGACCCGGCACCTCGGTGCCGCAGACCTGCACCGCACCCGGAGCCTCGGCATGGCCGGGCTCTCCACCGCCGAGGGCATGGCGCTGCTCGACATGGCCCTGCGGGCGGGCGAGGAGACTCCCGCCGCTCTCGTGGCAACTCGGTTCGACCTTCCCGCCCTGCGGGCATCCACCCGCGCCGGAACTCCCGTGGCACCGCTCCTGCGCGGCCTCGCACCCGTTCCCCGGCCGGCCGCCACGTCCTCGCATACGGCCGTAACCGGCTCCCTGCGTCAGCGGCTCGACCGCCTGGGCGCCAGGGAGCGCACAGAGGCGCTGGTGGAACTGGTCCGGCAGAACGCCGCCCAGGTGCTCGGCCACTCCGGCGCTGCCGACATCCGCGTCGACCGCGCCTTCAAGGACGCCGGGTTCGACTCGCTGACCGCCATCGAGCTGCGCAACCGGCTCGCGGCCGCGACGGCTCTCACCCTGCCCTCCACCATCGTCTTCGATCACCCGAAGCCGCTGCTGCTCGCCGACCACCTGCGCGTACAGCTCTTCGGGGACGACGAACAACGACATGAAAACGACCAGCACGGCGACGGCACCGTGGCTGCCCTCTCCGACGACCCGATCGCCATCGTCGCGATGGCCTGCCGCTTCCCCGGCGGTGTGGAAAGCCCCGAAGACCTGTGGCGCCTGGTCACCGAAGGCGCCGCGGTCATCGGCGAGTTCCCCGACGACCGCGGCTGGGACATCGATTCGCACTACGACGCTGATCCTGACCGAATCGGCAAGACCTACGTACGGCACGGCGCGTTCCTGGACGACGCAACCGGATTCGACGCCGCCTTCTTCGGGATCTCACCGAACGAGGCGCTCGCGATGGACCCCCAGCAACGGCTGTTCCTGGAAACCTCCTGGGAGGCGTTCGAACGCGCCGCGATCGACCCGACCGGACCCGGCAGCAAGGACGTCGGCGTCTTCGTCGGCGTCAACAGCCACGACTACACCGTTCGGACGCACCACGCGCCCGGCGTCGAGGGCTTCCGCCTCACCGGCAACTCCGGCAGCGTCATCTCCGGCCGGGTCGCCTACCAGTTCGGCTTCGAAGGCCCGGCTATCACGATCGACACAGCCTGCTCGTCCTCGCTCGTCGCCCTCCACCTGGCGGCCCGCGCACTCCAGCAGGGCGAGTGCTCCATGGCCCTCGCCGGCGGCGTGATGGTCATGGGCAATCTGGAGACCTTCGTCGAGTTCTCCCGGCAACGCGGTCTCTCGCCGGACGGCCGCTGCAAGGCCTTCGCCGACGCGGCGGATGGAACCGGCTGGTCCGAGGGCGTCGGCGTGCTCCTCGTCGAACGACTCTCCGACGCACGCCGCCGAGGTCACCAGGTCCTCGCGGTGGTCAAAGGCACCGCAGTCAACCAGGACGGCGCGTCCAACGGACTCACAGCGCCCAACGGCCTCTCACAGCAGCGAGTGATCCGCAAGGCGCTCGCCGACGCCGGCCTGTCGACATCGGATGTGGACGCGGTCGAGGGCCACGGCACGGGAACGGTCCTCGGAGACCCCATCGAGGCGCAGGCGCTGCTCGCCACCTACGGGCAGAACCGGCCCGCCGACCGACCGCTGTGGCTCGGCTCGGTCAAGTCCAACATCGGTCACACCCAAGCCGCGGCCGGCGTGGCAGGCGTCATCAAGATGGTGATGGCGATGCGGGACGGCGTCATGCCCCGCACGCTGCATGTGGACCAGCCCTCAACCCACGTGGACTGGTCCACCGGCGCGGTGCAGCTACTCGCAGAGGCCCGTCAGTGGCCCGATGCCGGGCATCCGCGATGCGCCGGCGTCTCGTCCTTCGGCATCAGTGGCACCAACGCGCACGTCGTGATCCAGCAGGCCCCGGCCGAAGACGCCACCTCGGACCAGGCGCATGGCACCGAACCCGCACCATCACATTCCGCTGGTCTGCCCACGCCCGTTCCTGTGTCAGCCCGGACAGCGGCGGCTCTGCGCGCCCAGGCCGGACGCCTCGCTCGCTTCGTCGACGCGCGGCCCGAGCTGGTCCTCACCGACACCGCGCACGCGCTGGCCACTGCCCGTGCCCAACTCGGCCACCGGGCTGTCCTGCTGGCCACCGACCGGCAGCAGCTCGCTGACGCGCTGCGCGCACTCAGCAACGGCACGCCCACCGCCGCCACTATCACCGGCCGCCCCTCCGAGGGGAAACTGGCCTTCCTCTTCACAGGGCAGGGCAGCCAGTGGGCCGGCATGGGCCGCGAACTCGCCGCACGACACCCGGTCTTCCGCGAGGCATTCACCGCCGCATGCGATGCCGTCGAACGACACCTGGACGGTCACCTGGCGCGTCCGTTGGACCACGTGCTGTTCGCCGAGTCCGGCACGGCGGAAGCCGCATTGCTCGACCAGACCCTGTACACACAGGCAGGTCTCTTCGCCCTGGAGACCGCGCTGTTCCGGCTCTTCGGCTCCTGGGGTGTACGTCCGGACCTCGTGGCCGGACACTCGGTCGGCGAGATCTCCGCCGCCCATGCCGCCGGAATACTCGACCTGGCGGAGGCAGGCGAACTGGTCGCCGCCCGCGGCCGGTTGATGCAGGCCCTGCCGGAGGGCGGCGCAATGGTCGCCGTCCAGGCAACGGAGGCCGAGGTCGCACTGTTGCTGGACGAGGCCGCGGGCGAGATCGCCATCGCCGCGGTCAACGGACCCGACGCCATCGTGCTCTCCGGCGCCCAGGACACCGTCCTCGACGTGGCCGCGCGACTGGCCGACCAGGGCCGGAAGACCAAACGCCTGAAGGTCAGTCACGCCTTCCACTCGCCACTGATGGCCCCCATGCTCGACGAGTTCCGAGCTGTCGTTGCCCGGCTGCGTCCCCGCCCGGCCACCATCCCCGTCGTCTCCACGCTCACCGGCACCCCCGCGAAGGACGGCCAGTTCGCCACCCCGGAGTACTGGGCCGACCAGGTGCTCCATGCCGTACGGTTCGCCGACGCAGTCACCGCACTGCGCGACCAGGGCGCCCGAACCTTCCTGGAGATCGGACCCGGCAGCAGCCTGACCTCTTTGGCCCTCGGCGCTCTCGGCACGGATCACGGGGGCTGCTTCGCCACCATGAGCGAGGACGACTCAGAGGAGACCGCCGTCCTCACCGCACTCGCCGAACTGCACGTCCGTGACACGGACGTCGACTGGTCGGCTCTCCTCGGCACCCCGGCCACCGAGATCGGCACCGAACTGCCCACGTACGCCTTCCAGCACCAGCGTTACTGGGTCGAACCCGAGATCTCCGCCGCGGGCGCCGAGGCGCTCGGCGCCCGCGCCACCGGACACCCGTTGCTCAGCACGGCCATCGAGATTCCCGGGGAGGGCCCCACCTGTTTGGTGCTCACAGGCCGGCTCGACCGGCGGGCCCTCGGCCGGCTCCTCGACCCCGGCACCGGTGCCGTTCCGGCAGCCGCACTTCTCGACCTCCTGGTCCACGCAGGCACCGTGGCGGGCAGCGGCGCGGTCGAACAGATCGTCATCGACTCGCCGCCGACCGTGCCCGAACACAGCCACCTCCAGCTCCGCGTCCGCGTCGATGGTCCCGGCCGGGACGGGCTGCGCCCGGTCGTCATCCACAGCAGGCGGTCCGGCGACGAGGACAGCACCTGGACGCGCCACGCCCGCGCCCTGCTCCGGCCCGGCCTGCCCACACCATCCTTCGACCTGCGTACCTGGCCGGCCGCTGGAGCCGACGCCCTGGCCGACCTGCTCGACCCCCAAGAGAGCGGGGGCATACACGGCCTGACGGAACAGGACGGCCAGCTCTTCGCCAACCTTTCCCTGCCGCCGGAACTCGTCGATCAAGCCGCGGGGTTCACCCTCCATCCCGCACTCCTCGACTCCGTCCTTCGCCTCCTGGCAGACCGCACCGGCGAGAGCGGGCGCGACCTCACAGCCTGCACCGACCTGGCCGTGTTCGCCGAGGGCGCCACAGCCCTGCGGCTACGGGCGACGCCCGTGGACGGCGGACGCCATCTTGTGGAGCTCGCCGACCACACGGGCGAACCAGTCGCTGTGCTCGGCCCACTGGCCCTGGGCAGCCCCACCAGCGTCACCATCGCCGCCACGGTTGCCACCCCTGCCCCCGGCGAGACGCATACGACGAAGGACGGTCAGCTGGTCCGACGCATCGTCGGCCGCCCGGCCGCCGAGAAAGGATCACTGGCCCACCGGCTCGCCGCGCTGGACGCCACCGAACAGCAGCGGGCACTGCTGGACCTCGTGAAGGAGAGCGCGGCCGTCGTCCTCGGCCATACCGGCGCCGAAGCACTCGAGGAGAACCGGCCGTTCAAGGACCTCGGCTTCGACTCGCTCAGCGCCGTCAAACTCCGCAACCGGTTGCACGACTTCACTGGCGTGAGCCTGGCCAGCACTGTCGTCTTCGACCACCCCACCCCTTCCACTCTCGCCGGGCACCTGCGCATCGAACTGCTAGGCGAGGAAGTTGTACCCGAACCGGCTGAAGGCGTCCGACCCGGACCTGCCGTGCCGGCGGAATGCGACGAGCCGATCGCCATCATCGCCATGAGCACCCGCCTGCCCGGTGGTGTCGACACCCCTGAGGACTTGTGGCGATTGGTCATCGACGAGGGCGACGCGCTCTCCGTCTTCCCGCACAACCGGGATTGGGACGTCGACACGCTGTACCACCCGGACCCTGCGCACCCCGGCACCACCTACACCCGCGTCGGCGGATTCCTGCACGACGCCGCCCAGTTCGACGCCAAACTCTTCGGGATCTCACCGCGCGAGGCCCTCGCGATGGATCCGCAGCAGCGGCTGCTCCTGGAGACCTCGTGGGAGGCCCTGGAACGCGCCGGAATCGACCCCCTCTCCGTCCGGGGCCACGACATCGGTGTTTTCACCGGCATCGTCCACCACGACTACGTCACCCGGCTGAGGCAGGTCCCCGAGGACGTCCGGGGCTACGTGATGACCGGCACGTCGCCGAGCGTGGCGTCGGGGCGCGTGGCGTACGTGTTCGGCTTCGAAGGGCCGGCGGTGACCATCGACACGGCTTGCTCGTCCTCGCTCGTAGCGATGCACCTGGCGGCCCAGGCGATCCGGCGCGGAGAGTGCTCGCTCGCGCTCGCCGGAGGTGCGACCGTGATGTCCAGCCCGGATGCCTTCGTCGAATTCGCCGGCCAGCGCGGACTCTCCCCCGACGGCCGGTGCAAGGCGTACTCCTCGACCGCGGACGGCACGGGTTTCGCCGAGGGCGTCGGCGTGATCGTCCTGGAGCGCCTGTCGCAAGCCCGTCGCAACGGCCACCGGATCCTGGCCGTGGTGCGCGGCAGCGCGGTCAACCAGGACGGCGCCTCGAACGGGCTGTCCGCCCCCAGCGGACCGTCCCAGCAACGCGTCATCCGACGCGCCCTGTCTGACGCCGGCCTGTCGACGACGGACATCGACATCGTCGAGGGCCACGGCACCGGCACCCCCCTGGGCGACCCGATCGAGGTCCAGGCGCTACTCGCCACCTATGGCCAGGACCGGCCCGCCGACAGTCCCCTGTGGCTCGGCTCGCTGAAGTCCAACATCGGCCACACCCAGGCAGCCGCGGGCATCTCCGGCGTCATCAAAATGGTCCAAGCGCTACAGCACGGCGTCATGCCGCCGACGCTCCACGTCGCCGAGCCGACACCGCAGGTGGATTGGACGACCGACGCGATCGCCCTGCTCACGCAGGCACGGGAATGGCCGGCCACCGGCCGCCCGCGCCGAGCCGCCGTCTCTTCCTTCGGCGTGAGCGGCACGAACGCGCACGTGATCCTGGAACAGGCTCCCGTAGAGCAGCCCGCAGCGACGGCCACACCGACCGAAGCAGTGGGCCCGCTGGTCGTGTCCGCCGCATCGAAGGCATCCCTGGCAGGGCAGGCAGCGCGCCTCGCGACGTTCCTCGAGACCTCCGAGAACTCCGCGCCGCTGGATGCCGTGGCGGCGGGGTTGGTGTCGCAGCGGACGGTGCTGTCCGAGCGTGCAGTGGTGGTGGCCGGTTCCCGTGCCGAGGCGCTGGCGGGTCTGCACGGGCTCGCGCGGGGTGAATCTCATCCCGATGTCGTCGCCGGGAGCGCGGTGGCTGCGGGCCGGACGGTGCTGGTGTTCCCGGGCCAGGGTTCGCAGTGGGAGGGCATGGGCCGTGAACTCCTTGACTCCTCGCCGGTGTTCGCGCAGCGGGTCGGGGAGTGCGCAGCGGCGCTTGAGCAATGGGTTGACTGGTCGTTGGTGGACGTGCTGCGGGGGGATGCTCCGGCCGAGATGCTGGAACGGATCGAGGTGGTCCAGCCGGCACTGTTCTCCGTGATGGTGGGCCTTGCCGCGGTGTGGGCGTCGATGGGCGTGGTGCCGGATGCGGTGGTCGGTCACTCGCAGGGTGAGATCGCCGCCGCGTGTGTCTCGGGCGCGCTGTCATTGGAGGACGCAGCTCGGATTGTAGTGCTGCGCTCACAGCTGTTCGCCGACGAACTGGTGGGGCGAGGCGCCGTGGCATCCGTGGCGCTGTCCGGGCAAGACGCGGAAGAGTTGCTGGCGCCGTACGGAGACCGGTTGGCCATCGCGGGGGTGAACGGCCCCCGCGCGGTGACCGTGGCCGGGGCGCACGAGCCGCTCGAGGAGCTGGTCGCGGCGCTGACCGAGCGAGGGATCCGGGCCCGGATCGTGCCCTCGACAGTCGCCTCGCACTCCCCGCAGATCGACAGGCTGCGCGACCGCATCACCGAACTGCTGTCCTTCGTACGCCCCGGCAAGGGCCGCGTGCCGCTCTACTCGACCGTCACCGGCGAGGTCCTGCACGGCCCTGAACTGACGGCTGACTACTGGTTCGAGAACTGCCGCCGGCCGGTCGATTTCGAGCCCGTCGTCCGCAAGCTGCTGGCCGGCGGTCACACCGTGTTCGTGGAGTCGAGCGCCCACCCGGTCCTGGTCCAGCCGCTCAACCAGATCGTGGACGAGGAGGATGACAGCGTCCGGCTGCGTACCGTTGTCGGCAGCACGCTGCGCCGTGACGAGGGCGGCCCGCGCCGCCTGCTCACCTCGATGGCCGAGCTCTTCGTCCGGGGTGTTCCCGTCGACTGGACCAACGTCCTCATGGCCGGGGCCGGGCACGTCGACCTTCCGACGTACGCCTTCGACCGGCGCCACTACTGGTTGCAGGATGCTGAGAAAGCCGACGACAGCGGCGCCTCTGACAACGACGCCGACGCGGACTTCTGGAGCGCCGTCGAGCAGACCGACGCGGACTCGCTCGCCGGGCTCCTCGCCCCGGACTCCGCCGGTCTGCGCGACGCCTTGCGCACCGTCGTGCCAGCGCTTGCGGACTGGCGCGGCAGGAGCCGGCGGCGCTCCAGCGCTGAACGCCTCCGCTACGCTGTCACCTGGCGGCCCCTGGACCGTGAGGTCTCAAGGGTGCCCGCGGGCCGCTGGCTCGCCGTCCTGCCGCCGGGATGCCCGGCCGAAACCGTGACCGGCTCCCGGGTGGCCGAGCTCATCGCGGAGCTCGGTGCCCAGGGACTCGACGTGGTGCCCTTCGAGACCGTTCCCTCCGCCTTCACCCGCACCGGACTCACCGCGCTCCTGAGCGACATCCGGGCCGAGTACGAGCCCGCAGGAGTTCTCTCCCTGCTCGCCCTCGACGGCGTGCAGGACGCCACCGACACCGCCGCCAGGACCCTCGCGCTGGTTCAGGCGCTGGGGGACGCGGGCTTGAACGGGCCGCTGTGGTGCCTGACCCGGGGCGCGGTGAACACCGGCATTCAGGACACTGCCGGCGAGCCCGGCGACGCCGCGATCTGGGGTCTGGGCCGCGCCGTGGCTCTCGAGCACCCCGACCGGTGGGGCGGCCTGATCGACCTGCCGGCGACCGCCGACGCCCGCACCGCGCAGTACCTCGTGGGCGCGCTGAACGGCACCGCGGGCGACCAGCTCGCCGTACGCCGCCCCGGCGTCTACAGCCGGCGGCTCGTACGCAAGCCCGCGTCTCAGACCCCCGCCGACGGCGGCTGGCGGCCTCACGGCACAGTGCTCGTGACCGGCGGCGCCGAGGCCCTCGGCACCCATGCCTCGCTCTGGCTCGCCCGGTCCGGCGCGCGCCGTCTCATCGTCACAACCACGGCTCAGGTCCCCGCCGACGCCGTCACCGAGTTGCAGGGCAAGCTCGCGGCCACCGGGGTGGAGACGACAGTCGTCTCATGTGCCGACGCCGACCGTGAGACGCTCGCCCGGCTCATCGCCGAGACCCCGCAGGAACAGCCGCTGACCGCTGTCGTGCACGCCGCCGACGCTCCCTGGACCAGTGCCGTCGCCGACACCGGCCACGCCGACCTCACCGAGGTCTTCGCGGGCAAGGTCGACACCGCTGTATGGCTCGACGAACTGTTCACCGGCACCAACGCCGCCCCGCTCGACGCCTTCGTGGTCTTCTCCTCGATCGCCGGCATCTGGGGCGGCGGTGGCCAGGGTGTCTCCGGCGCGGCCGGCGCAGTCCTGGATGCCCTTGTCGAACGGCGCCGCGGCCGAGGACTCGCGGCCACCTCGATCGCCTGGGGAGCCCTCGACGGGATCGGCCTCGGCATGGATGAGGCGGCGGCCGCGCAGCTGCGCCGCCGCGGTGTCCTGCCGATGGCCCATCAGGTCGCCGTGACCGCGTTCGAACAAGCCGCGGAGGCACGGGAGAAGGCCGTGACGGTTGTCGACATGGATTGGGAAGCGTTCATCCCGGCGTTCACCTCCGCACGGGTCAGCCCGCTCTTCGCCGACTTGCCCGAAGCCGCAGCCGCACTGCGCTCCTCCCAACCCGATGCCGGGAACAGCGACATCACCTCATCCCTGGTTGGCTCTCTGCGGGACGTCCCCCAGGCCGAACAAAACCGTCTCCTGCTCCGGCTGGTCTGTGGGCAGGCCGCGACCGTCCTCGGACACAGCAGTGGGGAGAGCATCGGTCCGCTCCAGTCCTTCCAGGAGGTCGGCTTCGACTCGCTCGGCGCCGTCAACCTCCGCAACAGCCTGCACGTCGCCACCGGTCTACGACTGCCCGCGACACTCGTCTTCGACTACCCGACCCCGGACGCCGTCGTCGGCTTCCTGCGCTCCGAGCTGCTGACGGAAACGAGCGACGACCTGGAAGGGCGGGAGGACGACCTGCGACGCGTGCTCGCCCAGGTCCCGCTCTCCCGCCTTCGGGAGGCCGGCCTTCTCGACTCGCTGCTCAGCCTCGGCGGCTCAGTGGACGGCTCCATCCCCGGGGCGGCGACGCCCGAGCTGGCCCCGGCGGCGCCCGCCACTGAGGACGGCGCAGCCCTGATCGACGTGATGGACGTCGCCGCCCTCGTCAAGCGAGCCCTCGGCAGCGAAACCCACTGATCACCTGACTTTCCGACACCACGGCGACAAAGATGGAGGCGTACCGAGATGACGGCGCCGGACGAAGAGATCGTCACCGCACTGCGTGCCTCGCTCAAGGAGAACATGCGGCTCCAACAGGAGAACCAGCGTCTCTCCGAGTCCTCGGCCGAGCCCATCGCGATCGTGTCGATGGCTTGTCGGTACGCGGGCGGCATACGCAACCCCGAGGACCTCTGGCGGGTGGTGACCGACGGCACCGACGTCTACACCTCCTTCCCCGAGAACCGCGGCTGGGACCTGGAGGGCATCTACCACCCCGACCCGGACAACCCCGGCACGACGTACGTCCGCGAGGGTGCGTTCCTGCACGACGCCAACCTGTTCGACGCCGGGTTGTTCGGGATCTCGCCGCTTGAGGCGCTCGCGATGGAACCTCAACAGCGGCAGCTCCTGGAGATCTGCTGGGAGGCCCTCGAACGAGCCGGCATCGACCCGCACTCCGTACGCGGCGCCGACATCGGCGTATACGCCGGCCTGGTCCACCAGGACTACGCGCCCGACCTCAGCGGCCTCGAAGGCTACCTCAGCCTGGAGCGTGCTCTGGGCAGCGCGGGCGGCATCGCCTCGGGACGGGTCGCCTACGCACTCGGCCTCGAAGGCCCCGCCGTCACCGTCGACACCATGTGCTCCTCCACCCTGGTCGCCGTGCACGTAGCCACACAGGCGCTTCGGCGCGGTGAGTGCGCCATGGCCCTGGCCGGCGGCGCGACCGTCATGTCGACCCCCGGAGGGTTCATCGGCTTTGCCCGGCAGCGCGCCCTCGCCTTCGACGGCCGCTGCAAGTCGTACGGGGCCGCCGCGGACGGCTCCAGCTGGGCCGAAGGCGCCGGTGTCGTCCTCCTCGAGCGGCTGTCGGACGCGCGCCGCAACGGACACCGGGTCCTCGCGGTGATCCGCGGCTCCGCCCTCAACCAGGACGGCGCCTCCAACGGTCTGACGGCGCCCAATGGCCCGGCGCAGCGGCGCGTCATCCGCAAGGCGCTGGAGAACGCCGGCCTCACCACAGCCGACGTCGACATGGTCGAGGGCCACGGCACCGGCACCGTTCTCGGCGACCCGATCGAGGCCCAGGCCCTGATCGCCACGTACGGCCAGGACCGGCCCGAGGGCCGGCCACTATGGCTCGGCTCGGTCAAGTCGGTGATCGGACACACCCAGAGCGGCTCCGGCGTGGCCGGACTGATCAACGCGGTGCAGGCGCTCAGGCACGGAGTCATGCCCGCCACCCGGCACGTCGACGCCCCCAACCCGCAGGTGAACTGGACGGCGGGCTCGGTGGAGCTGCTGACCGAGGCCCGCGCGTGGCCGGAGCTGGGCCGGCCACGCCGGGCCGGTGTGTCCTCGTTCGGCGCCAGCGGTACGAACGCCCACATGATCCTGGAACAGGCGCCGGAAGAACCCGCAGCGGAGTCCCCCTCCGGCCCAGCGCTCGATGGAGTGGTACCGCTGGTGCTGTCGGCGGCTACGGCCGCCTCGCTGACCGGCCAGGCGGAGCGACTGGGGTCGTTCCTCGAGGCGTCCGGCACGGTCGCGCTCGACGATGTGGCGGCCGCACTGGTCACTGGCCGGGCGACGCTGGCCCAGCGCGCGGTCGTCGTGACCGACTCGCCCGAGGAGGCCCTGGCAGGTATCGGTGCGCTGGCTCGTGGTGAGGACGTTCGTGGGGTGGTTGTTGGTGGTGGGTTGAGGTCGGGTGGGGACGGCAAGGTTGTGTTGGTGTTCCCGGG
>NZ_JBVIZF010000079.1:0-14321 GCF_055591805.1 Streptomyces sp. NPDC041200 | reverse complement strand
CAGGCCGGAGCGGCGCAGGACGCGCCGGATGGTGGCGGCGGCGACCCGATGGCCAAGCGTCGCAGTTCGCCTTGGATTCTGACGTATCCCCAGGTCGGGTTCTCTCTCGCCAGGCGCTGGATGAGCGCGGCTGTCTCTTCCGGTAACGGTGGCCGACCGGGTCTGGCTGGTGCCTGCCGCCACTTCCAACGCACCAGACGACGGTGCCAGGCCAGCAGGGTGCCCGGGGTAACCAGGCGATGACGGCGCAAGGCGGATGGCAGGTGCCGCGCGAGAGCGGAGAGCACGGCACGGTCAGCCCATGAGAGCCGCGGCCGCTGGACCTGCCGACGCAGCACAGCGGCCTCATGACGAAGGGCAAGGATCTCGGCGTTCTTCGCGGCGGTCGAGCGGCCCACCAGGAGGAGGCAGCCCAGTAGTCGGCAGAAGATCAGGTAGAGCAGTCGCAGACCCACGATCACTGATCATGCCCATACTCGGGCGATCGCAAAGCCCCAGGTCAACCATCGAAGGGCAATAAAGACACCCTTCAGGAACCGGCACGCGACTTTCGCTCATGAGGATGACCGACGTGTGTTCGCGTTACAACTCAGGGGAAGCAGGCACCTCTCTCACGCCTTCAGGTGAACTTCGGCCGGGAAAACGTTCATTCATCCGACTTTGGAGGTGTTATAGGCAAATCTGGCAGCCCTCTAAAGGAAGGCTTGCTCATGCGGCGTCGTACAGCGATCGTCACTGCTCTGCTTTCTCTGTCGGCTGTGGGCGTGTCTGCGGCTGTGGCTGCGGGGCCCGTGATGCCTGTTGCGGGGACGGTCACGTGGTGCTTGTCTTCCGTGGCGGCTGAGCGCCTGGCGGCCGACGGAATTGCGACGACGGCCGACGCTCCGGCCGTGCTCGACTCTTCGGGGCCGACCCCGTGTGTGCAGTGGCCGATGAAGGGCAAGATCAGCCTCGACCTGACCGAGGGGTCCTGGTCGGCGGGCGGTGGCATGACCTTCACGCGGGCCTCGGACGGGCGCAGTCTTCGCTTCACTGGGGCGCAGGGTGACTTGGCGCGGCGGTCGATGCTGGTGCGTGGGGCTGTCGGAGATGAAGCCGTGCAGCCGGTTGATCTCTCCACGTACGAGATCGACATGTCGAAGGTCACCGTCACTATGCCGTCCCTGAACTCGCCTGGCTCGGTTGAGGGCAAGCCGTTCGACACGATGCTCCAGCCGGCCGGTTCGGCGGTGTTCTCTCGAGCGTTCGGTGTGTCACCGGTCCCCACTGGGAGCAGCCTGGCCACGCTCGCGGGCCGTGTCGATGTGACACCGGGGCTGGGCTGAGGCGGATGACGGGGGAAACTGGTGCTGGCCTACTCCGCCCTGACCTGCCGGGTGAGGTCCGGGCTATCCAGGTCGGCGCCGCAGTGCTGGCATGGGCGCGGGATTTAAGCCTGGTGGTCGACGCCTTTGAAGAGAAGCGCCTGGTTGCTATGCGACTGGGGGAATTCGCTGAGTTGACCGCGCCGGAGGCGAACACCTGCGATGTGGAACTGACGGCCCAGTGGGCTGCATTCATCTGCCTGGTCGACGACCGGCTCGACCGCGGCTGGGCCGATGTCCGGCCGGAAGAGGTCGCGTCGCTGTTCAACCGGCTGCTGGACGTGCTCACCGGTGGCTCTGCCGGATCTGGCAGCGGGTTCGAGCGCGCACTGGACGACTTGTGGCGGCGTACGGCTTCGCGGATGCCCACACAGTGGCGGGAGCGGTTCGTTGCTGACTACCGCGACTTCGCCCTGGCTACGCATGAAGAGGCCACCGGCCGCGCCGACCGGGACCAACTGGGGCTCCACGACTACGTCCTGCGGCGTCGAAGAACTATCACCGCCCTGCCTATGGCAGACATCCTGGAGTGCACCACCGGCGCGCCCTGGCCCGTCCTGCCCGCCGGGGAGGACCTCATGAGGGCCCTGCGGCGGGCTGCAGCTGATGTGGCCGGCTGGACCAATGACCTGGTCTCGGACGAGGACGACCTGCGGGAGGGCCGCGACAACCTGGTGACTGTATTGAGCCGTGAGCGCAGCTGCTCCCTGGCCTCGGCGCGCGAACAGGTCACGGTGATGCGCGATGACCGACTGAGGGATTTCCATGCGCTGGCCGCCTCGTTGACCGCGATGGCCGTGCCCGGTACCGAGCGGGATGGAGTACGGCGTTACGTGACGGCGCTCGGTTCCTTTGTGGCCGCGACGCTGCACTGGCTCGGCGTCACCCATCGCTTCGACGCCCGCTGGGCGCCCCGGCCTGTGTGACTGACCTCGTCGCCCGGCCCTTCCGATCCACACCACCGAGTTCTCCGTGCCCTCCAAGGACTGTCCTACCGATGAGACTCCCTTCCGCAGAGCAACTCCCCCCGGCCTGGCCGTCGTCGCATTTCCCAGCAACGCTGCCTGCCGGGCGCGAGCGGCTCTTGGCGCGCGTGCTGAACCGGGTGGGAGCCAATGGTGCCGTGCGCGACTCCTGCCGAAGCCGGGTCCTTGAATCCGCGCTCGCCCTGGCACTGGTGGAACGGTGTGCATCTGACCACCGCGAGGCGCGTACTCGCATCGTGCGCTACCTTCAGCACCATCGGAACAGCGAAGACCTTATTGACGCGACCGTAGCCGCCGCTGCCCTGGGCCGAGGTACCGGGCAGCCGGCGTGTCGCCAGGCCCTGGAGGACATCGTCCGCCGGGTACCGGAATTCACCGGACCTCGCAAACGCGCTCTGGCCCACGCCATCTTCACCATGCTGGGCGCGGCTACCGTCCATGACGACGCTGACCCTCATGCCATCGAGGCGAGCACGCTGCATCCTTGGGCTGCGGTGCAAGCCGTTGCCGTGAAGGCCATCCTGGGACGGGCGGCAGGCAGAAGCCCGGCCGGCCGGGACGACGTCACTCTGCTGGTATCCACCCAGCGCCCCGGAACGGTGTGGGAGGGAAACCTCCTCATTCACCTGTCAGTCCTGCACGCCTTGGTGGACGTCCCCGGCGTGGAGAGCCTCGTAGAGACCGGCCTGCGCACCGCTCTCATGCACCAGAGGGGGGACGGCGGCCTGCCTTTCGTAACGGACACCGACACGTGGAGCACTGTCGTCTCTGGCCTCGCTCTGTGCACCGTCGGCGCACCGCAAAAGGTGCTGCACCCCATCGCCCGGCACCTCGTGCACGTTCAGCACGCGAGCGGCGGCTGGTCCTACACTGACCAGGCCGAGCTCTCCGACACGGACTGCACCACCGTCGCGATCGAATTCCTGCACCAGCTGGACGCGGTCACCTACCGCGATCCGATTCAACGCGGGCTGGAAGCCCTGATCGCGGTTCGCGGCACCGACGGCGGATTCCCTACCTATGGATCAGGCACGCCCTCCGAAGCCTGCATGACCGCCGCCGCGATCAACGCGCTCCATGTCCAAGGGCGCCACCATCACCTCATCCAGCCTGCTCTGCGTTTCCTCGCCGACAGCCAGATGTCTGACGGCTCCTTTCCCCCCGGCTGGAGCAGCAGTCGCCTGCACACCCTCTTCAGGGCATACCTCGCCGCTGGCCCCCACCACCCGATGAGCGGTCGGATCACCGAGCTGCTGCGCACCACACAGAACGCGGACGGCGGCTTCGGACAGCAGAACCGGTCTCCGAGCGATGCCATCAGCACCGCCTACGCCCTGATCATTCTGGCCGGGCAGCTCGACCCTGCTCCCGCTGCGCGCGCCGCTGGCTACCTGCTCGCTCAGCAGCGTTCCGACGGCAGCATCCACTCCGTTCCCGACATGCTCGGCCCGCGCCCCTTCCCGTATCACGTTCCCGTGTTGACCGACGCGTTCGCTCTGCTCGCCCTGGGCCACCTCACCCACCGCATCCGGCCATCACGCGTCGTCTTGCCGGCCCGCCGGCACAGCAGTGCGCAAAGCGCCGAAAGGACCACCCCATGAACCCCTTCCGCTCCAAACCGGCTCCCTCTTCCCTGTCTGGGCGCGTATGCCTGATCACGGGAGGTGCAGCGGGCATCGGCTGGGCCCTGACCTGTGCCTTGGCCGCGGTCGGGGCCCATGTGCACGTGTGCGACAACTCCCAGGCGAGCCTCGAGCGAGCTGCTGCCGATCTCATCCAGCTGCCTGGGGCGCCATCCGTCCAGTTCGCGCATGTCGACGTGACCGATCGCCCCGCCCTGGAGGAGTGGATCGCCAAGGTTCATGCCGAGCACGGACGCGTCGACGTCCTGGTTCACAACGCCGCCTACATCCGCTGGGCGGACGTTGAAGAGATGACCGTCGAGCAGGCCCAGTTGTCCATGCGCACCTCCTACGATGCCCTGGTCTGCTCCGTCGCAGCGGTGCTGCCGCTGATGCGGGCGGGCGGCGGTGGACAGATCGTGGCGATGGGCTCGGCCGCAGGGCGGATCTTTGTAAAAGGACCCTCGGCGGCCTACGCCGCGGCGAAGGCCGCTGTCGAGGCGTACACCGAGATGCTGCGCATCGAACTAGCCGGCTCCAGTATCGGCGTGACTCTGGTACGCCCGGCCACCGTCGTAGGCACCGACTTCTTCAAGATCCACGTCCCCTCGGCCCGCATGCCGAGGGTCGCCGACTTCCTGCCGCCCACCACACCGGAGAAGGTCGCAGCTGCGACCGTTCAGGCCATCAGCAGCCGTCGGCAAACCGTTGACATTCCCGGCTATCTGCCCTCGTTTTACCGTGCCTACGCCATGGCTCCCGAGCTCACCCGTAAGGCCGCCGCAACCGGAGGCAGCGCCCGGCGCGACTATGCCGCCGGGCGCCCTGCAGCCGCCACACCGGCGAAGATCGAGCCTTTTCAAACCAGCCGCACACATCAGGACGGGCTCATCGCCCGAGCCTTGAGGAAAGCGGGAGGAAACGCTCGCTTCGTGCGCATCATGTCCCACATCGCGCCAGGCGTCGACCGGGCAGCTCATCGTCTCAGCGGGGGCCGAATGCTGCTCATGCCCGCCACGCTGCCCTCACTGATGCTCACCACCATCGGCTGCCGCAGCGGCCTGCCCCGCCAGACACCTCTGCTGTGCCACCCCGAAGCAGACGGAAGCTTTCTCGTCGTCGACACCAACTTCGGCCGCCCCCCGAGCCCCGCCTGGTCCCACAACCTGATCGCCACACCCAGCGCAAGCGTGACCCGCCGCGGACGCACGCTGCCGGTGACCGCCACCCTCCTGGAGGGCGACGAGCGGGCCGCCGCCTGGGACCACCTCGTCGAAGTCTGGCCGGCCTACGTCTCCTTCGCCCACCGCTCTGGGCGCCGCTTGCGGATCTTCCGGCTCACACCGGCCTGAGCCCTGCCTCCCCACCGAGCCCACCACAGCGGAGAACACCGTGACCGTCCCCCTTCGTCCCACCCCCATGGACCTGACCATGCACGACATGGCCCAGGCCCACCCCTCGGTCTCCCAGACCATCGGAGTGATCCTCCACCTGGAAGGAACCGCTCCCGCCCTCAGAGAACTCCGCGCTCACGTCGGCTCCCACCTGAAATCCGAACCGCGCCTGACGCACTTCCTCCGCGGCCCCGGACTCAAAGCCCGCTGGCACCACGACCCAGCCCCCGACCTGCAGCACCGCGTTCACGAACAGCGCATCCCCTCAGGCGACCAGCACCTCGAGACGGCTCTGGTCGGCCTCGTCGCGCACCCCTTGCCCGACACGGGCCCCCTGTGGGACATCTGGCTGCTGACCGGATACGCCCCGGGGCGTTATGCCATCTGCCTGCGCGCACACCACAGCACCCAGGACGGCATGGGCCTGATCGGTACCATGACCACTCTGTTCGGCAGCGAACCCGCGCCCACCGTGCAGCCCGCGCCCCGGGCAGGAGCCGGAGCCTACCTGGGCACCGTGCGCAGCATGCTCGCCGCAAGCGCCACCAACAACGTCTGGAACGACACGGCACTGCCCCTTACCGGCCACCGTGACATCAGCTGGGCGCATGTCCCCACGCAGCGACTGCGGCAGGCCGCCACCGCCCGCGGCGGCGACACGAACGACGCCTTCCTGGCCACCCTCAGCGGAGCCCTGCGCACCTGGACATCACAATCCTGGCCCCGCGGCGCCGACAAGTCCTTGCCGGCTATCACCATGGTCAACCTGCGCCGGGGCGAGGAGCACGACCTGCCGGGGAACTACTGCACCTTCGCACCCGTGCCCCTTCCCTGTCACGAGCCGACGGTTGAAGGCCGCCTCGACCAGGTCATCAACTCCACCCGCGCGGCCAAGGACCCGAGCCGTCACAAAGCCATGCGCTCTGTGATGGACCTCGTCCCCGCACGCGCCTTCCAGGTTCTGGCGACCCGGCTGACCACGCCCGATCGGGCCACCATCACCACGTCCTACCTCGCCATCCACCGGCCACTGCGCTACAAGCAAGACCCAGTCACCTGCCTCCAGCCCTTCAACTGGCTCCCGCGGCACCAGCCAGCATCGATCGTGGCCTGCAGCTACAACGGAATCACCAGCGTCTGCTTCGTCACCGACGCCGCTCTTCCCGGGCTGAATCGGCTGCCCAGGCTGTTCCACGACGCGGTAAACGCACTGCCCCAATTTCACAGCAACCCACAGGTACCGGGCCAGCCACCCCACACCGGCGCAACGCTTCCGACGCCCGCCGCTGACCGAGGTACTGCACCTGTCATCGATTTTGCGCTCATCAAAAATATCCTGGTCCAAAGGGGAGATCTGCCAGCCGCGCCGATCACTCCTGCGGCCACGCAGGCACAAGCGGGCATCGACTCCCTCGCCGTTGCCCTGCTGTCCATGAATCTCGAGGAACGCTTGGGCATCGTGATCACCGAACACGAACTGGTGAAGGCGCCCACCGTCGCACACCTGGTCGACCTGGTGGCTCAACGGGCAGCATCAGCCTCCCGCCGCAAGAACCCGGAAGAGCAAAGTCTCTGCCCACAGACAGACTGACCGAAGGCCGTACCAAGGACGCAGTCGCACTCCAGCCCCTCGCCGCAAGCTCCGGTCCACCGGCCGGCACCAGCGCCCGCACACCGGCGGCAACGCGATACGACGAGCGCCCCGGCCGGTCGGAATCCCGACGGCATACCTCTGCCGACGGTGACGCCAGCACAGAGAAGCAGAACCGTTGATCTTTGCACGAAAAGCCGCGACACCGTTGCCAACGCCTGCCGCGCGATTGATCGGCCTGGGGTCGTACCTGCCCCCACAGAAGGTAAGCAACGCCGACCTCGTATCCCGCCTGGACACGACAGACGAATGGATCCGCACCCGCATCGGTATTGCCGAGCGACACATCACCGATCCGGCGACGGCCACCAGTGACCTGGCGGTAGAAGCAGGTCTCCGGGCGATGAAATCGGCGAAGGTCGAACACGTCGACGCCGTCATCCTGGCCACCGCCACTCCAGACCATCATGTGCCCGGCACCGCGCCCCTGGTGGCCCACCAACTCGGCCTGCGCCAAGTCCCCGCCTTCGATCTCGGCGCCGGCTGCTCGGGGTTCGTCTACGCAATGACCGTTGCGGCGGGACTCATCCAAGCTCGAACTGCTGGCACCGTGCTGGTCATCGGAGCGGAGAAGATGTCGGCCGTCATCGACCCAGCCGACCGATCCACCGCACCGATCTTCGGAGACGGAGCGGGAGCAGTCGTGCTCACAGCCGGACACGCCGACGAGCCAGGAACCCTCAAAGCAGCCGCGTGGGGCAGCGACGGCGAGCACGCAGACGCCATCTGCATCCCCGACGGGGGCTCCCGCCACCCCTCACACCCAAGCGACGACATGAAAAGGCCGTACGTGCGTATGAAAGGAAACGAGGTATTCCGTCACGCGGTGCGCCGCATCACTCAGGTGACTCAAGAGTCGGCCGCCGCAGCAGGATGGGCCATCCAGGACATCGACAGACTGATCGTCCACCAAGCGAACGCACGCATCAGCGCAGCAGTGGCCAACACCCTGAGTATCCCGACAGAGCGCGTACCGTCCAACATCACCCACGTCGGCAACACCTCCGCAGCATCCATCCCCCTGCTGCTGAGCCACTCAGCCATCAACGGGCAGCTAAAGGCCAGGCAACGAGTCGTCGTGACCTCCTTCGGTGCAGGCTTCACCTGGGCGGCTACAACTCTGCTGTGGCCCACCGACCTCCGACCTCTCGCCTTAGTGCCTACTGATCACGGGTGCAGGCGTCCTCGCTCTGGTAGCGTCGTCAGCCAGGCGGCAACACCTGCAAACTGTCCACAGAATCACCACGACCCAGCATGATGCCGCACAGCACCCGCCAGCCTCCCGCGCTCGGGTAGATCCGAACCCGCAGGTCACCTCGAGTGACGCAGTTTCCGGCACCCACAGGCAAGCAGGGCCGGCCCCGCCGCAAACCGCGGGCGGTGTACGCCGACCGTACGACCACGACATCTACCGCCGACGGCTGCGTGAGCGGAACATCACCCCCAAGATCGCGCGTCGCGGGCAGGCCCACGGGTCGGGACTGGGCCGGGTCCGCTGGGTCGCCGAATCCGCCCTCGCCCATCTCCACGGCCCGCGTCGCTTACGTGTGCGCTGGGAGTCACGGGACGACATGCACGACGCGTTCCTCCAACTCGCTCAGTGCATGGCCCTCACCCGCAGACTCCCAGCTTTCTGAAAGCACTCCTTAACCGGTTTGTGCGACCGCTGCGGCCATGGGACGAAGTGGGCGTTCAGGCAACGAGAGGCTCGCGGCAACCTGCACCGCGTCTCTAAAGCTGACGATCACCGTTGACACCTGGGTCTCCGATCACTAGGAGATCCACATGCCGAAGTCGACCCCCATCACACCGCCGCTTGACCGTGAGGCCAAGCGGCGCCTGGCGGTGATACGCCATGTCGAAGAGGTCACCGGGAACGTCGCGATGTCCTGCCGCTACTTCGGGTTCAGCCGGCAGGTGTACTACACCTGGTATCGCCGTTACCAGGCCGAGGGGGTCGAGGGCCTGCGCACCCGCTCCAAGGCCCCGAAGACATCGCCGAACGCGACGCACGTCGAGGTGGTCGGGAAGATCATCTACCTCCGGCAGAACTACCACTTCGGCCCGGAGAAGATCGCGATGTACCTCAAGCGGTACCACGACGTCACCATCAGCAAGTCGGGCGTGTGGCGGATCCTGCACCGCCTGGACATGGGCCGCCTGCCGGCCTCCCAGCGCTACAAGCGCCACGACAAGCGGTGGAAGCGGTACGAGAAGCAGCTGCCCGGCCACCGCGTCCAGATCGACGTCAAGTTCATCGAGCCACTCGCCAACACGGCCCAGGGCAGGCGTGGCGGACGCAACAAGTACTTCCAGTTCACCGCCATCGACGACTGCACCCGCCTGCGCATCCTGCGGATCTACCCTCAGCTGAACCAGAAGACCGCCGTCCAGTTCCTCGACTATGTCCTCCAGCGTCTGCCGTTCCAGGTCGAGGTCATCCAGACCGACAACGGCGCCGAGTTCCAGTCCGCCTTCCACTGGCACGTGCTCGACAAGGGCATCGCTCACACCTACATCAAGCCCCGCACACCGCGGTTGAACGGCAAGGTCGAACGCTCCCACCGCATCGACGCCGAGGAGTTCTACCGCCTGCTCGACGGCGTCATCATCGACGACGCCGAGGTCTTCAACGACAAGCTGCGCGAGTGGGAGGACTACTACAACTACCATCGCCCCCACGGCGGCCTCGGCGGCCACACCCCCTACGAACGCCTCAAGCAGAAGACCACGACCCAGGCGTAATCGGTGATCGTCAGTGGCACAAGTACCGCTACCGGGCTGTCCGCGAGGTGCTCGATGGGGCTCCGGCCGGCCAGCTCGTGGGAGTTCCGACGGGCACCCCAGCGGGGATGTCGGCGAAAGTCGACGGCGAGAAGGGTCGAGGCAGGTCGTCCCGCTCGCCGGCGTCGGCCTCGGCCTGCCGGATCCAGTTGCGCAGGGCCTCGTGATGCACCCCGAGTTCCTCGGCCATACGGCGGATGACGGACTTCGGCTCGGCAGCGCGATACATACGGACCGCGCGGTCACGCAACTCCAGCGGGTATTTCCTCGGGGCAGGCGTCGTCTGGTCTCCTCTCGTCAGACCCACCTGACCTGCTGTCACCACTCCCCGCATCTCTGGGGAACCTCAAACCCGTCGAAAAACATTCACCACCGCTGATGGCGATTCTTGGAAACGACCGGAGGTGCTCCTTGCCCCAGTTCGTGACATGTTGAAGCGTGTGGGGAGAGTGGGGAGCGAAGAGCGTGCATGGGCCGTTCGGACAGGGAGGCAGCCTTGGTTCTCCCGCCGGTGTTGTGGCCCGTTCTAGTGTGTCGCGGTGAATAACAACGCTCTCGTCGGTAGTGAGGTTCGCCTCGTCCCGTTATCCACCGATGGCTTTGCTCATGGGTTGCGGCTCTGGCTCAGCTTCCGTGACGCAGTGACCCTCAGTCACGCCAATAGGACGCGTTTGCGAAGGAGATGGAAGCCGGCCCGCCCGAACATCTGGCGCTTGAGCATCTTGATCCGGTTGACATGGCCTTCGACGACACCCGAGTTCCAGGGCAGGGTGAGTCCGGCAACGACGGCGTCCCGGTCCCGGTCGATGCCGGCGGCGAGGGTGTGCAGGCTGGGCAGGTCGTCCTGACGAACGGCGTCGAGCCACTCCGGGAGGTGCTCGCCCTGGCGCTCGGTGAGCATGACCGCGAAGGAGCGGACGTGGCGGGTGAGAGCGTCGAGTTCGGGGCAGTGCGTCCGGACGGCCTTGAGCTGGAGCTGCTCGGACTCGGCGAGGGTGTCCGGGCGCCGGAGGATCCATCCGGCGACGGCTCGGGGTGAGGGCGGCCGAGCGGTCACCGGTCGTGGTGAGGTGCGCTTCTCACGCAGGTAGGCGCGAACGCGCTGGTAGCTGCCCTTGTAGCCGAGCGGCACGATCTCCTCCCACAGCTTCCACGCGTTGGTGGAGCCCTCGTTCCAGCGGTCGTCCAGGTACGGCTTGTAGTCGTCGAGGACCGAGGACCGGTTCTGCCACTGGCCGGTGAACAGGTCCTCCGGCTTCGCGGCGTCGGCGAACCGCTTGACGGTGTGCCAGGCCATGCCGAGCTGCCGCTGGACCGAGCGTCGGCTGTGTCCTGCCTCCAACAGGGCGTGGATGGCTGCGTGCCGGGCCCGGGTCCGGTCGGCGAAGCGGTGGCCTGTCGGCCATGGCGACGCGGATGGGTCCGGGGCGGCAGTGGTCTCGGGTTCGGGCTGAGCAGGTGCGGGCGTCAGGACACGAAGGCAGCGGCGGTGCTGCGCGACACTGCGCTCGGCGGCCTCGCTGAGGTTGTGCCAGAGATGCCACCGGTCCGCGACCTGCACCGTCTGCGGCGCTCCGGCAGCGGCACCTTCGGCGAAGAACGGCGCGCGGTCCCGGCAGACGACCTCAATACCGGGTCGCTGGGCGAGCCAGGCGGCCAGACTCGATGCCTCGCGGTCCGGGAGCAGATCGATCGGCCGGTGGGTTTCGACATCCACCAGCACAGTGCCGTAGTGGCGTCCCTTGCGGGTGGCGTACTCGTCGACGCCGACCACCCGCGGCGCGGGCACCTCCGGCTCGGGAAGGGCGTCGACCAGGCGCAGGACCGTGCTCCGGCTGACGGACATGCCGAGGACGGCGGCCAGCCGGGCGCCGGCCCGTCCGGCCAGAGCAAGACCTACAGAGGTCAGAGCTGAGCGCAGCCGCTCGGTGCGCTGGCCGTACCTGCGGGTGAGGCCGGGTATCTGTTCCACGAAGGTCCGCCGGGCGCACACGGTGTCGCGGCAGCGGAACCGCCGAACCCGTAACCGGAGCACGACCCTTCGTCCTGCGCTCGGTGCGTCAGCAGGAAACCGCAGGTAGGAGCTGTGCACCCGGGTCGACCAGGCTCCGCACCCCGGGCAGGCGGCACCGACCTTCGTGCACTGCACGTCAACGCGCACTATCTCGATATTCACGGCCACCGACAGCACCTCGATGTCCGCGACCGACGGGAACAACAGCTCCTTCAGCCGGAGCACGACCTCTTCCACGGCCGGGACTTTCAGCCCAACCACCCTCGTGACGGCTCATTTTCGGGCGACTTCGGAAGCTGTCCAGAGACGTCCGGACGTCACTTAGAGTGGCCGCTGCACGGAAGCTGAGCCAGAGCCTGGGTTGCGACAGCATTTGTTCGCGAGTTTGGGAGGCGCCAGCGCGCTCGGGGCGGTTCGAAAAGTGCGCGAGGTTGGACAGCACTCGGTGTGGCACGGTCTTACCCGCGGGCCGTTCAGCGGGGCAGGCCGACTGCGTGGGGGCTGACTGCGTCGAAGGCGCGGCCAAGCAGGATCGGGCGCAGGGCGATGAGTTGCGGCCCGCGGCGGTTTCGCGGTGCCCTGTCCGTGGGGTCAGCGGGCGAGGCGGGGGAAGAGGACCTCGGCGTTCTTGCGGTTGATGGCGTTGTCCTGGCCCGGGGCGTAGTCGGGGTAGGTCTCCAGGTAGTGGTTGTAGTAGCTCCCGGCGTCCTGCGGGGCGAAGGGCCAGTCGCTGCCGTAGAGGACGTGGCCGGGTTCGGCGAAGGCGAGCAGGGCGGGTAGGGCGCTGGGGCTGGCGGACAGGGCGGTGTCGAAGTAGAACCGCTTCAGGTCGCGCAGGATGTCCTCGGCCTTGCGCTCGCGGCCGACGACGGTGGAGGTCAGGCCGGCGAAGCGGTACGCGGCGTAGGGGAGGAAGCCGCCGCCGTGGGAGAGGATCACCCGCACGTTCTGGTAGCGGTTCATGACGCCGTTCAGTACGAGGTTGAGGGCGCTGCGGGTGGTGTCGAAGACGTAGTCGACGAGCGGGGCGGGGGTGCCCGAGAGCAGGTCCATCGGGGGCTGGGCGGGGTGGATGAAGACGTTTGCGCCGCGGCGGTCGAGCTCGGCCCACAGCGGTTCGAAGTCGGGGTCGCCGAGGTAGCGGCCGCGGGCGTTGGACATCAGCACGACGCCGTCGGCGTGCAGGTTGTCCAGCGCGTGGACGGCCTCCGCCACGGCGGCGTCGACGTCGGGCAGCGGGATGCTGGCGAAGTGGCCGAAGCGGTCGGGGCTGTCCTTGACGACTTCGGCACCGTACTCGTTCACGGCACGGGCGAGATTCCGGGCCTGCGCGTCGTCGCCGAGGTGGACACCGGGAGCGGTGACGGACAGGACGCCGGCGGCGATGCCCTGCTGGTCCATCATCGCCACTGCGCTCTTCGTGCTCCAGCCCGGGATGGCCCAGCCGCCGGAGTCGAGGCCCTGCGCGGCGAGGGTCTCGGCCCAGATGGGCGGAACGATGTGCTGGTGGACGTCGATGCGAGCGGGGAAGGACATGTTGCTTCGCTCCCTAATGCTTAGCTTGCTAGCGACATTCATTTAGTAAGCTAACAGTCATGCGAGAAGCAGGCAACCCCGAGACCGGCAGCACCCCTGACCTGCCTGTGGAGCCCGGCATCGAAGATCTGGCCCAGGCCGCCGACCGGCTCTTCTACGCGATGCGGCGCTCGCGGGCCGCCACCGTCGGCCAATCCGCCGCCGGCCTGTCCATGGCCCAGCTGGCCCTGCTCACCCCCCTGGCTGAGGACGCCGACGGCGAGGGCCTGCCCGTCGGCCGCCTGGCCGCTCGCGCCGAGGTCAGCGTGCCCACCGCCACCCGCATGCTCAAGCAGCTGGAGGGCAAAAGCGTGGTCACCCGACGCCGCTCACCGCACGACGAGCGCCAGGTCCTCATCCGCCTCACCCAGGAAGGCGCCGAACGCCTCGCAGTCATGCAGGCCCAGCTGCGCGCACGCCAGTACGCGGCCCTGTCGCAGTTCACTCCGCAGGAGCGGCACGTCCTCACCGCACAGCTGCACCGCCTCGTCGCCATGATCAGCGAGACCACTCCCAGGGCAGCCGGACCGGCGGCGGACGAGGGCTGAGCATCCAGGCGACGAACCTCGTCGGCCTGGCCCCTGGCCTGGCCCCCAATGCCGAGCACCCCCAGGCCCCCTCCACGCCGCACAGTGTTTCGGACGACCGAGAGGCGCTGTCATCGGCCTCGGGGAAACATCGGTACAGCGGTTAACGCTAAGCCGGTGATCATGGTCCGGCCGGTGCGAGCGCACTGACGCGATTCTCGTACTCGCGGCGGGCCTTGCGCTGGGTTGGGATCAGGGCGTGAGTAGTCACCGCCGCGGTATGTCCGTCGCCGGACGAAAGGGGGGAACGTCAGTGCCGCACGTACGGTGCGTCCGCCCTGGGGATCAGCTCCAGCGCCGATTGGGCCGTCTGCCGGAGCGTCGTGCCGTCGACACCCGCCTTG
>NZ_JBVIZF010000078.1:0-14449 GCF_055591805.1 Streptomyces sp. NPDC041200 | reverse complement strand
TGGCGCGGCTGGCGGGTGTGCTGGCCGGGGTCGGCGGTGAGGACCAGGTCGCGGTCCGTGCGTCGGGCGTGTTCGGACGCCGACTGGTGCAGGCATCCGCATCCTCCTCCGACGGGTCCTGGTCGCCGGGTGCCGGTACGACGCTGGTGACGGGCGGTACGGGTGCGCTGGGCGCGCACGTGGCCCGCTGGCTGGTGGCGAACGGCGCCGGGCACGTGCTGCTCACCAGCCGCCGTGGCCTCGACGCCCCCGGAGCCACCGAGCTGCGCGATGAACTGGCCGCCTCCGGTGCCCGGGTGACCGTGGCCGCCTGTGACGTGGCCGACCGGGACGCGCTCGCGCGACTCCTGGACTCCCTGCCGGAGGAACTGCCGCTGACCGGTGTGTTCCACACGGCCGGTGTGCTCGACGACGGCGTACTCGACGCGCTCACCCCCGAGCGCTTTACGACCGTCCTGCGCGCCAAGGTGTCCGCGGCGGCGCATCTCGATGAGCTGACGCGTGGGCTGGATCTGTCGGCGTTCGTGCTGTTCTCCTCGATCAGTGGCACGTTCGGCGCCGCCGGACAGGGCAACTACGCCGCCGCCAACGCCTCCCTGGACGCGCTGGCCGAGCGTCGGCGTGCCCAGGGCTTGCCCGCCACGTCGATTGCCTGGGGCCCGTGGGCCGAGGGCGGTATGGCCGCGGACAACGGCCTGGAGCAGCGGCTGCGCCGTGGCGGTCTGCCGCCGATGGACGCCGAGGTGGCGATCGCCGCCCTCCAGCGGGCGCTGGACCTGGACGACGCGGCGGTGGCCGTCGCGGACATCGACTGGGCCCGGTTCGCACCGGAGTTCACCGCCGTACGGCCGAGCCGCCTCATCGCGGACTTCGCGAACCTCGCCGACGTGGCGCAGGCCCAGCAGGACACCGGTGGCGCGTCTGAAAATGGCGGGCTGGCCGGGCGGCTCGCCGGGCTGGGCGAGGCCGAGCGGGACCGGTTGCTGCTGGACGTGGTCCGTAGCCAGGTGGCCGCGGTGCTGGGCCATGACGGCTCGGAGTCGATCGGGGTCGAGCGGGCCTTCAGCGAGCTGGGCTTCGACTCGCTCACCGCCGTCGAACTCCGCAACCGGCTCAACGCCGCGACGGGCGTTCAGCTGCCCGCGACGCTGGTCTTCGACTATCCGACGGCCTCCGCCCTGGCGGGCTATCTGCGGAGCGAACTGGTCGGCGCGGACACAGCCGTCGACACCTCGGGGCCGACAGCCGCGACAGCCGCGACCGTGGCGACCGACGACGATCCGATCGCGATCGTGGCGATGAGCTGCCGCTTCCCGGGCGGAGTGCGCTCGCCCGAGGAGCTGTGGCAGTTGCTGTCGGCGGGTGGCGACGCGATCGCGGAGTTCCCGACCGACCGTGGCTGGAACCTGGACACGCTCTACGACCTGGACCCCGACAAGCGGGGCACCTTCTACGCACGCGAGGGAGGATTCCTCTACGACGCGGGCCACTTCGACGCCTCGTTCTTCGGGGTTTCGCCCCGTGAGGCGCTTGCCATGGATCCGCAGCAGCGGCTGTTGCTGGAGACGTCGTGGGAGGCGTTCGAGCGGGCGGGCATCGACCCGGCCACGCTGCGCGGCACCTCGGCCGGTGTCTTCGTCGGCTCCAACGGGCAGGACTACCTGGCCTCGCTGGACACGATCCCCGAGGATGTCGAGGGCTACCTCGCCACCGGCAACGCCGCGAGCGTGGTCTCCGGCCGCCTCGCGTACACCTTCGGCCTGGAAGGCCCGGCGGTCACCGTCGACACGGCCTGCTCCGCCTCGCTGGTGGCGCTGCACTGGGCGATCCAGGCGCTGCGCCAGGGCGAGTGCTCGATCGCGCTCGCGGGTGGTGTGACGGTCATGTCGAGCCCCGGTGCGTTCATCGAGTTCAGCCGTCAGCGCGGCCTGGCCCCCGACGGCCGCTGCAAGGCCTTCGGGGCGGGCGCGGACGGCACCGGCTGGGGCGAGGGCGTCGGCATGCTGCTGGTCGAGCGGCTGTCGGACGCGCGCCGCAACGGCCACCCGGTCCTGGCGCTCGTACGCGGCTCCGCCATCAACCAGGACGGCGCGTCCAATGGTCTGACGGCGCCGAACGGTCCGTCACAGCAGCGCGTCATCCGGCAGGCGCTGGCCGGTGCGGGCCTGTCGGCCGCGGACGTGGACGCGGTCGAGGCCCACGGCACCGGCACCCGGCTCGGTGACCCGATCGAGGCGCAGGCGCTGCTGGCCACCTACGGTCAGGAGCGTGACCCGGAGCGGCCGTTGCTGCTGGGCGCCATCAAGTCCAACATCGGCCACACGCAGGCCGCCGCCGGTGTGGCGGGCGTCATCAAGATGGTGCTCGCCATGCGGCACGGTGTGCTGCCGCAGACGCTGCACGCGGACGAGCCGTCGCCGCACGTCGACTGGTCGGCGGGGGACATCGAGCTGCTGACCGAGGCCCGGCCGTGGCCGGAGACCGGCCGCCCGCGCCGGGTGGGCGTCTCCTCGTTCGGCTTCAGCGGCACCAACGCCCATACGGTCCTGGAGCAGGCCCCGGAGCCGACCGCGCTCCCCGAGCGGGCCGAGGACGGCGCGCCGGAGCGCCCCCTCGTCCGGCCCGATGTGGTGGCCTGGCCGCTGTCGGCCAAGGGCGAGGACGCGTTGCGGGCCCAGGCCGAGCGACTGCGCGCCCACCTCGAGGCCGACACCGGGCTCGACACCGTGGACGTGGCGTACTCCCTGGCCACCACCAGGTCCGCCCTGGAGCACCGCGCGGTGGTCCTCGGACAGGACCGGGACCGGCTGCTCGCGGGCCTCGCCGCGCTCGCGCGGGGCGAGTCCGCCGCGCAGCTGATCCGGGGCGTGCCCACGGAAGGCCGGACGGCCGTGCTCTTCACCGGGCAGGGCAGCCAGCGGCTCGGTATGGGCCGTGAGCTGTACGAGGCGAGCCCCGTCTTCGCCGAGGCGCTGGACGCGGTCTGCGCCGAGCTGGACCGGCACCTCGAACGACCGCTGTACGACGTGCTGTTCGGCACCGAGAAGGAGCCGCTGGACCAGACCGGATTCACCCAGCCCGCGCTGTTCGCCGTCGAGGTGGCGCTGTTCCGGCTGGCCGAGGCCGCCGGGCTGCGGCCCGACGTCCTGGCCGGCCACTCCATCGGCGAGATCGCCGCGGCCCATGTGGCCGGGGTGCTGTCGCTGGCGGACGCCGCCACGCTGGTGGCCGCGCGCGGCCGTCTCATGCAGGAACTGCCCACCGGTGGCGCGATGGTCGCGCTGCAGGCGGCGGAGGACGAGGTGGCGCCGCTGCTCACCGACGGCGTGAGCATCGCCGCGGTGAACGGGCCCGCGTCGGTGGTCATCGCGGGCGACGAGGACGACGCCGTGCGGATCGCGGCGGACTTCGAGGCGCGGGGCCGCAAGACCAAGCGGCTCACCGTCAGCCACGCGTTCCACTCCCCGCACATGGACGGGATGCTCGCCGGGTTCCGCAAGGTCGCCGAAGGCCTGACGTACAACGCCCCGCGCGTCCCGGTCCTCTCGACCGTCACCGGGCAGCCGGTGACCGACGAGCTGGGCATGGGCTCGGACTACTGGGTGCGCCACGTACGCCAGTCCGTGCGTTTCCTCGACGGCGTCCGCGCCCTGGAGGCCCAGGGCGTCACGACGTACGTCGAACTCGGCCCGGACGGTGTGCTGTCCGGCATGGCGCAGGACTGTGTCACCGACGAGGGCCCGGATGACGTGGCCTTCGTGCCCGTGCTGCGCGGCGGGCGGTCCGAGACGGAGACGCTGACCGGCGCGCTCGCCACCCTGCATGTCCGGGGCGCGGCCCTGGACTGGGAGGCGCTGTTCGCCGGGACCGGCGCACACCGCGTCGAGCTGCCCACGTACCCGTTCCAGCGGCGGCGCTACTGGCTCGACGGCGCCGCGCGGCCCACGCCCGACCAGGCGGCCACGGGCATCGACACGGCCGACGCCCGGTTCTGGGAGGCCGTGGAGAGCGACGACCTCGCCTCGCTGGCGGACGCGGTCGGCATCGACGTGGACCAGCCGCTGAGCGCGCTGCTCCCGGAGCTGTCGGAGTGGCGGCGCCGTGAACGTGAGCAGTCCGCACTCGACGGCTGGCGCTACCGCGTCACGTGGAAGCCGCTGGAGGAGCCTCGGCTCACCGCCGTCCCGGGCGTCTGGCTGGTCGTCGAACCGGCAGGCCAGGCCGACACCGTGCGCCGGGTCACCGACGCGCTGGCCGACCGGGGCGCCGACATCCGGCGCGTCACCCCGGCCGACGGCGGGGACCTCGACCGGGAGGCCCTGGCCGACCGGATCCGCCACGCCGCGGCCGGTGACCCCGTCCACGGTGTGCTGTCCCTGCTGGCCCTGGACGAGCAACCGCACCCCGACCACGCCGCCGTCCCCACCGGGCTGCTGCGCACCGGTGTGCTGGTGCAGGCGCTCGGGGACGCGGGCCTGGACGCCCCGCTGTGGTGCGCCACCACCGGCGCCGTCGCCACCGCCGCCTCGGAGCCGCTGGGCAGCGCCGCGCAGGCGCAGATCTGGGGCCTGGGCCGGGTGGTCGCGCTGGAGCACCCGAAGCGCTGGGGCGGTCTGATCGACCTGCCCGCGACGCTCGACGAACGGGCCGCCGACCGTCTGGCGGGCGTGCTCGGCGGACACTGCGACGCCCACGAGGACCAGGTGGCGCTCCGTACGGCCGGAGTCCTGGCCCGCCGCCTCGTCCACGCCGAGCGCGCTCCGGCCACCGGAGCGCCGTGGCGGCCCCGTGGCACGGTCCTGGTCACCGGCGGCACCGGTGCGCTGGGCGGCCATGTGGCGCGCTGGCTGGCGGACCACGGCGCCGACCACCTCGTCCTGGCCGGACGCCGTGGGCAGCAGGCACCCGGCGCCGAGCAGCTCGCGGCCGAACTGACCGCGAAGGGCGCCGAGGTGACCGTCGCCGCGTGCGATGTCACCGACCGGGACGCGGTCGCCGGGCTGCTGGCCCGGATCCGCGCCGGACACCCGCACCACCCGCTCACCGCGGTCGTGCACACGGCGGGCGCGGGGCAGCTCGCACCGCTCGCGGAGACCACCCCGGCGGACGTCGCCGATGTGGTCGCCGCGAAGGTCGCGGGCGCGGCCCACCTGGACGCGCTGCTCGGCGACACCGAGCTGGAGGCCTTCGTGCTCTTCTCCTCGATCGCCGGGGTGTGGGGCAGCGGCGGTCAGGGCGCGTACGCGGCGGGCAACGCGTTCCTCGACGCGCTGGCCGAGCAGCGCCGGGCCAGGGGCGCCGCCGCCACCTCCGTGGCCTGGGGCCCGTGGGCGGACGGCGGACTCGTCGCCGACGACGAGGCGGCCGAGCAGCTGCGCCGCCTCGGTCTGCCGGTCATGGCCCCGCGTTCCGCCATCGCCGCCCTCCAGCAGGCGCTGGACCGGAAGGACACCGCCGTCACCGTCGCCGACGTCGACTGGGACCGCTTCGCCACCACCTTCACGGTGGCCCGCCCCCGGCCGCTGATCGCCGATCTGCCCGAGGTCGTCCGAGCCCTCGCGGCGGACCGGGCCGAGGGCGCGGGCGACGGGACGGCCGAGGCACCGGCGGAGTCCCTGCGGCAGCGGCTCGCGGGGCTCACCGGGCCCGAGGCCGACCGCGTCCTGCTCGACCTCGTCCGTACGGAGGTCGCCGCCGTCCTCGGACACGACGACACCACGGCCGTCGAGGCGGGCCGCGCGTTCAAGGAGCTGGGCTTCGACTCGCTCACCGCCGTCGAACTCCGCAACCGGCTGAACGCGGCGACCGGGCTGAAGCTCACCGCCACCCTGGTCTTCGACCATCCGTCGCCCCGCGTGCTCGCGGACCAGCTGCGCGCCGACCTCCTGGGCGAGGACACCACACCGGAACTCCCGGCCCTCGCGGAAATCGACAAGCTGGAGTTCACCCTCTCGAACGTCTCCGACGACGCGGCGGAACGCGAGCGGGTCACGGCCCGGCTCGAAGCGCTGCTGCGGAAGTGGAACGAGACCGAGAACGCGGCGGTCGGCGACGGCACCGATGAGGACGAACGTGACCTGGACTCCGCCTCCGCCGAAGACATCTTCGACATCATCAACTCTGAATTCGGAAGGTCCTGACGTGATGACCGCCCACAGCTCTTCAACTGACATCAGGAGGTGACGTTTCCGTGGCTAGCGTGAACGAAGAGAAGCTTCTCGACAATCTGAAGTGGATGACCACTGAGCTGCGCCGGACCCGTCGCCGCTTGACCGAGGTGGAGGCGGACGCGCAGGAACCGATCGCGATCACCGCGATGAGCTGCCGGTTCCCCGGCGGCGTCGGATCCCCTGAGGATCTGTGGCAGCTGGTCGCGGAGGGCGGTGACGCCATTTCCGGATTCCCCGACGACCGTGGCTGGGACATCGAGGGACTGGCCGATCCGGACCCCGACCGCAAGGGCACCTTCTACAACAGCGGTGGCGGATTCCTCGACGGCGCCACCACGTTCGACCCCGGCTTCTTCGGTATCTCGCCGCGTGAGGCCCTCGCCATGGACCCGCAGCAGCGGCTGCTGCTGGAAACCTCCTGGGAGGTGTTCGAGCGCGCGGGCATCGATCCGACGTCGGTCAAGGGCAGCCGCACCGGCGTGTATGTGGGCGCCTCGGCCATGGGATACGGCGTCGATACCCTGAACGCGCCGGAGGAGCTGGAGGGCCTGCTGCTCACCGGCGGTGCCACCAGCGTGCTGTCCGGCCGTATCGCCTACACCTTCGGCCTGGAGGGCCCGGCCGCCACGGTCGACACGGCGTGCTCGTCGTCGCTGGTCGCCCTGCACTGGGCGGCCCAGGCGCTGCGTCAGCGCGAATGCTCGCTCGCCCTGGTCGGCGGCGTCGCGGTGATGCCCACCCCCGACGTGTTCGTGGAGTTCAGCCGCCAGCGCGGCCTCGCCCCCGACGGCCGGTGCAAGTCCTTCGCGGCGTCGGCGGACGGCACCGGCTGGTCCGAGGGCGTCGGCGTGCTGCTGGTGGAGCGGCTGTCGGACGCGCGCCGCAACGGCCACCCGGTGCTGGCGGTCGTACGCGGCTCCGCCGTCAACCAGGACGGTGCGTCCAATGGTCTGACGGCGCCGAACGGGCCGTCGCAGCGGCGCGTCATCCGTCAGGCCCTGGAGAACGCCCGGCTGTCCGCCGCCGAAATCGACGTCGTCGAGGCGCACGGCACGGGGACGACGCTGGGCGACCCCATCGAGGCGCAGGCGCTGCTCGCCACCTACGGCCAGGAGCGCCCCGAGGGCCGGCCGCTGTGGCTGGGCTCGCTCAAGTCCAACCTGGGCCACGCCCAGGCGGCGGCCGGTGTCGCGGGCGTCATCAAGATGGTCATGGCCATCCGCCACGGTGTGCTGCCGCAGACCCTCCACGTCGACCAGCCGTCCCCGACCGTCGACTGGTCGGCGGGCGAGGTGTCCCTGCTGACCGAGGCCCGGCCGTGGGACGAGACCGGCAGGCCGCGCCGGGCCGGTGTCTCGGCCTTCGGCGTGAGCGGCACCAACGCCCACACCATCCTGGAACAGGCCCCGGAGCCGGAGGAGCCCCAGACCACGGACGAGGACGGCGGCACGGCCACGGCCACCGTCACCGCCGCCGTACTGCCGTGGGCTCTGTCCGCCAGGACCGGAGCGGCGCTGCGCGACAACGCCCGCCGTCTCCTCTCCCGCCTCGACCGTGAACCCGCCCTCGACGCCGCCGATGTGGCGTACTCGCTGGCCACCGGCAGGGCGGCGCTGGAGCGCCGCGCGGTGGTCGTCGGCGAGGACCGTGCCGGGCTGGTCGCGGGCCTGGAGGCGCTGGCACGCGGGGAGGTGGCGCCGGGGCTGATCGAGGGCACGGTCGCCGGTGGCGAGGTGGCGTTCCTGTTCACGGGGCAGGGGAGCCAGCGGCTGGGGATGGGGCGTGAACTGTATGACACGTACCCGGTGTTCGCGGATGCTCTGGACGAGGTGTGCGCGGAGCTGGACGCGCATCTGGAACGGCCGCTGAAGAGTGTGCTGTTCGGCGACGATGCCTCGGTGCTCGACCGGACCGGATACACCCAGCCCGCGCTGTTCGCGGTGGAGGTGGCGCTGTTCCGGCTGGTGGAGGCGTGGGGTGTGAAGCCCGACTACCTCTCCGGCCACTCGATCGGTGAGCTGGCCGCCGCACATGTGGCGGGTGTGCTCTCGCTCGGCGACGCCGCGAAGCTGGTGGCGGCGCGGGGCCGGTTGATGCAGGAGCTTCCGGCCGGTGGCGCGATGGTCGCCGTGCAGGCGTCGGAGGACGAGGTGGCGCCGCTGCTCACCGACCGGGTGAGCATCGCCGCCCTCAACGGCCCGTCGTCCGTGGTCATCGCGGGTGACGAGGACGCGGCGCTGGAGATCGCGGCGGGCTTCGAGGCGCGGGGCCGGAAGACCAAGCGGCTCACGGTCAGCCACGCCTTCCACTCGCCGCGCATGGACGGGATGCTGGAGGCGTTCCGTCAGGTGGCGCGGGGGCTGACGTACGAGGCTCCGCGCATCCCGATCGTGTCCAATCTGACGGGTGAAGTGGTCTCCGCCGAGGAGATCACCAGCCCGGACTTCTGGGTGCGGCACGTGCGGGAGGCCGTCCGCTTCCTCGACGGTGTGCGCACCCTGGAGGCCAAGGGCGTCACCACGTTCATCGAGCTGGGCCCCGATGGTGTGCTCACCGCGATGGCGCAGGAGTGCGTGACCGGCGAGGACTCGGCGTTCGTCGCCGCACTGCGCAAGGACCGTCCCGAGGCCGGGGCGCTGACCACCGCCGTGGCCCGGGCGCATGTCCGTGGGGTCGCGGTGGACTGGGCCGGGTTCTTCGCCGGGACGGGCGCGGGCCGGGTGGATCTGCCGACGTACGCCTTCCAGCACGAGCGGTTCTGGCTGGAGTCGAGCGCGGCGTCCGTGGGCGATGTGGCGCTCGTGGGGCTGGAGTTGGCCGGGCATCCGCTCCTGGGCGCGGCCGTGCCCCTGGCGGAGTCCGACGGGCTGGTGTTCACCGGCCGGCTGGGCGTGGACACCCACCCGTGGCTGGCCGACCATGCGGTGCGCGGCGCGGTGGTGGTGCCGGGCACGGCATTCGTGGAACTCGCCGTTCGCGCCGGTGACCAGGTCGGCTGCGATCTGCTCGACGAACTGACCCTGCACGCCCCGCTGGTGCTGCCCGCGCGGGGCGGCGTCCGGCTTCAGGTCGCGCTCGGCGCGCCGGAGGACGCCGGACGGCGTCCCCTCACCGTGCTGTCCCGTGCCGAGGACGCCTCGGTCGAGGAGCCGTGGACGCGGCACGCCGACGGTGTGCTGGTCGCGGGCGCGCCCCGGCCGGAGTTCGCGCTGACCGCGTGGCCGCCGCCGGGCGCCGAGGTGGTCCGTGCCGAGGAGCTGTACGCGACCCTCGCCGACGCCGGTCTGCGGTACGGTCCGGTGTTCCAGGGGCTCACGGCCGCGTGGCGACACGGGGACGAACTCTTCGCCGAGGTCCGGCTGGACGACTCCGTCGCGTCCGACGCGCAGGACTACGGACTGCACCCCGCGCTGTTCGACTCCGCGCTGCACGCGCTCGGTCTGCTCGGTCCGGCCGAGAGTGACATCGGGGGGCTGCCGTTCGTCTGGAACGGCGTGTCGGTGTACGCGAGCGGCGCCTCGGCGCTGCGGGTGCGTCTGGTGCTGCGGGGAGCGGACGGCGTCCGCCTGGAGATCGCGGACTCGACCGGTGCTCCGGTCGCCGGAGTGAACTCGCTGGTCCTGCGCCCCGTTCCGGCCGAGCGGGCGCTGACCTGGCGGGCGGCGTACCACGAGTCGCTGTTCCGGCTGGACTGGGCCACGGTGCCGGTGCCCGCTGAGACGTCCGGGGCCACGTCCGGGGCCGGTGTGCCGTGGGCGGTGCTCGGTGCCGGTGCGCCGGTCGCGCTCACGGCCGGTGCCACGGTCCACGCCGACCTGGCCGCGCTGAGCGAGGCGGTGGAATCCGGGGGGACGGGGGCGCCCGAGGGGGATGTGCTCGCGTACTTCGGCCCGGGGGAGACCACCGAGGACGACGTGGCCGGTGCCGCCCACACCGCCGCGCAGGACGCGCTGGCTCTGGTGCGGACGTGGCTCGCCGAGGAGCGGCCGACCGCGTCCCGTCTGGTCCTGGTCACCCAGGGCGCGGTGACCGCCGGAGGCGATGCCGGGGTGGATGACCCGGCGCGGTCCGCCGTGTGGGGTTTGGTGCGCTCGGCGCAGTCGGAGCATCCGGACCGGCTGGTGCTGGTGGACGTGGATGGCACCGACGCCTCGTACGAGGCGCTGGGCGCCGCGCTGGCCTCGGGTGAGCCGCAGTTCGCACTGCGCCGTGGCACGGTCCACGCGCCGCTGCTGGCGCGGGTGGCTTCGGGGGGCGCGATGGTGCCCCCGGCCGGGGAGCGCGCGTGGCGGCTGGACAGCGTGGAAAAGGGCACGCTGGAGAACCTGACGCTGCTGCCGTGCCCCGAGGCGGCGGCGCCGCTGGAGGCCGGGCAGGTGCGGATCGAGGTCCGGGCCGCCGGTCTCAACTTCCGCGATGTGCTGAACGCGCTCGGGATGTACCCCGGCGAAGCCCCGGTGATGGGCATCGAGGGCGCCGGTGTCGTCGTGGAAACCGGCCCCGATGTCACCGACCTGGCTCCCGGCGACCGTGTCTTCGGCATGCTGCCGGGGGCGTTCGGGCCGCTGGTGGTGGCGGACCGGCGCATGGTGGTCCCGATGCCGCCGGGCTGGACCTTCGCCGAGGCGGCCGCCGTGCCGATCGTCTTCATGACGGCCTACTACGGGCTGCGTGACCTGGCCGGTGTGGAGAGCGGGGAGTCGCTGCTGGTGCACGCGGCCGCCGGTGGCGTGGGGATGGCCGCCGTGCAGCTGGCCCGCCACTGGGGTGTGGACGTCTACGCCACCGCCAGCCCGGGCAAGTGGGACACGCTGCGTTCGCTGGGTCTTGCCGACGACCGGATCGCCTCCTCGCGCGACCTGGCCTTCGAGTCGACGTTCCGTGAGGTCAGCGGCGGTCGCGGCGTCGACGTGGTGCTGGACT
The DNA here is from genome assembly GCF_055591805.1 of Streptomyces sp. NPDC041200. Taxonomy (NCBI): domain Bacteria; kingdom Bacillati; phylum Actinomycetota; class Actinomycetes; order Kitasatosporales; family Streptomycetaceae; genus Streptomyces; species Streptomyces sp. NPDC041200. Next base: position 3,356 of record NZ_JBVIZF010000078.1, on the reverse strand, counting down.
CGCTGGCGCGCGAGTTCGTGGACGCCTCGCTGCGACTGCTGCCGCGCGGCGGCCGGTTCGTCGAGATGGGCAAGACCGACATCCGGGAGCCGGAGGAGGTGGCCGCCCAGTACCCCGGTGTCTCCTACCAGGCGTTCGACCTGTTCGACGCGGGTCTCGACCGCATCCAGGACATGCTGTGCGAGCTGCTGGACCTGTTCCACCAGGGGGCCCTGCGGCCCCTGCCGATCAGCGCCTGGGACGTACGGCAGGCCCCGGAAGCGTTCCGCTACATGAGCCAGGCGCGGCACGTCGGCAAGGTCGTGCTGACCGTGCCCGCCGGATGGAACCCGGACGGCACGGTACTGATCACCGGCGGAACCGGTGCCCTGGGCGGCCTGGTCGCCCGGCACGCGGTGACCGAGCACGGGGTGCGGCACCTGCTGCTCACCAGCCGCCGTGGTGAGCGGGCCACGGGCGCGGCCGAACTCGCCGCCGAGCTGCGCGCGCTGGGCGCCGAGGTGACGGTCGCCGCGTGTGACGCGGCCGACCGCGAAGCGCTCGCCGAAGTGCTGGCCGCGATCCCCGCCGAACATCCGCTGACGGCCGTGGTGCACACCGCCGGTGTGCTGGACGACGGCGTCATCGGTTCGCTGACGCCCGAGCGCGTCGACCGCGTTCTGCGTCCGAAGGTGGACGCCGCGTGGAACCTCCACGAGCTGACGCGGGACGCGGACCTGGCGGCGTTCGTGCTGTTCTCCGCCGTCTCGGGCGTGTTCGGCGGCCCCGGCCAGGCCAACTACGCCGCCGCCAACACGTTCCTGGACGCGCTCGCGTCGCGCCGTCGCGCCGAGGGGCTCCCGGCCCTTTCGCTCGCGTGGGGCCTGTGGGCGGGCTCCGGTATGGGCAGCGGCCTGAGCGAGATCGACATCAGCCGGATGCGGCGCGCGGGACTGCCGCCGCTGTCCCCGGAGGAGGGCCTGGCCCTCCTGGACGCGGCGCTCGGCTCGGGCGAGGTGGCACCGGTCCCCCTGCGCGTCGACGCCGTGGCGCTGCGCGCCCAGGCCGCGGCGGGCGCCCTCGCGCCGTTGCTGCGCGGGCTGGTCCGCGTTCCGGTACGGCGCGTGGTGGACAACACCGCGAGTGACGGCGCTTCCGGCCTGGCCGGGCGGCTGGCCGGGCTGCGCGCGGCCGAGCAGGACCAGCTGCTGCTGGACCTGGTCCGCACCCAGGTCGCGGCGGTACTCGGATACGCGGACCCGCAGGCCCTCGATGAGGGCCGGGTGTTCAAGGACCTGGGATTCGACTCCCTCACCGCCGTCGAACTGTCCAACCGCCTCCGCGAGGCGACCGGGCTGCGGCTGCCGCCGACGCTGGTCTTCGACTATCCGAACGCGGCCGTCCTCGCGGGGCATCTGCGCGGTGAGCTGGTCGGTGACGTGGCCGACGCGATCGTCCCCCACCGGATGACCGCCTCCGCCGACCACGACGACGACCCGATCGCGATCGTCGCGATGAGCTGCCGTTTCCCCGGCGGCGTACGGTCGCCGGAGGAGCTGTGGCAGCTCCTGGTCTCCGGCGAGGACGCGATCACCGGCTTCCCCGCCGACCGGGGCTGGGACCTGACCAGCCCCTACGGCGACACCCCGGACGCCGAAGCCACCACCTTTGCCCATGAGGGCGGCTTCCTGCCCGACGTGGCCGACTTCGACGCGGCGTTCTTCGGCATCTCGCCCCGCGAGGCCCTCGCCATGGACCCGCAGCAGCGGCTGCTGCTGGAGACGTCGTGGGAGGCGTTCGAGCGGGCCGGGATCGACCCGGCCACGCTGCGCGGCAGCAGGACCGGTGTCTACATCGGTTCCAACGAACAGGACTATCTGAACCTGCTGCTGGACGAGGCATCGGACCTCGGAGGACACCTCAGCACCGGCAACGCCTCCAGCGTGGCGTCCGGGCGGCTGTCCTACGCCTTCGGCCTCGAAGGCCCCGCGCTCACCGTCGACACCGCGTGCTCGTCCTCGCTGGTGGCGCTGCATCTGGCCGCGCAGGCGCTGCGCAATGACGAGTGCTCGCTCGCCCTGGTGGGCGGCGTCACGGTCATGTCGACCCCGGGGGTCTTCCTGGAATTCAGCCGCCAGGGCGGGCTGGCCGCCGATGGCCGGATCAAGGCGTTCTCCGGCGACGCGGACGGGACCAACTGGGCGGAAGGCGTGGGTCTCTTCCTGGTGGAACGGGTCTCCGAAGCCCGGAAGAACGGCCATCCGGTCCTCGCCGTCCTGCGCTCCACCGCCGTCAACCAGGACGGCGCGTCGAACGGTCTGACGGCGCCGAACGGCCCGTCCCAGCAGCGCGTCATCCGCCAGGCCCTCGTCAACGCCGATCTCACGGCCGCGGACATCGACGTCGTCGAGGCGCACGGTACGGGGACGACGCTGGGTGACCCGATCGAAGCGCAGGCGCTCCTGGCGACGTACGGTCAGCAGCGGCCCGAAGGCCAGCCGCTGTGGCTGGGTTCGATGAAGTCCAACATCGGGCACACCCAGGCCGCGGCGGGCGCCGCGGGAGTCATGAAGATGGTGATGGCGATGCGGCACGGCGTGCTGCCGCAGACCCTGAATGTCACCGAGCCGACCCCGCATGTGGACTGGTCGGTGGGCGACATCGAGTTGCTGACCGAGTCCCGGCCGTGGCCGGAGACCGGCCGCCCGCGCCGCGCGGGGGTGTCGTCGTTCGGCTTCAGCGGCACCAACTCGCACGCGATCATCGAGCAGGGCTGGGACACCGACGCTGCCTCCGCGGCCGTTCCGGACCGGACCCTGCCCGTGCTCGCCTGGCCGGTTTCCGGCCGTACGGAGCACGCGCTACGGGCCCAGGCCGAGCGGCTGCGCGCCGTCGCGAACGGCCCGGACGACGGGGCCCGCCCGCTCGACCTCGCGTACTCCCTGGCCACTTCACGTTCCGCCCTGGAGCACCGGGCCGTGCTGCTCGGCCGCGACGGCGAACTCCCCGGCGAGCGGCTCACGGCGCTGGCCGAGGGGCGCGGCGCGGCGGGGCTGGTCGAGGGTTCGGTGGCCGGTGGCCGGGTGGCGTTCCTGTTCACGGGGCAGGGGAGCCAGCGGCTGGGGATGGGCCGTGAGCTGTACGAGGCGTACCCGGTGTTCGCGGACGCGCTGGACGCGGTGTGCGCGGAGCTGGACGGGCATCTGGAACGGCCGCTGCGGGATGTGCTGTTCGGGGACGATGCCGCCGTACTGGACCGGACCGGTTTCACTCAGCCCGCGCTGTTCGCGGTGGAGGTGGCGCTGTTCCGGCTGGTGGAGGCGTGGGGTCTGACGCCGGACTTCCTGTCCGGGCATTCGATTGGTGAGCTGGCCGCC
>NZ_JBVIZF010000077.1:0-14815 GCF_055591805.1 Streptomyces sp. NPDC041200 | reverse complement strand
CCGGACTCCGACGGTCTTCTTCTTCGGGTGCGGCAGCTGCCGCGGCACTTCCTTCGTCGCGGGGAGGATGAAGGTGTAGCTGCCGGGCGTCGACGCCTTGATCGCCCGGAACACATCCTTGTCGATGTGCACGAACTGACCCAGCTGCGCGAAATCCTGGCACACCAGGGTGAAGTGGTGACGGTCGTCGAGGTTCCGGATCGACCGGATGCGGCTGATGCCGTCGCGGTTGCCCATCTGGCAGCCCAGCGCGAAGCAGGAGTCCGTCGGATAGGCGACGAGGGCGCCTGAACGGATCCTTTCCGCCACATTGCTGATGGTGCGCGCTTGCGGATTGTCGGGGTGAACATCGAAGTACTTCGCCATCTGCCGAGCCTAATCGATCGTCGGGATCATGCGCAGAGTGATGATCTGGAAAGGGCGCAAGGAGAGCGCCACCGAGCCGTCGTCCGGCACCTCGAACGCCGCGTCGGCGTCCGGCAGCGGGCGCTCCAGCAGGTCGACGGCGACAGCCGAGGCGACGGGGAACCCCGCGGTCACCCGTGACCGCGCCCTCCGCCCCAGCGCCTCGTAGAGCCGTACCACCACCGCCCCCGAACGGTCGTCGGCGAGCTTCACCGACTCCACGACCACCGGATCGCCGTCCACCGCCACGAGCGGCGCCACCACCGCGTCACCCGGCACGGAACGATCCGGCAGATTGACGCGGTACCCCTCGCACACCGCCTCCGCGATGCCCGCCCCGGGGACGAGGGCGTAACGGAAGCGGTGCCTGCCCTGGTCGGTGTCCGGGTCGGGGAAGCGCGGTGCGCGCAGCAGCGACAGCCGTACGGTGGTCGTCGTCCCGCCGTCCTCGCGCATGGCGCGGGTGACGTCATGCCCGTACGTCGAGTCGTTCACCAGCGCCACGCCCCAGTCCGGCTCGCCCACGTGCAGGAAGCGGTGGGCGCAGATCTCGAACTTGGCCGCGTCCCAGCTGGTGTTGGTGTGCGTCGCCCGGAACACGTGGCCGAACTGTGTCTCGGCGGCCGACCGGTCCGCGTGCACATCCACCGGGAAGGTGGCCTTGAGCAGCTTCTCCCGTTCGTGCCAGTCGACGTCCGTCTCGATGTCCAGCCGCCGGGCACCGGCCCGCAGCACCAGTGACTGCTCGACGCGCGAGGAGCCGAAGGTGCGGATCACCCGAATCGCCGCCGCCGGCTCGCCCGTATGGGTGAGCCGCACCTCGTCGGCGTCCGTCAGGTCGGTGACCGTGTTGCGGTAGAAGGCGTCCACGTCCCAGGCGTCCCAGTGGTTGGGCAGGTCGGGATGGAGCTGGAGCAGATTGGCGGCGCCGCCCGGGGCGATCGCCTCGCGTCCGGCGGTGATGTCGTACACGGAGGTGACCAGCCCGCGGCGGTCCACGGTCACCCGCAGCAGACCGTTGTCGAGGACGAAGCCGCCTTCCCGGTCCCCGGTGGCGGACACCGCCGGGCCGGTGGGCCCGGCCGCGGGGGCCGCGCCCATCGCGGGGATGCCCCCTCGTTCGTGTGGTGCCGCGTTGAACACCACACGGGTGCCGCTGGCCGCGTCCCCGGCCAGCGCCCGCTGCGCCGCCCCGATGACCGCCTCCAGTTCCTTCGCCACCCGGGCGTAGGTCCGGGCCGCCTCGCGGTGCACCCAGGCGATCGAGGAGCCGGGCAGGATGTCGTGGAACTGGTGCAGCAGCACCGTCTTCCAGATCCGGTCCAGCGTCTCGTACGGATACGCGAAACCGGTGCGCACCGCCGCCGTGGCCGCCCACAGCTCAGCCTCGCGCAACAGTGCCTCACTGCGCCGGTTGCCCTGCTTCGTCTTCGCCTGTGAGGTGTACGTCCCCCGGTGCAGCTCCAGATACAGCTCGCCCACCCACACCGGCGCGTTCGGGTACTCCGCCTGGGCCTGGGCGAAGAACCGCGCGGGCGGTTCGATCTCGACCCGCGGCGAACCTTCCAGGTTGCGCAGCCGCCGGGCCCGGGCGAGCATTTCCCGGGTCGGGCCGCCGCCCCCGTCGCCGTAGCCGAACGGCACCAGCGAGCGGTTCGCCGACCCTTTGTCCCGGAAGTTGCGGGCCGCGTGCGCCATCTCCGCGCCGGAGAACTCCGCGTTGTACGTGTCCACCGGCGGGAAGTGCGTGAACACCCGGCTGCCGTCCAGCCCTTCCCACCAGAAGGTGTGGTGCGGGAAGGGGTTGGCCTGATTCCACGAGATCTTCTGGGTCAGAAACCACTTCGACCCGGACAGCTTCACCAGCTGCGGCAGGGCGGCGCTGTAGCCGAACGAGTCCGGCAGCCACACCTCCTCGGTCTCGATCCCGAACTCCTCCAGGAAGAACCGCTTGCCGTGGGTGAACTGCCGCGCCAGCGCCTCGCCGCCGGGCATGTTGGTGTCCGACTCCACCCACATCCCGCCGACCGGTACGAACTGCCCGGCCGCCACCTTCTCCCGCACCCGGGCGAACACCTCCGGCCGGTGCTCCTTGATCCAGGCGAGCTGCTGCGCCTGCGACATGGCGAACACGAACTCCGGGTGGCCGTCCATCAGCGCCGCCACGTTGGAACAGGTGCGCGCCACCTTGCGCACCGTCTCCCGCAGCGGCCACAGCCACGCCGAGTCGATGTGCGCGTGGCCCACCGCGGACACCCGGTGCGCGGAGGACGTGGCCGGGGCGGCGAGCACCGGGGCCAGCCACTCCCGCGCCGCCGCCGCGCTGCCGCCCACGTCGTCCAGGACGAGGGCGTCCAGGGCGCGTTCCACCGCGCGCAGCACACCCCAGCGGCGCTCGGCGTCCACCGGCAGTTCGTGCATGAGCTGGCCCAGGACCTCCAGGTCCCGCTCCAGCTCCCAGACCACCGGGTCGAAGACCGCGAGGTCCGCCCGGCGCAGCCGGTACAGCGGCTCCTGAGGCGCGGTCTCGGTGTCGCCGAGCCAGGTCACCGGACCCGCGATCAGGGGGTTGGCGGCGGCCTCCACATGCAGCAGCACGGGCTCGCCCCCGGTCGCGGGCGCGGCCACGGGTACGGAGGTGCTGCGCGGGTGCAGCCCCTTCACCGCGGTGCCGTCCGGCCGGTACACCAGGCCCTCCGCCGAGAACCCCGGGTTGACGGAGTCGAACGCGTTGCCGGCGCCGGAGCCGAGGTCGACCACCGCCTCGACCTGTCGGCCGGTCCACTCGCGGGGCACCGTGCCCGTCAGCCGGAACCAACTGGTGCCCCACGGCCGCCCCCAGACGTCACCGACCCGGGCGGGTTCGTACGCCGCGGCCAGCCCCTCGGCCACCGGCACCGGCTCCCCGGGCGCGTGCCACACCTCCACCGCCAGCGGCACGGAGAGGGGGTGGACGGCGGGGCGGATCCTCTCCCGCAGCACACGGTCGAGGCGGTCCTCGACCAGTCTCCGGTCGTCGTGCATGAAACGCTCCTCGCAGGAAGTGGCGAAAGGGGGTGCGGCTCAGCCCTTGAGTGCGCCGCCGAGGGCCGAACTCCCGCCCAGCACACGGGACATCACGACGTACAGCAGGACCACGGGCGTGGAATACAGCAGCGAGAAGGCCGCGAGCTGCCCGTACTCCACCGTGCCGCGCGAGCCGAAGAAGTTGAGGATGCTGACCGAGGCCGGAAGCTGATCGGGGGAGAGCAGCAGGAAGAACGGGACGAAGAAGTTTCCCCACATGGTCAGGAAGGTGAAGATGGTCACCACGGTGATGCCCGGCCACATCAGGGGGAGGACCACGCGGCGCAGCGTCTGGAGCCCGGACGCCCCGTCGGTCCATGCCGCCTCCTCCAGCACCAGCGGCACCCCGTCCATGAAGTTCTTCGTCAGCCAGATCGCGAACGGCAGCGCGGACGTGCCGAGGAACAGGACCGTCCCGTACATCGTGTCGATCAGGTTGACCTGCACGAACATGCCGTACACCGGGACCATCACCGCGGTGATGGGCAGACCGGTGGCGAACAGGATGGTCAGCAGGAACGGCCGCTTGTACCGCGACTCGTACCGCGACAGCGGATAGGCCGCCAGGACGGCGCACCCCACGCACAGCGCGGTGGCGCCGCCGCACAGGATCAGCCCGTTGAGGATGGGCCGGAAGGTGATGTCGGCGTTGAGTACCTGGCGGAAGTTGGTCAGCGTCCAGGGGTCCGGCGCGGTGACCCGCAGCCCGGCCGTACCGTTCAGCGAGGCGAGGACCAGCCACAGCAGCGGCACCAGGAACGCCGCCGCGATCAGCAGCAGGACCACGTTCACCATGGCCCGCTCGGCGCTCCGCCGCGAGCGGTGGGCGGTACGCGGCGCCGCGCTGGGGCGGGAGCGGGGGGCCATGGACTTCGGGGAGGCGATGACGGCCATTCAGACCTCCGTCTTCAGCAGCCGCAGATACAGCACGGAGAACAGGGCGCCGACCGCGAGCAGCATCAGGGCCACCGCCGTGCCGTACCCGATGAGACTGTTCTGGAAGGCCTGCTCGTACATGTACAGCGGCAGGGTCTGGCTCTTGTTGCCCGGTCCGCCGCGGGTCATGACGTAGATCAGGCCGAACACCGACAGCGTCTGCAGGGTGTTGAGCATCAGATTGGTGCCGATCGAGCGGCGGATCATCGGCAGCGTGATGTGCCACAGCCGCTGCCACCGGCCCGCGCCGTCCACTTCCGCCGCCTCCGAGATATCGCTCGGAATCTCCTGGAGCGCCGCCGAGTACACCAGCATCGAGAATGCCGTGCCCCGCCATACATTGGCCAGGGAGACCGCGATGATGGGCAGGGTGTAGAGCCAGTTCTGCTGCGGCAGATGGAGAAATCCCAATATCGCGTTGAGTTCGCCTTCCTTGCGGAAGAACACATACAGCAGATAGGCGGCGACCACTTCCGGGAGTACCCAGGAGATGATCACGACGGTACTCGCCACGGTGCGCACCCGCCGTGACGCTTTCCGCATCAGCGCGGCCAGTGACAGGCCCAGCACATTCTGTCCGAGGATCGAGGAGACGATGGTGAAGACCAGGGTCAGAACTACCGCGTTGATGAAGTCGGGATCGCGGAACGCCTTGGTGAAATTGTCGAGTCCGACGAAGTGCGTCGCCGAGGAACCGGTGAGCTGCATATCGGTGAACGCGTAATAGACGCAGTACGCGATCGGTCCGGCCAGGAACAGCAGCAGCAGGATCACCGAGGGGGCGACCGGGGCGCCGCGCAGCAGGGTGCGGCGGACGCGGCGCCCCGCGCGGGAGGGGGAGCCGGGCGGGTGCGGGAGGGGCACTCCCGCACCCGGGCCGGACAGCGTGGTCACCGGGAACCTCACCCGCCCGCGCGGTCCACGGTGGCGCCGTCGGTCGCGCTCTTCACCGCGTCCGCGTACGTCTTCGCGGCCTTGACTGGGCTCGCCTCACCGGTCGTCACGGCTTCCATGGCTTCCTGGATCGCCGTCGACACCTTCGGGTAGGCGGGCAGCGCGGGGCGGTAGTACGTGTACTTCACCAGCCCGGTGAAGAAGTCGATACCGGGCATGGACTTCTGGTACGCGGGGTCGGCGGCCACGTCCTTGCGCACGGCGATGTTGGCGCTGCGCACGTCGTACTCGGCGGCGTTGTCCTTCGTCTGCAGGGTCTTGATGAACTTCCAGGCCAGGTCCGGGTTCTGGGCCTTGGTCGGAATGGCCCAGGTCCAGCCGCCGGACAGGCTGACCTTGCCGGGAGCGGTGCCGCTCTGGGTCGGCATGGCGGCCTGGCCCAGCACCGTCGACCACTGCGGCCACGGCTTGCCGCCGGTCTTGATCCAGTTGTTGCCCAGCCAGGACCCGTCGAGGTTGATCGCGAGCTTGCCGCTCGGCAGCAGCTCGGTGGCCACCGTGTTGCCGAAGTTGGCGTCGAGCGCGTCCTCGACGTCGGGGCCGAGCTTCTCCTTGAACACCTTCTGCACGAAGCTGAGCGAGTCGGTGATGCCCTTGCTGCCGACGACCCACTTCTTCGACGACGGGTCGTACAGCGGGTCCTTGCCGGTGCCGTAGAGCAGCATCTCGAAGCCCTGCATGCTGGTGGCCTCGCCCGCGGCCTTGCCCGTGTAGACGTTGAGCGGGGTGACCCCGGGGAGCTTCTTCTTGATGGCGCGGGCCGCGTCGAGCACGTCGTCCCAGCTCTTCGGCTGCCAGTCGGTCGGCAGTCCGGCCTTCTGGAAGAGCTGCTTGTTGTACCACAGCCCGCGGGTGTCGGTGCCGTCCGGAACGCCGTACGTCTTGCCGTCCTGCGCCTTGGCGGCGGCCTTCGCGGTTGGCACGAACTGGTTCCAGTCCGCCCAGTTCTTCAGATAGCCGTCCAGCGGGCGCAGATAGCCGCTGGCGATGTCGGAATTGATGAGGAAGGTGTCCTCGTAGACCAGGTCCGGAGCGGTGCGGGGCGAGCGCATCATCAGCTGGATCTTGGAGTAGTAGTCGTTCTCCGCCGCCTGGATGGGGACCAGCTGGACCTTCTTGCCGGGATTGGCCTTCTCGAATTGCTTCTTCACCACGGCCAGATAGTTGTCCATGATCCGGGTCTTGTTGTCCATGTTGCGCTGGTAGGCGATCTTGATCGTGTCGCCGGACCCGGAGGCGCTGTTGTTTCCACACGCGGCGAGCGGCAGGACGAGAGATCCGCTCAAGGAGGCTATGAGAAGGGGCTTAAGGTGGTGCGCTTTCACGGATGCTCCCCAGGAGGAGAGGGCCCTCGCAGAACAAGGGCGGTGGTGCTGTTGTGCGGAAAAGTAAATCCAATGGATTGATGAAGTCAACGGGTGCGCGCCACGATTTCTCCGGTACCTTCAAAACCCCGCGCGACCGGGCCATGGCCCCGCGCGGGCGCTGTTGCCCCTGAAGACCGGACGGAGGCACGCAGGCGCATGCGGACGGGCACCAACCTCCCCCGGGTCGGGGGATACAACCGCGCTGTCGTACTGGACGCCGTGCGCAGAAGGACGTCCGTGAGCCGGGTCGAGCTGGCCGAGGCCACCGGCCTCACCAACCAGACCGTCTCCAACGTGGTGCGCAGGCTGCTCGGCGAGGGGCTGATCCAGGAGACCGGTCAGGCCCCCTCCCGCGGGGGCAAACCACGCACGCTGCTGTCGCTGCGCCCCGAGGCCGCGTACGCCGTCGGCGTCCATCTCGACCCCGACACCACGGTCGCCGTCCTGCTCGACCTGTCCGGCCGGGTGCTGCGCCGCCGCAGGCTGCGCACCTCGTCCGAGACCGACCCGAACCGGCTGGTGCGGGTGGTGGGCCGCGGGGTGGAGGCGCTGATCAGGCAGTCGGGCGTGGAACTGGACCGGGTGCTCGGGCTGGGCGTGGCCGTGCCCGGGCCGATCGACAGCCGGCGTGGCATGGTGCTCGACCCGCCCAACTTCCCCTCGTGGCACCATGTTCCCCTCGCGGATCTGCTGGCCGGGGCGACCGGACTGCCCGTGGTGATGGACAACGACGCCACCGCCGCCGCGATAGGGGAGCGCTGGGCCGGAGGCGCGGACCGGGCGGGCGACTTCCTCTTCGTGTACGTGGGTGCCGGGATCGGTGGCGGGATCATGCTCGCGGACTCCGTGCTACGGGGAAACTCCGGCAACGCGGGCGAGTTCGGCCATGTCGTGGTCGAGTCGGGCGGGGCCGCATGCCACTGCGGTGCGCACGGCTGCCTGGAGGCGTACGCGGCACCCCACGCGGTCCTCGCCGCGTTCGCCGCCCGGCACGGCCGCCCCGAGGCCCAACGGCTCGGCCTGACCCTGGACCCGAAGCAGACCCGCGCCGACTGGGGCAGGCTGTGCGCCGCCGCGGCGAAGGGCGACCCGTACGCCGCCGAGGCGGTCGACCGGGCGGCGGAGTGCATCGGCCGGGCGGCGGTGACCGCGGTGAACCTGCTCGACGTCCGCCGCATCGTGCTCGGTGGCGAGGCGCTGCGCGACATCGAGGAGACGGTCCGCCGGGCGATGGACACCTGGGTCAATGATCGTTCCATCGCCCGCGCCGTGCGCACCATCGCCATCGAGCCCAGCCTCATCGGGGACGCGGTCGGCGCCGTCGGCGCGGCCTCGCTGGTGCTGCACAGCGCCTACACCCCTGGCTGGCACCTGCTCCTGGGCGCCGGAGAGCGACACGTTGATTGGGCTTTCAACGATCACCGGACCTAGTGTGCGGGGAGGCAACGCGACACCGCTGAGGAGAGAACCATGGCGAAGATTCTTTTTGTGATGACCGGCGCCGACGAGTGGACACTGGCGGACGGCAGCACGCACCCCACGGGTTTCTGGGCGGAAGAGGCCGTCGTCCCGCTGGAGGCCTTCAAGGCCGCCGGGCACGAGGTCACCGTGGCCACTCCGGGCGGCGTGGTCTCGCCGGTCGACGCCGTCAGCCTGGCGCCGGAGGCCGCCGGTGGCGCCGAGGAGGCCGGACGGCTCGCGAAGGTGGTGGAGAGCGCCGCCGAGTTCCAGCGACCCGCCGTCCTGGCCGATGTGCGGCTGGAGGACTTCGACGCGGTGTACGTCCCCGGCGGCCACGGCCCCATGGAGGACCTCGCGGTCGACGCCGACTCCGGGCGGATCCTGACCCGGGCCGTGGAGTCCGGGATGCCGGTGGGCGTGGTGTGCCACGGCCCGGCCGCGCTGCTGGCGGCGGTCAAGGAGGACGGCACCAACGCCTACGCCGGATACCGGATCACCGCTTTCACCAACACCGAGGAGCAGCTGGCCGGCAGCGCCGCAGGCGCCAAGTGGCTGCTGCAGGACCGGCTGACCGAGGCCGGGCTCACCGTCGAGGTGGGCGACGCCTGGGCGCCGCACGTCGAGGTCGACCGCAACGTGGTCACCGGCCAGAACCCCGCCTCCTCGGCCGCCCTCGCCACCGAACTGCTCAAGAAGCTGGGCTAGTGTCCGGCAGCCGCTGCTCGCACCAGATGGTCTTCCCGGCGGTGGTCTGGCGGGTCCCCCAGTTGTGGCTGAGCCGCGCCACGAGCACCAGGCCACGGCCGCCCTCGTCGTAGACGCGGGTGCGGCGCAGATGGGGTGTGGTGCTGCTGGCGTCGGACACCTCGCAGATCAGCTTGCGGTCGCGGATCAGCCGCAGCCGGATCGGCTCGGCGCCGTAGCGGACGGCATTGGTGACCAGCTCGCTGACCAGCAGCTCGGTGATGAACGTCAGATCCCACAGCCCCCAGGCGTCGAGCTGCTCCACGGCCAGCTTCCGGGCCTGCACGACCAGGGCCGGGTCGGCGGCGATCTCCCAGTCGGCGACCCGGTCGGGGGCCAGGGCGCGGGTACGGGCGAGCAGCAGGGTGATGTCGTCCGCCGGGCGGTCGTCCGCCAGCGCGCGCAGGACGGTGTCGCAGGCATCGTTCAGTGATGTCTCAGGTACCGACAGCGCGTCGCACAGCTTGGTCAGACCCGCGTCGATGTCGCGGTCGCTGGAGCGCACCAGACCGTCGGAGTACAGGGCGAGGACACTGCCCGCGGTCAGGTCCAGCTCTGTGGTCTCGAAGGGGAGGCCGCCCACGCCGAGCGGCGGTCCGGTGAAGCCGCGCACCAGGTCGGCCCGGCCGCCGGGGGGGACGAGGACGGGCAGCGGGTGGCCTGCCGAGGCCAGCGCGCAGTGCCGGGAGACCGGGTCGTAGACCGCGTACAGGCAGGTCGCCCCCACCCCGCCGGTGGTCGCCGCGTCCGCCTCCAGGGCCTCGTCATCGATGGCGTCCTGCTCGTCATCGGTGTAGTGGACGACCAAATCGTCGAGGTGGGTGAGGAGTTCGTCGGGTGGCAGGTCGACATCGGCCAGGGTGCGCACGGCGGTCCGCAGCCGTCCCATGGTGGCGGACGCGTTGATGCCATGGCCGACCACGTCCCCGACGACGAGCGCCACCCGGCTGCCGGACAGCGGGATCACATCGAACCAGTCGCCGCCCACTCCGGCCCGCCCGTCCGCGGGCAGATAGCGGGATGCCACACCGACGGCCGTCTGCCCGGGCAGATGCTGCGGCAGCAGATTGCGCTGCAGCGTCAGCGCGGTGGCCCGCTCACGGGTGTAGCGGCGCGCGTTGTCGATGGCCACGGCGGCCTTGACGGCCAGTTCCCCGGCGTCGGACAGATCGCTCTCCGTGAAGGGCGGGGAGTCCCGCGTACGCCAGAAACCGACCATCCCCAGCACACTGCCCCGCGCCCGCAGCGGAGCCGTGATCAGCGAGCGCATGCCGTAGTCCAGCACCGCCCCGGAGTGCTCGGGGACCAGCGCCTGCCAGTCGGCGCGGGCCCGCACATCGGGTTCGAACCTCGGCTGTCCGCACGGCGAGCCGCGGGACCGCGCCCCGCACAGGGCGAGCCGGGGCGGCCCGCCCACGGGGAGCAGCGGATGGTCGTCGCGGGCCCCGGCCAGGGCCATCCGGCGCACCTGCGTGGCACTGTCCGAGGGCGTCTCTTCCCCGGCCAGCACGCACACCGCCAGATCGACGGTGACGAAATCGGCGAACCGGCCCACCGCCACCTGCGCCAGCTCCTGCGCGGTCCGCTGCGCGTCGAGCGTTGCGCCGATGGCCGTCCCGGCGTCATGCAGCAGCTTGAGGCGGCCGTGTGCCGCCTGCGCCCGATCGCGCTGGCTGAGGGCGCGTACCGCCAGCTCCGAGACGGCGAGACCGATACACAGCAGCAGGGCGGCCGTCCACGCCTCCTGGGCGCTGGTGACGGACAGCGCCCTCCACGGGCGGGTCAGGAAGAAGTCGAACCAGATGGTGGCCGACAGCGCCGCGATCACACCGGCGCTCCGGAAACCCAGCGCGGCCACGGCCACCACCACGGCCACCAGCACGAGAGCCGCGTCGGTCCGGGGGAAGGCGGTACGGAACGGCACCAGCGCCAGCGACACGATCAGCGGCCCCACCAGGGCGAACGCTATCGCTGTCCGGACATCGCTCAGCCAGCGCACATCAACCCACTTACCCACCTGAAAGGGGATGTACCACCTCAGGCGCGGGGCGGTTCGGGGGGCGAGGGACAGTTCTCCGCGAGGGCGCGGTCGAGTTGCTCGGTGCGGAAGCCGCTGCGCACGGCCCATCGGTAGCTGACCAGCGCGAGGGCGATGATGACGAGCAGGTCGTACGGCTCGCCCAGCGGCGGCGTGGCGAGGGGGCCGAATTCGCCGTAGCAGGAGACGGCCAGACGGCGAGCAGGGTGGCGATCAGCCAGATACCGGCGTCCAGATGGCGGCGTCCCTCCGCGGTGCTGGCCGCGCGCAGCGCGGCGAGGAACACCGCGACTTCCTGCGGACAGAGCCCTCATCCGGCACCGGCCTGCGGTCCTTCCCCCTCTACGGCGAACACCGGGTGGCCGCCGTGTCTGAGACCGACCCGCTGGCGCAGCTCCCGGCCGTACGGCTGGCCGACCTCGCCACCCGGCCGGTCGCGCTCTGCGCCACCGCCGCCACCACCGCCGACCTCTGGCCGCTCGGACAACGCCCCCGGACCTTCGACGTCGCCAACGTCGACGAATGGCTGACCGCCATCGCGGTCGGCGACGCCGTGGGGGTCACCGCCGAGGGCACCGAACACAGCCACCCGCACCCCGGCATCAGGTATCTCCCGGTATCCGACGCGCCACCCCTCACCGTCCACCTGGTCCTGCCCGAGGTCCCCTCGCACGGCGCGGCCCACGCCTTCCACGACCACACGACACGGCTCCTGTGGAGGTCAGGTGGTGGCCAGCAGCAGATCCTCTCCGCTTGACGGACGGAGAGCATCGGCGCGGTCGGCGAAGTAGCGCTCGGCGTGCGAGGCGCCCGACACATGGCGGGCGTCCCGGAAACCGGTTTCGCGGGCCAGGGCCAGCATCTCCGGCGGGGTGTAGAAGCTGATGAACGGCGTCCCGGAGGCGCGCGCGCCGTCCTCGCTCGCCCGGAGGCCGGGGCGGTCGGCGTCGTCGACCAGTCCGGTCGGCAGCAGGAAGGTCATGGCGAACGTCGAGCCGGGGGCGAGCCCGGCGATCCGGCGCAGGGTGGCGGTGGTGGCGTCCTTGGTGAGGTACATGCTGACGCCGGTCGAGACGACGACCGCGGGCCGCTCGGCATCGAAACCGGCCGCGGTCAGCCGCTCCAGCCAGGATCCGCCCGCTTCGAAGTCGAACGGCACCAGACGCAGCCACTCCGGGACGCCATAGCCGAGTTCGGTGAGGCGGCGGCGCTTCCAGGCCTGCGGCCCGGGCTGGTCGACCTCGAAGATCCGCAGGTGGGCGGCGATGTCCGGCCTGCGCTGGGCGAAGGTGTCCAATCCGGCTCCCAGGATGACGTACTGGCCCACCCCGCGCCCGGCCTGCTCGGTGATCAGATCCTCGATGAAACGGGCGCGCGCCACCATGGCCGCCCGGAACCCGCTGGTGCCGTGCGGATCCATGTCCGGCCGGTCCCGCCACTCCTCGCCGGGATCCGCCAGCCGCAGCCCGATCTCGTCCTCGATCACATGCGGAGGCGGGTCGACCCGCACATGCATGGCCCGCCAGAGCGCGGTCCGCACGGCGGTGCTGTCCGGCGCCTCGACCTGCTCGTTCGCCATGGTGTTTCCCTTCGCCGTGGGTCAGTTCCCGGCGGGAGCCTGGAGGCTCCACACGCGCCCGTCGGGGTCGCGGACGGTCATCTCCCTGGTCCCGTAGTGCGTGTCCTCGAACGGCGTGACCACCTCGACGGCAGCCGGATCGGGGCGGAACGCGTCCGCGTCGGGCACCTTCAGCACGATGCGCGTCTCGGGCTCCTGGTCCTGGGGGACCTCGGCGATGAACACGTAGGGCCCGTCACCGTTGCGGAGCTGGCCCGAGCTGTGGTCCGTCGCGAACTCCAGCTCGTAGCCGAGTGTCTGGAAGAACTTGGCCGCCTTGCCCCAGTTGTGAGTCGTCAGGAACACGGCCTCGATGCCTTCGGTCGCCACGTCAGGTCTCCTGCTCGTTCGATTGCTGTCCGGATTCACCGGCGTCGTCGAGATAGCCGCGCAGCGCCTCGGCGACCAGCGCCGACAACGACATGCCCGACTCGATGGCGCGGTACTTGACCTGCTTGATCAGCCCGATCGGCAGGTACACGTTGAACTGCTTGACGTCCTCATCGCCCACATCGTGATGCTAGCATCCTAGTAAGCTAGGTCATGGCGTGCGTGTGCCGTGAGGTGCTTCACAATGAAGCCAAGCGTGAGGTGTGGCGAGCTGGGTATGCGCGCCATGATCACCGCGTGAAACACCGATGTGATCGGCACAGGTAGAGCATCGTTGGAAGGAGGGCGACATGTCGTCGAAGCGACGTCGCAAGAAGAAGGCCCGTCGTAAGAACGGTGCCAACCACGGTAGCCGCCCCCAGTCCTGATCTGAGGCGCTCTGCCGAGTGGCGATGAGGGACTCCCCGTGCGCAGGGCGCGTGGGGAGTCCTTCGTTTTGTGAGAGCGGTCAGGCGGGTTCGGCCACGGTGCCGCGTACGACGAGGTGCGGGCTCAGTACGACCTCGCAGGGGTCGGTGCGGCCCTGGTCGAGGCGCTCGACCGCGGCGGCCACCGCGTGCCGGGCTTGTTCCTCGGCGTTCTGGCTGACCGTGGTCAGGTTGAAGCAGCTCAGCCGGGAGAGCGTGTCGTCGTCGTATCCGGCCACGGACACCTCGCCGGGGACGGCGACACCGGCGCGGGAGAGGGCGGTCAGGACACCGATGGCGCACTGGTCGTTAAAGGCGACCACGGCGGTGGGCAGGGCGGCGCCGTCGAGAAGGTGGCGGGCGGCGCGCTCACCGGCCGCCTCGGTGTTGTCGCCGCGCAGGATCCTGATGTGCGGGTCCAGCCCGTGGCGGCGCATGGCCGTGCGGTAGCCGCGGCGCCGGTCGGTGGCGATGACGCCCTTTCCGCCGTCGACGTAGGCGATGGCACGGTGGCCGAGCCCCGCCAAGTGGTCGACGATCTGGCCGACGCCCTCGTCGTCCGCGGTGCGGACCACATCCAGTTGCTCGTCGGTGATCCGGCGGCCGACGACGATGACCGGGGCCTTGCGGTCGAGGGCGGCGAGGGTGTCGGCGGGGGCGGTCGGGCCGAGGAGGATCAGCGCCTCGCTGCGGAAGGCCAGCAGGGTTTCCACGGCGGTGTGTTCGTCGCGGGTCCGGGTCAGGGTGCTGAGGACGAGGTCGTAGCCGACCTCCTCGGCCGCCGTGTGCAGATAGTCGACCAGTTCGGCGTGGTAGGGGCTGTGGACGTCGACCATGACGCCGAGCAGCCGGGTGCGCCTGCTGGCGAGCAGGCTGGCGGTGCGGTCCGCCTGGTAGCCGAGTTCGGCGGCGGCCTTCAGGACCCGCTGCCGGGTGCGCTCACTGGGGCCGGACACGCCGCGCAGTACGAGCGAGACGGACGCGGTGGACACGCCTACGCGGGCCGCCACGTCCTCAAGTCGGGGGCGCCTGTTCGCACCGTTCTGGCGCCGCTCGGAATCGACCTCGTCCACCTGTACCTCCCGGACACTTCCGGACAGTGATCTCCTCGCGCAACGCCTTGACACGCTCGTGAAACGAGTCGATAGTACCAGCACTTAAAGCGCTTTAATCGCTCTTGGCCGCTCCTGGTTGTTTCCCGCGAAGCCGGCTCCGCGCGTGTGAACACCGCATGGCGCCGCATGCCCGGCTCCGGTCTGCTCTCCTCTCCGCCCCCTCCCCGTCGCACAGTGAGGTGCACGAGCCATGAACCGCGTTTTCCTCTCCCGCTCCCGAAGGGCCGTCCCCCTCGTGGCCGTGGCCGCCTCGGCCGCCCTGATCCTCGCGGGCTGTTCCAGCTCCGGCGGGAAGAAGGCCCAAGAGTCCGGAA
>NZ_JBVIZF010000076.1:0-14982 GCF_055591805.1 Streptomyces sp. NPDC041200 | reverse complement strand
AGTTGCCCACGTATGCCTTCCAGCGCAAGCGGTACTGGCTGGTCGAGCGGCCGACCGCCCTCGCCGGGGCCGACACGGTCGACCACCCGCTGCTGACCTCGATGGTGGAGCTTCCCGAGGACGGCGGGGCGGTGTTCACCGGGCGGCTGTCCCTCGACTCCCACCCCTGGCTCGCCGACCACGACGCCTTCGGCGCGGTGGTGGTGCCCGGGCAGGTGTTCCTCGAACTGGCCCTGTTCGCCGCCGAGCGGACGGGCCATGGCCGGGTCGAAGAGCTTGACCTCCACGCACCGCTGGTCATCACCGACACCGAGGACGCCATCACCCTGCGCGTGATGGTCGGCGAGGCGGGATCCGTCCGTGTGTACGCGCGGCGCGACGGCCAGACCGTCTGGGCGAAGTACGCGACGGGTGTCCTGGCCTCCGGGCCCGACGGACCCTCCTGGACGCGCGATGAGACCACGTACACCGCCATGCTCGACGCCGCCGCTGAGGCCGCCGGGGTGGACACCGACGTCGAACCGACGCTCGCCCACGAGTGGCGCGGGTCCTCGGTGCGCGTCGATGAGGAAGGGCGTCCGGTCCTGTCGGTGGAGTCGGTCGGGACACGTGCCCTCTCCACGGAGGAGGTGCGGGCCCACACCGGAGGACGGGAATCGCTCTTCCACGTGGAGTGGATCGCGCCCCCGGCGCCACACACGTCACCCGCGCCACCCACGTCACTCGCAGACTCCGAGACCGGTGCTCACGTGGTCTACGCGTGCCCGCCCACAGCGGACACCACGCCGGAGGGCTTCCGCGCGCTGACCCAGCAGGTGCTGACCGTCGTCCAGAAGTGGCTGACCGATGATGAGCAGGCGGTGACCTCGCGGCTCGTGGTCGTCACCCGGGGCGCGACCGACGCCACCGACCTGGGGCATGCGGCGGTGTGGGGGCTGGTGCGCGCGGCGGAGGCGGAGCACCCGGGCCGGTTCGTCCTGGTCGACCTGGATGCCGACGCCGGCGCCGACACCGCCGCCGACCTGCCCGAGGAGGCGTTGCGCCTCGGTGAGCCCGAGATGGCGGTTCGCGGTGGCGGGATCCTGGTGCCCAGGCTGGCTCGCGTCCCCGCGCTGGACGGCGCCCCCTCGTGGGACCCGGACGGTACGGTCCTGATCACCGGTGGCACGAGCGGGCTCGGCGCCCTCACCGCCCGCCACCTGGCCGGTGCGCACGGTGTGCGGAGCCTGCTGCTGACCAGCCGCCGGGGCATGGAGGCGCCGGGCGCGGCCGAACTCGTCCGAGAACTCACCGAGTTGGGCGCGGTAGTGGAAGTAACCGCCTGTGATGTCGCCGATCGGGACGCCGTGGCCGCGCTGCTGTCGGGGCGGACCCTGACGGGCGTCGTGCACTCGGCCGGTGTGGTGGACGACGTACTGATCGGGGCGCTGACGCCCGAGCGCCTGGACGCGGTCATGAGGCCGAAGGTCGACGCTGCCTGGCATCTGCACGAACTCACCCGCGACCACGGCCTCTCGGCGTTCGTCATCTTCTCGTCCATCGCGGGCACGCTCGGTGGCGCCGGGCAGGGCAACTACAGCGCCGCGAACGCCTGGCTGGACGCGCTCGCCCGGTACCGCACCGCCCAGGGGCTCCCCGCACTGTCCCTGGGCTGGGGGCCATGGACCCAGGTCGGCGGGATGGCCGACCGGCTGGACGAGGCCGAGTTGCAGCGGCTCCGGCGCACGGGAATGCCACCGCTGCTTCCCGGCGAGGGGCTGGCGCTGCTGGACGTGGCGACTGTGCCCGGACGGCCGCCCGTGACACTTCCGATCCGGTTCGACCTGGCGGTGATGCGCTCCCAGGCCGCGACGGGGGCGCTCCCGGCCCTGGTCAGCGGGCTCGTACGCGCCCCGGCCCGCAGCACGTCGCCCGGCCGGGAGGCGCTGGAGCGGCGGCTGAACGGACTGACCGGGGAGGAACGCGAACAGCTCCTGCTGGAGCTGGTACGTAGCCATGTCGCGCGCGTCCTGGGACACGACGGCGTCGACGAGGTGCCGCCGGACCGCGCGGTCAACGAGCTGGGCCTCACCTCGCTGGGTGCCGTGGAACTGCGTAACGCGCTCAACGCCGAGACCGGTCTGGCGCTGCCGCCGACCCTGGTCTTCGACCACCCGACCCCCCTCGCCGTCGCCGGTCTCCTGCACGACGGACTGCGCCCGGCCGAGGCCGACCGCGCCGCGCCGCTGCTGGCCGAGCTGGGCCGGCTGGAGGCCGCCCTGACGGCGCTCGCGTCGGACGACGACGCGGCCCACGCCAAGGTTACGGCCCGGCTGGAGGCGGCGTCGCGGCGGGCGCGGGACGCCAGGAGCGGTGTGGTGGCGGGTGGCGGGCCGGACGGCGCCTCGGTGCCCGCTTCCGATGCTTCCGACGACGAGCTGTTCGAGGCGCTGAACAAGGAACTGGGACTGTCCTGACGGACACCGCGTCTGCTTGTGGACTTTCACGGATGGGTTGATGACGATGTCGAAGGACTCCAACGAAGACCGGCTGCGGGAGTATCTGCGGCTTGCCACCGGTGAGTTGCAGCAGACCCGGCGCCGTCTGCACGAGGTGGAGGGCCGGGAGCGGGAGCCGGTCGCGATCGTGGGAATGGCCTGCCGTTTCCCCGGTGGCGCGGACACGCCCGAGGGGCTGTGGGAGCTGGTCGCCGACGGCCGGGACGCGGTGGGCGCATTCCCCACCGACCGGGGCTGGAACCTGGACGGGCTGTACGACCCGGACGGCTCGGGCGAGAACAGCAGCTATGTCAACCAGGGCAGTTTCCTCGACGGCGCGGGCGACTTCGACCCGGAGTTCTTCGGGATCAGCCCGCTGGAAGCGCTGGCGATGGACCCGCAGCAGCGGCTGCTGCTGGAGACCTCCTGGGAGGCGGTGGAGCGGGCCGGGATCGATCCGCTGTCGCTGAAGGGCAGCGCGACGGGCGTGTTCGCCGGGCTGGTGTACCACGACTATCCGGCCAGCAGTGTGACCGGCGCGCTGGTGTCCGGCCGGGTGGCCTACACCCTCGGCCTCGAGGGCCCGGCGGTGACGGTCGACACCGCGTGCTCGTCGTCGCTGGTCGCGCTCGACATGGCGGTCAGGGCGCTGCGCGGCGGCGAATGCTCGCTGGCGCTGGCCGGTGGGGTGACGGTCATGTCGACACCGGTCACCTTCGTGGAGTTCAGCCGTCAGCGGGGCCTGTCGGTGGACGGCCGGTGCAAGGCGTTCGCCGCGGCGGCAGACGGCACCGGGTGGGGCGAGGGCGTGGGCGTGCTGGTGCTGGAGCGGCTGTCGGATGCGCGCCGCAACGGCCACCGGGTGCTGGCGGTCGTTCGTGGCAGCGCCGTCAACCAGGACGGCGCCAGCAACGGTCTGACCGCGCCGAACGGCCCGTCCCAGCGCCGGGTCATCCAGCAGGCGCTGACCAACGCGGGCCTGTCGGCGGCCGATGTGGACGCGGTGGAGGCACACGGCACGGGGACGACGCTGGGCGACCCGATCGAGGCACAGGCGCTGCTCGCCACGTACGGACAGGACCGCCCCGACGACCGGCCGCTGTGGCTGGGCTCGGTCAAGTCGAACGTCGGACACACGCAGGCGGCCGCAGGCGTGGCCGGTGTGATCAAGATGGTGCTGGCGATGCGCCACCGGACCCTGCCGAAGACGCTGCATGTGGACGAGCCGACACCGCAGGTGGACTGGTCGGCGGGGAACGTCCGGCTGCTGACCGAGGCCCGCGGCTGGCCGGAGGGCGACGGCCCGCGCCGCGCCGCCGTGTCGTCGTTCGGCGCCAGCGGGACGAACTCACACGTGGTCCTGGAGGAGGCCCCGCCCATCGGGACCCAGCCGATCGGGACCCAGCCGATCGGGACCCCGCCCGTCGAAAACACGCCGGAGCCGGAGGACACGTCGGAGGACACGCAGGAGGAGCGCCCGGTGGTGGTGCCCTGGGTGATCTCGGGCAAGTCCGAGGCCGCGGTGCGGGCGTACGCCGGGCGGCTGCGGGACCTGGCGGGGGATGCGTGCCCTGCGGACGTGGGGTGGTCGCTGGCGACGCGGCGGGCCCCTTTCGCGTACCGGGCCGCGGTGGTGGGCACCTGCCCGGAGGAGATCGCGCAGGGCCTCGACGCGCTGGTGCGGGGGCAGGCCCCGGTGGTGGCGGCCCGCTCCGCGACCGGCCCGGTGATGGTGTTCCCGGGGCAGGGGTCGCAGTGGGTGGGGATGGCGACCGAACTGATCACGGCGTCCGAGGTGTTCGCCGAGCACATGTCCGCGTGTGCGGAGGCGCTGGCGCCCTTCGTGGACTGGTCGCTCCGCGACGCGCTCGGCGACGAGGCCATGCTGCGACGGGTCGATGTGGTCCAGCCCGTGCTGTGGGCGGTGATGGTGTCGCTCGCGGTGCTGTGGCGGCACTACGGGGTGGAGCCCGTCGCCGTGGTGGGCCACTCCCAGGGGGAGATCGCCGCCGCGACCGTGGCGGGAGCGCTGTCGCTGGAGGACGGGGCCCGGGTGGTGGCGTTGCGCAGCAGGGCGCTGCCCGCGCTGTCCGGCCAGGGAGGAATGGTGTCCGTCGCGCTGCCCCGGGAGGAGGTGGCACGGCGGCTCGCGCGATGGGGCGACCGTACGTCCATCGCGGCGGTGAACGGCGGCGCCTCCACGGTGGTCTCGGGCGAGGTGGGCGCCCTGGACGAACTGCTCGCCGCGTGTGAGGCGGAGGAGGTGCGGGCGCGGCGGATCCCGGTGGACTACGCTTCGCACTCGGCCCAGGTGGAGCGGATCGAGCAGGAACTGCTGGAGGTGCTGGCGCCGGTCCGCCCCCGCGCCGCGCGGATCCCCTTCTACTCCACCGTGACCGGCGACCTCATGGACACCACGGGGCTGGACGCGGGCTACTGGTACCGGAATCTGCGGCAGACCGTGGAGTTCGACCGGGTGATCGGCCTGCTCACCGAGCGGGGCATGGACGTGTTCATCGAGGCCAGCGCGCACCCGGTGCTGGCACCCAGCATGGAACACACCGCGATCGGCACCCTGCGCCGCGACGACGGTGGCCTGGACCGCTTCCTGACCGTTCTGGCCCGGGCCCACACCCATGGCGTGGCCGTCGACTGGGAGAAGGTGTTCGCCGGATCCGGCGCCCGGCAGACGGAGTTGCCGACGTACGCCTTCCAGCACCGCCGCTACTGGCTGACCGACCAGGCGGCGGGCGCCGACGCGGCCTCGATGGGACTGGGGGCACTCGGCCACCCGCTGCTGGGCGCGATGGTCACGCTCGCGGACTCGGACGAGGTGGTGCTCACCGGACGGTTGTCGACCGGGACCCAGCCCTGGCTGGCCGACCACGTCATCGAGGGATCGGTCCTCTTCCCCGGCACCGGGTTCGTGGAACTGGTGGTACGCGCGGGCGACGAGGTCGGCTGCGGCCGGATCGAGGAACTCACCCTCCACGAACCGCTGGTCCTCACCGAGCGCGGCCACGTGGCCGTACAGGTCGTCGTCGGCGCGCCGGACGAGGCGGGCCGCCGCGCGGTCACGGTGTACTCCCGTGGCCAGGACGCCATCGACCTGCCCTGGAACCGCCATGCCACCGGCCTGCTGACCGCCGGAACCCCGGCCGGTGGCGGCGGCCTGACCGCCTGGCCGCCACCCGGGGCCGAGCCGCTGGACCTCGATGTCGCCGCCCTGTACGGGGAGTTGGTCGACACGGGCCTGGCGTACGGGCCGGTCTTCCAGGGGCTGCGAGCGGCGTGGCGGGCCGGGGACGAGGTGTTCGCCGAGATCGCCCTGCCGGACGGTGCCGAGCCGGATGGCTTCGGTCTGCACCCGGCCCTGCTCGACGCGGGCCTGCACGCGATCGGCCTCTCCCCGGCGGGCACCGGCGACGCGGCCCTGCTGCCGTTCGCCTGGTCGGGCGTGGAACTGCACGCCGCCGGCGCGGGCGCGCTGCGCGTACGCGTCACCCCGCGCCAGCACGGCGTCGTGGCCCTGACGATCGCCGACGCGACCGGTGAGCCCGTCGCGACGATCGAGTCCCTGGTGCTGCGCCCGCTCACCGCCGTACGGGCCCGTCCCCGCACCGAATCGCTCTACCACGTCGCCCTGGCACCGCTCCCCAGCGGCGGGGACGCGGACACCGAGACGGCTGCGCGGGATACGGAGGCGATCGCGCGGGATACGGAGGTGCTGCGTGTCGCTGCCGGAGCCGATGTGCGTACCGCGGTGAACCAGGTGCTGGAGGCGCTGCAGTCCGCCACTTCCCGTCTCGTGGTGGTCACGCGGGGCGCGACGCCGGTGACCGGCGAGGACGCTCCCGATCTGGCCGGTGCGGCGGTCTGGGGCCTGGTCCGTAGCGCCCAGACCGAGGACCCCGGCCGGTTCGTCCTGGTCGACCTGGACGGCACGGCTGACAGGGCGGACGACGCCGTCATCGCGTCGGCGTGCGCGACCGGAGAGCCCCGGATCGTGGCGCGCGGCACCACCCTCTACGCGCCCCGGCTCGCCCGGCTGACGGAGACAGCCGACACGGAGGACGCCCCGGTGCCGGTGTTCGGCGACGCGGTGCTCATCACCGGCGGGGTGGGGGTGCTCGGCGCTCTGGTGGCGCGGCATCTGGTCACCGAGTACGGCGTACGGCGGCTGCTGCTGACCGGTCGCCGGGGCGCGGACACACCGGGCGCCGCCGAACTGGTGGCGGAGCTGACCGGCCTCGGGGCCGAGGTGGACGTCGCCGCGTGTGATGTCGCGGACCGGGAGGCCGTGGCCGCGCTGCTGGCGGGCCGGACGCTCTCGGGTGTGGTGCACGCGGCGGGTGTACTGGACGACGGCGTGATCACCTCGCTGGCGCCCGAGCGGATCGACCGGGTGATGCGTCCGAAGGTGGACGCCGCGCTGCATCTGCACGAGCTGACGCGCGAGATGGACCTGAGCGCGTTCGTGCTGTTCTCCTCGGCCGCCGGGGTGATCGGCTCACCGGGGCAGGGCAACTACGCGGCGGCCAACGCGTTCCTCGACGCGCTGGCCGCACACCGCCGGGCCCAGGGCCTGCCCGCCCAGTCCCTGGCCTGGGGTGTGTGGCAGACCAGCTCCGGTATGGCCGGAAGCCTGGGCGACACCGACCGGTCCCGTATGGCCCGCGGTGGCATCCTCCCGCTGTCCCCCCGCGAGGGCCTGGCACTGTTCGACGCGGCGGTACGGGCGGACACCGTACGGGCGGACGCCCCCGCCGCGCTCGTCCCCGTGAAGCTGGACCTCGCGGCGGTCCGCGCCAGCGGCTCGGTGCCGGAGCTGCTGCGCGGGCTGGTGCCCGTCGTCACCCGCGCCACCGCCCGGACCCGGGCCGACGCGGACGGGCTCCGCCAGCGGCTGGTGGGCCTGACCGAGGACCAGCGGCTGGACACGCTGCTGACCCTGGTCCGCGCCCAAGCCGCCATGACACTCGGCTACGCCGGACCGGAGGACGTCGACCCGGAGCGCGCGTTTCGCGATCTGGGAGTCGACTCGCTGGCCGCGATGGAGTTGCGCAACGCGCTGGGCCAGACCACGGGCCTCCGGCTACCGGTCACATTGGTGTTCGACTACCCGACCCCCGCCGTTCTCGCGCGCCATCTGCTGGACGAGGTGTCGGGAACCGTGCGCGAGGACCAGGTCACGCCGGTCACCACCCCGGGCGACGGCGACGATCCGATCGCCATCATCGGCATGGCCTGCCGCTACCCCGGCGGGGTGACCTCGCCGGAGGATCTGTGGCGGCTGGTGGACGACGGGACGGACGCCATCTCGGCCTTCCCCGACAACCGGGGCTGGAACCTGGAGCGGATCTACGACCCCACCGCCACCCGGCCCCGGACCACCTACGTCGACCAGGGCGGATTCCTGTACGACGCGGCCGAGTTCGACCCCGGTTTCTTCGGGATCGCACCGAACGAGGCGATGGTCATGGACCCGCAGCAGCGGTTGCTGCTGGAAGCGTCGTGGGAGGTGCTGGAGCGCGCCGGTATCGATCCGACGACGCTCAAGGGCAGCCCGACCGGTGTGTTCGCCGGGATGATGTACCACGACTACAGCCAGAACAGCAGCACGGGCGCCATCGTCTCCGGCCGGGTCGCCTACACCCTCGGTCTGGAGGGTCCGGCCGTCACCGTCGACACGGCCTGCTCGTCCTCCCTGGTCGCCCTGCACCTTGCCGCCCAGGCGCTGCGGTCGGGCGAATGCACCCTCGCCCTCGCGGGCGGCGTCACCGTGATGGCCACGCCGGACAACTTCATCGAGTTCAGCGAGCAGCGCGGCCTGTCCCGGGACGGCCGGTGCCGGTCCTTCGCCGCCGCGGCAGAAGGCTCCGGCTGGGGTGAGGGCGTGGGGATGCTGCTGGTCGAGCGGCTGTCGGACGCCCGCCGCAACGGCCACCCCGTCCTGGCGGTCGTACGGGGCACCGCGACCAACCAGGACGGTGCCAGTAACGGCCTGACCGCCCCCAACGGCCCCTCCCAGCAGCGTGTGATCCGTCAGGCGCTGGCCAACGCGGGCCTGTCGGCGACCGAGGTGGACGCCGTCGAGGCCCATGGCACGGCCACCACGCTGGGCGATCCGATCGAGGCGCAGGCGCTGCTCGCCACGTACGGTCAGGACCGCGCGGAACCGTTGTGGCTGGGTTCGATCAAGTCGAACATCGGTCACACCCAGGCGGCGGCCGGGGTGGCTGGCGTCATCAAGATGGTGCAGGCGATGCGGCACGGTGTCATGCCGAGGACGCTGCACGTGGACGAGCCGACCCCGCGGGTGGACTGGGCGGCGGGCGAGGTCCGGCTGCTGACCGAGGCGCGGGAGTGGCCGCGTGGCGAGCGTCCGCGCCGCGCGGGCGTGTCCTCCTTCGGCATCAGCGGGACCAACGCCCACGCCATCATCGAAGAGGCCCCGGCCCTCGAGGAAACGTCTGCGGAGCGGCGGGAGTTGCCGGTCGTTCCGCTGGTGGTGTCGGCCAGGACACGGGCGGCGCTGGACGCCCAGCTCGACCGGATGGCCTCCGTCGGACAGGACGCGCTGGACGTGGCGTACTCGGCCGCGACGGGACGGGCCGCGCTGGAGCACCGCGCGGTGCGGATCGGAACGTCCGAGACCGTCATCGGCTCGGTCACCGAAGGCAGGCTGGCGTTCCTGTTCACCGGGCAGGGCAGCCAGCGGGCGGGGATGGGCCGGGAACTGTACGACACGTTCCCGGTGTTCGCGGCCGCGTTCGACGAGCTGTGCGACGTGCTCGACATGCCGTTGCGTGAGGTGATGTGGGGCGACGAAGTGGCCCTGCACCGCACGGAGTTCACCCAGCCCGCCGTCTTCGCGCTCGAAGTGGCGCTGTTCCGGCTGCTGGAGTCGTGGGGGATGAAACCGGATGTGCTGGCCGGGCATTCCATCGGAGAGGTGGCGGCGGCCCATGTGGCCGGGGTGTTCGATCTCGCGGCCGCGGCCCGGCTCATCACGGCGCGCGGACGGCTGATGCAGGCGCTGCCGCCCGGTGGCGCCATGGTGGCCATCGAGGCCACCGAGGACGAGATCGCCCCGCACCTCGGGGAACGGGTGGCGCTCGCGGCGGTCAACGGCCCGTCGTCCCTGGTCGTCTCCGGTGCCGAGGACGCCGTGACCGCGCTCGCGGAGCGGTTCAGTGACCGCAGGACGACCCGGCTGAAGGTGTCGCACGCTTTCCACTCGCCGCTGATGGACCCGATGCTGGAGGATTTCCGGGAGGTCGCGGAGAGCGTCACCTACCGCGAACCGGCCATCCGGCTGACGAAGGACATGGCGTCGGCGGAGTACTGGGTGCGCCATGTGCGGGACACCGTGCGGTTCGCCGACGATGTGCGCGCGCTGCGGGACGAAGGGGTCACCCGGTTCCTGGAGGTCGGCCCGGACGCCGTGCTGACGGCGATGGTGCGGCAGACGGTGGCCGAGGGCGCGACGACGGCTGAGGGCACGACGGAGGCTGAGGGCATCACCGCGGCCACCCTGCGCCGCGGCCGTTCCGAGACGGAAAGCCTGTTCACCGCGGTCGGGCGGCTGTACACCGCCGGAGTCCGGGTCGACTGGACGGCCGTCCTCGGCGGGCGCGGGGCGCGGCGCGTCGATCTGCCGACCTATCCCTTCCAGCGCCAGTCGTACTGGCTGGAGTCGGGGCGCGGGCCGGAGGCATCCGACCACCCGCTGCTGGAAGCGGCGGTCGCGGTGGCGGGCACGGACCAGACCGTGCTGACCGGGCGGCTGTCGGCCGGGACACAGCCCTGGCTCGCCGAACACGTCGTCGGCGGCGGGCTCCTCTTCCCCGGTACGGGCTTCGTCGAGCTGGCGGTCCGCGCGGGCGATGAGGTGGGCTGTGGCCGGATCGAGGAACTGACGATCGAAGCGCCACTGGTCCTGGCGGAGCGCGGCGCCGTGGCCCTCCAAGTGCTGGTCGGACCGGATGACGGGTCCGGCCACAGGCCAGTCGAGGTGTTTTCACGTGGCGAGGACGACGTCCAACAGCCCTGGGCCCGCCACGCCGCAGGGACACTGGCCCCGGCCACCGGCGACGGTGCGAAGGAGATGGCGCAGTGGCCGCCACCCGGAGCGGAACCCGTGAACGTGGCGGGCCTGTACGAGGCGCTGGCGGACGCGGGAGTGTCGTACGGGCCCGTCTTCCAGGGGCTGAAGGCCGCCTGGCGGCGTGGCGACGAGGTGTTCGCCGAGGTCGTCCTGCCCGGCGCGGCGGACCGGTTCGGACTGCATCCGGCGCTGCTGGACGCGGCCCTGCACACGATCCCGCTGCTGTCGGCCGACGACCGCGTCGTGCTTCCCTTTTCCTGGACGGGCGTGGAACTGCACGCCTCCGGCGCCGATGTGCTCCGGGTGCGGGTGACGTCACCGGGCCAGGACCAGGTCACCCTGGACGCCGTGGACGGCACGGGGCGACCGGTCATCTCCGTGGACTCCCTGACCCTGCGGCCGATGGCGGTACCATCGCTCGCCCGCGTCGACTCGCTGTTCCAGGTGGAGTGGACACCGGTGGCGGCGGCCGCACAGGGGCAAAGCGACATCACGGTGTGGCGGCCCGAGGGTGATGATGTCCGGTCCGCGCTGCGTTCCGTGCTGACGGCGCTCCAGACCGAGACCGGAACTTTGGCGGTCGTCACCCGGGGCGCGGTGTCCGTGGCCGGTGAGGACATCACCGACCTGCCCGGAGCGGCGGTGTGGGGTCTGGTGCGCAGCGCCCAGTCGGAGGACCCGGGGCGGTTCGTCCTGGTCGACGTGGGCGGGGGCGTGGCCGGGGCGGCGGACGACGCGGACATCGCGCTGGCGCTGGCGGCAGGGGAGTCCCAAGTGGCGGTCCGCGACGGCAAGGTCTCCACACCACGGCTGCGAGCCGCGTCGGTGACGGAGTCCGAACCGTCGTCCGTCTTCGGCGACACGGTGCTGATCACGGGCGCGTCGGGGGCGCTGGGCGGGCTGGTGGCGCGCCATCTGGTCACCGGACACGGGGTCCGGCGGCTGCTGCTGACCAGCCGCCGTGGACCGGACGCACCTGGTGCGGCGGAGCTGGTGGCCGAGCTGACCGGGCTGGGCGCCGAGGTGGAAGTGGCGGCGTGCGACGTCGCCGACCGTGAGGCCCTGGCCGCGCTGCTGGCGGGCCGGGAGCTGTCGGGCGTCGTCCACGCGGCCGGTGTGCTGGACGACGGGGTGATCGCGTCGCTCACACCGGAGCGGGTGGACCGGGTGCTGCGTCCGAAGGTGGACGCGGCACTGCATCTGCACGAGCTGACGCGTGAAATGGACCTGAGCGCGTTCGTGCTGTTCTCCTCGGCGGCAGGCGCGGTCGGCGCACCCGGCCAGGGCAACTACGCGGCGGCCAACGCGTTCCTGGACGCGCTGGCCGTACACCGACGCGCCCAGGGCCTGCCCGCCCAGTCCCTGGCCTGGGGCCTGTGGGCAACGGACGCCGGGATGACCGGGGCCGGGATGGCCGGGAAGCTGGCGGAGCACGACCGACAGCGGATCGGCCGTACGGGCCTGCTGGGGCTGTCGCCAGCCGAAGGGCTGAAGCTCTTCGACACGGCCTGCGCACTCGCCGCCCCCGCACTGGTCCCCGTGAGCCTGGACACCAAAGCGCTGACCGCGGCCGAGGTACCCCCGATGCTGCGCGGCCTGGTACGTGGCTCCGCGCGGCGGGCGGTGTCGGCGCGGCACGACGAGGGAAGGTCGGCCGAACTGCGGCAGCGGCTGGCCGCACTGCCCGCCGACGAGCGGTACGGCGCGACACTCACCCTCGTCCGCACCCATGCGGCCGCCGTGCTGGGACACGCGGGCCCGGAGGCCATAGAACCCGAGCGGGCTTTCGGTGACCTCGGATTCGACTCGCTGGGGGCGGTCGAATTCCGCAACGCCGTCAACGCCGCCACCGGGCTGCGGCTGCCACCCACCCTGCTCTTCGACTACCCCAACGCCCGGGTGCTGGCCGAACACCTCACCGCGGAACTGGCGCCCGACGACGCCGACGGCGGCGCGGGCGCCGACGAGGAGGAGACGGTCCGCCGTCTGCTCGCCTCGATCCCGCTCACCCGGCTGCACGACGCGGGCCTGATGGACACCCTGCTCGAACTCGCCGGTGCCGCTCCCGCCACGTCCGCGCCCGTGCCCGTTTCCGTGCCGGAGCAGCAGGACGCGATCGACGCGATGGACACCGAAACCCTCATCAGCATGGCGCTGCAGGACACCGCCCTGGACGACGCGACGCGAGAAGCCTGAGGACACGATGGCCGACACCGACCACAAACTCGTGGCGGCGCTGCGCGCGTCGCTCAAGGAGACCGAGAGTCTGCGCGCCCGCAACCGCGCCCTGCGGGCCGCCTCCCGCGAACCCATCGCGATCGTGGCGATGAGCTGCCGCTACCCCGGCGCGGCCTCGCCCGAGGAGCTGTGGCGGCTGGTCGCCGACGGGACGGACGCCGTCTCGCGCTTTCCCACCGACCGTGGCTGGGACGAGCCGGGCATCTACGATCCCGAGCCCGGCCGCCCCGGCAAGACGTACAGCAGGGAAGGAGCGTTCCTGTACGACGCGGCCGACTTCGACGCCGAGTTCTTCGGGATCGCGCCGAACGAGGCGATGGTCATGGATCCGCAGCAGCGGTTGCTGCTGGAGGCGTCCTGGGAGGTGCTGGAGCGGGCGGGGATCGATCCGACGACACTGAGGGGCAGCCCGACCGGTGTGTTCGCCGGGATGATGTACCACGACTACACCTACAACAGCAGTACGGGCGCGATCGCCTCCGGCCGTGTCGCGTACGCCCTCGGCCTGGAGGGCCCGGCCGTCACCGTCGACACCGCCTGCTCGTCCTCCCTGGTCGCCCTGCACTGGGCGGTCCAGGCGCTGCGGTCGGGCGAATGCACCCTCGCCCTCGCGGGCGGCGTCACCGTGATGGCGACGCCGGAGACGTTCGTCGAATTCAGCCACCAGCGCGGTCTGGCACCCGACGGCCGCTGCAAGTCGTACGCGGCGGCCGCCGATGGCACCGGGTGGGGCGAGGGCGTGGGGATGCTCCTGGTCGAGCGGCTGTCGGACGCGCGCCGCAACGGCCACCCGGTGCTGGCGGTCGTACGAGGGAGCGCCCTGAACCAGGATGGCGCGAGCAATGGCCTGACCGCCCCCAACGGCCCATCCCAGCAACGTGTGATCAAGCAGGCTCTGGCCCACGCCCGGATCTCCGCCGACCAGGTCGATCTCATCGAGGGGCACGGCACGGGGACGACGCTGGGCGATCCGATCGAGGCGCAGGCGCTGCTCGCCACGTACGGCCAGGAGCGGGACCGCCCGCTGTGGCTCGGCTCGATCAAGTCGAACATCGGCCACACCCAGGCCGCGGCGGGCGTGGCGGGCATCATCAAGGTCGTCCAGGCGATGCGGCATGGTGTCATGCCGAGGACGCTGCACGTGGACGAGCCGACCCCGCAGGTGGACTGGACGGCGGGCGCGGTCCGGCTGCTGTCCGAGGCGCGGGAGTGGCCGGACGAGGGGCGCCCGCGCCGCGCGGGGGTGTCGTCCTTTGGGATCAGCGGGACGAACGCCCACGTCATCATCGAGGAGGCGCCGCCCGCTGACGAGGACGCCCCGCCGGCCGTGGGGAGCGCGGGGCCCGTTCTGTGGACCCTGTCGGCCAGGAGTCCGGAGGCGCTCCGGGCCCAGGCCGAACACCTCCACTCCCACTTGGAGGAACGCCCGCAACTGGCCCCCACGGACGTGGCCTTGTCGCTGGCAACCGGCCGCGCGGCCCTCGAACACCGTGCGGCGATCGTCGCCGACCACCGTACGGCCCTCCTCACGGGCCTCACCACGCTGGCCCGGGGGGCCCCGTCGCCGTCCGTCGTCACCGGCAGGGCCCGCGAGGGCAAGCTGGCGTTTCTGTTCACCGGGCAGGGGAGTCAACGCCTGGGGATGGGGCGGGAGTTGTATGAGGTGTTCCCGGTGTTCGCGGTGGCGTTCGACGCGGTGTGTGAGGCGTCGGGGCTGCCGTTGAGGGAGGTGATGTGGGGTGAGGATGAGGCGGCGTTGGAGCGTACGGAGTTCACCCAGCCCGCCATCTTCGCGCTGGAGGTGGCGCTGTATCGGCTCCTTGAGTCCTGGGGACTGCGGCCGGACTTCCTCGTCGGCCATTCCATCGGGGAGCTGGCGGCGGCCCATGTCGGGGGAGTGCTGAGCTTGGAGGATGCCGCGCGGCTGATCACGGCGCGGGGTCGGCTGATGGGGGCGCTGCCGCCTGGTGGAGCCATGGTGGCGATCCAGGCCACCGAGGAGGAAGTGGTGCCGCTGCTGGGCGGTGAGGTGGGGCTCGCTGCCGTCAACGGCCCGTCGTCAGTGGTGATTTCGGGTGCTGCTGACGCGGTGGCGGTGGTGGCCGAGCGGTTCAAGGACCGTAAGACGCGCCGTCTGTCGGTCTCGCACGCTTTCCA
>NZ_JBVIZF010000075.1:0-15077 GCF_055591805.1 Streptomyces sp. NPDC041200 | reverse complement strand
CCCTCCAGCCCGAAGGTGTACGCCACCCGGCCCGACACCACACTCGCCGCGTTACCCGTGCCCCAGTGGCCCTCAAGCCCCTCAGACGCCCGCTCAAGCAGCGACAGATAGTCCTGTCCGTTGGTCCCGGCGAAGACACCGACCTGCTGACCCCGCAGGGCACCCGGGTCGATGCCCGCGCGCTCGAACGCCTCCCACGAGGTCTCCAGCAGCAACCGCTGCTGCGGGTCCATGGCGAGGGCCTCGCGCGGCGAAATCCCGAAGAACGCCGCGTCGAAGTCGGCAACGTCGTAGAGGAAACCGCCCTCACGCGCGTACGACGTCCCCTGTCGCTCCGGGTCCGGGTCATACAGCCCATCCAGGTCCCAGCCACGGTCGGACGGGAACTCCGCGATCGCGTCCCCACCCGACGACAGCAGCTCCCACAGCTCCTCGGGCGAACGCACCCCGCCCGGGAAACGGCAGCTCATCGCCACGATCGCGATCGGATCGTCAGCCACGGCAACCGTCGGCGCCACCACACCACCGGACACCGCCACGTCCGCGCCCAGCAGCTCGGTCCGCAGGTGATCGGCCAGGACGGCCGCGTTCGGGTAGTCGTAGATGAGCGTGGCGGACAGCTTCAGCCCGGTCGCCGCGTTCAGCCGGTTGCGGAGTTCAACGGCGGTCAGCGAGTCGAAGCCCAGCTCCTTGAAGGCACGCCCGCCCTCGACCGCCTCGGCCCCGCCATGCCCCAGCACCGACGCGACCTGCGCACGCACCAACTCCAGCAGCGTCTGCACGCGCTCGGTCTCCGTAAGACCGGACAGCCGCTCGGCCAGCGTCCCGGTCCCGGCGGTGGCGGCCGGACGCGGCGCACCCGCGCTCTCCGACACCGGACGCGCCGCAGGCAACTCGCCGAACAGCACGCTCGACCGCACGGCGGTGAACCCGCCGAGGAACCGGTCCCAGTCGATGTCCGCGACCGTCACGGCGACGTCATCGAGATCCAGCGCCCGCTGCAGCGCGGCGACGGCCGACTCGGGCGACATCGGCGGCACCCCGTCACGGCGCATCCGCCGCTCCAGCGCCTCGTCCGCAGCCATACCACCCTCGGCCCACGGGCCCCAGGCGATCGACGTGGCAGACAGCCCCTCAGCACGCCGACGCTCGGCCAGCGCGTCCAGATACGCATTGGCCGCCGCGTAGTTGCCCTGCCCGGCCGCGCCCACCGAACCGCTGATGGACGAGAAGAGCACAAACGCCGAAAGGTCCAGGTCACGCGTCAGCTCGTCCAGATGGAACGCGGCGTCGACCTTCGCCCGGAGCACCGAGGCGAACCGCTCGGGAGTGAGCGAATCCAGTACGCCGTCGTCCAGCACACCGGCCGCATGGACGACGGCGGTCAGCGGAAGCTCCGCCGGAAGCCCGGCCAGCAGCTCCGCGAGCGCGTCCCGGTCCGCCACATCACACGCGGCGACCGTCACCCGAGCACCGGAGGCGGCCAGCTCATCCCGCAGCTCCGCCGCACCCGGAGCCTCCAGCCCACGACGGCTGGTCAGCACCACATGCCCGGCGCCCTTGTCGATCAGCCAGCGGGCCACGTGCGCGCCCAGCGCACCCGTGCCGCCCGTCACCAGCGTCGTACCGGCACCCGGCATCCAGGAGCCGTCGACGGACGACGCGGTTGCCTGCACCAGTCGGCGTCCGAACACGCCCGACGCACGGACCGCGACCTGGTCCTCACCGCCGACCCCGGCCAGCACACCCGCCAGCCGCGCCAGCGCGCGCTCATCCACCGACTCCGGCAGATCGACCAGACCACCCCAGCGCTCCGGCAGCTCCAGCGCCGCCACCCGGCCCAGACCCCACACCTGCGCCTGCACCGGGCTGACCGCGCCATCAGAACGGCCCACGGCCACCGCACCCCGCGTGGCCACCCACAACGGCGCACCGACACCCGCATCGCCCAGGGCCTGCGTCAGCGCCGCCGTGGTCAGCAGCGCCTCACCCTCGGCGAGGGCCAGCAGAGACACCACACCGGTCACGGCCTGGTCACCAACAGCCGAGGCCAGCCGCGCCGCCACTGCGGCACGGTCCGCGTCGGCAGCCAGCTCGACCCGCGCCACGTCGACACCACGGTCGTTCAGCATCCCGACGACACCGACGACCCATGTGTCCTCGACCGACCCCGCCGGTACCGCCACGAGCCAACGGCCGCTCAGGGAAGCGGCAGCGCGGTCGGTGACCGGCTTCCACGACACCCGATAGCGCCAGCCGTCCACCGTCGAACGCTCCGACTGACGCCGTCGCCACGACGAAATCGAGGGCAACAGAGCTTCCAGCGCGCCATTGTCCTCCGCGCCGAGGCCCAACGTCGCGGTAAGCGACTCCAGATCCCCGCGCTCCACGGCCTCCCAGAAACGGGCGTCCACCGCGTCCAGCGCCGTGGCACCGGCGGTGGCGGTGGCGGTGGCCGTCGACACGTCCAGCCAGAAGCGGCTGCGCTGGAAGGCATACGTCGGCAGCTCCACGCGCCGCGCACCAGCCCCGGCGTAGAACGCCTCCCAGTCCACGGCCACACCACGGACCTGCAGCGTGGCGAGGGCAGCCGTCACCGACTCAGCCTCCACCCGCCCCTTGCGCAGCGCGGCCACGAACCCGGCATCCTCGCCGGACACACACTCCTGCGCCATCGCGGTGAGCACCCCATCGGGGCCCAGCTCCACGAACGTCGTCACGCCCTGCGCTTCCAACGTCCGCACACCATCCAGGAAACGCACGGCCTCGCGGACATGCCGCACCCAGAAGTCGGCAGACGCGATCTCCTCAGCGGAGACGACATCACCGGTCAGGTTCGACACGATCGGAATCCGCGGAGCCTCATACGTCAGCCCCTGCGCGACCTCACGGAACGCCTCCAGCATCCCGTCCATACGCGGCGAATGGAACGCGTGGCTCACCGCGAGCCGCTTCGTCTTACGACCCCGCGCCTCAAACGACGCCGCGACCTCAGCCACAGCATCGTCGTCACCCGCGATGACCACCGACGTGGGCCCGTTGAGGGCGGCAATGCTCACCCGCTCGCCGAGCAGCGGCAGCACCTCGTCTTCCGACGCCTGGACGGCGATCATCGCGCCACCGGCCGGAAGCTCCTGCATCAGACGCCCACGCGCGGCCACCAGCTTCGCAGCGTCCGCGAGCGACAGCACACCCGCCACATGCG
Source organism: Streptomyces sp. NPDC041200 (assembly GCF_055591805.1). Classification (NCBI taxonomy): domain Bacteria; kingdom Bacillati; phylum Actinomycetota; class Actinomycetes; order Kitasatosporales; family Streptomycetaceae; genus Streptomyces; species Streptomyces sp. NPDC041200. Next base: position 11,872 of record NZ_JBVIZF010000075.1, on the reverse strand, counting down.
CGGCAGCCAGCTCACCGATGGAGTGGCCGGAGAGGAAGTCGGGCCGCACGCCCCACGCCTCCACCAGCCGGAACAGCGCCACCTCCACCGCGAACAGCGCGGGCTGGGTGAAACCGGTCTGGTCCAGCGCCTCGGCGTCATCCCCGAACAGCACATCCCGCAGCGGCCGCTCAAGGTGCAGATCCAGATGCGCACACACCGCGTCCAAGGCATCCGCGAACACCGGGAAGGCGTCGTACAGCTCACGGCCCATCCCCAGCCGCTGGCTGCCCTGCCCCGTGAACAAGAACGCCACCTTGCCCTCAACCGCCGAGCCCTCGATCAGGCCCGGGGCAGACTCGCCCCGCTCCAGCCCGTCCAGGCCCGCGAGGAACGTCTCACGGTCAGTGGTGACGAGCGCCGCACGCTGTTCCAGCGTGGCGCGGCCGGTGGCAAGCGAGAAGGCGAGGTCGGTCGCGGTCAGTTCGGGATGGGCCCGGAGGTGGGCGGCCAGCTGAACGGCCTGGGCGCGCAGAGCCTGCCCGTCCTTCGCCGACAGCAGCCACGGCAGCGCCGTCAGCTCACGCGACGCGGGCTCCTCGGCCGGAGCGGCCGCAAGGGCCGGGACCGGGGCCTGCTCGATGATGGTGTGCGCGTTGGTGCCACTGATGCCGAACGAGGAGATACCGGCGCGGCGCAGGCGGCCGGTCTCCGGCCACTCCGTCTGCTCCGTCAGCAGCGACACCGCACCCGCCGACCAGTCGACGTGCGGCGACGGCTCATCCACATGCAGCGTCCGCGGCAGCACACCGTGCCGCATGGCCAGCACCATCTTGATGATGCCCGCGACACCAGCCGCCGCCTGCGTGTGCCCGATGTTCGACTTGATGGACCCCAGCCACAACGGCCGGTCCCCATCCCGCTCCTGCCCGTACGTGGCCAGCAGCGCCTGCGCCTCAATCGGGTCACCCAGCGTCGTACCCGTACCGTGCGCCTCGACCACATCCACGTCACCGGCCGACAGCCCCGCACCGGCCAGCGCCTGCCGGATGACGCGCTGCTGCGACGGACCGTTCGGCGCCGTCAGACCATTCGACGCGCCATCCTGGTTGATCGCCGAACCCCGCACGACCGCCAGCACCGGATGGCCGTTCTTCTCCGCGTCCGACAGCCGCTCCACGAGCAGCATGCCCGCGCCTTCGCCCCAGCCCGTGCCATCCGCACCGGCCGCGAAGGCCTTGATCCGACCATCGGCCGCCAGCCCGCGCTGACGGCTGAAGTCGATGAAGTTGTCGGGAGTGGACATCACCGTGACACCACCGGCCAGCGCCATCGAGCACTCACCACTCCGCAGCGCCTGCACCGCCATGTGCAGCGCGACCAGCGACGACGAACACGCAGTATCGACGGTGACGGCAGGCCCCTCAAGGCCGAAGGTGTAGGCCACCCGGCCCGACACCACGCTCGCCGCGTTGCCCGTGCCCAAGTGGCCCTCCAGGCCCTCGGGCGCCTGCATCAGCAGCGACAGGTAGTCCTGGCCGTTCGTCCCGGCGAAGACTCCGACCTGCTGGCCACGCACCGTGGCCGGGTCAATGCCTGCCCGCTCGAACGCCTCCCACGACGTTTCCAGCAGCAACCGCTGCTGCGGGTCCATGGCGAGGGCCTCGCGCGGCGAAATCCCGAAGAACGCCGCGTCGAAGTCCCCGGCGTCGTAGAGGAATCCACCCTCACGCGCGTACGACGTCCCCTGACGCTCCGGGTCCGGGTCGTACAGCCCGGCCAGGTCCCAGCCACGGTCGGACGGGAACTCCGCGATCGCGTCCCCACCCGCCGACAGCAGCTCCCACAGCTCCTCGGGCGAACGCACCCCGCCCGGGAAACGGCAGCTCATCGCCACGATCGCAATCGGATCGTCAGCCACGGCAACCGTCGGCGCCACCACACCACCGGACACCGCCGCATCCGCGCCCAGCAGCTCGGTCCGCAGGTGATCGGCCAGGACGGCCGCGTTCGGGTAGTCGTAGATGAGCGTGGCGGACAGCTTCAGCCCGGTCGCCGCGTTCAGCCGGTTGCGGAGTTCAACGGCGGTCAGCGAGTCGAAACCCAGCTCCTTGAAGGCACGCCCGCCCTCGACCGCCTCGGCCCCGCCATGCCCCAGCACCGACGCGACCTGCGCACGCACCAACTCCAGCAGCTCGCGGTCCTGTTCGGGCCTCGGGAGACCGCTCAGCCGCTCGCTGAGCGGCGAGGCGGAGTTGGCGTCGGTGACGACCTGTCCGCTCTCGGCGTCAGTCGCGCCACGCGTCCCGACCTCCGGAAGATCGGCGATCAGCGGGCTCGGCCGGACGACGGTGAGGGTGCGGGCGAAGCTCTCCCAGTCGATGTCCGCGACCGTCACGGCGACGTCATCGAGATCCAGCGCCCGCTGCAGCGCGGCGAGCGCCGATTCGGGCGCCATCGGCGGCACCCCGTCACGGCGCATCCGCCGCTCCAGCGCCTCGTCCGCAGCCATACCACCCTCGGCCCACGGGCCCCAGGCAATCGACGTGGCAGGCAGCCCCTCGGCACGCCGACGCTCGGCCAGCGCATCCAGATGCGCATTGGCCGCCGCATAGTTACCCTGCCCGGTCGTACCGACCGAACCGCTGAGGGACGAGAAGAGCACGAACGCCGAAAGATCCAGGTCACGCGTCAGCTCGTGGAGGTTCTGCGCGGAGGCAGCCTTGGCACGCAGCACCCGCTCCAAGCGCTCGGCGTCCAGCGCGTCCACCACACCGTCGTCCAGCACACCGGCGGCATGCACAACAGCGGTCAGCGGAAGCTCCGCCGGAAGCCCGGCCAGCAGCTCGGCGAGCGCGTCCCGGTCCGCCACATCACACGCGGCGACCGTCACCCGGGCACCCGACTCCACCAGCTCATCCCGCAGCTCCACCGCACCCGGAGCCTCCAGCCCACGACGGCTGGTCAGCACCACATGCCCGGCGCCCTGCGCCACCAGCCAGCGGGCCAGGTGCGCGCCCAGCGCACCCGTACCGCCCGTCACCAGCGTCGTACCGGCACCCGGCGTCCAGGAGCCGTCGACGGACGACGCGGACGCCGACGCCCGCACCAGCCGACGTCCGAACACGCCCGAGGCGCGCACCGCGACCTGGTCCTCACCACCGGCCCCGGCCAGCACACCCGCCAGCCGCGCCAGGGCACGATCATCCACCGACTCCGGCAGATCGACCAGACCACCCCAGCGCTCCGGCAGCTCCAGCGCCGCCACCCGGCCCAGACCCCACACCTGCGCCTGCACCGGGCTGACCGCCCCGTCCGAACGACCCACGGCCACCGCACCCCGCGTGGCCACCCACAGCGGCGCACCGACACCCGCGTCGCCCAAGGCCTGCGTCACAACAGCCGTACGCAGCAGACCATCGCCGTCGTCCGCCAGGGCCAGCAGCGACACCACACCCGTCACCGCGCCGTCGCCCACCACCGTACGCAGCTCATCCGCCGCCCCGGCCCGGTCCACAGCGTCCAGCTCGACCACGCACACATCAACGCCACGCCCGGCAAGCATCCGCGCCACACCCGCGGACCACTCGCCCCCGGCCTCACCCGCCGGGACGACCACCACCCAGCAACCACCCAACGCCCCAGCAACAGCCGACCGCTCGGTCACCGGCTTCCACGACACCCGGTAACGCCAGCCATCCGCCGCCGAACGCACAGCCTCCTGCCGCCGCCACGACGACAACGCAGGCAGCACCTCGCCCAACGGCAGCTCCGGGTCCACCTCCAACTCCGCAGCCAGCGCGGCTACATCCCCACGCTCCACGACATCCCAGAACCGCCCATCAACAGCAGATCCCGGCCCGGTCTCCGCCACCACAGCCGCCGGGGCCGGGGCGTCGGCCCAGTACCGCTGGCGCTGGAAGGCATACGTCGGCAGCTCGGCCGACTCGATCCGGGCGGCGCCCGCACCGGTGAAGACAGCCGTCCAGTCCGGCGTCACGCCCCGCACATGCGCCCGCGCGACGGCCGACAACAGCGCCTCGGCCTCGGGACGATCCTTGCGCAGCACGGCCGCGAACGCGGCGTCGTCGTCGCCGGTCACGCACTCCTGCGCCATGGCGGTGAGCACCCCATCGGGGCCCAGCTCGACGAAGGTCGTCACGCCCTGCGCTTCCAACGTCCGTATGCCATCCAGGAAGCGAACGGCCTCGCGGACATGCCGCACCCAGAAGTCAGCGGTCGCGATCTCCTCGGCGGAGACGACATCCCCGGTAAGGTTCGACACGATCGGGATGCGCGGAGCCTCGTACGAAAGACCCTCCGCGACCTCACGGAACGCCTCCAGCATCCCGTCCATGCGCGGCGAGTGGAACGCGTGGCTCACCGCGAGCCGCTTGGTCTTACGACCCCGCTCCTCGAACGACGCCGCGACCTCCACCACAGCGTCCTCGTCACCCGCGATGACCACGGACGACGGGCCGTTGAGGGCGGCAATGCTCACCCGCTCACCGAGCAGCGGCGCCACCTCGTCTTCCGACGCCTGCACCGCGATCATCGCGCCACCGGCCGGAAGCTCCTGCATCAGACGCCCACGCGCGGCCACCAGCGTGCACGCATCCGCAAGCGACAGCACACCCGCCACATGCGCGGCAGCCAACTCACCAATGGAGTGCCCGGACAGGAAGTCCGCCTTCACACCCCATGCCTCGACGAGACGGAACAGCGCCACCTCGATGGCGAACAGCGCGGGCTGGGTGAACCGGGTCTGGTCCAGCGCCTCGGCGTCATCCCCGAACAGCACATCCCGCAGCGGCCGCTCAAGGTGCAGATCCAGATGCGCACACACCGCGTCCAAGGCATCCGCGAACACCGGGAAGGCGTCGTACAGCTCACGGCCCATCCCCAGCCGCTGGCTGCCCTGCCCCGTGAACAGGAACGCCACCTTGCCCTCGGCAACCGTCCCCTCGACCACTCCCGACGCGGACTCGCCCGCTGCCAGAGCGTCAAGCGTCCGCAGCAGCTCGTCGCGGTCACCAACGCTGAGCACCGCACGCCGCTCCAGAGCGGCACGACCGACAGCCAGGGCGTGAGCGACATCGAGCAGCACCGACTCCGGCCGCGTCTCGATGTGCGTGCGCAGACGCACGGCCTGCTCCCGCAGCGCCTCGGCGTTCTTCGCCGACAGCACGAACGGCAGCACACCCCCGAGACCACGCGGCTCGGCCACCCCACCCGGCTCATCGACCGGCGGCGCCTGCTCGATGATGGTGTGCGCGTTGGTACCGCTGATACCGAACGCGGACACGCCCGCGCGGCGCGGACCGCCGGTCTCCGGCCACTCCACCCGCTCCGTCAGCAGCGACACCGAACCCGCCGACCAGTCGACGTGCGGCGACGGCTGATCCACATGCAGCGTCTGCGGCAACACACCGTGCCGCATGGCCAGCACCATCTTGATGATGCCCGCGACACCAGCCGCCGCCTGCGTGTGCCCGATGTTCGACTTGATAGACCCCAGCCACAACGGCTGGTCGGACCGGTCACGTCCGTACGTGGCCAGCAGCGCCTGCGCCTCGATCGGGTCGCCCAGCGTCGTCCCCGTACCGTGGGCTTCCACCGCATCCACGTCAGCGGGCGACAGCCCCGCACCGGCCAGCGCCTGCCGGATGACGCGCTGCTGCGACGGACCGTTCGGCGCCGTCAGACCATTCGACGCGCCATCCTGGTTGATCGCCGAACCCCGCACGACCGCCAGCACCGGATGGCCGTTGCGCCGCGCGTCCGACAGCCGCTCCACCAGCAGCATGCCCGCGCCCTCACCCCAACCGGTGCCATCCGCACCGGCCGCGAAGGCCTTGATCCGACCGTCCGCGGCCAGTCCGCGCTGACGGCTGAAGTCGATGAAGTTGTCGGGAGTGGACATCACCGTGACACCACCGGCCAGCGCCATCGAGCACTCACCGCTCCGCAGCGCCTGCACCGCCATGTGCAGCGCCACCAGCGACGACGAACACGCGGTGTCCACCGTCACCGCCGGGCCCTCCAGCCCGAAGGTGTACGCCACCCGGCCCGACACCACACTCGCCGCGTTACCCGTGCCCCAGTGGCCCTCAAGCCCCTCAGACGCCCGCTCGAGCGACAGGTAGTCCTGTCCGTTGGTCCCGGCGAAGACACCGACCTGCTGGCCACGCACCGTGGCCGGGTCAATGCCTGCCCGCTCGAACGCCTCCCACGAGGTCTCCAGCAGCAACCGCTGCTGCGGATCCATCGCAAGGGCTTCCCTCGGCGAGATCCCGAAGAACGCCGCGTCGAAGTCGGCAACGTCGTAAAGGAATCCACCCTCACGCGTGTACGACGTCCCCTGACGGCCCGGCTCCGGGTCATACAGCCCGGCCAGGTCCCAGCCACGGTCGGACGGGAACTCCGCGATCGCGTCCCCACCCGACGACAGCAGCTGCCACAGCTCCTCGGGTGAACGCACCCCGCCCGGGAAACGGCAGCTCATCGCCACGATCGCGATCGGATCGTCAGCCACAGCAACCGTCGGCGCCACCACACCACCGGACACCGCCACGTCCACGCCCAGCAGCTCGGTCCGCAGATAGTCCGCGAGAGCCGACGCCGTCGGGTAGTCGAAGATCAAGGTCGCGGGAAGCTGGACACCCGTCGCCGCGTTCAGCCGGTTGCGGAGTTCGACGGCGGTGAGCGAGTCGAAGCCCAGCTCGCTGAAGGCCCGCTCGACCCCGATCGACTCCGAACCGTCATGGCCCAGTACCGCGGCCACCTGGCTACGGACCACATCCAGCAGCAACCGGTCCCGCTCAGCCTCACCCAGCCCAGCCAGCCGCCCGGCCAGCCCGCCACCGTCAGACGCGCCACCGGTGTCCTGCCCCGACTGCGCCACGCCCGCGAACTCCGCGAAGTCCGCGATCAGGCGGCTCGGCCGTACGGCAGTGAAGTCCGGTGCGAACCGGGCCCAGTCGATGTCCGCGACAGCCACCGCCGCGTCGTCCAGGTCCAGCGCCCGCTGGAGAGCGGCAACCGCCACCTCGGCATCCATCGGCGGCAGACCGCCACGGCGCAGCCGCTGCTCCAGACCGTCGTCCGCGGCCATGCCGCCCTCGGCCCACGGGCCCCAGGCGATCGACGTGGCAGGCAGCCCCTCAGCACGCCGGCGCTCAGCCAACGCGTCCAACGAGGCATTGGCGGCAGCGTAGTTGCCCTGTCCGGCGGCACCGAACGTGCCACTGATCGAGGAGAACAGCACGAACGCCGACAGATCCAGCCCACGCGTCAGCTCATCGAGATGCGCCGCCGCGGCCACCTTCACCCGCAGCACAGTCGCAAAGCGCTCCGGGGTGAGCGAGTCCAGCACCCCGTCGTCCAGCACACCCGCCGTGTGGAACACACCGGTCAGCGGCAGTTCCTCCGGCAGGGAGGCCAACAGCTCCGCAAGCGCATCGCGGTCGGCCACATCACACGCGGCCACCGTCACCCGAGCGCCCGACGCCGACAGCTCATCCCGCAGCTCCACCGCACCCGGAGCCTCCAGCCCACGACGGCTGGTCAGCACCACATGTTCGGCGCCCTGCGCCACCAGCCAGCGAGCCACGCGCGCACCCAGCGCACCCGTACCGCCCGTGACCAGCACAGACCCCGCGCCCGGACGCCACGAGCCACCCGACGACGCGGACACCGAAGCACGCACCAGCCGACGCCCGAAGACACCCGACGCACGGACCGCGACCTGGTCCTCACCGCCGACCCCGGCCAGCACCTCCGCCAGCCGCGCCACCGCGCGCTCATCAGCCGTCTCCGGCAGATCGACCAAACCACCCCAGCGCTCGGGCAGCTCCAGCGCCGCCGCCAGGCCCACGCCCCACAGCTGCGCCTGATCCGGGATGACCGCCCCGCCGTCCGAACGGCCCACAGCCACCGCGCCCCGCGTGGCCACCCACAGCGGCGCACCGACGCCCGCATCGCCGAGCGCCTGGGTCAGCGCGACCGTACGCAGCAGCGCGTCACCCTCGGCGAGGGCCAGCAGGGACACCACACCGGTCACGTCGTCGCCGGTCGCAACGGCGTCGGTCAGCTGTGCGGCCACCGCCGCCCGGTCCTCGTCGGCGGTCAGCTCGACCCGCGCCACGTCGACACCACGGTCGTTCAGCATCCCGACGACCCCGGCGACCCACGCGGACCCCGTTGCCTCAGCCGGTACGACGACCAGCCAACGGCCGCTCAGGGAAGCGGTAGCGCGGTCGGTGACCGGCTTCCACGACACCCGGTAACGCCAGCCGTCCACCGTCGAACGCTCCGACTGCCGCCGCCGCCACAGCGACATCGACGGCAGCAGCGCCTCCAGCGCCTCGTTGTCCTCGGCGCCAAGACCCAGCGTCGCGGTGAGCGACTCCAGATCCCCGCGCTCCACCGCCTCCCAGAAACGGGCGTCCACCGCGTCCAGCGCCGTGGCGCCGGACGTGGCGGTGGCCGTCGACACGTCCAGCCAGTAGCGACGGCGCTGGAAGGCATATGTCGGCAGCTCCACCCGCCGCGCACCGGCCCCGGCGTAGAACGCCTCCCAGTCCACGGCCACGCCCCGGACCTGCAACGCGGCAAGAGCACCGGCCAGCGAAACGGCCTCCGAACGCCCCTCACGCAGAACGGCGGCGAAAGCCGTCGCGTCGCCCTCGGTGAGACAGTCCTGCCCCATCGCGGACAGCACACCATCCGGGCCCAGTTCGAGACAGGTGGTCACACCCTGAGCCTCGAGAGTGCGCACACCATCGAGGAAGCGCACAGCCTCGCGGACATGCCGCACCCAGAAGTCGGCAGACGTGATCTCCTCAGCGGAGACGACATCCCCGGTCAGGTTGGACACGATCGGAATGCGCGGGGCCTCATACGACAGCCCCTCCGCGACCTCGCGGAACGCGTCCAGCATCCCGTCCATACGCGGCGAGTGGAACGCGTGGCTCACCGTCAGCCGCTTGGTCTTACGACCCCGCTCCTCGAACGACGCCGCGACCTCCACCACGGCGTCCTCGTCACCCGCGATGACCACCGACGTGGGCCCGTTGAGGGCGGCAATGCTCACACCCCCACCGAGCAGCGGCACCACTTCCTCTTCCGACGCCTGGACGGCGACCATCGCGCCACCCGCCGGAAGCTCCTGCATCAACCGCCCACGCGCCGCCACCAACGCAGCGGCATCCGCAAGCGACAACACACCCGCCACATGCGCGGCAGCCAACTCACCAATCGAATGCCCGGACAAGAAGTCGGGCCGCACACCCCACGCCTCCACCAGCCGGAACAGCGCCACCTCCACCGCGAACAACGCGGGCTGAGTGAACCCCGTCTGGTCCAGAACCCCCGCATCGTCCCCGAACAGCACCGTCTTCAACGGCCGCTCAAGATGCCCGTCCAGCGCGTCGCACACCGCGTCCAGCGCCTCAGCGAACACCGGGTAGGCCTCGTACAGCTCACGACCCATCCCCAGCCGCTGGCTCCCCTGCCCCGTGAACAGGAAGGCGAGCTTTCCCGCGACCGGCGAACCCTGCACCACACCCGTGGCCGGTTCACCGGAAGCCAACGCCTCCAGAGCGCGCAGGAAGCCCTCACGACCATCGGCCACCAGCACCGCACGGTCCTCAAACGCGGTACGCCCGGTGGCCAGCGTGTAGCCGATGTCGGCGAGGTCGGCGAGATCGTCCGTCTCGTCGGCGACGCTCAGCCGGTCGCGCAGACGGCGGGCCTGGTCACGCAGCGCCTCCTGGCCCATGGCCGACAGCGGCCACGGCAGCACACCGCCGGAGGCCTCCGGCTCGGACACCGTCACCGGGGCCTCGATCGCCGGGGCCTGCTCGATGATGGTGTGCGCGTTGGTGCCACTGATGCCGAACGACGACACACCCGCACGGCGCGGACGGCCCTCGATCTCAGGCCACTCCCGCGCCTCCGTGAGCAGCGAGACGGCGCCCTCCGCCCAGTCGACCTGCGAGGACGGCGCGTCGACGTGGAGGGTCTGCGGCAGCACACCGTGCCGCATGGCCATCACCATCTTGATGATGCCCGCGACACCAGCCGCCGCCTGCGTGTGCCCGATGTTCGACTTGATGGACCCCAACCACAGCGGCTGATCCCCATCCCGGTCGCGTCCGTACGTGGCCAGCAGCGCCTGCGCCTCGATCGGGTCGCCCAGCGTCGTACCCGTACCGTGCGCCTCCACGGCGTCCACATCGCCAACCGAGAGACCGGCAGCGGCCAGCGCCTGCCGGATGACGCGCTGCTGCGACGGACCATTCGGCGCCGTCAGACCATTGGACGCACCGTCCTGGTTGATCGCCGAGCCCCGCACGACCGCCAGCACCGGGTGCCCATGGCGACGGGCGTCCGACAGCCGCTCCACGAGCAGCATGCCCGCGCCCTCGCCCCAGCCCGTGCCATCCGCACCAGCCGCGAACGACTTGCACCGGCCATCAGCCGCCAGGCCGCGCTGACGGCTGAAGTCCACGAACGTCTCGGGCGTGGCCATCACCGCCACACCACCGGCCAGCGCCATCGAGCACTCACCGCTCCGCAGCGCCTGGATGGCCAGGTGCAGCGCCACCAACGACGACGAACACGCCGTGTCCACGGTCACCGCCGGGCCCTCAAGCCCGAAGGTGTACGCCACCCGCCCGGAGGCAATGCTGCCCGCGTTGCCCGTGCCGATGTAGCCCTCGACACCCTCGGGAATCTCGCCCGTACCGACGAGGTAGTCGTGGTACATGACGCCCGCGAAGACACCGGTCTGGCTGCCGCGCACGGTCGACGGGTCGATACCCGCACGTTCGAAGGCCTCCCACGATGTCTCCAGCAGCAACCGCTGCTGCGGATCCATCGCAAGGGCCTCGCGCGGCGAAATCCCGAAGAACGCCGGGTCGAAGTCGGCGGCGTCGTGCAGGAAACCGCCCTCGCGGGTGTACGACGTACCCGTGTGGTCGGGGTCCGGGTTGTAGAGGCCGTCCAGGTCCCAGCCGCGATCGGCAGGGAAGCCGGAGATGCCGTCACCACCGGCCGCGACGAGGTCCCACAGGTCCTCGGGCGTGCTCACACCGCCCGGGAAGCGGCAGCTCATCCCGACGATCACGATCGGGTCGTCGTCCACCGCCGACACCACACCCGTACGCCCGATGGCTGCGGGTGCCAGGGCCTCCTCGGCGCCCAGCAGCTCGTCTCGCAGATAACCGGCGAGGGCGGTCGGGGTCGGGTAGTCGAAGACCAGCGTGGCCGGAAGCCTCAGCCCCGTGACCGTCTTCAGATCATTGCGCAGCTCGACCGCGGTGAGCGAGTCAAAGCCCAGCTCCCTGAACGCCCGTCCGGGCTCCACCGCCTCCGGACCCGCGTAACCCAGCACCGCCGCGACCCGCGCGCACACCAACTCCAGCAGCTCACGGTCCCGTTCGGGCCGCGCGAGCCCGGCCAGGCGCCGCACGAGCGTGGAGCCGTCGGCGGTGGCGGCCGCAGTGGCCGCCCGCCGGACCGGGGCCCGCACCAGGCCACGGAACAGGGGCGGAACCACACCCGTCCCCACAGCCTCAGAACGCAGCCCCGCGTAGTCGATCCGCATCGGGAACAACACCGCCGCGCCATCGGCGCGCGCCGCGTCGAAGAGGGCAAGCCCCTCATCAGCGGTGATCGGGGCGCCGCCGCCCCGCGCGATACGCCGCAGACCCACCTCATCCAGCCCGCTGCCCATACCCGCGCCAGCCCACAGGCCCCAGGCCAGAGCGGTGGCCGGGAGCCCCTGCGCCACGCGCTGCTGAGCAAGCGCCTCAAGGAAGGAGTTGGCCGCGGCGTAGCTCGCCTGCCCCGGTGCCCCGAACACGGCCGCCGCACCGGAGAACAGCAC
>NZ_JBVIZF010000074.1:0-16100 GCF_055591805.1 Streptomyces sp. NPDC041200 | reverse complement strand
GGGGGTGTCCCCCGTTTCGGGGAGGGGCGGGGTGGGGGGGAGGAAGCCCCGGCTCCTAGCCGACCGGCAGGCGCAACTCCACCACCAGCCCCCGCGGCTCCCCGGCGCGGAGCGTCAGTTCGCCGCCGCACGAGCGGGCCAGCTCGGCGGCGATGGCGAGGCCCAGCCCGCTGCCGGGGACGTTGCCGTGGTCCGGGGCGCGCCAGAAGCGGCCAAGGGCGGCGGCCAGCTGCTCGGGGGTGAGCCCGGGCCCGTCGTCGGCGATCCGCAGCGCCCCGGCGGCGTCGAGCGAGACGGTGACCGTGCCACCGGACGGCACGAACTTGGCCGAGTTGTCCAGCGCGATGTCCGCGATCCGGGCGGCGGGGGCGGGCAGGGGCGGGGCGTCCGGGCCCGCCCGGTCGACGTCCACCACCAGGGTCAGCCCCCGCGCCGCGTGCACCTCGCGCCAGGTGCCCAGCCGCGCGGCGAGCGCCGCGGGCGGGATCGGCTCGGGGTCCGCCGCCCCGGCCTCGACCCGGGCCAGCTCCAGCAGGTCTTCCAGCAGTCCGGCCAGCCGGTCGACTTCCGCGAGCGCCTCGGCGTAGTCGCCGCTCCCGCTCGCGCGCAGATGCGGCTCCAGGTTCTCCAGCCGCAGCGACAGCACGGTCAGCGGGGTGCGCAGCTCGTGCGAGGCGTCCGCGACGAAGGCGCGCTGCCGCTCCAGGGCGGTGGAGACCGCGTCGGCCATGGCGTTGAACCGCCGCTCCAGCAGCCGCAGCTCCGCGGGGCCGTGGCCGCCGTCGTGTACCCGGGCATCCATCCGGCCCTCGGCGATCGCCCGGGTGGTGAGGTCCAGTTCGGTGACCGGCCGCAGGATCCACCGGGCGAGCCGGCGCGCGGCGATCAGGGCGCAGGCCACCGCGATCAGCGAACCGCCCGCGACGGCGGCCCAGACGAGGGCCACCTCACGCCGGGCCGTGGCCGTGGCCACCCGCATGAGCACGACACCGGAGACCTGGGCGTCCCGGCCGACCGGCTCGGCGATCGTCACCGACGCCGGGCCGAACGGGGTGACCAGGGGCAGGCTGCCGGTCGTACGGCCGGACAGCGCCCGCTCGGCGGGCTCACGCTCCCAGGCGCCGCCGCCCGCGACCCGCTCGCCGTCCCGGCCGCGGATCTCCACCTCGGTGCCGTACAGCTGGTGGTAGCGGGACACCTCCTGGACGAGCCCGGCGGTGTACCCGTCGCGGATCGCCTGGTCGGCGAGTTCGGCGAGGCGGGTCGCGTCCGCGCGCCGCTCCAGCAGCAGCTGCCCGGTGCGGTGGGAGGAGTACGCACGGGCGAAGGGCACCGCGAGCGCGGCCACCAGGCACGCGATGAGCACGGTGTAGACCGTCAGGATCCTCAGGTGCATCCGCCGGTTCCCAGCCGGTATCCCGTGCCGCGCAGCGTTTCCACCAGCTCCGGACGGCCGGTCTTGGAGCGGATCCCGGCGATGTGGACGTCGAGGGAGCGGGACGCGGACAGCAGCAGGTCGCCCCAGACCGCGTCCAGGATCTCCTCGCGGCTGCGGACGACGCCGGGTTCGCGGGCGAGCAGCGCCAGCACGTCGAACTCCCGGCGGGTGAGGGCGACGGGGTGGCCGTCCACCTCCAGCTGCCGGGTGGCCAGGTCGATCCGTACGCCGCCGACCGCGATCACCGGCCCGGCGGCCGTGAGCGGCCGGGTGCCGCGCCGGACGACGGCCTCCATGCGCGCGATCAGCTCCGCCGTGCGGAACGGCTTGACCAGGTAGTCGTCGGCGCCGCCGCGCAGGGACCGGAGCACGTCCCGCTCGGCGGTCCGGGCGGTGACCACGATGACCGGGACGGCGGAGGCGCGGCGCAGCCTGCGCAGCGCCTCCAGCCCGTCCATGTCGGGCAGCCCCAGGTCGAGCAGGACGAAATCGGCGCCGTCCTTGAGCCGGAGCGCGTCGTCCGCGCGCCCGGCGCGGACGACCTGGTGCCCCAGCCGGTCGAGCGCGGAGGTCAGCGCGGCCGCCAGCCGGTCGTCGTCTTCGACCAGGAGAACGTGCATGCTTCAGGGTAAGCGGCCGCCCGAGGGCTCAGACAGCGGTCTTCCGCCGGCCCTCGGCGGCCTCCTTCTCGGCCGCTTCCCTGGTGAGGGCGGTGTCCCGGGTCTCGCGCATCGTGAGGTAGACGATGAGCGAGACGGCGGCGCAACCGGAGACGTACCAGTAGAAGCCGGACTCGGCCCCGGCCTTCTTGAACCACAGCGCCACATACTCCGCCGTGCCCCCGAACAGCGCGTTGGCCAGCGCGTACGGTAGCGCCACCCCGAGGGCCCGGACATGGGTGGGGAACAGCTCGGCCTTCACCACCGCGTTGATGGAGGTGTAGCCGGTGATGATGACCAGCGCCGTGAGCGAGAGCAGCAGCGCGCCGAGGAAGGTGCTGGTGTGGGACAGCGCGGTCATGATGGGCACGGTGCCGAGCATCGAGCCGAAGCCGAAGGTGATCAGCAGGGGCCGTCGGCCGATCCGGTCCGACAGCGATCCGGCCGCGGGCTGGATCAGCATGAACAGGAACAGCGCGCAGAAGCTCACCAGCGAGGCGTCGGACTTGCTGAGCCCGGCGGTGTTCGACAGGTACTTGGTGAGATACGTGGTGTACGTGTAGTACGCGACCGTGCCACCCATGGTCAGCGCGATGACCAGCGCCGCCTCCTTGCGGTGGCGCAGCAGCTGGCGGATGGTCCCGCGCTCGGCCGACCCTTGGCCGGTGCCCTCCTCCTCGGTGTACGCCTCGGTCTCCAGCAGATTGCGCCGCAGCCAGAACACCACCGCGGCGGCCACGGCACCCACGATGAAGGGGATGCGCCAGCCGTACGAGTGCAGCGAGTCCTCGGACATGCTGCGCTGGAGCACGATCAGCAGCCCGAGGCCGATGAGCTGGCCCATCGTCATGGAGACGTACTGGAAACTGGAGACGAAGCCCCGGCGGCCCGGCTGGGACGCCTCGGTGAGATAGGTGGCGCTGGCCGCGTACTCGCCGCCGACCGAAAGACCCTGCAGCAGCCGGGCCACCAGCAGGATGAACGCGCCGAAGTAGCCCACCTGGTCGTACGTCGGCGCGATGGCGATGAGCAGCGCGCTGGCCGACATCAGCGTCACGGTGAGGGTGAGCGCGGCCTTGCGCCCGCGCCGGTCGGCGTACCGGCCCAGCAGCCAGCCGCCGATCGGGCGCATGAAGAACCCCACGGCGAAGATGCCCGCGGTGTTGAGGAGTTGCGCGGTGTCATTGCCCTTGGGGAAGAAGGCACCGGCGAAATAGGTGGCGAAGCTGGCGTAGACGAACCAGTCGAACCATTCGACGAGATTGCCGATCGAGCCGCCGAGCACGGCTCGCCAGGGGGTACGGGGGTGCTGCGCTGAGCCGGTGTCGCTCACTGGGCCTCCTGATACGTGCGGTATGCGGACGGCCGCCGAGCGGGGCGGACGTCGCGCAACGCAGCGTCGGTGCGGACAGGGGGCGGCGTACAGCCTCCGGACCGAGAGCTAACGTCCGGTTAACACAGCCGGCGGTTTTCTCTCTCCAGGAGACCGGCCCCGTTCCGTCCCGGTTGGAACCGGACCGAGCCGGACCTCAGGGAGGGGCATGGAACGTCGGCAGGGTTCGTCAGGGTGCCGGATGCCGAGCCAGGTGATCGGGCATGGGCACGGCCTTGGTGTTGATGCCACCCGCTCGCCCCCAGTCTTCGACCTGCCCCTTCCGGATGGGGGCGAGACGATGGCCGCCCCAGCGCGGATTGAGGTGTGGACGGACGGCGATCTCGTACCGTTCGATGGCCTCCTCTGCCGCAGTCTTGCCCGTGCCCAGGTAGAACTCGCACGTACCAGGAGTGCGTACAGCCGTTCCGCTTCGGCTGCATGCGGTCAGGGCAGGTGCAGTCCGTGGGCGGCAGTCAGCTAGGAAAGGCTTCGAAGTGCCGCTCTCGTACGCGAATGATTCGGCCGCTGATGCGCACTATGGGGATGCCTCGAAACTCAGCAATGCATGTGAACCACCGCGAGACAGTCCTCCTTGCTCGTTCGCTGTCTAGCCTCGATCGTTCATGAGTCCTCGTCGGTTGCTGACGGGGACTCTGTGTTTGCGGGGCATGTTGATGGCCCGGTTTCGCGTCGGGTGGGCGCCGGGTTCCACCTTCCCGGTGTGGTGAAGCGGAGCCAGCGACGGCGGCGGGTGGTGCCGGTCAGGGCGAGCATCGGCATCCGGTGCGGGGGCAGGTTGCGCAGACCGGTGTTGCGGGCGCCTCGGATGCGGTCTTCGCAGCGGGCCCGGCGGCGGTGACGCGGTTCAAGGGCGGCGAGCTGGCCGCCCTTGGTGCTGGTCGCGAAACAGGTCAGCCGCGGCCCGTCGACATCGCCGCATGGTGCGTGGCCGTCGGGCGACGCCGGATCCTGGTGGTCAAGGAGATCTGGTGTGGGCCAGAAGACCGTCTCGTCGGCACCGCCGCCGTGGCGCAGATGCGCCGACTTGGTGCCCGATAAACTAGTGAATTTTCCGAACCGGAGGTTGGTTAAATCATGAGGTGTTTCTCTGCCGCGTGGACCAAGGCCGACCACACAGGTAGCGGGAGATGAGAGGAGGGCGTACACGCGCCCCGAGAGACGGCCGATACATCAAGGTGACGTCCCGGGAGTTCAGCAGGCTACCCGCATACACGTCGGAGGTTCGTAGTGGCCCTGCGCCATTCAATTATGCCCGAGCAAAGCCTTTCGGAGTCGTCCTCCGAGCGAGGTCGTTCTATAGCCCAATCAGCGTCTTTCTGGCTCGAAGGACGACTTGGCATGAGCATGAGCTTAGCCGCCGCCGCTTCGAAACGGGAATCGTGTGAGTTCCCCGGCCGTGACCCGTCGTTTGAGACGAGCATCTGGTACGCGACGCTGCTGACACGCGTCCGCGGTCTCCGGTCCGCCGCACGGTTGCTCGCCGGCGAGCAGTCCGATGTCCAGGGACCGCACCGGCCGGAGGTGCAGGCCGCACTGCTGATCTGCGAGGCGGAGATCTCCCTGGCCAGGGGCCAGCTCACCAGGGCGGTGGCGGCTGCTGACGGGGGACTGCGGCTGGCGGCTCAGACGGGGAACCGTGGGCTCTTACCGCGGGGACACGTGACCATGGCCGTGTGCTCTATCCGCGCCTTGGACCTGACGACCGGATTGCTGTATGCCAACCACCTGCGGGACGCGGCGCTGCTCGGGCAGGAGAACCTCATCCCGGGGCAGTGTGTCTGGGCGGCTGCCCAGGCTCTGGAGGCTCGTGACGGCGTGGAGAGCGTGGCTCATCTCCTGAGGGGCGTTCTCCGTCACGACGTGCTCATCCGTGAGTTGTTGGTGTCTCAGCCGGCCGCGGCCCCCTGGCTGGTCAGGGCCGGACAGCGACTCGGCGATGACGATCTCGCCAGGCACGTCGTCGGCGTCATGCACCGGCTCGCTGTGATGAACCGCAGCTTCCGCAGCGTCCGAGCGTCGGCCGAGCATGCCTCCGGGCTGTACGCACGCGATGCGGTTGCCCTGGAGGCTGTGTCCGAGCGGCACTTGGATCCGTGGGCCCGCGCGTCCGCTCTGGAGGACGCGAGCCGGGTGCGTTCGGAGCGTGTCGCCGAACGCGGCCAGGCGGTGGACCTGCTCAGGCGCGCGGCCGGCGCCTATCTGGGCTCGGGGGCCTCCAGGGATCTGGCGCGGGTGCAAAGCCGGCTGCGTGAACTCGACGACCACGGCGGCCGACCGGCCCGTAGCCGGACTCGGATCAGTCAGCTCACCGACACCGAGTTCGCGGTGGCCGAGCTCGTCAGCGAGGGCCTCACCAACAGCAGAGTGGGCAGCCAGCTCTATATCTCTCCGCACACGGTGGCGTTCCACCTCAAGAAGATCTTTCGCAAGCTCGACGTGACCTCCCGGGTAGAACTGGCCCGCTCCTGGAACCGGATCCTGGTGGAGGGGGCGACGACCGGCTCGGCGAGTCCGGGGAAAAACTTCCTCGTCCGGCCCATGGCCCGGAAGGCCGGGTAGCCGCTCTACCAACATGAGGGATGCTGTGGCGGCGGGTCCGCACGTAGCGTCCAGCGAGGGAGGCCGTGGTGCCCCTTTCCGCTGGCCCGGCCCGCCCTGGAAGGAACGCAGTGAAAGAAATCCTCGATGCCATCATGTCCGGTACGGCCACCAGTGAGGACTACGCGGCCCTGCCGTTACCCGAGCACTACCGGGGCGTCGTGTTGCTGGCCGAGGAGGCGGAAAAGTATGCCGGGGCCGAGGACACCTGCCGCAGCCCGAGCGACTCGCTGCATCTCTTCGACGTGCCCACACCGGAACCGGGGCCCGGCGAGGTGCTGGTGGCGGTCATGGCCAGCAGCATCAACTACAACACGGTGTGGAGCGCGCTCTTCGAGCCCATCCCGACCTTCCGTTTCCTGTCCCGGTACGCCCGCACCGCACCGGAGGCGGCCCGCCACGACCAGCCGTTCCACGTCGTCGGCTCGGACCTGTCCGGCGTCGTCTTGCGCGTCGGTTCCGGGGTTCACAAGTTCAAGCCGGGCTCCGAGGTGGTCGCACACTGTCTCTCCGTCGAGCTGAACGACGCGGACGGTTATGGCGACAGCATGCTCGACCCCGAGCAGCGGATTTGGGGCTTCGAGACGAACTACGGCGGGCTGGCGGAGATCGCCCTGGTCAAGGCCAATCAGCTGATGCCCAAGCCGGCCCATCTCACGTGGGAGGAAGCGGCGTGCTCACAGCTGGTGAACTCGACCGCATACCGTCAGTTGGTCTCGCGCAACGGTGCTGCCATGAAGCAGGGCGACGTCGTGCTGATCTGGGGGGCGGCCGGCGGGCTCGGGTCGTACGCCACTCAGATCGTGCTCAACGGCGGAGGTATCCCCGTCTGCGTCGTCTCCAGTGAGGCCAAGGCCGACCTGGTCCGCTCGATGGGGGCCGAGTTCGTCATCAACCGGTCGGCCGAGGGGTACCGCTTCTGGCGAGACGAGTCCACGCCCGACCCCAGGGAGTGGCGCCGCTTCGGGGCGCAGATCCGCGAGCTGACCGGCGGCGAGGACCCCGACATCGTCTTCGAGCACCCGGGCCGGGAGACCTTCGGCGCCAGCGTTTACGTGGCCCGGCGTGGCGGCACCATTGTGACCTGCGCTTCCACGTCCGGGTACGACCACGCATTCGACAACCGTTACCTGTGGATGAACCTCAAACGGGTGGTCGGCACCCACTTCGCCAACTATCGGGAGGCGTGGGAGGCCAACCGCCTCATCATCAAGGGAATGGTTCACCCCACGTTGTCCAGGTCCTACAGGCTGCACGAGACCGGTCGGGCGGTCGACGCCGTGCACCGTAACCAGCACAGCGGGAAGGTGGGTGTGCTCGCCCTCGCTCCCGAACGCGGCCTCGGGGTAACCGATCAAGCCATGCGGGCGCGGCTGTTACCGCAGATCACCCGCTTCGAGGACAGTCAAAGCGAGTAGGCGGCCGATATGCAGCAACCACATCACCACCTCGTCGTCCTCGGTGCTGGCGTCATGGGCGCGAGCATCGCGACCTTGGCGGTCGGCCACGGCGTCCCTGTCACCCTCATCGACGTGAACGACGCGAAACTCGCCGCCGCTGAGTCCAGGATCGCCGGGGAACTGCGCCTGGCCCGACTCATGGGGGCACTGCCCGAGCACGCCCCCGAGGTGACCGTGACCACCAGCGGCCACCTTGCCGACGCCGCCGGTGCCACCGCCGTCGTCGAGGCCGTCACGGAGGACGCGGACATCAAGGAGAAGGTTCTTACCGAGGTCTCCGCCGTGGTGGCGCCCGGCACGGTCCTGGTGTCCAACACCTCCTCCATCCCCATCGACGAACTCGCTTCGGCGGCCGCACGTCCGGCGGAGGTCATCGGCACCCATTTCATGAACCCGCCCTACCTGATCCGCACCGTGGAGGTGATCCGCGGCGCCCGCACCGGCGAGCAGGCCCTGGCTGCCATCCACTCCCTTCTCGGCGCGCTGCGTCGGCAGCCGGTCGTAGTGCGGGACGCGCCGGGATTCGTGACCAGCAGACTGCTCCATCCCATGATCAACAACGCCGCCCGCGTGGTTCAGGAGGGCACCGCGACCGTCGAGGACGTCGACACCCTCATGCAGGGCTGCCTCGGCCACGCCACCGGCCCGCTGCGCACCGCGGATCTCATCGGCATCGACAACCTTGTCGACTCACTCCGGGTGCTTCACGAGCGCACCGGGGACCCGGGCTGTCTGCCCTGCGACCTTCTCCTGGAGAAGGTGCGGGCCGGTGACATCGGCCGTAAGTCCGGCCGGGGCTTCTACACCTACCAGGGAGATATGTCGTGACCGTGTCACCGGAAAGCACCACCGAACAGGAACTCCTGGACTTTCTCCACAGCCGGACCAAGAAGGTGTGGCAGGAGGACGCCGACCTCTTCGCCTCCGGGGGGCTGTCCTCGCTCTTCGCGATGGAGATCGTCGTACACCTGGAGAAGAGATACGGCGTCTCGGTCCGCGGCAAGGATTTGAGGCTGGACAACTTTCGCACCGTCAGGAGCATGGTATCCCTGGTCCACCGGCTCCAGGGCGCGTACGGAGACGCCGGTGAGTGATGAGTTCGCCGACGCGGCCGCCTTCGTCGCCGCCCTGGTCGGCGACCGGGCCGGGGGCTGGGACCTGGACGGCTTGATCCCTGAGTCGCTGCTGCGTGAACTCGGCGCGACAGGCCAACTGTGCGCCGGTGTCGCGACCGAGTACGGGGGCCCGGGCTGGAGCAGCCTCGCCGGCGGGGAGTTCACCGCGCACGTCGGCAGCCTGTGCAGCTCCCTGCGAAGCGTCATGACCTCCCAGGGCATGGCCGCCTGGACCATCGAACGCCTCGGCACCACGGCCCAGCGCCGCGCCTATCTGCCCCGCCTGACCTCCGGCGAGCTCGCCGCCGTGGGCTTCAGCGAACTCGAGGCCGGCAGCGACCTTTCGGCCATCCGCACCACCATCCGCAGCGAGGGCGACACCTTGGTCGTCGACGGTCACAAGGTCTGGGTAACCGCCGCCCACTACGCCGACCTGCTCGTCGTCTTCGGACGATACGGCGAGGGAGCCGCCGCCGTCGTGATCCCCGCCGACACGCCCGGTGTCCGGGTGCGAAGGGTCGCAGACCCGATGGGCTGCCGCGCCGCGGGCCACGCCGAAGTCACCCTGCGAGGAGTACGGATCCCCGCCGATCAGTTGCTCGGCGGCGACGGAACGTCCTTGCCGTTGCTCGTGACCACCGCCCTCGCGTACGGCCGTATCTCGGTCGCCTGGGGCTGTGTCGGCATCCTGCGCGCCTGTCTGGCAGCGGTCGCCTCCCACGCCACCGCGCGGCACCAGTTCGGCGTGCCACTCGCCTCCCACCAACTCGTCGCGCGTCACGTCGCCGAGCTCTACATCGCCGAGCAGACCGCCACCCGCGCCTGCGAGCACGCGAGCCGCTGCTGGGACGACGGAACGCCCGACATGGTGAGCGCTACCGTGCTCGCCAAACACGTCAGCGCGGTGCAGAGCGCCCGCGGAGCCGCCATCGCCGTACAGGTCATGGCCTCGGCAGGCGCAAGGGACGGTCACGTGGTGGCCCGTGCCTACCGCGACGCCAAACTCATGGAGATCATCGAAGGCAGCAATGAGATGTGTGAACTGATGCTCGCGCAGCACGCGCTCGCCCCCATGGGAGCGTCATGAGCGGCGCCCCGGTCGTGAAGTGCCTGGTGTGGGACCTCGACAACACCCTGTGGAACGGCACCCTTCTGGAGGACGGCCAGGTCCTGCTGGACGACGGGATCCGCGCCGTGGTCAAGGAACTCGACTCCCGCGGCATCCTGCAGTCGGTGTGCAGCCGCAACGACCACGACCAGGCGTGGGCCCGGTTGGAACAGCTCGGGATCGCCGAGTACTTCGTTCTGCCGGAGATCGGCTGGGGGCCCAAATCCAAGGCGGTGGAACGAATCGCGCAGCGCCTGAACTTCGCCCACGTCACCATCGCCTTCATCGACGACCAGCCGGCCGAACGCGCCGAGGTCACCTATCACCTGCCCGACGTCCGCTGCTATCCCGCCGACGCCGCCCGCTCCCTTCCCGGCCTGGCCGAGTTCAGCCCTGCCGTCAGCACTGTGGACTCCCGGCGCCGCCGCGCCATGTATCAAGCCGCCGCCCGCAGGGACGCCGAACGGGACGCTTTCGAAGGACCCGACGAGGATTTCCTGCGCAGCCTGGAGCTTGCCATGGGAATCGGCCGGGCCACTCTGGAGGACCTCATCCGGGTCGAGGAACTGACGCTGCGCACCAGCCAGATGAATGCCACGGGCGTCCACTACTCCCACGACACCCTGCGTGCGTTGATGGCCGACCCCGCCCACGAAGTGCTGGTTACCACCCTCACCGACCGATTCGGGCCGCACGGCGCGGTCGGAGTGATCCTGCTGGAGAAGCACCCGGACCTGTGGCATCTGAAGCTGCTGGCGACCTCGTGCCGGGTGGTCTCCTTCGGCGCGGGATCGGTGATCCTGAACTGGCTGGTGAACCGGGCGTCCGCCGCCGGAGCACACGTGGTGGCCGACTTCCGGCGCACGGACCGTAACCGCATGATGGAGGTCGCCTACCGCTTCGCAGGCTTCGAGGAGTCACCCTGCTCCTGCGTCGAGGCCCTGGATGGCGCAGGCCGGGACGTCGAGCGGCTCCATCTCGTGGCCGATCCGAGACCGGCGCCGACCACGATGCGCCTGGAGACCTCCGGCGTGTGACCAATGTGCGTCGGGGCTGTGACGACATCGGTTGTCACAGCCCCGAGCCACGTGACGCTGCTCCACGCCGTCGGCCGCCCCCGCCCGCTTCCAGTAGGGCACGCCGATAGACGGCACGTCGGCCGCGCCTGTCATCTCCCGCAGCTCACGCAGGACGTCGTCCTCCCGTTGAGAGAAGTCGCGAACGTAGTCCAGCAGTGGTGGGCTCAGGATCAGCTGGTCGGCCACGTGGTGCTCGGGTCTCAGGCCTTCGGGCGGGAGCTACCAGACCAAGGGATGCCGCGCGCAGGTCGTCCTGTCTAGTGTCGTCCAGGTCAGAGCTTGATCTTCGCGAAGCGGCCTGATGCCCGCACGCCCGCCGAACGACGAGATTCCCTTGTCGGCAAAGGAATCCGTGTTCTTTGTGAAGAGCCTCCGAGCTGACTCGCCCCCGCATGGAGAAAGCCGGAAGGAGAATCGAGCCAAGGTGCTTCCTGACTTGCTCACCCCGCTATCGGTCGTCCTCAGCCAGAACGCGCGCCGGTTCCCGGACAAGATCGCTTTCGAGGATGACCGGCGCGCGATCACCTACCGAGAACTCGAAGCACGGACCCGGAGACTCGCCGGTCACCTGGTCGGCCTCGGTGTCCGGCGCGGCGACCGGGTGGCTCTGTGTCTCGGCAACTCGGTCGCGATGGTGGAGAGCTACCTCGCCGTGGTACGGGCCGGCGGCATCGGCGTACCGATCAACCCGCAGGCCGCCCCGGCGGAAATGAAATACCTCCTGGCCGACAGTGCGGCGACGCTCGCCCTCACCGGCACCGCGAATGCCGAGACATTTCTTCAGTCGATTCCCCGAGCGACACGCGAGGTGTCCGTCGTCGTGGCCGAGGCCCTCGGCCCCGATGCCGGACACACCCTGCCCCCGGGCACCGTGGCGTACGAGGAAATCGTCGCCACCGAGCCCGTCACCGAAGCCCCCGATGACCTCGGCCTGGACGAGGTGGCTTGGATGTTCTACACCTCGGGCACCACCGGCCGGCCCAAGGGCGTCCTGTCCACCCAGCGCAACTGCCTCTACTCCGTTGCCTCCTGCTACATTCCCGTGCCCGGACTCACCGAGCATGACCGTGTCCTGTGGCCACTGCCGCTCTTCCACAGCCTGTCGCACATCGCCTGCGTCCTGTCGGTCACCGTCTCCGGAGCCACCGCACGGATCATGGACGGCAGTTCAGCCGATGACATCCTGACCGCCCTGCGCGAGAACCGTTCCACCTTGTTGGCAGGCGTCCCCACCACGTACCACCACCTGGTCGGCGTCGCCCGCCGCACCGGGCTGTCTCTGCCCGACCTGAGGATCGGCCTCGTCGGGGGTGCCGTCACCGGCCCCGGACTGCGCCGTTCCTTCGAGGCGGCCTTCGGCGTCCCGCTCGTCGACGCCTACGGCAGCACCGAGACCTGCGGCGCCATCACCATCAACCCGCCTGACGGCAACGTGGTCGAGGGCTCCTGCGGCCTGCCCGTGCCCGGCGTCGGTGTCCGGATCGTCGATCCCCGCACCGGACAGGATGTGCCCGCCGGGACAGAGGGCGAGGTCTGGGTCAGCGGGCCGAACGTCATGGTCGGTTACCACAACAACCCGCAAGCCACCGCCGAGGTCCTGCAGGACGGCTGGTTTCACACCGGGGACCTGGCCCGGCACGACGAAGCCGGCTACTTCACCATCTGCGGCCGGCTTTCGGACGTCATCATCCGCGGCGGCGAGAACATCCACCCCGCCGAGATCGAGGCCGCCCTGCGCGGGGCCGAGGACGTGGCCGACGCTGGCGTCGCGGGTGTTCCCCACGGCACCCTCGGCGAGGTGCCCGTCGCCTGGGTGGTTCCCGGTCCGGACGGCGTCGACCTCACCCGGCTGCTCGACCACTGCCGCACCCAGCTCTCCCCGTACAAGCTCCCCGAACGCATTCATGAGGCCCGGACCATCCCCAGGACCGCCTCGGGGAAGGTCATCCGCCGACTCCTCACCGACCTGCCGGCCCGGCTGCGATACGCCACCGACGGTCACTACGAGGGACTGATGCTGAGGGAGTGGAGCAACGCGGCAGTATCCTCCGACGAGCCGGAAGAGCTTCGCTGGGCGGTGGTGGGCCGCAGTGCCGACACCGATGGTCTGGCCGCCGCTCTTCGGAAGGCCGGCGTCGCCGACGTACGGCAATACCCTGACCTCTCAACGTCACGCACCACCCCTGACGCGGCCACCGACGTGACTGTCCTCGCCGAGGCGGACGCGGACACGCTGACGTCGTCCCGTGCTGGATCGGCCGAGAAGACAAGCTCCCGGCTTGTCGTCCTCACCCGGGGCGCGACGGCCGTTACCGACCGGGACGGGACGCCAGCGCGCACCGAAGTCACGCTGTGGGCCGCCGCACGGGCCGCGCAGGCCGACGGAGGGTACGGCGCACCGCTGACAATCGTCGACGTCGAAGCCTCCACCCCGGAGTCCACGTACGCCGGAGCGCTGATCGCCGCCGTCGCCTCGGGCCTGCCCGAGCTCGCCGTACGGGACGGGAACCTGCTGCGGCCCCGGCTGGTCCGCCTCCCCGTCGTGGACGGACCGGATTCCGCCACGCCGGCACTCGACGGCCCCGTGATCGTCACAGGCGCCGACACGAAGACAGGTGCCGCCCTCGCCCGCCATCTGGTCACCGCGTACGGAACACGCCACCTCGTGCTCGTCCAGGCAACCGATACCGTCGACGACGGGGGCCGGGCCGAGCTACCGGCGGACGGCGTGGAGATCGTCCGTGTCGTGGCCGACGGCTCGGATCCGCTGGAGCTCCGTGCGGCCCTGACCAGGACCGGTCCGGTGACCGCGGTCGTGCACACCACTGACGACCCCGAACTCGCCCGCACACTGGACGACCTCACCGCCGCCGACGATCTCGCCGCGTTCGTGGTGGTGACCGACGCTGCCGCACTGTTGGGCGCACAGCCCGACAGTCTTGCCCCGACGGTGGTCACCGCCGCCCTCACCGAGGCGGTGGTCCGCGACCGCCGACTGCGCGGACTACCCGGCTCGCTGCTGGCCCTCGGCCGGCCGGACGAGGGCCCCGGCGCCTTCGACGCACTGATCGAGACCGGAACCCCGGCCCTGGTGGCACTTTGGCCGACCACCGTCAACCCGGGCGACCGAGTACAGACGCTCCTCGACACCCTGACCGGCCCGGAGCCTCGCGCCACAGCACAGGCCGACGAGACGATCACCGCCGCCCTGCGCGCGCGCCTCGCAGACCTGCACGAGCGGGACCAGCTCGCTCTGCTCGGCGAGATGATCCGCCAGGAGATCGCCTCCGTCCACACCGGCACGAGCACCGAACTCACCGTGGCAGGCCGATCCTTCCGCGATCTCGGCCTCGGCTCTCTCGCCGTCGTCGAGCTGCGCAACCGGCTGACCGGACGCACCGGGCTGCGCCTGCCCACCACCGTGACCTTCGACCACCCGACTCCCGAGGCCCTTGCCGGACACCTTCGGGCCAGGGTCCTGGGTCTGTACGAGGTGGCCAGGGAGGTGACGTCGGACAAGGATCGGACGGGGGCCACCGCCCCTGCGGAGCCGATCGCGATCGTCGGTATGGCGTGCCGCCTTCCGGGCGGTGTGGCGAGCCCTCAGGACCTGTGGCGGCTGGTCAGCGAGGGCCGGGACGCCGTGTCCGGCTTCCCGGAGGACCGAGGCTGGGATCTGGGCAGTCTGTTCGACGCCGACCCGGAGAAGACCGGCACGTCGTATGCCGATCAGGGCGGTTTTCTGCGCGAGGCGGGCCTGTTCGATGCGGGCTTCTTCGGGATTTCGCCGCGTGAGGCGTTGGCGATGGATCCGCAGCAGCGGTTGTTGCTGGAGGTCTCGTGGGAGGCGCTGGAGCGGGCCGGGATAGACCCCGGGACGTTGAAAGGTCATGACGTCGGCGTATTTACAGGTCTCATGGCGCAGGGGTACGGGCAATCGGGTGCGGCTCCGGCGGAGCTCGAGGGCTTTGGCGAGACGGGTACGGCGTCGAGCGTGGCATCCGGACGCGTGTCGTACGTGTTCGGTTTCGAGGGCCCCGCGATCACGGTGGACACAGCCTGCTCGTCCTCGCTGGTAGCCATGCACCTGGCGGCGCAGGCGTTGCGTCAGGGTGAGTGCTCGATGGCGTTGGCGGGTGGCGCGACAGTGATGGCGAACCCCGCCACGTTCGTCGAGTTCTCCCGCCAACGCGCATTGTCCTCGGACGGCCGGTGCAAGTCGTACGCGGACGCCGCGGATGGCACGGGCTGGGCCGAGGGCGCCGGTGTCGTGGTTCTGGAACTGCTGTCGGAGGCGTGGCGCAACGGGCACCAGGTGCTTGCGGTGATCCGTGGCAGCGCGATCAGTCAGGACGGCGAGTCGAACGGTCTGACGGCGCCGAATGGTCTTGCGCAGCAGCGGGTGATCCGTAAGGCGCTTGCCAGTGCGGGTTTGTCGGCGGCTGATGTGGATGTGGCGGAGGGGCATGGCACGGGCACGGTGCTCGGTGATCCCATCGAAGCGCAGGCGCTGCTGGCGACGTACGGCCAGGACCGGGAACCCGGGCGTCCCTTGTGGCTCGGTTCGCTGAAGTCGAACGTGGGCCATACTCAGGCCGCCGCCGGTGTGGCTGGTGTGATCAAGATGGTGGAGGCGTTGCGGCACGGCGTGATGCCGGCCACGTTGCATGCCGCTACCCCGTCGTCACAGGTGGACTGGTCGGTGGGTGCCGTCGAGGTGCTGACCGAGGCTCGCACCTGGCCGGAGACCGGCCGGCCGCGCCGTGCTGGTGTCTCGTCTTTCGGCCTCAGCGGGACGAATGCGCACCTGATTCTGGAGCATTCCCCGGAGCCTGCGTCTGAGCCGGTGGTGGATGCCGTTGATGGTGTGGTGCCCCTGGTGGTGTCGGCGGCTACGGCCGCCTCGCTGACCGGCCAGGCGCGGCGGCTTGCGTCGTTCGTCGGTTCGGAAGGGGGTGTGGTGCTGCCGGAGGTCGCGGCGGCGTTGGTGTCGCGGCGTGCGGTGTTGTCCGAGCGTGCGGTGGTCGTGGCGGGTTCGCGTGATGAGGCGTTGTCGGGGCTGGGTGCGCTGGCTCGTGGTGAGGACGTTCGTGGGGTGGTTGTTGGTGGTGGGTTGAGGTCGGGTGGGGACGGCAAGGTTGTGTTGGTGTTCCCGGGTCAGGGTTCGCCGTGGGTTGGTATGGGTCGTGAGTTGTTGGATTGTTCGGCGGTGTTCGCGGCGCGGGTGGGGGAGTGTGCGGTGGCGTT
>NZ_JBVIZF010000073.1:0-16197 GCF_055591805.1 Streptomyces sp. NPDC041200 | reverse complement strand
CCATAACCCGTCAGGAACCAGCCGCTGCGACAGATCAGCACCCACAAAGAGCAATCATGCCGCAGCACACCAACTCACCACGTGAGACATGCTCTAAGGGAATTACTAGGGACTTTACCCCCTTAATGCTGTAGGGGAGCGCCGGACGGCCAGTAACGGAGAAACATGCGCAAAATCGACATCAATCTCATGATTCCCCTGCATGCCCTGCTGACCGAAGCGAACGTCACGCGTGCCGCCGAGCGGACCATGGTGGGGCAGCCCGCCATGAGCGCGTCGCTGGCGAAACTGCGCAAGCACTTCGGCGATCCCCTGCTGGTGCGTGATGGCCGCAAGATGGCGCTGACTCCGCTCGGGGCGTCCCTCCGGGGGCCGGTGACCAGGGCGATCGAGTCCATCCACGCGGTACTGGACACCACGTCCTCCTTCGACCCGGGCCTCCTCGACCGGACGTTCACCGTCGTCGCCAGCGATTACATCGCCATCGTCTTGCTGAAGCCCTTTCTGCAGGAGATCGCGGACGAGGCCCCGGGCGTGCGGCTGAACATCGTCGCGCCACGCGACGGCATCATGCCGCTGGTGCGGCGTGCGCAGTGCGATCTGCTGGTGGCGCCGGGCCAGATCGTGCCGGAGGAGATCCTGAGTTACCGGAAGAGAGATCTCTTCACCGACGAGTTGCTCGTCATCGCCGACAAGGACAACGACCGCGTCGGTGAGACCATCAGCGTCGAGGAACTCCACCGCCTCGGGTGTCTGGAAGCGGCCCCGCAGGCCTTCCTGGAATCGGACCCGGAAACGCCTGCCACGAGCGTGCGAGGGATGATCTCCGGAGGCTACTTCTCCGGCGCGATGCACCTGGTCGCCGGGACGCGGCTGGTGGCCCTGGCGCAGACCCGGCTGTTCTCGCTGATCGGTCCGGCGTGCGGGCTGCGTGCGGTGCGGCTGGACACGGATGTGCCGCCGTTGGTCCACACCATGTACTGGCATCACCATCACACCGCCGACCCGGCGCACATCTGGCTGCGCGACAAGCTCGCCCAGGTCGCGGCGGCGCTGCCGTAAGCCTCGCGCGGGCCACACCGACGTGCCCGGGTCCACGGCGGTCACGGCGGGCCCATGACGTACTCGGAGGCGACGGACAGGGCGTCCGAGGTGGCCAGCACGGCGTCCAGGCCCTTGGTGAGGCGGGCACCGCCGATCTCGCGGTGGTCGATCCCGGCCTCGCGGACGAGCGCGCCGAAGGCCGATTCGCGCTCCTGCCCCACCGCGATGACGACCGTGTCCGCCGCGACGACGGCTTCTTCCCCGTCGGCGCCGACCGTGTGCACGCCCTCGGCGGTGATCCGTGTGCAGTGCGTCCCGAACACGGTGCGCACCCCCTGGCGGCGCAGCGCGTCGAGCGCCACCCACCGGCTGGAGCGTCCCAGCGCGGTCCCGAGCCGCTCACCGCGGTGCAGGATCGTGATGTGCCGTTCCGGCTCGGGCGCTTCCGCCTCCGGTCCGCCCCGCGCCGTGCCCGGTACGAGCCCGTACGCGCGGCGGAACCGCTCCGCGTGATCGGCCGGGTCTCCGGCCTCGCGGGTCGAACCGGCCCCGGTGTGGGCGGCGAAATGGGCGAGGTCGACGGCGACCCCTCCGCCGCCGATGATGACCACCCGTTCGCCGAGCGCGCCGGGGGCGAACGCCTCCGGGTAGGACAGGACATGAGGGAGTTCGGCCCCGGGGACCGACACCTCGCGCGGGCGGACCCCGGTGGCGATGAGCACCCCGTCGTAGGACCGCAGGAGGTCCATGTCCCTCCCGGTGATACGGCGTCCCAGGCGCACGGTGACACCGAGGCGGCGCAGCTCCTCGCCGAGGTGGTCGATCGCGGCCGCGTAGTCGGCCTTGCCGGGGACCCGGCAGGCGAACCGGAACTGGCCGCCCAGCTCGGCTTCCGCCTCGTACAGATCGACCCGGCACCCCGACTCGGCGAGGGTGAGCGCGGCCTGGAGACCGGCCGGTCCGCCGCCGACCACCGCCATCCGCCCCGGACGGGGCGGACGCGGCGGGCGGACGCGCGGGAACTCCAGCTCCCGCGCGGCCCGCGGGTTGACCAGGCAGCTCACCTCGGCGTCGGACAGGGAACGGTCGATGCACGCCTGGTTGCAGCCGACGCAGATGCCACTCGACCGGTTGTCCCGGGCCCTGGCGACCAGCTCCGGGTCGGCCAGGAACGGCCGGGACATCGACACCAGGCGCACCTGCCCGGCGGACAGGATCGCCTCGGCCTGCTCCACGCGGTTGACCCGGTTGCCCGTGATGACGGGAACGGGAGCCACGGCGCGGGCGAGGGACTCGGCCACCGGTGTCCACACCCCGGGCGGCACCACGGCCTGCACGGTCGGCACCGGCGATTCGTGCCAGCCCACGCCGACGTTGAGCGCGTCCGCACCCGCGGCGACCAGCTCGCACGCGAACCGGGCGACGTCGTCCGGGCCGCTGCCGCCGTCGAGCAGGTCGGCCCCGGTGAGCCGCACGATCACCGGGAAGTCCGGCCCCGCCGCGGCGCGGACGCGGCGCGTCAGCTCCGCGCCGAACCGGGTCCGCCGCTCGGCGTCGCCACCCCAGCCGTCGTCGCGGTGGTTGGTCAGCGGCGAGAGGAACTGGTCGACGAGATACCCCTCCGACCCCATCACCTCGACGCCGTCGAACCCCAGCCGGCGGGCGTGCCCGGCCGCCTCCGCGAAGTCGGTGAGCGTGGCCTCGATCTCCACCTCGGTCAGCGCGTGCGGCGTACACCGGGAGACCCGGCTGTACACCGCCGACGGCCCCACCGGACGCAGCCCGAAGGCGCTCGGGCTCGCGTACCGGCCCGCGTGGAACAGCTGCAGGGCGATCAGTCCGCCTGCCTCGTGTACGGCGTCGGCGACCCTGCCCAGCCGGGAGCGGAAGGCGGGGTCGCTCAGCACGCCGTATCCGGCCCCGCCCGCGCCCACCCGGCTGACCGCGGCGCCGCCGGTGATGATCAGCCCGGCGCCGCCCCGCACCCGCTCGGTGTAGAACGCGGCCATCGCGGCGCCACCGTCGTCACGGGCCTCCAGGCCCAGGTGCATGGGGCCCATGACGATGCGGTGCGGCAGGGTGAGCGTGCCGATCCGCGACGGCTGGAAGACATGGCGGAATCGCTCGGTCATCACGGCACGAGCGGCGGCGTCAGGTCCTCGGTGTACGGGGGCACCGCCACGGACAGGCCGCCGTCGACGACGATGGTCTGGCCGGTGATGTACTCCGCCCCCGGGGACAGCAGGAACGCCACCGTCTCCGCCATCTCCCCCACGGTGCCCGGCCGCCCCTTGGGGATCTTCGACAGCACCTTGGACATCGGGGCCATGCCGGGCACTCCGTAGAAGTAGTCGAGCGAGTCGGAGTCGATGAGCCCGCCGCTGACCGCGTTGACGTTGATGCCCCGCCCGGCGAATTCGACGGCCATGGAGCGGACGAGGGCCTCGGTGGCCGCCTTGGCCGAGCCCAGCGCGGCGTATGTCGTATAGGCGCGGGTGCTGCCGTAGCCCGACAGGGTGACGATCCGGCCGCCCTCGGGCATCAACGCCACCGCGCGCTGCGCCCCGAGCAGGAAGGCCCGGACGTTCATCGCGTAGGAGCGGTCGATGTGGTGCAGCTTCAGATCCATGATCGGCTTGAACGCGCTGGCCGCCGCGTTGTTCACGAAGTGGTCCAGGCGGCCGTACTCGTCGCGCGCGGCGTCGAAGAGCCGGTCGATGTCCTCGGGGATCTCGACGTCGGCGGCCACGGTGATCGCCCGCCCGCCCGCCTGCTCGACGAGCTTGCGGGTCTCCTCGGCCAGCTCGGCGTTCTTCTTGTAGTTGACGACGACGCTGCCGCCGTCGCGCCCGAGGCGTACCGCCAGGGCGCGGCCGATGCCCCGCGAGGCTCCGGTGATCAGGGTGACTTTGGCGTCGCTCATCGAACCTCTCCCAGCACGTCGCGTGCGATGACGGTCTTCTGGATCTCGTTGGTGCCCTCTTCGAACCGCTGCGCCCGGGCGTCGCGGTACACGCGCTCGATCGGGCTGGACTCCCAGTAGCCGATGCCGCCGTGCACCTGGAGCGCCTTGTCCGTGACCCGGGTGAGCATGTCGACGGCGTTCAGCTTGGCCATGGAGGACAGCTGGGAGGACGCCGCGTCGCCGGCCTGCCACTGCCGCGCCGCGTGCAGGGTGAGCTGGCGGGCGGCCTCGATGTCGGTGGCGTTCTCGGCGAGGGCGAAGGAGATCGCCTGCCGCGCCGCCAGCGGCTTGCCGAACGTCGTACGCCCCTTCGCGTGGTCGACGGCCAGCTCCTGGGCCCGCCGGGCGAGGCCGACGCACGTCATGGCGACCGAAATCCGGCTGGGCGTGAGGAAGCCGCCCAGCGCCACGTCCAGGCCCCGGCCGACCTCGCCGAGGCGGTTCGCGACCGGCACCGGTGCCCGGTCGAAGCGCAGATGCGCGTGGTCGGTTCCCCGCACTCCCATGGTCCTCGACATGGGGTCGACGGTGACACCGGTGGTGTCGCGCGGCACCATCAGCGCGACGGTCCCGTCCTTGCCCGTGGTGCCCTCCAGCCGGGCGAACAGGAGCCAGTAGTCGCATTCGACGCCGAAGGTGATGAGGTGCTTCTCCCCGGACAGGAAGTACGTGTCGCCCTCCTGCACGACGCTGCACCGCAGGTCCGCGCCGGTGCCCGCGGTGGGCTCGGTGAGCGTGAACGCGACGGTGATGTCGGCCGACACCTGGGGCAGCACGAACTGCTTGCGCTGCTCGTCGGTGGCGAACTGGTCGATCGCCCGCCACACCCCGTTGTGGACGTGCACGAGCATGCGCAGCGACGCGTGCGACATCGAGAACAGTTCCATCAGCTCCAGGAACCGCGGGAACTCGATGCCCAGGCCGCCGTACTCCTGGGGCGCGGCCAGCCGCAGATACCCGCGGTCCCGCAGGTCCTGCTTGAGCGCGTCGGGCACCCGGTGGGTGCTTTCGATCTCCGCCGCGTACCGCTCACCGGGTCCGCGGACGAAGTCCTCGATGTCTGCGGCCAGTTGCCGGAAGTCCTTCTCGTCCATGCTTACGCCCCGCTCCTCATCAGCTTCTGAATGTGTTCGCGCAGAAGGAACTTCTGCACCTTGCCCGCCGGGTTCCGGGGCAGCCGGTCCATGAACTCCAGCCGCTCGGGCCAGTACGGCTTGGCGACCTGTCGCTCGTCCAGGAAGTGCCGCATCTCGGCGAAGCCGAAGTCGCCGTCGGCCACCACGAAGGCGCAGGCCCGTTCCCCGAGCCGCGGATCGGGCATCGCCACGATCGCGACATCGCGCACCGCGGGGTGAGTGTGCAGCAACTGCTCGATCTCCCCCACGGGTACCTTCTCGCCGCCACGGTTGACGACGTCCTTCACCCGCCCGCTGATGCGCACGTAGCCGGACTCGTCGATGACGGCGAGGTCGCCGCTGCGGAACCAGCCGTCTGCGGTCAGCGCCTCGGCCGTCCACTCGGGACGGTCGAAGTAGCCCTGGAACATGCACGGGCCGAAGATCTCGAAGTTGCCTTCCTGCCCGGCCGGCAGCACGGCGCCCTCGTCATCCGTGACGCGCAGTCTGATGCCCTCCAGGGCCCGGCCGTCCGTGCCCCACGTCTTCGCCGGTTCATCGCCCGGCGCGGACAGCGAGCCAAGGCACGTCTCGGTCGTCCCCCAGGCGCCGCACACCGACGCGCCCAGCACCTCGGTCGCGCGCTCGGCCAGCGCGCGCGGCACCGCCGCCCCGGTGGCGACGAAGATCCGCAGGGCGGCCGGGGGCTCCCCGCTCTCCTCGACCGCCTCGACGAGGTCGCCGAGGAACGGCGTCGCGGCCTGGACGAAGGTGCCCTCGTACCGGCGCAGCAGGCCGAGGGCGGCCTTGCCGTCCCACACCGGCTGCAGGATCAGCGGCACGCCCCGCAGGACCGCGAGCCACATGCCGTAGAGGAAGCCGGTCTGGTGCGCCAGCGGCGACGGGACGAAGACCCGGTCCTCACCGGTCAGTCCGAGGTGGTGAATCTCCATGGCCGCGGCCCTGGTCAGCGCGTCCATCCGGTGCAGCACGCCCTTGGGCTCGCCGGAGGTGCCGGAGGTGAACAGCAGCTGGGCCGGGGCGGCGGGCTCCGGACGCCGGGCGTCGATCCGGTCGCGGTCCGGGGCACGGCGTACGGCCTCGGCGAAGTCGTACCAGCTCGCCCCGGCAGTCTCCGGCGGCGCCGCCTTTCCGCCGATCACCAGGACGTGTTCCACAGCGGGAGGTTCGTCCATGCGGAGCAGCTCCGCCACTTCGGCCGGGTAGTCGCGGCCGCGGAAGCCCGCCGGGACCACCAGCACCCGGGCCCGGGAGCGACGCAGCATGAAGGCCGTCTCCCGCTGCCGCAGCATCGGCATCAGCGGGCAGCTGACCGCTCCGATACGGGCGATGGCCAGGGCGAGGGCGACGAACTCGGCCTGGTTCGGCAGCTGGTAGGCGACCGGCTCGCCGGGCCGCACGCCGAGGTCGAGCAGGAGCGTGGCGATCCGGTCGACCTGTTCGTGGAGGTCGCGCCAGGTCCAGCCCAGCTCCCGCCGCCCGTCGGTGCCCGGGTCGAACACGGCGGGGTCGTCGGGACGGGTGTTTGCCCAGTGGCGCAGGTGGTCCCCGATCGGGATGGTGGCGGCGCGGGCGGGCGCGGTGAATGCGGCCGGACCGGACTCCGCCTGCCGGGCTTCCGTCCGAGGGGCATCCGACTGGTGGGCTTCCGTCTGCCGGGCTTCCGCCTGCCGGGGCGTACGGGCCTTCTCCACCGACACGTCCAGCCCGATGCGGTTCATGTCGTCGAGGAAGCGCGGGTAGGAGATGCGGTAGGCGCTCGGGTAGGTCAGCCGGGTCTCACCGGCGGCCGCCGATCCCGCGACGGCCAGCGACATGAGCACCCGGTGGTCGTTGTACGAGGAGAGATCCGCCCCGGTCAGCCGCTCCACGCCGTGGCAGAGCAGCTGCTCGCCGCGCTGTTCGATCCGGGCACCCATCTTGTTGAGCTGCGTCATCGCCGCGACTCTGTCGGACTCCTTGAGCCGGACATGGCCGATGTTGTCGAACACGGTGGTGCCATCGGCCACCGCCCCGAGCACGGACAGCATGGGCAGCATGTCGGGTACGGCCCGGCAGTCGATCCGTACGGGGCTCAGCCTCGTCCCCTCGTGGCGGACCCGGACCATGCCGGTCTCGGGGTCGGACGTCATCCGCACGCCCATGTCGGCGAGGATCTGCAGCACGTCCGCCTCGGGATGGTCCACCTCGTGCGCGGGTACCGCAGGCAGGCCCCGGAACAGCACGTCGGCCGGGTGCAGCGCCGCCGCGGCCAGCCCGAACGCCGCCGAACCGACGTCCGGGGGCAGAACCACCGTGGCCGGGGTGGGCTGCTGGTCCGGGGCGATCTCGAACCGCCGTCCGTCGTCGGACACCTCGACGTACAGACCGAACTGCTTCATCATCCGGACCGTCAGGTCCACATAGGACCGTTCGTTGAACTCGCCCTCGACCGTGATGACGCTCGGCCCCGTCGCGAACGGCGCCACCAGCAGCAACCCGGATATCCACTGCGAGAGGGTGCCCTGGATCCGCGCGTGGCCGCCTCTCGGACGGCTCGGCCGTACGGAGATCGGCGGGCAGCCCGTGGGCGAATCAAGGTCGACGCCGAGGTCGGACAGCGCACGCAGCAGCGGGCCGATCGGACGCCGCTGGAAGTACTTCTGCCCCACGACGGTCACCGGCGACTCCGCGAGGCAGGCGAGTCCCGCGAGGAAGTAGAGCGTCGTGCCCGAACTTCCCACCGAGACCTCGGCCTGTCGCGGCCGGTACGGGCCGCCGTGCACGACGAAGGCGTCACCGTCCACCTCGATCCGCGTACCGAGGCTCCGCAGCGCGGTGAGGGTGTGCCGCACGTGGCCGGCGTCCGACAGCCCCACGATCCGGCTGACCCCCGGGGCGAGGGACGCCAGTATCAGGGCCCGGTGCGCATGATACTTCGAGGTAGGCACGGCGAGTTGTCCCTCGAGCTGATCGGACAACCGCTTCACTAATAGCCGCAATTCCAGTCTCCAAATCCACTGGTTCATAAAGGATTTGCATCGCGCCCGCAGAGAAAGAGCTGCTACCTACCTCGAATTCATCGATCAGGTACCGAAGATTACGGTAGCGGCCCGCGAGTCAGTTTGAAAACGATGGCTTTCCCATGGCTGACATCACTGTCATCGATACCTGAGGCCGGAACGCATCGAATGCGGAGACTTCCGCGGCGATTCGCCGGAGTGTCGAGCGAAGCCACTGCTGCGCGGGATCCGCCGAGGACTGTGGATGCCAGTACATGGCTTCTGTCACGGTGGGCGTCGGCACCTCGATCTCGGCTGCGCGAAGCCCGAGCGCCCGGCCGAACCTCTCGAACAGCCGCCGCTGCGTGATGGTGAACATCCGTGTGCCGGGCAGCATGTGCAGGGCCGAGGTCAAGGTTTCCGTCGTGGCGACCGCGTTTCCCGACAGCGCGTTCTTCGGGAAACGCGTCCCGGCCAGATCCAAGGCGGATCCGCTCACCCGCACATAGGGCAGGCGCGCCATGTGCTCGGCGGACAGACGGTCACCGACGTCGGGATGGTCGTCGGTGACCACCCCGACGAAGTCGTC
The DNA here is from genome assembly GCF_055591805.1 of Streptomyces sp. NPDC041200. Taxonomy (NCBI): domain Bacteria; kingdom Bacillati; phylum Actinomycetota; class Actinomycetes; order Kitasatosporales; family Streptomycetaceae; genus Streptomyces; species Streptomyces sp. NPDC041200. The sequence goes on along the minus strand of NZ_JBVIZF010000073.1, from coordinate 7,482 downwards.
GGAGAGCAATACGGCGCCGGGGAAAGCGGAGGCGCCGTCGGAAGTCGCCGCCCGCTGCCGCAGTACGAGGTCACATTTCTTCATCCGCAGCATGTCGAGGTGTCCGGCCTGCTGCCAGATCAGGTTGATCCGCACCTGGGGCGCGAGGTCGGCCGCCTCTTCCAGCAGCGGCCCCATCAGGAGGACCGCCGAGTAGTCGTCGGCGACCACGGTGAAGGTCCGCCGGGCGGAGGCGGGGTCGAAACTCGCCGTACCGCCGAGCAAATACCCGATCTGTGACAGGACGTCTTCGAGCTGCTTCGCCAGGGATTCCGCCAAGGGGCTGAGCGCCCATTGGCGGCCGTCCCTGAGTAACAGCGGGTCGTCGAAGACGCGACGCAGCTTCGCCAGCGCGGCACTCATCGTCGGCTGGCCCACGGAAAGCCGCTCGGCGGCCTTCGTGACGCTTCGCTCGACGAGGAGCGCCTGCAGTGGCACCAGCAGGTTCAGGTCCATCGTGGCCAGGTTCGGGTTCCTCATCGCTTCTTGGCCACGATGTGCCGGTAGCTGTCGACCGGCGGCATGAACTGCGACGGCAGGACGCCCATCTTCTTCAGCAGCTTGGTGGAGCGGCTGTCGTAGTAACCGGCGAAGGAACCACCGATGGCCTCCGGCCCCACCCGCTTGGCCATATGACGCTGGACCACACCCACCCGCTGCTCCCGCAGCGCCTTGTGGAAGGAGCCGTCGGGAGCCAGCCGCCGGTGAACCGCGGCCCTGACCTCCGCCGAGATGTCCCGCTCGTCAACCCATTCCAGACCGAGGTCCTTCGCCTTCAGTTCCTCCATGTGAGCACGCCGTTGCGTGGTGAACAGATCGACGTGCGAGAAGTAGCCGCCCGGCTTGAGGACGCGCGCGACCTCGCTGAGGAACTTTTCGAGGTTGGGATAGTTGTGCGCGCTCTCGATGTTGAGGATGACATCGAACTCCCCGTCCTCGAAGGGAAGATTCTCCGCGTCCCCCTGGACGTAGCTCAGCCCGTCCCTGGACAGCGAGGCATTGGCCCGCTTGATGGCTTGCTCTGACAGGTCGAGGCCGACCATGCGGGCCGCCTTGGTGACGCGCGAGAGGAAGTTCAGCCCTTCGCCCAGACCGCAGCCGACCTCGAGCACGGACTTGTCCGCGAAGTCGTCCAAGTCGAAGGGTACCTGCTTGAGCGCGAAGAAGTAGAGCTCCTCGGAGAATCCGTCGGTGTCGTAGTTCAGGAAATCCGGAATCCTCGTGTTCATCTCCTTGGCGATCTGGTCGTCATGAAATCCCCAGTTCCACAGGATCCCCTTCTTCGACATCTGCGCCTGCAGGTCATAGCTGGTGGCGATGTTGTTCTTGAGCTTCCCGTCCTTGGCGTCCCCCCGGTTCTGTTCACCGGTCAGGTTGATCTCGTTGACGCTCGAGAACAGTCCGTACATATCCTCGCGTGTACCCATGGTCTTCCTCTCTTGCTGTGTTTACTCGGTGGGGGCGGGCGCCTGGTCCCGTAGCTGGCGACGGAGTTCGTCGACCAGCGGGCCCAGTTCATCGGCGTGCTCCGCCGCGCCGAAGGCGTTGAAATCCGGGCGTATCAGAAGGGCCGTCACACCGGCCCCGGCCAGATAGGGCAGATAGCGGTCCTCGATATCGACCACGGTGTCGGCGTCCAGGCCCTGCGGCGCGGTGCCGTGGGGCAGCACATGGACGATCCGGGTGCCGAGGCCTTCGAGGAACTCCCGCTGCCCGGTGTCGAGGTGAGGCCTCGGGTCGACCGACGCCAGCAGCACGAAGCCAAGCCCGACCACTTCGTCGAACGGGCCGGTCCGGTCCCCGCTCGCCACCCGGGCCTGGGGGGTCAGGGCCCCGGCCGGGCGGATCGGCGTGCCCTCCGCCGTACGGTGCAGCAAGCCCTCGGACAGCGGGATCGGCGTCGACATGGGCAAGGCCGTCACACCGCTGCGTTCCCGCCCGGCCAGCATGATCGCGTCACGGTCGGCGGCCGCGACGGGGTCGGTGACACAGATGACCTTGCCCAGTTTCACGGAGGTGGTGATGGCGTTCTGGACGTGGGCGCGCCGTTCGGCGGTGTAGGTGTCCAGCAGCCGCTCGTCCGCGAGTCCGCGCAGAACGAAGTCGAGTTTCCAGGACAGATTGGCCACGTCCCGGAATCCCGAGCACATTCCCTGCCCGGCGAACGGGGGCATGAGGTGCGCGGAGTCCCCGGCCAGCAGCAGCCGTCCGGCGCGCCACTGTCCGGCCCAGCGTGCCTGGAAGGTGTACACGGCGTGGCGTTCCAGTGTCGCGTCCTCGGGGCCGATGTCGAACATCGCGAGCATGCGCCAGAGGGTCTCGGTCTTCTTCAGCTCGTCGATGCTCTCGCCGGGCAGCCGCATGAACTCGAAGCGGCGGTGTCCCGGTCCGGCCGACACCGCGGTCCGGGGCCGGGCGGGGTCGCAGATCTGCAGGTTGTTCGGCTGGAACGCGCGCGGCTCGTGCAGCACCACATCGCAGATCAGCCAGTCGTAGAAGAACCCCAGGTCGGTCAGCGAGGTCTCCATGCACTCCCGCACGAAGCTGTTCGCGCCGTCGCATCCGATGACCCAGCGTGCGGTGAGGGTGCGCTCGTTCGCGTCGGTGTCCTCCGCGACGATGTCGACGTGGTCTCCGTGGTCCTCCAGTTCCACCACCTCATGGCCACGGATCACCTGGAGGTTCGGGAAGTCCTCGCCGCGGGTGATGAGAGTCGATTCCAACCCCGGCTGATACATCGCCGTGGCCTGTGGCCAGCCGCAGTGGCCGTCCTCCGCGCTCTCCATGTAGACCAGCGTTTCGCCCGCCGCGTTGCGCCAGCCGTAGTCCCGGGAGTTCTCCCCCACCTTGTCCAGGAACTGCCCGATCCCCGTGGTGGCGAGGATCCGGGCGGCCTCGTCGTCGAAACCGACGGCACGTGGCATGGGGTAGGGCTCGGGCCAGCGCTCGATGACCGTCACACGCCACCCGCGCTGGGCCAGCATGATCGACAGCACCTGGCCGACCGGCCCGTAGCCGATGACGGCCACGTCGGAGTCGGGTCGCATCGTCGTCTCCATTCGCCCGGCCCTCAGCCGTTCCCGGCCAGGATGTCCTTGACGACGTTGTCGTACTCGGCCGGATCGATCAGGGTGCGGATCTTCTCGTGGCCGTCCTCCACTCGCAGCAGCCGCTTTCCGGTCAGCACCATCTGGCCGTTGGGCAGCGCGCGTCCGCGCAGCGCGGTGCCCGCGAACAGCGAGTCGCTGACGACCTCTCCCACGCCCGTGTTCTCCGGGCTGTCCCACTCGGCGACCTCGCGGGGCCGGAGTTCGAAGCGGTAGACCGGACGCCACTCGCTGGCCCGGTCCTTGCGCTCCAGGACGTGATGGGCGCCTTGTTCGCTCAGCCGGTAGTCGCAGCCGTACTGGTGGCTGACCTCGCCGGACACCCGCAGCGGCTCCAGGTAGGACGGCCCGGCGAAGCCCACGTCGACCAGCCAGATGTCACCGTCGAGCCGCACACAGCCGAAGGTGTGCTCGAGGTCGGGGCCGAACCGGCCGTTGGGCCACCGCTGCGAGGCCGCCAGCAGCTCGACCTCGTAGCCCATGTCCGCGAGCAGTCGGCGGAAGAGGCCGTTGAGGTCATGGCACACGCCCCCGTTCCCGTTCACCACGATGTCGGTGAACGCCTGGTCGACGTCGATGTCGACCACGTTCCGGAAGCCGGTGAAGCTGTTGATGAAGTGGCTGCTGTCGTACGCCACCGACATGAGGTGTCCCTTGTGCAGCGCCCGTAAGGTCTCGACGGTGGGCTCGCGCTCCCCCGTGAAGCCGATGCGGCGCAGATAGGTGTCGACCTCGAACATGCGGTTTTCTCTTTTCCCTTGGGTCGTCACGCGGTCACGTCGTCCCACTTGACCAGCAGTTCGCGCAGTCGCGTGACCACGAGTTCGCGCGTCATGTCGTCGTCCCGCGCGGCCCTCGACATGGCGGATTCCAGCTTGTCCAGCTCCTCCGCCACGGACCCCGGTGTGACGGTGAGACCGGGCAGCAGCGCGTCCAGCATGGTGTCGGCGATCATGCCCGCGGTGGGCTGGTCGAAGATCAATCCCGGTGGCAGTTCCAGCCCGGACAGCTGGTTCAGCCGGTTACGAAGCTCCAGCCCGGTCAGCGAGTCGAACCCGATGTCCAGCAGGGCGACACCATCGCGCACCAGCTCCCGTTCCGCGTGTCCCAGCACGCTCGCGGCCTCGGCGCACACCACCTCGACCAGCGTCCGGTGTTGTTCCGGCGCGGGCAGCCCCATCAGCCGGGACAGCAACTCCGAGGCGTCCCGCTCGCGTTCCTCCGACCCGGCGGGCTCCGCCGCCGTGAGCGCGGCCACCTCCGGCAGACCACGCAGCAGGGGCCGGTCACGTGCGACCAGGTAGGAGGGTGCGAATCGGGTCCAGTCGATGTCCGCCACCACCACGTGGCCTTCGTCCGCGTCCATCGCCCGGGCCAGGGCCGATACGGCCGCCCGGGGCGCCATGAGCCCCACTCCGGCGTCGGTGAACTCGTCCGCCACGGACGCGTCGACCATTCCCCCACCGGCCCAGCCGCCCCAGGCCACGGCGGTGGCGGGGCGTCCAGCTGCGCGGCGGCGTCGGACGAGCGCCTCCACGAAGGCGTTCGCGGAAGCGTAGGCGCTCTGCCCGGCAGCGCCCCACACGGCGGCGCCGGAGGAGAACACCACGAAAGCGTCGAGTTCATGGTCGGCCAGCAACTCATCCAGATGCGCCGCACCGGCCACCTTCGCCAGGCCCACCCCGGCGAACTGCTCGATGGTGCTGTCGGCGAGCCGCCGCGGTTCCTGCGCGACACCGGCCGCGTGGAACACGGCGGTCAGGGGGTGGCCGTCGGGTACGTCGGCGATCAGCCCGCCCAGCGCCGTCCGATCGGACACGTCGCAGGCCTCGATGGTGACGCGTGCGCCGAGCGCGATCAGCTCCGCCTCAAGTGCGGCCACGCCCTCGGCATCCCGCCCGCGACGGCTGATCAGCAGCAGATGTTCGGCGCCCCGACCGGCGGCCCAGCGCGCCACATGGGCGCCGATACCGCCCGTACCACCGGTGATGAGGACCGTACCGCGCGGGGTCCACGGCGACGACACCGTGTCCGCACCGGCCCGGGCCCGCTCCATCCGGCGCGCGAACACGCCCTCCGGGCGGATCGCCACCTGGTCCTCGCCGTCCACCCCTGACACCGTCGCGACCAGGTGTTCCAACGCCCGCTGCTCGGGCTCGGCGGGCAGGTCGACGAGCCCGCCCCACGTCTGGGGGTGGTCGAGGGAGAGCACCGTGCCCAGGCCCCACATCATGTGACGGTACGGGCTCGTCAGCTCGCCGTCCTCCCTGACGGCCACCGCACCCGTCGTCACGCACCACAGGGGCGCGGTGACGTCCCTGTCGCCGAGCGCCTGCACGAGCGTCACCGTCGCGGCCAGTCCCGCCGACAGGGTGGGGTGCGGATGATACGGACGATCATCCAGGGCCAGCAGGGACACCACCCCGGCCAGGCCGCCCGCCACGGTGTCGAGCCCGGCACCGATGAGATCGGCCAGCGCCTGGCGCTCCTCTTGGTCCACCGTTACGCGCAGCACATGGCCGCCGCTCTCGGCCAACGCGCCGTCGACGGACTTCACCAGCGGGCCGTCGTATCCGGCGGGCACCACCAGAAGCCAGGTGCCGGTGGCAGTGGCAGTGGTGATGACGGCGTCGGGCGCGCCGATCGGCTGCCACGCGATGCGATACCGCCACTCGTCGACCATCGACTCTTCCTGTCGACGGCTGCGCCACGAGGACAAGGCGGGCAGAACCTCATCCAGCGCGGCCGTCTCGACGTTGAGCGTCTGCGCCAGGGCGTGGGTGTCGCCGCGCTCGACAACCTCCCAGAACTCTGTGTCGGAGTCGGTGGTGAGAGGTTCCGGATCGGTTTCGCCTGCGAGCCAGTAGCGCTGGCGTTGGAAGGCGTACGTCGGCAGATCGACGCGGCGGGCGCCCGCGCCCGCGCCCGCGAACACCTGCGCCCAGTCCACCGCGACACCACGCGTGTGCAGCCGCCCTACGGCGGTGAGCAGCGCCCGGCGCTCATCGGACACATCACGGCGCAGCGACGGGATGCCACCGTCCTGTCCGGTCATGGCGGTCAGGACCCCATCCGGGCCCAGTTCCAGGAACGTGGTCACGCCCTGTCCCCGCAGGGCCTGGACCCCGTCGGCGAACCGGACCGTGCCGCGTACGTGCTCAACCCAGTACTCCGGCGAACACAACCGGGCAGGGTCGGCCAGCTCGCCCGTCAGGTTCGATACCACCGGCAGTCGCGGATCGGCATAGGTCAGACCGACCGCGACCTGGCGGAAGTCGTCCAGCATTCCGTCCATCAGCGGGGAGTGGAAGGCGTGCGACACCCGCAGCTTCTTGATCCGACGGCCCTCAAAACGCGCCGCCAGGGCGAGAACGGCGTCTTCCGCACCCGATACCACCAGCGATGTCGGGCCGTTGATCGCGGCAATACTCACGCCCTCGGTCAGCAGCGGGGTGACCTCGTCCTCGGTGGCCTCGACAGCCACCATCACACCGCCCTCGGGCAGCGCCTGCATCAACCGGCCCCGCGCCACGACCAACGCCGCCGCATCCTCCAGCGACCACACACCCGCCACAAACGCCGCCGCGACCTCGCCGATCGAATGCCCGGCGACGAAGTCCGGCCGCACACCCCACGACTCCACCAACCGGAACAACGCCACCTCAACAGCGAACAACGCAGGCTGGGCAAACCCCGTCTGGTCCAGCAGCTCGGACTCGCCGAACACGACCTCCTTCAACGACCGCCCCAGCAGCCCATCCACCGCCCCGCAAACCTCGTCAAACGCCTCCGCGAACACCGGATACGACGCGTACAGCCCACGCCCCATCCCGATTCGCTGCGACCCCTGACCCGTGAACAGCACACCCAACCGGCCAGAGGTCACGTCCTGACCACGCACGGCGGCCAGCGCATCCCGCGCCTCGTCGGCAGACTCCGCCACCACCACCGCACGGTGATCAAAACGCGCCCGCGACGACGCCAACGAAAAGCCCAGATCAGCAAGGCTCAGGTCGCGATCGGAGTTCAGATACGACGCCAGCCGCTCCGCCTGTGCCTCCAGCGCGTCCGCAGACTTCGCCGACACCACCAACGGAACGGGACCATCGGACACCGCGTGCTGAGGAGTGTCATCTTCGACGGATTCGAGAATCACATGCGCGTTGGTCCCGCTGATGCCGAACGAGGACACCGCCGCACGCCTCGGCCGGTCAACCTCCGGCCACTCACGCGCCTCCGTCAGCAGTTCCACCGCACCCGCGGACCAGTCCACCTGCGGCGACGGCTCATCGACGTGGAGCGTCTTGGGCAGCACACCGTGCCGCATCGCCTCCAC
>NZ_JBVIZF010000072.1:0-17860 GCF_055591805.1 Streptomyces sp. NPDC041200 | reverse complement strand
GCCGAGGCCGGACAGCTCCAGCTCAACGCCTTCGAGCCGATCATCCTCCACTCCCTCTCGGAGAGCGTCACCCATCTGCGGGCCGCCTGCCTGGTCCTCGCCGACCGGTGCGTGTCCGGCATCACCGCCAACGCCGAGGAACTGCGCGCCACCGTCGAGAACTCCATCGGCCTGGTCACCGCACTCAACCCCCACATCGGCTACACGGCCGCCACTCACATCGCCAAGGAAGCCCTCGCCACCGGGCGCGGGGTCGCCGAACTCGTCCTGGAGAAGGGACTGCTCCCGGCCGACCGGCTGGCCGCCCTGCTCCGCCCGGCCGAGATCGCCAGGACCACCGCCTGAGGCCGGTCACGGACCGCGCATGAGTCCGCGGCGGGCCGCAGAGCCACTGGCCACCACGTAAAGCGCGCAACCTATGGGAGTTCCCCCTATGAAGACACGCCATATCCCCGCTGAGCGCGCCGAAGGCGACTCCGAGGCGACGGCCCCACCGGCGCGCACACGGCGCTGGTGGCGGCTGCCGCTCGGCGTGCAGTCGGCGCTCGCCGTCGGCCTCGGCGCGCTGATCGGAGCGCTCGCGCCGACCGTCGGCGAGCAGCTCAAGATCCTCGGGGACATCTTCCTGAACCTGGTGCAGATGGTCGTGCTGCCCCTGGTCTTCCCGCTGATCGTGCTGGGCATCGCCCGCATGGAGTCGGTGAAGAAGGTGGGCCGGATCGCCGGTAAGGCCATCCTGTACTTCGAGATCGTCACCACGGTGGTCCTCGTGGTCGCGGTAGCCCTGGCCGAGGCCACCGGCATCGGAAGGGGCGCCCCGGTCGCCGGAGGTGACACCAAGAGCCTGGAAACCATGGATCAGGGCGTCGACTTCCACGAGCTGATCCTCCACTCGGTCCCCAAGAACGTCTTCGCCGCGTTCGCCGAGGGCAACCTGCTCGCCGCGATCGTCTTCGCGCTCTTCCTCGGCGTCGGGATGGCGGCCATCGGCGAGAAGTCCGCGCCCTTCGCCTCGGTCCTGGAATCCCTCTCGTCGGCCATGTTCAAGGTCGTCGGCTATGTCATCCGCGTCGCTCCGCTGGGCGTCCTCGGCTTCATCAGCTACGACGTGGCGCACTACGGATTCGGCAACCTCAAGAGCCTGGCCGGCTTCATCGCCGTGGTCTACGCGGGCCTGGCCATCGTCCTCGGCGTGATCTTCCCGGTCATCGCGCTGATCTACCGCATCCGGTACGTCGAACTGCTCAAGGCGATCGGCGGACTCGTCGGCATCGCCTTCATCACGCGCAGCTCCGAAGCGGTGCTGGCACCCCTGATGAGCAAGCTCGAAGGCTTCGGCGTCAGCCGCTCGACGGCCTCGTTCGTCGTCCCCCTTGGCTACTCGTTCAACACCGACGGCTCCGTGCTCTACCAGGCCACCGCCCTGGTGTATCTCGCCCACGCCTACGGCACGGACACCTCGATCCCGTCCCTGCTGCTCATGGTCGGTGTCCTGGTGGTGCTGTCGAAGGGGATGGCGGGCGTCACCTCGGCCTCGATCGTCGTGCTCCTGGCCGCGGGCAAGACGATCGGCATCCCGCCCGAGGGAGTCGCGCTCCTGGTCGGCGTGGACTTCATCGTCGACATGGCCCGTACCGCGGTGAACGTCGTCGGGAACGCGCTGGCCGCCGCCGTCGTGGACCGTTCGGAGTCCAAGAGGGACGCCGGACAGGACGCGACGCCGGAGGCGGGGGAAGCCGCCGTACCCGACCACGAGCCCGTGCGGACGTGACCGAGGTGACGTGCCCTTCAGACGGCCACGTGGCGGGGCGCCTCGCGCGGGACGCAGAAGAGCGCGAGGGCGGAAGCCGTCAGATACGCGGCCGCGCCGATGGCCATGCTGGCCCGCAGCCCCGTGGTGAAGCTGGCCGAGGCGGCCAGCAGCGAGCCTCCCAGCGCGACGCCCGCGGCGCTGCCGATCTGGCGGGCGGTGTTGAACAGGGCGGAGGCGGTGCCGGAGTACTCATCCGGGGCGGCTGACATCACCGTGGCGGTCGATCCGGTGAGGGCGAAGGACGTGCCGAAGCCCGCCGCCATCATCGGTGCCACGAGCAGCGGGTAGTCCGGATCCGGTCCGGCGGCGGCCCAGCCCGCCAGACCCGCCGCTCCCAGGAGCATGCCCGTGAGCACCAGCGGGCGGTGTCCGGTACGGCGCGCCAGCCGCCCGGACAGGACGGAGGCGAACATCGTCATGACCACCGCCGGGAAGAGGGCGAGCCCCGTGCGCAGCGCGGTCAGGCCGCGCTGGTGCTGGAAATACAGGCTGGCGGTGAAAATCATGCCGTAGAAGGCGAAGTTGAACAGCAGACCGATGGCCGCGCCCCCGCCCAGCGGGCGGGAGCGCAGCAGTCGCGGGGGCAGCACGGGGACGCGGGCCAGGCGCTCGCGCAGGATGAACGCGAGGGCCGCGAGCACACACAAACCGGCCCCGACGAGAATCAGCGGGTCCGCCGGGCCCCGTCGTCCAGCCTCGTTGAGAACGGCGATCAGCAGGGCCACCACCGCGATGAGCGCACACTGGGCCGGCCAGTCCACGGGGCGGTCCGGGCGCCGGGCCGAAGCGGGTACGTGGCGCAGCGTCAGCAGCAGGCACGCGCATCCGACGGGCAGGTTGATGAAGAACACCCAGCGCCACCCCACGGTGGTGACCAGGAGGCCGCCCAGGAGAGGGCCGACGGAGGCGGCGATGCCTGCCATGGAGCCCCACAGGCCGAAGGCGCGCGAGCGCGCGGCGGGCGAGGGGTACGCCTGCTGGAGGAGGGCGAGGGAGCCGGGCACGATCAATGCCGCGCCGAGTCCTTCCAGGAGCCGGGCGGCGACCAGGGCCCCCGTGCTCCGCGCCACTCCGCAGGCGGCCGAGGCCGCGGTGAACACCACCACCCCGGTGCAGAAGATCCGGCGGTTCCCCAGCCGGTCCCCGAGCGCGCCGCCGGTGAGCAGCAGACCGGCGAAGATCAGGGTGTAGCCGTCCGTGATCCACTGGATTCCGGTGATCGAGGCCGACAGCTCCCGTCCCACCACGGGAACGGCGACGTTGATGACGGTCACGTCCAGGATGACCATGAAATAGCCCGCACAGACCGCGAGAAGCGGGGCCAGGGACCGTTCCGGAGCCCCGGGCCCCTCCGGCTGATCGGCCTGCGGAGTACCGGCGCGCACCATGGCGACACGGTATTCCCAGGACGCGTGCCTCCCGTGCCTTGACCGGTCCGGCGGCGTGCCGGACTTGGTGAGCCGCGGTACGTGGTGATCGCGGGCGACCTCATGAGGAAGATCGCGGCCGGACGGTGGGCCGGGGGCGAGCCGTGCGGAGCGTCCTGTCGGTGGAGCCGGTGACGGTGGACGCCGCGCTCTCGGCCGTCACCGGTCTGGCCGAGGGAGCCAGGCAGGTGTGCGTCACCTCCACCCGGCGGGACCCCCGGAGGCCTGACGAGGTCGTGTCCTGGGCGCGGGTGTATCCGGGCCCGGAGGAGCCAGCTCGACCATGCCGCAGAAGCGCAATCCCATCTCCAGCGAGCTGATGTTCGCCGCCGCCAAACTGCTCCGCGACAGGTCCACGACCGTCCTGGACGCGATGACGCAGGACTTCGAACGCGCCACCGGCCCTTGGCACCTGGAGTGGGCCGCGGTGCCCGAGGCCACCCACATCACCGGAGGGCTCATCGTCGCCCAAGCCGTCATGATGGACGTCGCGCCCGTCCTGGGCCGCCAGGTGGCGGCTGGGCGCCGCACGGATCAGCGAGCTGTGTGATCCCGCCCGATATCTGGGGAGCGCGATCACCATGGCCCGCGGTGTGGCCCGCACTCCTCGATAGGAGTGGTGGTGTGGCCGCACCCGGCCATCGTGCCCCCAGGAAGGTCAGGGTGGCGTGGTGGGCGGATACGGCCGGTGTTCGGGTCCGTCAGCCCTCCGTGGGCCGGACGGTGGTCATGATCTTCTTGATCTCGGCGTCCGTCAGCGCGTTCGGCACGCCCTGGTCCGCGTAGATCACCCAGCCGTGCATGGTGCCGTCGGGGAGCTTCTGCGCGATGCTGTGCACGACCGCCGTCGGCGGGACACACGAGCTGGGGCGGTTGGTGACGGTGACCTTCGCGGTCGCGGTGTAGCCGTCGATGCCGCCCTCCTTCCACGGCTTGGGCTGGCTGACCTCGATCTTGGGCTTGTGCTCCGCACCGCCGTACGCGGCGAAGCCCCAGTTGCCCGCCCAGTTGCGGGCGTTCTCCTGAAGGCTGCCGTCCGTGCCACCGCCCGTGGTGCCGACGGTGGCGAGCTGACCCTTGCCCGCCTCACCCATGGCCTTGGGATTGGGGCTCGACGAGCAGCCGCCCTCACGGTAGTTGGCGGATCCGGTCATGACGACGATCGGCTTGCCGTCCTTGTCCGTGTAGGAAAGGGCCGTGTCCGCGCCGAGGAGTTTCCACTTGTCGGACTTGGCGGGCACGTCGTAGCGGAAGTGGTGCTTCTGCGATGTCTGCGTCTGCCATCCCGCGGCCACCGGCCTGTCGGCCGAGGGGCCCGAGGGGGCGGACGACGGGGACGACTCCGCCGAGGGCGCCTTCGACCCCGCCGCACCGGTGTCCTTGTCCGAGGACTGGGCGGTGTCCTCGTTGCATCCGCTCAGGGCGACGGCCATACCGATGCCGAGGGCCGCGATCAGGGTCTTCTTCGGAGCGGTGCGCAGGAAAGCTTTTGACTGAGACATGATCGACACCCTAAGTGAACAGCACTTTCGCGCCATCCACCGGGTGGGTGTCTGCTACGAGACGGATACGCGCCCGTGACACATCGCTCACAGCACGGCGAGTTCTCCCAGGACTCGTGCCGCCGGTGCCGGGTCGGTCAGCCACTTCCAGTGGCTGCCGTCGAGGGTGCGGACGTCGTACGGGTTGTCCGGCGTCAGCGCGTTGCCCTCGCGGATCAGCCGGTCCTGCAGGGCGAGCGGCAGGCTCGCGTCGTCGGCCAGCCGCACGAAGGTCTTCGGGACGCGGCCCCAGGTCGCGGCCTGCGCCCGGTCGGCGGAGCCGCCGACGTCCAGGTTCTCGTCGGGCTGGAACGTGTTCAGGAAGGTCAGGAACTCGTCGTCGGTGCCGTCGGCGAAGAAGGCCGCCTTGAACGCCGCGAGCATGTCCGGATCGGCGGTGCGGAAGTTGGTGCGCAGCAGGCCCAGCTCCGCCGGGTTCCCGGCCATCGCCGGAGCCAGCGAGGCCAAGTCGACGGTGGCCATCTCCGGCTCGGTGTAGTAGTCGTTGACGTCCAATTCGACCGGGCACCAGGCAGCGACGTAGACGATGCGGTCGATCAGGTCCGGCCGTGCGTTGGCCGCGGCGGTGGCCGTGATACCGCCGCGGCTGTGCGCGACGAGGATCACCGGACCGTTGCGCTTGGCCCGCTCCAGGACCGCGATCAGGTGCGCCGCGTTGTCCGCGAGGGTGACGCCCTTGATCGCGCCCGGCGCGGTGGCGAACTCTTCGAGATCCTGCGGCGCCTGATAGGCGCGCGGGTAGCTTGCCCCGAAGCCATGGCCTGGCAGATCGACGGCGACCGAACGGTGCCCGAGAAGGCCGAGTTCGGCCTGGAGCGGTGCGAAGGAGAAGGAGTTCGCGAAAGCTCCGTGAACCAGTACAAACGTAGGCTGCATCTGGCTCACCTTACCCAGCGAAACCGGAGCCGGTGGCGCGAACTCCTCCACACCCCATCACCGCACGGGATCAGCGTCCGTGGTGGTGCATCACATGCTTGGTGCGCGAGAAGTCCTCCAGCGCGTAGACCGACAGGTCCCGGCCGTAGCCGGATCCCTTGAAGCCGCCCCAGGGGGCTTCGCAGGCCAGCACCAGGTGCGAGTTCACCCAGACCGTTCCGCTGTCGAGGCGTGCGGCGATGGCGTGGCTGCGGCGGGCGTTCTCGGTCCACACCGATGCCGACAGGCCCAGCGGGGTGTCGTTGGCCCGCCGTACCGCCTCCTCCTCGTCGGTGAAGGTCTCGACCGTGACGACGGGGCCGAAGATTTCCTGGCGGGTGGCTTCCGCTCCTTCGGGGAGGCCGACCAGCACGGTCGGGGCGATGAAGTAGCCGGGCCGGTCGAGGGCTTCGCCTCCGGTCGCCGCCCGCGCACCGTCGTTCTTGGCGCGCTCCACGTACCCGGTGACCCGGTCGAAGTGTGCCTTCGAGACCATGGGGCCGACCTCGATCTCCTCACCCCAGCGCGGGTCGCCGACGTCAACGTCCTTACTTCGCCGACCAATTGTGTTATGAACCGCTCGGCGACCGATGCGTGGACGAGGATCCGGCAGGCGGCCCCGCACTCCTGGCCCGCGTTCCAGAACGAGGCGGTGCGCAGGGACGAGGCGACCGCCGCGAGATCGGCCTCCGGGAAGATCAGAACCGGGGCCTTGCCACCGAGTTCGAGGTGCACACGCTTGAGGGTGTCCGCGGCGGCCCGGGCCACGGCACGGCCGCTGGGGACCGAACCGGTCAGGGCGATCATGTCCACGTCCGGGTGCTCGGCGAGCCGGGCACCGACCACCGCGCCGTACCCGGTCACCACGTTCACCACTCCGGGCGGCAGCAGACCGGCGACGAGTTCGGCGAACTTCAGCGTGGTCAGCGGCGTCTGCTCGGACGGCTTGATGACCAGGGTGTTACCTGCGGCGAGAATGGGCGCGATCTTCCAGGCCGCCATGAGCAGGGGGTAGTTCCACGGTGTGATCACACCGATGACTCCGAGCGGTTCCCGCAGAATGACCGACAGGTGGTCCTCGGCGTACTCCCCGGCGGCCATCGAGGTGGTCGAGCGCGACGCACCGGCCATGAAGCGGAAGGCGTCGATGGTCATGGCGACGTCGTCCCGCGACACCGCGAACGGCTTACCGGTGTTCGCCGACTCCAGCCGGACGAGGAGGTCGGTGTGCTCGGCCAGCCGGTCGGCGATGGCGTGCAGCACCTCCGAGCGGTCCTTGGGGACCAGCCGCGCCCACGTGGCCTTCGCCCCCGCCGCGGCGGCGACCGCCCGGTCGACGTCCTCGGCGGTGCCCTCGGGGATCCGGGCGATGACGCTCTCCGTGCTCGGGTCGGCCACGTCGATGACGTGCTCGGACGAGCCCTCGGGGAACGTTCCGCCGATGAAATGACGGGCCGGGGGGAGGTCGGCGGGGGAGATCAGCGGCGGGGCGTCATCCGGTGCGCGGCGGACGGTGGCCGTCGTGGGTCCGGTGGCGGTGCTCATGCCAGCTCCTTGATCAGGGAAGAGATCCTGGTGGCCGTGGCGGCGTCGAGGCCGAGCAGCGGCTCACGGGGAGGTCCGATGGGGAACCCGGACGCCTCCAGGGCGGCCTTGACCGCCGGAATGAACGGAGCGGACATCACATCGTGTCCATCAGCGGGTAGATCCGCGCCCACTCCGCTCGCGCGCGCCCGAGTTCGCCGTCGCGCAACGCACGGTGGATGGAGACGAGTTCGGCCGGTATCACGTTCGCCGTCCCGGCCATGACACCGGCGGCCCCCTCGGCGATCGCGGTCAGCAGAAGACTGTCCCAGCCGATGAAGGTGGAGATGACGTCGCCGTACCGGTGGATCAGCTGCCCGGCCTGAGCCATCTCCAGCACGAGGGTGTCCCAGTGCCGCAGTCGCCAGTCCGCGGACAGTCCCGCGATGCCGCCTCCGACGATCACTACGTCCTTCATCATGTCCTTTCCTGGCCGTTGCGGGGGGAGATGACTGCGGTCAGACACTCGCCGGGCGTCCGGCGGTCTCGGCGGTGTCGGCGGTGCGGGAAGGCAACGCGGCGGCCTCATGCAGGGCCATGTCCCGTGTCTCGGGCGCCCACAGGACGGACACCACGGCGCCGACGAGGCTGATCGCGGCGGCGGCGATCATGGTGCCGCCGATGCCCCAACTGGTCAGGGCCAGCGGGACGAGATAGGTGCCGACGGCGGCGCCGATACGGCTGACGGAGGAGGCCAGGCCGACGGCGGAGCCGCGTACCTCGGTCGGGAACAGTTCGTTCGGGTAGATCCACTGGAGGATCTGGGTGCCGCCGATGGTGATCGCGTACAGGGCGAACAGGGTCATGATCACGCCCGAGGGGGCGTGGGGGAAGAGGCCGAGCACCAGCAGGGCGACCTGCCTGTCGGGATCCTCGGCCGGCTCCGCTCCGACCGCGTCATGCGACGGCCGACGCCACCACGGGCCTACGACCCCAAGGGCGGCCGACCGCCCAAACACGGCAGCGAGTTCGTCTTCGGCAGCCCCACCACCTGGGGCACCGAGCAGGCCGTGACCGTCACCGCCACCCGCCTTTACGGAAAGGCGACCGGGCAGGCCTGGGACCGGCTCCACCCGAGACTGACCCGGCGGGCGGCCTGGACCGACCATGACGGCCCGCTGCCCATCATCGAGGGCACCGTCATCCGCCTGGTCGTGGAGAAGCTACCGAGCGGCGGGGTGAATAGGCCGGTATGGCTGTGGTGGTCCGGCACCGGCACCACCGCCGGGGATGTGGACCGCTGCTGGCAGTCCTTCCTCCGCCGTTTCGATCTGGAACACACCTTCCGCCTGTTCAAGCAGACGCTCGGATGGACCAAGCCCCGGCTCCGCAGCCCGGAGGCGGCCGATTCGACACGAGGTGGGACGCGTCCTCGCCACCGGCGAGGCATACAGCCGGCCCACCCACCACAAGGTCGGCACCAAACCCCGCAGGGCAGGCTGACAAGCAACATGAAGGTCAGCACACTGAGCACATGCGTTATGAGGAGAGGACGAAGCTCACCGTCGTGAGGGCCCTGGTCCCGGTGACCATGCTCATCTCCTCACCGGTGCTGCTGATAGCCGGAACGCCGATCCGCCGCCGATACCTCCGCTACATCTACCGGGATGGGCCCCGCAGGATCCTGGACAAGGAGCGGGGCTGGGTCAGCGTCCACTACTTCGTGATCACCAGCCGCCTTCTCGAATGGTTCTGCTGGCCCACAGAAATGCTCGCACGTCTCGCCTCACACCGAGGTTAAACGTCAAGCTAAGCTTGAGTTTTAACCTTGCCCGAGTTGTTGGGAGAAGCCGGAACTCGACTCGCGCGTGAGCCGAGCGAGGTAGGTGTCCAGGGGTTGAACACGTCCTGGGAGGACTTCGTGGAGGTCCCACCAGCGGATGGCCGCGATCTCCTCGTTGGCCTGGAAGTTACGGACACCGCTGATGCGGCCTGCGAACAATGCCGCGTATTCAGCTTGCTGGTCGGGCGCCAATGCAAACCTCGCGTAGCCGATGAACCGCAACGGTCCGTCGGGCTCCTGCCCGGTCTCCTCCAGCAGCTCGCGCTCGGCCGCCTGACGAGGGGATTCACCTTCTTCAATACGCCCGCCAGGCAGTTCCCAGGACTGGCGGAATCGATCGAAGACCATGAGGACCCGGTCGGCGTGCCAGATGGCAACCAACGCCGCCGGCAACGGCGCGTCATCCGGTGGGGCCCCTTCCGCCCCGAGCCCGAAGGAGATCAAGGCGTTACCGCACTCGTCGGTTTCAAGCGGTGGGACTCTGGGATCAGACACCTCGCTATGATTCCCGGTCCCGCACCGGGGAAGCCTGGATCCGCTCACGGGGGATACGAGCCGCGACGGGGGTATGTTGGCCGTCCGCCGGAGGGCTTCGAGCTGACTCGCCAGCTCCTGTCGGGCGGTCGACGTGCGGGCGTGCGCCGAGGTCGTCCAGGAGGGCTCCGAAGGCGCGCTTCCCGCGGGTTGCCGACTCCGAGCGCTCCACTGTTCGGGTGACGTGACGTCAATACGGTTGTCAACGACGTAGCGCGAATGGCTTACTGTACGCATCCGAACAGGTGGGCCGCCCATCCCTCCACGGGAGAGTGGCAGCTGGCCCACCGTCGGCCCCAGGGACGGCGTTCCAGGACGGTGTGCCGGGCCGGGGTTCGGCTGCCGTCCTGACCATTTTCCTGAGTGCCCGCAAAGGCAGCGGCTTTGGGCCGGCGTGTTCCCTCACCACTGTTCCGATCGGCCTGAGCGGGAGGGCCGTCCGCGTTCTCGGCGACAGAGCGCTGGCCCCTTCCCAGGCCCATAGGCCGATGTGGCCACGTCGGCTGATCGGGCTCCCGAGCGGCTGTGAGTCGTCGGCTCCAGGCCCCGGCAAGAAAATCCACGGCAGCGCCCACTGATCGCTGACGAGCGTCGGTGAAGCACGGGCCGCCGAGGACAGACCGTTCCTGCGCACATCCAGTCCGTCTGAGCAGGAGGCACATCATGCCTTTCATCCAGCAGAGCACATCGGGCCCAGTGACAGGCTCCGCCGAGTCCTTCGCCCCCATCACGGTCACCGGCGGGCAAACCTCCCCACTGCTGCCTGGTGAAACCGCAGACGTCACCCTCACCTTCACCAACCCGAACAGCAATGTAAGGGCCAAACTGATCTCCATTGCCGCCGGCGATGTCGTTGTCGACACCGTTGCGAACGCCGACGACATGGCGTACTGCCACGATCAGATCGAACTGTCCACAGCCGGCGTGGGCCCCCTGCCCACGCTTGACCTTAGCCAGGCCAACCTGCCATTCGTGCTGGCTGCGGCTGTGAAGCTGAAGGAAGACGCCGACATCCGCTGTCAAGGGATGACGTTTCACACCACGTGGACGGTCCAGTCCCAGGCCGTCCGCTGACCGCGGCCCTTATGACTTACGCCATCGAATGAGCCGCGCGATGGACTGCGTCCCGGCGTAATCCGAAGGTCTGGCGCACAGCGTCACTCCAGTAACCAGCGACAGGCCTGTTGATCGCCCTCACGAGATACGTGCCTGAGCCTGGAAGCTGACACCACTTGTCGCTCCTCTGCGCCGTCACCTGGCGACCGGCCTTTCGGCACGCGGCCCGCAGCGCGACCCGGGCCAGGTCGACCCCGGACACCTCGCCGTCGCTCACGCTTGCCCCCATGTGGTGTGCCCGAGGACCAGGTGGCAGGTGCCCGAAAGCCGCCCATCCGGTGGCCCATCTCACCTGCGGTTTTGCCGGGGAACCGGACATCTCCATCCCATTCGATCCTGCTGGGTCCTCCTCGATCCGGCTCGATCCAGCGCGGTGAGGCAATTGCCTCACCGGCTGTCGAGGCCCCGGCAAGTCGCGGTAATTGGACCAGATCGACGGGCACTCCGCTGCAATCCACGCAGCGCGCGGACGGCGAGGGCATCCCCCAAGGCCGCCGCGTGGGCCGACCCGTCCCGGTCCCGTCCGGGCACGACGGCAAGTTGGGCGGCGCAGACACGGAACCCACGCTGGGAATTGTCCGGCGATCATTCGTAGCCAGATGGTGATCGCGGTCGCCGTGGCGATACCGAGGAAGACGTAGCCGCATTTGTCCTAGCGGGTGGCGACCGCCCAGTGTTGCTTTAAGCGGTTGTGCGCGCTCAACGGTGTTGCGTTCTTGCATCGCTTCTCGCCGATACCGGGCGGCCGTCCGCCGTGTGCGCGTTGGCGCAGGCGGGCAGTCCGGCCACCGGTTTTCTCTGAGCCTCAGATCGCGGCGCGAATGGCCCGTTCGAAGCCCTCGACATGATCGCGGGCGAGCTGCGCCGCCTTCTCGGAATCCCCGGCGACGATCGCCTCGATCAGCGGCCCGTGCTCCTCGACGTGACCGGCCATGTCGGAGAGCCGGTCGATGAACAGACACCAGATGCGGGTGGCCAGGTTGTCGTGGCGCACGAGGGTGTCCTCCAGGTACGGGTTGTGGGTGGCGGCGTAGATGGCGCGGTGGACCTGGAGGTCCAGGCGCATGAGGTCGTCGGCGTCGTACCGGCGGGCATCCACGTGTCCCAGCTCCCGTAGCGCGGCCGTCAGAGCCGCCCGGTCCGTGGCCGTGGCGCGGCGCGCGGCCTGCGCGGCAGCCAGGGGTTCCAGCTCCTGGCGCACCTCGGAGATGTGGGCGAGGTCAGTGATGTTGACGTCGGTGGCGAAGGTGCCGCGCCGGGGGTAGGCCGTGATCAGCCGCTCGTACTGGAGCCGCTTGAGCGCCTCGCGCACCGGCGTCCGTCCGACACCGAGGGACTGGGCCAGCTGATCCTCGTTGATCGGTGCGCCCGGGCGGATGTCGAGCATGACCAGCCGGTCGCGGATGGCGCGGTAGGCGCGCTCGGCGAGGGACAGCTCCTCGCCCCTCGGCTCGGTCGCCACGTGCCGCATGAAGCCCCCTTGACCTGTTCGGCGAGCTCCCATACCTTACCGCAGAGGCTGATATATCAGTTGCCCATTAGTTGGCTCTCAGGATGGTGCACAGATGGCAACGAACCCGTCGATCACCACGCTCACCTCCCCCGCCTCCCAGCTCTCTCTCCCGCTCCGCGATCTCGACCCGGATGTCGCCGCCGCGGTGGACGCCGAGCTGCACCGCCAGCAGTCGACCCTGGAGATGATCGCCTCGGAGAACTTCGCTCCGGCCGCGGTCATGGAGGCCCAGGGCTCGGTCCTGACCAACAAGTACGCCGAGGGCTACCCCGGCCGCCGCTACTACGGCGGCTGCGAGCACATCGACGTGGTCGAGAAGCTGGCCATCGCCCGGGTGAAGCAGCTCTTCGGCGCGGAGGCCGCCAACGTCCAGCCGCACTCCGGCGCCCAGGCCAACGCGGCCGCCATGGTCGCGCTGCTGAACCCCGGCGACACAATCCTCGGGCTCGACCTGGCACACGGCGGCCACCTCACCCACGGCATGCGCATCAACTTCTCCGGCAAGCTGTACAACGTCGTGCCGTACCACGTGCGCGAAGCCGACATGCGCGTCGACATGGACGAGGTCGAGCGGCTCGCCCTCACCCACCGCCCCAAGATGATCGTCGCCGGGTGGTCGGCCTACCCCCGCCACTTGGACTTCGCCGCGTTCCGGCGCATAGCCGACGAGGTCGGCGCGTATCTGCTGGTGGACATGGCGCACTTCGCCGGGCTGGTGGCCGCGGGCCTCCACCCGAGCCCGGTGCCGTACGCCGACATCGTGACGACCACCACGCACAAGACCCTCGGCGGCCCGCGCGGCGGTGTGATCCTCAGCCGTGCCGACCTGGCGAAGAAAATCAACTCCGCGGTCTTCCCGGGCCAGCAGGGCGGTCCGCTGGAGCACGTCATCGCGGCGAAGGCGGTGGCCTTCAAGGTGGCGGCGGGCGAGGAGTTCGCCGAGCGCCAGCGGCGCACCCTGGCCGGCGCCCGCATCCTCGCCGGACGGCTGCTGTCCGACGACGTGGCCGAGGCCGGGATCACGGTGCTGACCGGCGGCACCGAAGTCCATCTCGTCCTCGTGGACCTGCGCGGCTCCGCACTCGACGGGCAGCAGGCCGAGGACCGGCTGCACCGCATCGGCATCACCGTCAACCGCAACGCGGTGCCGTTCGACCCGCGCCCGCCGATGGTGTCCTCCGGGCTGCGGATCGGCACCCCGGCCCTGGCCGCCCGGGGCTTCGGCGACACGGAGTTCCGGGAGGTCGCGGACATCATCGCCCAGGCCCTGAAGGACGAGCGGTTCGGCGACGAGAGCGCGGGCCCGCTGCGTGCCCGGGTCGAAAAGCTCGCCGGCGCCTTCCCCCTCTACCCGCACCTCAACGTCCCCACCTGAACGGAGACGCGGCATGACCACCCAGCCGCTGCCGGAGCACCCGGACTTCCTCTGGCGCAACCCCGAGCCGCGCTCCTCCTACGACGTCGTCATCGTCGGCGCGGGAGGCCACGGCCTCGCCACCGCTTACTACCTCGCCAAGCACCACGGCATCACCAACGTGGCCGTCCTGGAGAGGGGCTGGCTGGCCGGTGGCAACATGGCGCGCAACACCACGATCATCCGCTCCAACTACCTCCTGGACGAGAGCTCGGCCATCTACGAGCACGCGCTCGGCCTGTGGGAGCGGCTTCCGGAGGAGCTGGGTTACGACTTCCTGTTCAGCCAGCGCGGCGTCCTCAACCTCGCGCACACCCTGCAGGACGTCCGCGAGGGCGTGCGCCGCGTGGGCGCCAACCGCCTCAACGGCGTCGACGCCCAGTGGCTCACCCCGGCCGAGGTGGCCGAGGTGTGCCCCATCCTCAACGTCTCGCCCCGCACCCGGTATCCGGTCCTCGGCGCCACCTTCCAGCCCCGGGCCGGTATCGCCAAGCACGACCACGTCGCCTGGGCGCTGGCCCGGCGGGCCGATGAGCTGGGCGTGGACCTGATCCAGGGGTGCGAGGTCACCGGCTTCGTCAAGGACGGCGACCGGGTCGTGGGCGTCGAGACCAGCCGTGGCCGCATCCTCGCGGGCCGGGTCGGCCTCGCGGCCGCCGGGCACAGCAGCGTCCTGGCCGAGCTGGCCGGTTTCCGGCTGCCGGTGCAGTCACACCCCCTCCAGGCGCTGGTCTCCGAGCTGCACGAGCCGGTGCACCCCACCGTGGTGATGTCGAACCATGTGCACGTCTACGTGTCCCAGGCGCACAAGGGCGAGCTGGTGATGGGCGCCGGTGTCGACGCGTACAACGGCTACGGGCAGCGCGGCTCGTTCCATGTGATCGAGCAGCAGATGGCCGCCGCCGTCGAGCTGTTCCCCGTCTTCGCCCGGGCGCATGTGCTGCGCACCTGGGCCGGCATCGTCGACGTCACCCCGGACGCCTCCCCGGTCATCGGCGCCACCCCCGTCGAGAATCTCTACGTCAACTGCGGCTGGGGCACCGGCGGCTTCAAGGCCACCCCGGCCGCGGGCATGACCTTCGCGCACACCATCGCCACGGGCGAGCCACATCCGCTGAACGCCCCCTTCGCCCTCGAACGCTTCACGACGGGCGCACTGATCGACGAACACGGCGCCGCGGCCGTGGCCCACTGAGGAGAACACCGTGCTGCTGATCACCTGCCCATGGTGCGGCCCTCGCGACGAGGCCGAGTACCACTACGGGGGACAGGCCCACGTCCCCTACCCCGGAAACACCGCGGACCTCACCGACGAGCAGTGGGCCGCGTACGTCTTCTACCGCGACAACCCCAAGGGCCCCTTCGCCGAGCGGTGGATGCACAGCACCGGCTGCCGCCGGTGGTTCAACGTCCTGCGTGACACCGCGAGTTACCAGGTGCTGGCCGCCTACCGGCTCGACGAGCCCCGCCCCGCACTGCCCCAGGCCGGAGGGAACCGATGACCCAGCGATTCCGGCTCCCCCATGGGGGCCGTATCGACCGCGCCACCACGCTGCGGTTCACCGTCGACGGCCGGGAGATGACGGGACACCCCGGGGACACCGTCGCCTCGGCCATGCTGGCGAACGGGCTCATCGAGGTCGCCCCCTCGATCTACCGCGGCCGCCCGCGCGGCATCGTCGCCGCGGGTACCGAGGAGCCCAACGCCTTGCTGCGGATCGACGGCCCGTGCTCGGAGGGCATGCTGCCCGCCACGACGACGGAGCTGTACGACGGCCTGTCCGCCACCACGCTGTCCGGGATGAGCCGTCTCGACCCGACGCCCGACACCGCCGTCTACGACAAGAAGTACGTACACACCGATGTCCTCGTCATCGGCGCGGGGCCTGCCGGGCTCACCGCCGCCACCGCCGCCGCGGGCGCCGGAGCCCGTGTGATCCTCCTCGACGAGCAGCCCGAACCGGGCGGTTCGCTGCTCTCCGGGCGCGCCGAGACGGTCGGCGCGCAGACCGCCGCGGCCTGGGCCGCCGAGGTCGGGGCGGCCCTCGACGCCGCCCCCGAGGTCACCGTCCTGCGGCGCACCACCGCCTTCGGCAGTTACGACGACAACTATGTGCTGGCCGTGCAGCGCCGCACCGACCACCTCGGCGCCGACGCCCACCAGCCGTCCGACGGCATCTCGCGCCAGCGGCTGTGGCACATCCGGGCCCGCCAGGTGGTCCTGGCCACCGGCGCCCACGAGCGTCCGCTGGTGTTCGCCGGAAACGACCGGCCCGGGGTGATGCTCGCCGCGGCCGTGCGCGCGTACCTCAACCGGTACGCTGTGGCCCCGGGCTCGCGGGCGGTGGTGAGCACCACCAACGACAGCGCCTACGACACGGTCGCGGATCTGCACGCGGCCGGGATCGGCGTCGCCGTGGTGGCGGACGCGCGCCCCGAACTGTCCCGGCGGGCCGCCGAGGTGGCCGTGGCCACCGGGGCGCGGGTGCTGACGGGCAGCGCGGTGGTGGCCACCGCGGGGGAGAGCCGCCTCACCGGCGTCACCGTGCAGGCCCTCGACGACGACGGGCAGCCCATCGGCGCTCCGGAGGCGTTCGACTGCGACCTGCTGGCCGTCTCGGGCGGCTGGACCCCGGTGGTGCACCTGCACAGCCAGCGCCAGGGCACGTTGCGCTGGGACGAGGACCTGGCCGCCTTCGTGCCGGACGGCACCGTCCGGGACCAGCGGGTCGTCGGCGCGGCCCGCGGGACGTACGGCCTCGACGGCTGCCTGGCCGAAGGGGCGCGGGCCGGTGCGCGGGCCGCGACGGACGCCGGATTCCCGGTCCCCGTACCGTCATCCGATGAAGCACGGTCCGAGGCCGCCCCGGTGCGCCCGCTGTGGCTGGTCCCCGGGCCCGAGGGCGAACCCGGCGGCTGGGACACCCACTTCGTGGACCTGCAGCGCGATGTGACGGTCGCCGACGTCCGGCGGTCGGTCGGCGCCGGCATGCGCGGTGTCGAGCACGTCAAGCGCTACACCTCGCTCGGCACGGCCAACGACCAGGGCAAGACGTCCGGCGTCAACGCGATCGGGGTGATCGCCCAGGCCCTCGGCACGGGCGCGTCACCCGGCGACATCGGCACCACGAGCTACCGGGCGCCGTACACGCCGGTGGCCTTCGCCGCCCTGGCCGGGCGCGAGCGCGGCGAGCTGTTCGACCCGGAGCGCACGACCTCCGTCCACCGCTGGCACGTCGAACACGGCGCGGTGTTCGAGGACGTCGGCCAGTGGAAGCGCCCCCGGTACTACCCCGGGCCCGGCGAGGACATGGACACGGCCGTGGCCCGTGAGTGCCGCGCGGCCCGTGAGGGGGTGGCGTTCATGGACGCCACCACCCTCGGCAAGATCGAGATCTGGGGCGCGGACGCGGGCGAGTTCCTGGGCCGTATCTACACCAACGGCTTCAAGAAGCTGAAGCCCGGCATGGCCCGCTACGGCGTGATGTGCAAGCCCGACGGGATGATCTTCGACGACGGTGTCACGCTGCGTCTGGACGAGAACCGCTACTTCATGACCACCACGACCGGCGGCGCCGCCGGGGTCCTGGACTGGCTGGAGGAGTGGCTGCAGACCGAGTGGCCCGAACTCGACGTCCACTGCACCTCGGTGACCGAGCAGTGGACGACGATCGCCGTCGTCGGCCCCCGGTCCCGCGAGGTCGTCGCCCAGCTCGCGCCCGACCTCGACCTGTCCGCCGAGGCGTTCCCCTTCATGGCCTTCCGCGAGACCACCCTGGCCTCCGGTGTCCCGGCCCGCATCTGCCGGATCTCCTTCTCCGGCGAACTCGCCTACGAAATCAACGTTTCCGCGTGGTACGGCCAGGCGGTGTGGGAGGAGGTGTACGCGATCGGCCGACCGTACGACATCACCCCGTACGGCACCGAGACCATGCACGTCCTGCGCGCCGAGAAGGGCTACATCATCGTCGGCCAGGACACCGACGGCACCGTCACCCCGCAGGACGCGGGCATGTCCTGGGTGGTGTCCAAACAGAAGGACTTCGTCGGCAAGCGGTCCTACGCCCGTGCCGACACCTCCCGCTCGGACCGGAAGCAGCTGGTCGGCCTGTTGCCGAGCGACGGAACGACCCGGCTGCCCGAGGGCGCCCAGCTCGTCGCCCCGGACGTGCCCGTCACTCCGGCCGCCGGGCCGGTGC
>NZ_JBVIZF010000071.1:0-17972 GCF_055591805.1 Streptomyces sp. NPDC041200 | reverse complement strand
GGCAGCCCCGGGCAGGCCAACTACGCGGCGGCCAACGCCTTCTGCGACGCCCTCGCAGCCCACCGCCAGGCCGCCGGTCTGCCCGGCGTGTCGGTGGCGTGGGGACTGTGGGCCGAGGCCAGCGGGATGACCGGCCATCTGGCCGAGGCGGACCTGGCCCGGATGTCCCGGTCCGGAATCGCCGCGATGTCCAGCGACCAGGCGTTGCGCCTGCTGGACGCCGCCTGCTGGCACGGCGATCCTCAGCCGGCCGCCGTCGACCTGGATGTCCGCGCCCTGTCCGCACGGCCGGCCGACGTGCTCCCGGCCCTGCTGCGCGCTCTCACCAGTGACGCCCGCGGGGCCACCGTACGGCGATCCGCCGCCACCGGCGCGCCCGCCGCCGGACTGGTCGGTCGGCTCACCACGCTGCCGCCGGATGAACAACACCGCGAACTGCTCAACCTGGTACGCACCCAGGCCGCCGCGGTGCTGGGGCACACCGATGCCGGGGTGGTGTCCAGCGACACCCCGTTCAAGGATCTGGGCTTCGATTCGCTGACCGCCGTCGAGCTGCGCAACCGGCTCGCCGCGGCCACCGGGCTGCGCCTGCCCGCCACGTTCATCTTCCGGCATCCGACGCCCGCGGCCATCGCCGACGACCTCCGCGCACAGCTGTGCCCCGTGGCCGCGGACACGTCCGGCCCTGTCTTCGGCGAGCTGGAGAAGCTGGAGGGGGCGATGGCCCGGTTCGCCCCCGACGACGAGGCCCGGGGCAGGCTGACGAAGCGCCTGGAAGCCCTGCTGTGGCGGCTCGGCGACGGTGTTCCGGAGGCCGCCGCCGTCGGCCGCACCGTGGACGACGAGGCCGTGGAAGCCGCGTCGGACGACGAACTGTTCGCGTTCATCGACCGGGAACTGCCTTCTTGATCACGAGTAGCGTGAGTGAGGACTGATGTCGGGTACGGAAGAAAAGCTCCGCCAATACCTGAAGCGGGTCACGGTGGATCTGGGGCAGGCCCGTCAGCGGGTACGGGATCTGGAGGAGCGGTCCCAGGAGCCGGTGGCCGTGGTGAGCATGGCATGCCGCTATCCCGGCGGTGTGGGCTCGCCCGAGGAGTTATGGGAGCTGGTGTCCTCGGGTGGAGACGGGATCGAGGAGTTCCCCACCGACCGTGGCTGGGATCTGGAGGGCCTGTACCACCCGGATCCCGACCACCCCGGTACCAGCTATGTGCGCCACGGCGGATTCCTGCGCGGGGCCGACCGCTTCGACGCCGAGTTCTTCGGCATCAGCCCGCGCGAGGCACTGGCGATGGACCCGCAGCAGCGGCTGCTGCTGGAAGTGTCGTGGGAACTGCTGGAACGGGCGGGCATCGACCCCGCGTCGCTGAAGGGCAGCCCGACCGGGGTGTACGCCGGGGTGTCCAGCCAGGACTACCTGTCCCGGATGCCGCGGATCCCCGAGGGCTTCGAGGGATACGCCACCACCGGCAGTCTCACCAGCGTGGTGTCCGGCCGGGTGGCGTACACCTTCGGACTCGAAGGGCCCGCGGTGACCGTGGACACCGCGTGTTCGTCGTCCCTGGTGGCGATGCACCTGGCGTGCCAGGCGCTGCGTCAGGGCGAATGCGAACTGGCGCTCGCGGGCGGGGTCACCGCGCTCACAACCCCGACCGCGTTCGCCGAGTTCTCCCGGCAGCGCGGGCTGGCACCGGACGGGCGCTGCAAGTCCTTCGCGGCTGCCGCCGACGGCACCGGATTCTCCGAGGGCGTCGGGCTGGTACTGCTGGAGCGGCTGTCGGACGCGCGCCGCCACGGCCACCGGGTGCTGGCGGTGATCCGTGGTACGGCCGTCAACCAGGACGGCGCCAGCAACGGCCTGACCGCGCCCAATGACGTATCGCAGGAGCGGGTGATCCGGCAGGCGCTGGCCAGCGCGCGTCTCGCCGCCGACCAAGTGGACGCGGTGGAGGCGCACGGCACGGGGACCTCGCTCGGCGACCCGATCGAGGCGCACGCGCTGCTGGCCACGTACGGCCGGGACCGGCCGGACGACCGGCCCCTGTGGCTGGGCTCCCTCAAGTCGAACATCGGCCACGCCCAGGCGGCGGCGGGCGTCGCCGGTGTGATCAAGATGGTGATGGCGCTCCGGCACGAGACGCTGCCGGTCACGCTGCACGTCGAAGAGCCGACACCGCACGTGGACTGGGAGAACGGCGGGGTACGGCTGCTGACCGAACCGGTTGCGTGGCCGAGGGGCGAGCGTACGCGCCGCGCGGGAGTGTCCTCCTTCGGCATCAGCGGCACCAACGCCCATCTGATCCTGGAGCAGGCGCCCGAGCCACCTGGGGACACCGAGCCCGCCGCGCAGGTCGCACCAGGCACGAACACAGACGTGACCGCGTGGGTGCTGTCCGCCCGCAGCCAGCGGGCCCTGCGGGGGCAGGCGGCGGCGCTGGCGGCACGGGTGGCGGCGGACCCACGGCTGCCCGTGGCCGACGTGGGCTGGTCGCTCGCCACCACACGGTCGCGGTTCGACCACCGCGCCGTGGTGCTCGGCGAGAGCCGGGACGTGCTGGTGGCGGCCGTCGCGGCGCTCGCCACCGGGGAAGCGCACCCGGGCTTGGTCCACCCCGGTGTCGCCACCGTGGCGGGCGACTCCGGGCCGGTGCTGGTGTTTCCGGGCCAGGGGGCGCAGTGGGCCGGGATGGGGGCCGGGCTGCTCGACGCGTCGCCTATGTTCGCGGCGCGGGTGGCGGAGTGTGAGCGGGCGCTGTCGCCGTACGTCGGCTGGTCGCTCACGGATGTTCTGCGCGGGAGCGAGGGCGCGGCTGATATGAGCCGGGTGGATGTGGTGCAGCCGGTGTTGTGGGCGGTGATGGTGTCCCTGGCGGCGGTGTGGGCCGGGCATGGGGTGACGCCTGCGGCGGTGGTCGGCCACAGCCAGGGTGAGATCGCGGCGGCCGTGGTGGCGGGGGCACTGTCGCTGGAGGACGGGGCCAAGGTGGTGGCGCTGCGCAGCCGGGCGTTGCGCAGCCTTGCGGGCGGCGGGGCGATGGCGTCGCTCGGCTTGGGCCAGGAACAGGCGAGCAAGCTGCTGGCCGGGCTCGGCGACCGGGCCGCCGAGGTCGGGGTGGCCGCCGTCAACGGCCCCTACTCGACGGTCATCTCGGGGCCCCCGGAACAGGTGGCCACTGCCGTGGCCTCCTGCCAGGGGAACGGCGATCGAGCGCGGCTCATCGACGTGGACTACGCGTCGCACGGCCCACAGGTCGACGAGATCGCCGGTGAACTGACCGAGGTTCTGGCCGGGATCCGGCCGAGCGCGTCGAAGGTGGCTTTCTACTCCACGGTCACCGGCGGACGGACCGACACCGTCGCCCTCGACGGCGGCTACTGGGTGACAAATCTGCGGGAGCCCGTACGGTTCGCCGACGCCGTCGAAGCGCTGCTGGCCGATGGCCACCGGACGTTCGTCGAGACCAGCACCCATCCCGTGCTGACCGTCGGCATGCAGGAGACGTTCGAGCACACGGGCATCGAGGCCGTCACGGTGCCCACCCTGCGTCGTGATCACGGGGGCGGGGCGCAGCTGCTCCAGTCCCTCGCCCAGGCGTTCACCGCCGGGGCCGACGTCGACTGGACGTCCCTCCACTCGACCGGCCCGGCAGGCCCGCACACCGTCGACCTGCCCACCTACGCCTTCCAGCGAGAGCGGTACTGGCTGCCCGACTCGGTGCCGCCCGACGCGGCGCCGAGGGCGGACGAGGACGAGGCCCAATTCTGGGCCGCGGTCGACGGCGAGGATCTGCGGGCGCTCTCCGATGGGCTGCGGCTCCCCGACGACCCCGGTACGCGGTCGTCGTGGGACACGGTGCTGCCGGTGCTCTCCGCGTGGCGGCGCGGGCGGCGTGAGCGAGCGGCCGTGGACTCATGGCGCTATCGCGTCCAGTGGCAACCCCTGACCGACCTCGCCGACGACGCTCCGGACGGCGCGGCGCACACCTGGCTCGTCGTCCGCCCGGCCGACGGTGCGGATGACTGGGTGACCGCCTGCGTCCAGGCGCTCCGCGCGGGCGGGGGACAGGTGGACGAGCTGACCGTCACCGAGGACACCGACCGGGCACGGCTCGCAGAGCTGCTGCACACCCGGTACGCCGATGAGGCGCCACCGGCCGGTGTCCTGTCGCTGCTGGCACTGGACGAGTCCGCACCCCACCGGGCCGATGGAGTGGCCACCGGTCTGACCGGCACGCTCACCCTGCTGCAGGCCCTGGCGGACGCGGAGGTCACAGCGCCCCTGTGGTGCGCCACCTGTGGGGCGGTATCCGTGGGCGGCACCGACCCGGTGATCGCTCCATCACAGGCCCAGTTCTGGGGGCTCGGTCGGGCCGCCGCGCTCGAACACCCCACCATCTGGGGCGGATTGCTCGACCTCCCCACGAGCCCCGAGGCGGTGGGCCCCGACCGGTTGCGCGTCCTGCTCACCGGGAGGTCCGGCGAGGACCAGGTGGCGCTGCGCGCCTCGGGGGCGTTCGGGCGCCGACTGGCCCCCGCGCCGTCCGGCGGCGATGTGCCACCGCGGACCTGGACGCCACAGGGCTCCGTGCTCATCACCGGAGACACCACCGGCCCGGCGGCGGCCCATATGGCCCGGTGGGCGGTGGACAACGGTGCGAAGCACGTGGTGCTGCTGGGGCGTCAGGACGGTGACGCGGCCGCCGCGCTGAAGGCCGAGCTGGACGCGTACGGTGCCGAGCTGACGATCGCGGACTGCACGCCCGGCGACCAGGCGGGCCTTGTCCGTACCGTCGAACAACTGTCGTCGGAGGGCGGACGGATCGGGACCGTCGTGCACACCGCGGTCTCCGGTGCACTGGCACCGCTGGCGGAGCTGACCCCTGAGCGGTTGACCCATGAGATCTGCGCCCAACTCGCTTACGCGGACGCTGACATGGAGGAGTTGTGCGGCCTCGGGCCCGAGGACACCGTGATCTACTGCTCTACCGTCGCGACGACATGGGGAAGCAAGGACCACGGTTCGTACGCCGCCGCCACCGCCCACCTCGACGCTCTCGCCCAACGCCGACGAGCCGAGGGCCGGGCCACGGTCTCGATCGCCTGGGGGCTGTGGGATCTCTCGGACGGCCACACCGAGCGCTCCCGGCGTCAGGGACTGTCGCCCCTGGATCCCCGCTGGGCACTGAACGCCCTGCGGCAGGTGCTCGACCACGACGATCCGCGGATGACGATCGCCGATGTCACCTGGGAACGCTTCGCGCCCCTGTTCACCCTCGCCCGGCCGAGCAGGCTGTTCGACACGGTCCCGGCCGCCCGCCATGCCATCGAGGCCATGCGGGAGCCCCTTGATGGAGAGAGCGCCCCGGAGGGCGCCGTGGCGCTGCGCGAGGAGCTGGCCGCGCTGGGCGCGGACGATCGCCCCGGGCGGCTGCTCGCCCTGGTACGCGGCCATGTGGCCGCCGTACTGCGCTATCCGGCGGCGGAGGCGGTCGACCCGGGACGGCCGTTCAAGGAACTGGGCTTCGACTCGATC
This sequence comes from Streptomyces sp. NPDC041200, assembly GCF_055591805.1. NCBI lineage: Bacteria > Bacillati > Actinomycetota > Actinomycetes > Kitasatosporales > Streptomycetaceae > Streptomyces > Streptomyces sp. NPDC041200. The sequence continues at coordinate 12,436 of NZ_JBVIZF010000071.1, read as the reverse complement.
GCGGCTGTGGAACTCAGGAACCGGCTGCGTGCCGCCACCGGGCTGAGCCTGCCGACGACGGTGGTCTTCGACTATCCGACACCGGAGAACCTGGTGGGCCATCTGCTGGCCCAGCTGGCTCCTGAGGAGTCCGCCACCGCCCACCCAGGGCTCGGACATCTCGACGCGCTGGAAGCGGCGCTGGCCGGAATGACCACCGAAGACCCGCGGCGCACCGGACTGGTGAACCGTCTGCAGGGCCTGCTGTGGAAGTACACGGCCACCGCGGACGAGGAAGGGGCTCCGGGAGACGAGCGGGATCTCGCCGCCGCCACCGCCGACGAGGTGTTCGCTCTCATCGACCGCGAACTGGGCACCTGAGCGGCCGCCCCCGCGAAGAACCCCCCGTACGGCATGCCGTACGGGGGGTTCTTCGTGCGTCGGGTCATCGAAGGTCAGGGACCTGCCGGACGGTACGGGCCAGGTCGAGCAGATCCTCCGCCACCCGCCGGGGGTGCTGGGCGTGCAGATCGTGCTCCGAGTCCAGGTATTCGCGCAGGGTTGCCCCGCGCAGCGTGGCCGTGGTGGTCTCGATGCGTGAGCGGATGCGCTCCGCCCACTGCCGGTCCGCGCCCTTGGGGATGGCAGGCATCAGCAGGGTGGGCACCGAGATGGCGGAGTACCAGGGGCTCGGTGGCTCGTCCCAGATGCTGCGCAGCATCGACGTGTGCTGTTCGAGGGACATGCGCCGGGACAGCGAACCGTCCGGGTTCTCCCGCATGGTGGCCACGGCCGCTTCGATCGCCGCCGGCGACCAGTCGGGATGAATGGCCCGGAAGTAGTCACTCACGCTCCGCACCGTGGCGCCGTCCAGCGCGGGCGGCCGCAGCGCGCCGCAGAACGCCTCCCATGAGGGGAAGGCCTTGGCGGGTTCGAGCCAGCCGCCGTCGACCAGCGCCAGCCCCGCCACCAGCTCAGGATGCTCGGCGGTCAGCCGCACCGACACGTTGCCGCCGTAGGAGTGCCCGGCCACCAGCACCTCGGACAGCCCGAGTGCGGCGCAGGCCGCCACCAGGTCCGCGACCGCGGTCGGTGTGTCGTACCCCTTCTCCGGGGTGTCGGACTCGCCGTGGCCGCGCAGGTCGGCCGCGTACACCGGGTGGCCCGCGGCGGCCAGATGGTCAGCCACCTCGTCCCACATACGGGCGTTCGAGGCCATGCCATGCACCAGGAGGAATGCGGGGGACGCGGTTCCAGGCCGGTGTCGGAAATGTAATTTCACATCATCGGTTACGGGCACGGAAAGATCCATACGGAAATTCTAGCCGGGTCACCGCGGGCGCTTCGAGAAGTGCGGCGGTATAAGTGTGCGCGCATTAGCGGCACTTAAGGGTTCTTTCGTGTATGCCGAGACGCCGGGCGGGAGGGGATGGCCCCTCCCGCCCGGCGTCGGCGTATCGCGGCGCACGCTATGCCGTGGCGCCATCCCCGCTGTTGACCGCCGCGTACGCTTCGGCGAGATAGTGGCCGAGCCGGGCGGGGGTGGGGTATTCGAGAATGGCGACGAGGGGGATTTCCACGTCGGTCAGCGTCATCAGATTGCGGGTGAGTTCGAGCGCGGTGAGCGAGGTGAGCCCGTTTTCGAGGAAATTGCTGTCGTCCTCGATGGGGGTGGGGGAGAGGATGTCGGAGAGTTGCGTCCGTACGGTTTCCCGCAGGATGGCCTCGCGCTCCTCGGCCGTGGCGATGGCCAGCGCCTGGTGCAGGGCCGTGCCGTCGAGATGGGTCTCGCTCTGTTCCGTGGGCATCGCGGGTCCGTTCGGTTGAGGGTCGCGGGAATCGCCGGAGGCGCTGCCGTTGACCGCAGTGAATGTGTTCATCGTTTCTCCCGCCTGATGGGTGCTTGCTCGATGTCCGCGATGACGACGGACACCGCGTCCTCCATGACCACCTGCCGCAGCAGGGCGGCCGCCGATCGGGGGGACAGTGCGGACGTTCCGGTGCCCTGTGGCCGTTCGACGGAGCCCCAGCACACCGAGGTCGCCGGGACGCCCCGCGCGCGGCACTCCTGCGCGAGCGCCTGCAGATAGGCGTGGGCCGGAGCCTGGTTTCCCAGCCCCGGGCCGGGCAGCACGCCCACGGCCGAGGAACTGAGCACGAATGCCGACAGGTCGCTCTTCAGACTGAGGGCACACAGGTTCCTCGCCCCCGCCACCACCGTCGGCCACGTGTCCGCGATCCGTGCCGCATCCAGCGGCTCGGGCTCCTGGGGCGGCGGCACCGCGAGATGCAGCACCGCGGTCAGCGGCGCGTCGGCGGGGAGACCGGCCACGGCGGCGGCCAGCGCGTCCGGATCGGCCGGATCGACGGTGGCGACGGACAGTTGTGTGCCGGAGGCGGCCAGTTCGGCGAGCAGGCCGTCGCCCGGGGGCGTGGTGTCGAGCAGGAGCAGTCGGTCGGCGCCCGCCCTGGCCGCCCACCGGGCGGTGTGCGCGCCCAGGGCGGTGGCCGCCCCCGTGATCAGCACGGTGCCGCGCGCCGTCCAGGCCCCCGCGGTGGGACGCCTGGGCACGTCCCGCACCAGCCGTGGCGTAAAGCAGCAGTCGGCGCGTACGGCCACCTCGCCCTCGCCGTGGAGGCCCGTCAGGACACCGGCCAGCCGCCGTCCCGCCCGCGCGTCGAACCGGTCCGGCAGATCGACCGACCCGCCCCAGCACCGCGGGTGTTGCACTGCGAGGGCGCGGCCCAGACCCCAGAGCTGGGCCTGCTCCGGACGGGCCACCGGGTCCCCGCGATCGACACCGACCGCACCGCGCGTGGCCACCCACACCGGGGCCTCGATCCCGGCCCGCTCCACCGCCCCGGCCAGCGAGATGGTCGTGGCGAGCGCAGGGCTCCGGCCGTCGTCGGCCGGAGGCCGCGTCTCGTCCAACGCCGACAGGGAGAGCACACCCGCGACGAACCGCCCGGTGGCGGCGTCGGCTATCCGTGTCGCGAGGGCGTCGCGGGCCGCCGGGCCTTCCAGACCGAGTACGACGACATCGGCGCCGTGCTCGCGCAGCGCGGCGGTGACGGCGTCGGCGGACGGGCCGCCCGCCGACGCGACCAGCCAGGTGCCGGACAGTCGCGGCGTCACCACTTCGGCCATGGCCTGCCAGGCGATCCGGTGCCGCCACTGCCGCTGCCGCCGCCAGGCGGCCAGCGCGGGAAGGATCTCCGCCAGCAGGGCGCGCCGTTCCGCCGGAACGTCGAGGGTACGCGTGAGAGCCGCCACGTCCGTGTGCTCCACGGCGTCCCAGAACTCGGTGTCCACCCAGGTCTCGGTCACCGGTGCGGCACCGGCCCCGGGTTCGTTCTCCAGCCAGAATGGCTGCCGCTGGAAGGCATACGTGGGCAGCGGGACGGTACGCGGTGGTGTGCCGCCGCCGAAGAGGGCGGCCCAGCCGACGGTGGCACCCGTGGTGTGCAGCCGCGCCAGCGCGTACATCAGCTCGCGCACTTCGGACACGTCGGGCGGCTCGCCGTCGCCACCGAAGGGCGACAGCACCAGCGGCGCCGCCCCCTCCGGCAGGCCACGTCCGGGCCCCAGCTCCCAGATCACACCGGCGTCGCCCGGGTTCAGGGCCTCGGGGCGCGGCCCGGCCGGGGCGCGGTCGTCGTCGCACCAGTAGCCGGGCGTGCTGATCCGCTCGTCGACGGGCAGGCCGGTGCGGCCGTCGAGAACCGGGACCGCCGGGCGGCGGAGGGACACCGTGTCGATGGCCCGGGGGAGTCGCCCGGGCGCGGCCGCGACGAGGCGGCAGGCGTCGGAGAGGCCGAGGACACCGGCCACGTGCGCGGCGGCGATCTCACCGACGGACGTACCGGCCACCGCGTCGGGCCGTACCCCGGCCGCGTCCAGCAGCCGGGCCAGCGCGATGTACAGCGCGAACAGCCCGGCCTCCGAGCCTGGTGGCGGACGTTCCCCCGCCATCCCCAGCAGCGCGCACACCTCGTCGAAGGCGGCGGCGAACACCGGGAACCGGTCGTACAGTTCGCGGCCCGCCGCTGGACGCCGGCCGCCCTCGCCGTCGAACAGGAACACCGTCCTGCCCGACGAGGCCGCAGGCCCGCCGGTACGCACCACACCCGGCCCGACCACGGCCGGATGCGGCTCACCGGCCGCCAGTGCCTCCAGCCCGGCCCGCAACGCGTCCAGCTCCTCGCCGACCACGACGGCCCGGTGGTCGAACACCGACCGCGTCGTCACCAGCGACCACCCCACATCGCGGGGTGAGACACCCGGGTCCGCGGCCACCTGGGCGGCCAGAGCCCGCGCCTGGCCCCGTAACGCCGCAGCACCACGGGCGGACAGCGCCCAGGACACCGCTCCGGCAGGCACTCCGGCGGGCTCTTCGGCAGGGACACCGGCGGGCGGAGCATCACTGCCGTCGGAAACGACCGGGGGCGGCTGCTCCAGGATCAGATGGGCGTTGGTGCCGCTCGCGCTGAAGGAGGACACCCCGGCGCGCCGCGGGCCCTCGTCGCGCACCGGCCACGTAGTCCGCTCGGTCAGCAGCCGCACCGCGCCCCTGCGCCAGTCCACCAGCCGGGTGGGCCGGTCGATGTGCAGGGAGCGCGGCAGCACCCCGTGCCGCATGGCCAGCACCATCTTGACGACACCGGCCAGCCCGGCGGCGGCCTGGGTGTGCCCGATGTTCGACTTCACCGATCCCACCAGCAGGGGCCGGTCGGCGGGCCGCTCCTGACCGTAGGTGGCCAGCAGCGCCTGCACCTCGATGGAGTCGCCGAACGCGGTACCGGTGCCATGCGCCTCCACCGCGTCCACGTCGGCCGCTGACAGCCCGGCGTTCGCCAGCGTGTCCCGGATCAGCTGCTGCTGGGCCGGACCGTTCGGCGCGGCCATCCCCGTACTGGCACCGTCCTGGTTGATCGCCGAACCGCGCAGCACCGCCAGCACCTGGTGGCCGTTGCGCCGCGCGTCGGACAGCCGCTCCAGCAGCACCAGACCGGCGCCCTCCCCGTACACCATGCCGTCGGCCGCGTCCGCGAAGGACTTGCACCGCGCGTCGGGGGCCAGCTGACTCTGCCCGGAGGGCACCTGGAACACGCTCGGGGTGTACATGAGGGCGGCGCCACCGGCCAGCGCCAGGTCACATTCCCGCTGGCGCAGGGAGCGAGCGGCCAGATGCATCGCCACCAGCGACGACGAACACGCCGTGTCCAGGGTGACGGCCGCGCCCCGCAGCCCCAGCGTGAACGCGATCCGGCCCGACGCCACGCTTCCGGCGCTGCCGTTCCCCACGTGACTCAGCAGATCCTCCGGGATCTCGCTCAGCCGTGCGGCGTAGTCGTGGTACATCACCCCCGTGTACACGCCCGTGGAACTGCCGCGCAGGGTCTGCGGATCGATGCCCGCGCTCTCCGTGGCCTCCCAGGCCAGCTCCAGCAGCATCCGCTGCTGCGGTTCGATGGCCGCGGCCTCGCGGGCGCCGATGTCGAAGAACTCCGCGTCGAACGCGCCCGCGTCATAGATGAAGCCACCCGCGCGGACGTACGAGGCGCCATGGCGGCCCGGACCGGCATGGTGGAGCCGTTCCAGATCCCACCCGCGGTCGGTGGGCAGGCCAAAAACGGCGTCCCGTTCGCCCTCCAGCAGATCCCACAGCTGCTCCGGTGTGCGGACGCCACCGGGAAAGCGGCAGGCCATGCCGACGACCGCGACCGGGTCCTCCCGCTCCGACCGCAGTTCCCGCAGCTGCCGCCGGGCCTCGTGCAGCTCGGCGGTGGTCCACTTGAGGTAGTCGACGAGCTTTTCCTCGTTCGTCATGGCCGTGTGCGTCATGACGGTCGCCCGGCCACCGTGCTGCGCGGATTCAGATCCACCAGGGCGAGTTCGTCGGGGCGCAGCGGCGGCGCGGTGAGTTCGGGCAGCGGACGGTCCTGATGCATCAGCGACAGGAAGCGGCTGGTCGCCAGCTCCGACTGCGGGGCGGTCAGGCTCATCACATCGGTCACCACGTCACACACCGCGGACGCGCGGATCGCCCGGTCGGAGATGAGGTCGGAGAAGCGCTGCCGCGCCACCGCCCCACCGGTCAGCCGCGGATCCGTCACAGTCGTACGGCAGTTGACGTACTCGACATCCTTGGACGCGGCCATGATCCACGGGTCGTCCACCACGGCGCTGACGGCCTGCTGCATGCGCCGGGTCAGCGCCGGGTCGTATCCGGACCGCCCCAGCTCCGCGTCGAGCGCGGCGGCGCTGCGGGCGGCGGCGCTCATCCCATGGCCGTAGATCGGGTTGAACGCGGCCAGCGCGTCCCCCAGGACGAGCAGCCCTTCCGGCCACGTGTCCAGCCGCTCCGGATACAGGCGACGGTTGGCGCCGACGCGGGAGACCGCCACCGACGTCAGCGGCTCGGCCAGGGAGACGAGGTCGGCGACGAGCGGATGGCGCAGGGTCTGGGCGTACGGCAGGAAGTCGTCGTCGTGCGTGGGCAGCCCGGCGCCACGGGTGCAGGACAGGGTCACCATCCAGGTGCCGTCCTCCTGCGGGTAGACCACGCCGAAGCGGCCGGGCTCGCGCACCCGGTGGTCGGCGGCCACGTTGACGGCCGGGAATCCGGCGGTGGCCCCCGGCGGCGCCCGGAACACCCGGGTGGCGTACGCGATGCCCGCGTCGACGATGTCCTCCTCGACCGGGGGCAGTTCCAGCGCCGACAGCCAGTGCCGGAGCCGCGAGCCGCGCCCCGAGGCGTCCACCACCAGATCCGCTTCCAGGGTTTCCAGGGCCCCGGTGTCCATGTCCCGCACCCGGACCCCGGCGACCCGCTTTCCGTCGCCCGCGAGGTCGAGGATCTCGGCACGTGACGTTACGGAAATCCGACCGCCCGCCAGGATCTGGTCACGGACGATCCAGTCCAGGAACGGCCGGGTGCACATGATGGCGTACTGCCGCGGCGGAAAGCGGTGCTGCCAGCCGTGCGAGGTCAGCGTCACCAGATCCTCGTGGAATCCGATCCGGCGGGCACCCGCGCCCAGCAGCCGGTCGATCGTGCCCGGCAGCAGTTCGTCGACGATACGGGCGCCACTCGACCACAGCACATGGACATGGCGCGCCTGGGGCGAACCCTTGCGGTGGCGGGGGCCGTCGGGCAGCACATCGCGCTCCACGACGGTGACGCTCTCCAGATGGCGGGCGAGCACATGCGCGGTCAACATCCCCGCCCAGCCGCCGCCCAGGACAATTCCGCGCTTCGGTTCGGTCATGGTTCTGCTTTCGTCCCTTCACCACTTACATCGGACTGGGGCTGCCCTTGGCCTGGACCATCCGAGCGAGGTTCTGGGTGACGGCCATGAAGTGTGCGACGCCGGTGAGTTCGGGGCCATCACCCACTTTGGTGTCCGTGATGCCCCAGAACGCCTGGGCGTGATGGACCAGACCGTCATCACCGAGTTCAATGACGCCGATGATGCTGAAGGTCAGTTTCGTGGGCGCGTAGACCGTGACCGTGGTCGGCACCGCCGCCCGTCGGCCGTCCATCGAGGTGACCGGGCGGCCCGGTGTCTCGTGCACCCGGCATTCGATGGACCACGCGATGTGTTCGCGCAGCGCTTCCTTCCCGATCAGCGGCGGAGCGCCGACGGGGTCCTCGAAGACGATGTCGTCCGAGAACAGGGCGAGTACGTCCTCCACGTCACCGGCGTTCATACGCCGGGCGTACTCCACCGCCATCTTCTTGAGGGTCGCCTCATCGGCCATGAACGCCTCCTGTGCCGTTCCGTGGTCGCGGGTCGTCATTCCGGGATGCCAATGTCGGACCTCCCCCAGAACTTCTGCAGCTCCTGGATGAGGCCACCGGCCCCCGCGCGCACCATCAGCACGTAGTCCCAGGTGATACGGGCGTCCTCGGGAGCGTCGGGCGCCGTCAGCCAGCCCCGGTCGGCGAACCCGGGCCCCTTCGGGAGGTAGCCCATCGTGGCGGTGACGGGCACCAGCACCCGCGCGCCGTCCTGCCCCGCGACCGGCTCGCCGGGGACCTCGGTGATACCCGCCGCGGCCAGTTCCTCGAAGTGCGCTCGCAACGCGTCCCGTCCGCTGCGCTGGCCCGAGCCGACCGGGTCCTCGAAGGTGACGTCGTCCGCGTACAGCTCCAGAAGGCCGTTTACGTCCGCGGCGTTGAGCCGGCGGCTGTGCTCGAGGATGAGCTTCTTCCTGCTTCGTTCGTCAATCAACGTGTGCTCCCATGTGCTCTCCGTCGCTCTCTCCGCGGCCAAGGTCCCGGTCGATGAACTGGAAGATCTCGTCAGTGCTGGCGTCCTGGATGCGGCCGCTCACCACGGCGCCGTCCTCCGCCGCGCCGACCTCCGAGGGGGCCGGGCCTCCGTGCAGGGCGTCCAGCTTCGACAGCGTGCTCCGCAGGCGCTCGCGGAGCGCCTCCCACGCGCCCTCGTCCCGGGCGATGGTGAGCAGCGTGTCCTCCATCCGCTCCAGCTCGCCCAGCACCGGGGCGAGCGGGTCCACGTCCCCGGGCGCCAGCTCGGTGTGCAGATGCGCGGCGAGGGCGGCCGGGTTGGGCTGGTCGAAGATGAGGGTGGTGGCCAGCCGCAGCCCGGTGACGGCGGTCAGCCTGTTGCGCAGCTCGATCGCGGTCAGCGAGTCGAACCCCAGGTCCAGGAAGCCCCGCCCGGCTGGGATCCGGCCGGTATCGGAGTGGCCGAGCGCCGCCGCGGCATGCGTGAGCACCAGATCGAGCAGCACCCGGTGCTGCTCGTCCCGGGGAAGCGCCGAGAGGTGTCCGGCCCAGTCGGTGTGCGCCCGGCCGGTGGCGGCGGTGCGCCGCGCCGGACCGCCACCGGTGAGCGCCCGCAGCGGGGCGGGCAGGGTGAGCGCGGGCTGCCCGGCCAGCGCCCGTACGTCCAGATCGATGGCGACGAGATGCGGCGCCCCGTGCCGGACGGCGGCGTCCAGCAGCCCCAGCGCCCGTTCCCCGGACAGCGCCCCGATGCCCGAGCGGGCCATCCGGGCCCGGTCCGCCTCGTCCAGGTGCCCGGTCATGCCACTGGCGTCGGCCCACAGCCCCCAGGCCACCGACACTCCCGGCAGACCGAGGGCACGGCGGTGGGCGGCCAGGGCATCGCAGAACGCGTTCGACGCGGCGTAGTTGGACTGCCCCGACGAACCCAGGACGGCCGCCGTCGAGGAGAACATCACGAACAGGGCCAGTGGCAGATCCGCCGTCGCCGCGTGCAGATGGGCCGCGGCCGTGGCCTTCGGCTCCCACACCCGGGCCAGCCGCTCCGGAGTCTGAGAGGTGAGGACAGCGTCGTCCAGCACACCGGCGGCGTGCACGACACCCGTCAGTGGGTGGGCCGGATCGACCCCGGCGACCAGCCCCGCCACCTCCGCCGGATCGGTGACATCGACAGCTACGGTCCGTACCTGGGCGCCCAACTCGCCGAGTCGTTGCGCCAGTTCGTGCGCACCGGGAGCGTGCGGTCCGCGACGGCTGACGAGCAGCAGATGTTTGACACCCCAGGTGCGCACCAGGTGTTCGCCGACCAGGCCGCCCAGCGTGCCCGTGCCGCCGGTGATCAGCACGGTGCCATCCGGGTCGAGGACATCGTCACCGGGATCCTTCACGGTGTCCGCTGGGGAGGCGTTGCTCGCACCGGCGCGCCTCAGCCGGGGCACCAGGGCGCGTCCCGACCGCACCGCCACCTGCGGTTCGTGCAGATCCACCGCCCGGACGACCGCCTCCGCGGCGATGCCGTCATCGGTACCGGGACCGACATCGAGCAGAACGAACCGTTCGGGGTTCTCCGACTGGGCGCTGCGGATCAGCCCCCATGCCCCCGCGCCGACCGGGTCCACCGGGCTCTCACCCGCATCGGGCATGGCCACCGCGCCGTGCGTGACGACCACCAGCCGGGCATCGCCCAGTGCGGCCCGCCCCAGCCACTCCCGCACCATCCCCAGCAGCTCGTCCGCCGCCCGCAACCCCTCGCGGGCATCGGTGACGTCCGGTCCGGATGCGTGACAGGGCGTCAGGACGATCGAGGGAATGGGCGCACCCGCGTCGATCGCCGCGATCAGCGCCTCCAGATCCGGGTAGCGCACCACATCCGGACCCGCGCCGCGCTCCGCTACCGAGGCCGCCAGGCCGAGCGGATCCTCGCCCAGCACCACCCATCCGCCATCACCCACCACCGGCCCCGCCGATGGTGTGGTGGCAGGCACCGGTAGCGGGGCCCAGCCCAGCGTGAACAGGCCGTCCACCCCGCGCCCGGCGGTGGCCTCTCGCAACCCTTCGGCCCCGGCCGGGCGGGTGACCAGCGAGTCCACCGTCAGCACCGGTGCGCCCACCGGGTCGGCCACCGTCATCCGCAGCGCCTGCCGCGCGTCGTCGTGGGCCAGCCGGACCCGCACACTGGTCGCTCCGGAGGCCCACAGGGACACTCCGTTCCACGCGAACGGCAGCCGCACCCGGCCGTCGTCCTCCTGCCCCTGCGGCCGCTCCATGAGCAGCGACGGATGCAGCGCCGCGTCCAGCAGCGCCGGGTGGATCCCGAACCCGCTACGGTCCCCGGCGGCCTCGGGCAGAACCACCTCGGCGAGGACGTCCGCGCCATGCCGCCACGCGGCGGTCAGCCCCTGGAACGCCGGTCCGTAGCCGTAACCGGCCGCCCTCACCTGCTCGTAGAACCCGTCGATGTCCAGCGGCTCAGCGTCCGCCGGAGGCCATACGCCCCCCAGCCCTGCCACTCGGTCGGGGGTGGCGGCGGGCGGGGCCAGCACACCCGTCGCGTGGCACACCCACTCCGTGAGACCTCCCGCGTCCTCGGGACATGTGTACGCGGCCACCTCACGCCGCCCGTCCTCCGCGGCGGCGCCCACCACCACCTGTACGCGCAACCCGCCGGACGCGGGCAGCACCAGCGGCCGCTGCAGCGCCAATTCCTCCACACCGCCACAGCCCACCTCGTCGGCCGCCCGCAGCGCCCATTCCACCAGCACCGCACCCGGCGCCAGTACCGCGCCCGCCACCACATGCTCACCGAGCCACGGGTGGCTCCGCGCCGACAGCCTCCCGGTCAGCAGGCGCGTGGTGCCGTCGGCCAGCTCCACGGCCGCGCCGAGCAGCGGATGGCCCGCGGACACCAGCCCGAGACCGGTCGGATCGCCACCGGGCCCGGACTCGCCGTCGATCCAGTACCGCTCGCGCTGGAAGGCGTACGTCGGCAGGTCGACGACGCGGGGAGCCGGGCTGGCCGGGAACCATCGGGACCAGTCCACGTCGATCCCCGCGGTGAAGGCCTGGGCCACCGACCGCGCCAGCTGGGGCATTCCGCCGTGGTCGCGGCGCAGGGTGGGCACCGTGACGGCCCCGACGCCCGCTTCCTCGAACGTCTCCTGCAGGCCCACGGTGAGGACGGGGTGGGTGCTGGCCTCGATGAACACGCGATGGCCGTCGTCCAGCAGGGCCCGTACGGCATCGGCGAACCGGACCCGCTCGCGCAGGTTCGTCACCCAGTACGCGGTGTCCAAAGCGCTCGTCTCGATGCGGCCACCGGTGACCGCCGAGTAGAACGCCACTCCGGACCGCACCGGCTTGATCCCCGCCAGGAGGTCGGTCAGTTCGTCGGTGATCTCGTCGACTTGGGGGCCGTGGGAGGCGTAGTCCACGTCGATCAGCCGGGCCCGGCCCCCCGCCTCCTGGCATGCCGCCACGGTGTGGGCGACCTGCTCGGGGGGTCCGGATACGACGACGGATCCGGGTCCGTTGACGGCGGCCAGGCCGACGCCTGCCGCCCGCTCGCCCAGGCTGGTGAGGAAGTCCTCGGCTTGGTTCTGGCTCATGCCGAGGGAGGCCATCGCGCCTCCGCCCGCGAGCTTGCGCAGCGCGCGGCTGCGCAGTGCCACGATCCTGGCGCCCTCGTCCAGTGACAGCGCACCGGCCACCACGGCGGCGGCGATTTCGCCCTGACTGTGGCCGACCACGGCGGCCGGGACCACGCCGTGGTCGTCCCAGACGGCCGCGAGGGAGACCATGACGGCCCACAGGACAGGCTGTACGACGTCGACCCGGCCGAGGTCGGCGGCGTCGGGGCTGCCGCGCAAGACGTCGATGAGGGACCAGTCCACGTAGGGGGCGAGGGCCTGTTCACATTCGGCCACGCGGGCGGCGAACACGGGTGAGTCGTCCAGCAGTGCGGCGCCCATTCCGGCCCACTGCGAACCCTGCCCCGGGAACACCAGCACCGGGCCCGCCCCCGACACAGCGGTGGCCTGGGCGGACATCGCACCGGCGGATTCCACCACGGCCGGGTGTGACTCCCCGGCGGCCAGGGCCATGAGCCCCGCCGTCAGCTCGTCGCGGTTCTCGCCCACGACCACCGCGCGGTGGTCGAACACCGACCGGGTACGGACCAGCGACCAGCCCACCTCGGCAGC
>NZ_JBVIZF010000070.1:0-18009 GCF_055591805.1 Streptomyces sp. NPDC041200 | reverse complement strand
CGGCAGGCGCTGGCCGGTGCGGGGCTGTCGGCGTCCGAGGTGGACGCGGTGGAGGCGCACGGTACGGGGACGACGCTGGGTGACCCGATCGAGGCTCAGGCGCTGCTGGCGACGTACGGCCAGGAACGCACGGTCGATCAGCCGCTGTGGCTGGGGTCGGTGAAGTCGAATATCGGGCATACGCAGGCGGCCGCGGGTGTGGCCGGTGTCATCAAGATGGTGCAGGCCATGCGGCATGGTGTGCTGCCCGCCTCGCTGCACATCGACGAGCCGACGCCCCATGTCGACTGGGCCAGCGGTGCCGTGCGGCTGCTGACGGAGCCCGTGCAGTGGCCACAGGGCGAGCGTCCGCGCCGCGCCGGAGTGTCCTCCTTCGGAGCCTCCGGTACGAACGCCCACCTCATCCTGGAGCAGGCCCCGGACGCGCCGCCCGAGCCGGAACCGGTGCCTGAGCACGGCGCTGTCGTGCCCTGGGTGCTGTCCGCGCGCAGTACGGAGGCGCTGCGCGGGCAGGCCGCGGCGCTGGCGGAGCGTCTGACCGAGGACGCTGAGCTGACGTCGGTGGACGTGGGCTGGTCGCTCGTCAGCACCCGGTCGGTGTTCGAGCACCGTTCGGTGGTGGTGGGCGACGACCGAGCGGAGCTGGTGGCGGCCGTCCAGGCACTGGCGGCCGGTGAGTCCCACCCGGATGTGGTGCACACGGAGGTTCCGGCACCGGCGACCGATAGGGCTCCGGTGCTGGTGTTCCCAGGCCAGGGGGCGCAGTGGGCCGGGATGGGGGCTGGGCTGCTCGACGCGTCGCCGGTGTTCGCGGCGCGGGTGGCGGAGTGTGAGCGGGCGCTGTCGCCGTACGTTGATTGGTCGCTCACGGATGTTCTGCGCGGTGCTGAGGGCGCGGCTGATATGAGCCGGGTGGATGTGGTGCAGCCGGTGCTGTGGGCGGTGATGGTGTCCCTGGCGGCGGTGTGGGCCGGGCATGGGGTGATGCCTGCCGCCGTGGTCGGTCACAGCCAGGGCGAGATCGCCGCTGCGGTGGTGGCCGGGGCGCTGTCGCTGGAGGACGGCGCGAAGGTGGTGGCCCTGCGCAGCAGGGCATTGCGCCAGCTGGCCGGTGGCGGAGCGATGGCGTCGCTGGGCGTAGGCCAGGAGCAGGCCGGACAGCTGCTGGCCCGGCTCGGCGACCAGGGCGCCGGGGTGGGCGTGGCGGCAGTCAACGGGCCCTCTTCCACGGTCATTTCAGGCCCCCCGCAGCAGGTGGCCGCCATGGTGGCCGCCTGCCGGGAGAACGGCGACCGCGCACGGCTCATCGACGTGGACTACGCCTCACACGGCCCCCAGATCGACGAGATCCGCGACGAGCTGTTCCGTGAACTGGACGGTATCCACCCGAACGACACCCCCGGAACAGGCATCACGTTCTACTCCACGGTGACCGGCGGCCCCGCCGATCCGGCACATCTGGACACCGCCTATTGGGTGAGGAATCTGCGGGAGCGCGTACGGTTCGCCGACGCACTCAAAGCGGCGCTGGCCGACGGGCATCGGGTGTTCATCGAGACCAGCACCCACCCCGTGCTGACCATCGGCATGCAGGAGACCTTCGAGCGCACCGGTGTGGAGGCCGTCACAATCCCCACACTGCGCCGCGACCACGGAGACCGGGCCCAGCTGCTGCGCGCGCTCGCCCAGGCGTTCATCGCCGGTGCCGACGTCGACTGGACGACCCTGTACCCCGCCTCGCCCTCGCCCCGGGCCGTGGAGCTGCCCACCTACGCGTTCCAGCGTGAGCGGTATTGGCTCGACGGCCATAGCGGTCGCGGCGGCGACCCCGCCGAGCTCGGTCTGGTGTCCGCGCGGCACCGTGTGCTGGCCGCCGCCGTTGAGCTTGCCGATGGCAGCGGCCAGGTTCTGACGGGACGGCTCTCGGCACACCGGCAGACGTGGCTCGGTGACCACGTGGTGGCGGACGCGGTACTGGTGCCGGGCGCGGCCCTGGCGGAGTGGGCACTGCGAGCCGCCGACGAAGTCGGCGCCGGTGGCGTGGAGGAACTGGCGCTTCACGTCCCGCTGGTGCTGCCCCCGTCCGGTGGGGTGCGGCTTCAGGTGGTCGTCGGCGCGTCCGGGGACGATGGACGACGCGACGTACGGGTGTACTCGCGGCCCGATGGCGATGCCGACTCCGGTGCCGCGTGGGTGTGCCACGCGGAGGGCGTGCTGAGCGCGCCCGGCGACCGCGCCGACGACGCGGCGGTTCTGGGCGGTGCCTGGCCCCCGGCGAGCGCGGAGCCGCTGGAGACGGAGGGATTCTACGAACGCGTCGCGGCCTCGGGATATGTGTACGGCCCGTCCTTCCAGGGGCTGCGGGCGGTGTGGCAGGACGGCGCGGACGTCCTGGCCGAAGTGGTGTTGCCGGACGCCGCTGGCGAGCACGGTGGCTTCGGCATCCACCCGGCACTCCTTGACGCCGCCCTGCACCCGGCCCTGCTCATCGACCAGCTCGCCACCGGCACGGACACCGAGACCACCCCCGGCCAGGTGTGGCTGCCGTTCGCGTGGAACGGCGTGCGGCTGTGGGCAGCCGAGGCGACCACGGTCCGGGTCCGGCTCTCCCCCCATGAGCAGAGCGCGGACGGCGAACGAGCGCTGTGCGTGACCGTGGCCGATGCGGTCGGTGCGCCGGTGCTGACCGTGGATTCGGTGGCGATGCGCCCGGCGAGTGCGGACCAGCTGCGGTCGGCGCACACCCGCCGTACGGACAGCCTGTTCACCCTCGACTGGACCTCCCAGCCCCTCGCCGTGCGCACCACGGAACCAGCGGGCGACGACGGTCCCTGGGCCGTGCTGGGTACCGATTCCCCGCACCTCGCCGGGCCGGGCGCGAACCACCTCGCAGATCTCACCGCGTTGATCGAGGCGCTCGATCGCGGGGAACCGGCCCCGCCGGTGGTCTTCGCCGACGTACCGTCCACGGGCATCGGCGACGAAATGGCGGCCGAGGGCCTGGCCGTGACGGAACGGGCGCTGGCCCTGCTCCAGGGCTGGCTGGCCGAACCAAGGTTGTACGACGCCCGGTTGGTGGTCGTCACGCACAGCGCGGTCACGCACGGCGCGGTCACGGACGGTGTGGATATGTCGGCGGCCGCCGTGTGGGGCCTGGTACGCAGCGCCCAGTCGGAGAACCCCGGCCGGTTCCTCCTGCTCGACCTCGACCCCCACCACGACACCGACACCGACACCGTCCGGTCTGCCGTCACACACGCCGTGGAGAGTGACGAACCGCAGCTCGCCATCCGCGCGGGTCGGGTCCTGGTGCCCCGCCTCGTCCGGGCCGGTGCGGGCGGCGCGGGGCTCGTGGGCCCGGTGGAGCAACCGGCCGCGTGGCGGTTGGACACCGTTGGCACGGCCACTCTGGACAACGTGGTGCCGGTGCCCTGCCCGGAGGTGCTGGAGCCGCTGGGAGCGGGTCAGGTGCGCATCGCCGTCCGCGCGGCCGGTATCAACTTCCGGGACGTCGTGGTGAGCCTGGGCATGGTCCCGGGGCAGACGGGGATGGGTGGCGAAGGTGCCGGTGTGGTGGTGGACATCGGCCCTGGCGTGACCGACGTCGCGGTGGGAGACGAGGTCATGGGTGTCTTCGACCAGTCCTTCGGCCCCCTGACGGTCACGGGCGCACGGCTGCTGGCCCCCGTACCGGCCGGATGGACCTTCCAGCAGGCCGCCGCCGTACCGGTGGCGTTCCTCACCGCCTGGTATGGGCTCACGGACCTCGCCGGACTCGGGCCGGGCCAGTCGGTGCTGATCCATGCCGCGACGGGTGGCGTGGGTATGGCAGCGGTGCAGATCGCCCGCCATCTGGGCGCGGAGATCTACGCCACGGCCTCCCCGGCCAAGCATGCCGTGCTGGAAGCCATGGGCATCGACCAGGCACACCGCGCCTCATCACGTGACCTGGACTTCGAGGACGCCGTGCGGGAGGCCACGGGGGGCCGTGGCGTGGACGTCGTCCTGAACAGCCTGGCCGGGCCCTTCGTGGACGCCTCGCTGCGGTTGCTGGTCGAGGGTGGCCGGTTGCTGGAGATGGGGAAGACCGACATCCGCGATCCGGAGCAGATCGCTGCCGAGCGTCCCGGGGTGCGGTACGAGGCGTACGACCTGATCACGGGTGCCGGGCCGGACCGTATCGGCCGGATGCTGCGTGAGCTGGGTGAGCTGTTCGCGGCGGGCGTTCTGGCCCCGCCGCCGGTACGGGCGTGGCCGTTGTGCCGGGCGCGGGAGGCGCTGCGGCATCTGAGCCAGGCCAAGCACACCGGGAAGCTGGTACTCGATGTCCCGGCCCCGGTGGATCCGGAGGGCACGGTGCTCATCACCGGTGGTACCGGAACCCTGGGCGGGCAGGTGGCCGAACACCTCGTCCGCACCTGGGGCGTCCGGCATCTCCTCCTGGTCAGTCGAAGCGGCCCTGATGCCCCCGGCGCCAAGGAACTGGCCATCCAGCTCGGTGAGTTGGGCGCCGAGGTGCGGATCGCCGCAGCCGATGTGGCCGACCCCGTCACCGTCAACGACCTCATCGCGGGCGTCGACCCGGCGCACCCGCTGACCGGTGTCATCCACGCCGCGGGCGTGCTGGACGACGCGATGCTTCCCGCGCAGTCCCCGGAGCGGCTGGCGCGGGTGTGGGCGGCCAAAGCGACCGCCGCGGCCAATCTGCACGCGGCGACGGCGCGTCTACGCCTCGACGCGTTCGTCATGTTCTCCTCCTTCGCCTCCGATCTGGGCACTCCCAGTCAGTCCAACTACGCGGCCGCCAACGCCTTCTGCGACGCCCTCGCAGCCCATCGCCAGGCCGCCGGTCTGCCGGGGCTGTCGGTGGCCTGGGGGCTATGGGCGGCCACCAGTGGCCTTACCGCCCGGCTGGACACCGCCAACCTGGCCAGGATCGGGCGACTGGGGATCACGGCCAACACCACCGAAGAGGGGCTGGCCCTGCTGGACGCGGCGTACCGCCACGGCCGCCCCCATCTGCTGGCGCTCACGCTGGACACCCGGGTCCTGGCCGCCCAGGACACTGCCACCTTGCCCGCCCCGCTCCGGGCGCTCGCGGTCACCGGCGGCAGCGGTCGCGTCCGGCCGACCGCGGCGGCCGGTGCCCAGCCGACCGACTGGTCCGGCAGGCTCCGCGGACTGCCGTCCCCCGAGCAGCACCGGCTGCTGCTCAATCTGGTGCGCAGCCACGCCGCCACCGTGCTGGGCCACGCCGACCCCGCCACGGTCCACCCGGACGCGTCGTTCAAGGACCTCGGCTTCGATTCGCTGACGGGCGTCGAACTGCGCAACCGGCTGGCCGCGGCCACCGGGCTGCGGCTGCCGGCGGCGCTCGTCTTCGACCATCCCGAAGCGGCCGCGCTCGCCGAACACCTGCGCGGTCAACTCGCCCCGGACGACGCGGGGTCCCCGGGCCGGGACGCCCCCCACCCGGTCTTTAACGAGCTGGTCAGGCTGGAGAACAGCCTGTCCGCCGTGGCCGTCGAGGACCTGGATTCCGGGGCGGTCACGACCCGGCTGGAGACCTTGCTCGCGCGCTGGAAAGCGATGTGCCCCTCGGGTGACGACGGCGGCGCCGTGGAGCGGCTGCAGGTCGCGACCGCCGATCAGGTGCTGGATTTCATCGACAACGAGCTTGGCCTGTCATGACCGACGTGGCGCGCCCTTACGCGGAAGGCCGGGTGACCCTCTGTGCCGCATGCTGATGAAGAGAAGCTGGTCGACTATCTGAGGCGAGTGGCAGGCGATCTCCACGAGACGCGTCAGCGGCTCCGCGCCATGGAGGACCGCTCCCAGGAGCCGGTGGCCGTGGTGAGCATGGCCTGCCGGTATCCGGGCGGTGTGCGCACGCCCGAGGACCTGTGGCGGCTCATCGCCTCCGGCGAACACGCCATGGGGGTGTTCCCCACGGACCGGGGCTGGGACCTGGAGAGCCTGTTCCACCCGGACCCGGACCACCCCGGCACCAGCCACGCCCGCGAGGGTGGTTTCCTTTACGACGCCGACCGGTTCGATCCCGAGTTCTTCGGCATCAGCCCGCGCGAGGCCGTGGCCGTCGACCCTCAGCAGCGGCTGCTGCTGGAGGTGGCCTGGGAGCTTCTGGAGCGCGCCGGAATCGACCCGGCCACGCTGAAGGGCAGCTCGACGGGTGTCTACGCAGGGACCGCCCTCCCTGGATTCGGTACGCCGCACATCGACAGGAGCGCCGAGGGCTACCTGGTGACGGGCAACGCCCCCAGTGTGCTGTCGGGCCGGGTGGCGTACACGCTCGGTCTGGAAGGGCCCGCGGTGACGGTGGACACGGCGTGTTCGTCCTCGCTGGTGGCCATGCACCTGGCCTGTCAGGCGCTGCGGCAGGGCGAATGCGGTCTGGCCCTGGCCGGTGGTGTGACCGTGATGGCGATCCCGAATGTCTTCACCGAGTTCTCCCGGCAGCGGGGCCTCGCGCCCGACGGCCGGTGCAAGGCGTTCTCGGCGGACGCCGACGGCACCGCCTTCGCCGAGGGCGTCGGCCTGGTGCTGCTGGAGCGGCTGTCCGACGCCCGCCGCCACGGCCACCGGGTGCTGGCGGTCATCCGGGGCTCGGCCATCAACCAGGACGGCGCCTCGAACGGCCTGACCGCGCCCAACGGTCCCTCCCAACAACGGGTCATCACCCAGGCGTTGGCGAACGCACGACTGTCACCGGACGAGGTCGACGTGGTCGAGGCGCATGGCACCGGCACCCGGCTGGGCGACCCCATCGAGGCCCACGCGCTGCTGACCACCTACGGCCAGGAGCGGCCCGACGAGAAGCCACTGTGGCTGGGGTCGGTCAAGTCGAACATCGGCCACACCCAGGGCGCGGCGGGGGTGGCGGGCGTCATCAAGATGGTCATGGCGATGCGGTACGAAACGCTGCCCGCCACGCTGAACGTCAACCAGCCGACTCCGCATGTGAATTGGGACGCGGGCGCCGTACGCCTGCTCACCGAACCCGTCGCCTGGCCACGCGGCGAACGCCCGCGCCGGGCCGCCGTGTCCTCGTTCGGGATCTCCGGAACCAACGCCCACCTCCTCCTCGAATCCGCACCGGCCCCCGTCGAATCCGCACCGGACGGCTCACTCGCGCGCCCGGCCGCCGAGGGCACGCCGCACGAGGGCCGGGCACTGCCCTGGGTGCTGTCCGCCCGTACCGGCCAGGCGCTGCGCGACCAGGCCGCCGCCCTGGCCGCCCATGCCGATGCCCATCCTCGGCTTGACCTGGCCGACGTGGGCTGGTCGCTCGCCAGGACCCGTACTGTCTTCGAACACCGGGCCGTGATCCTGGGCGATGACCGCGACCAGCTCCAGACGGCCGTACGCGCCCTGGCCGACGACCGGGCCCACCCCGGGCTGACCCGCGCCGGGGCGGCCCGTACCGGCGCCACCGCGTTCATGTTCACCGGGCAGGGCAGCCAACGTCCCGTCATGGGCGCTGAGTTGTACCAGAGCTTCGAAGCGTTCGCCACGGCCCTCGACGAGGCCTGTGCCCACTTGGACCCGCTGCTCGGGCGTTCGCTGCGCGCCCTCCTCTTCGCCACCGAGGACACGGACCAGGCCCGCTCCCTCCACCACACCGGAGTGACCCAGGCGGCCCTCTTCGCCCTGGAGACCGCCCTCTTCCGGCTGGTGGAGTCCTTCGGTATCGCCCCCGGATATCTGACCGGCCACTCGGTCGGCGAAATCGTGGCCGCACATGTGGCGGGCGTGCTGTCGCTGCCGGACGCCTGCACCCTCGTCGCCGCCCGGGGACGGCTCATGCAGGCGCTCCCGGCCGGTGGCGCCATGGCCGCCGTCGAGGCCACCGAGGAACAGCTCCTCCCGCTGCTCAGCGGGCAGGCGGACCGCCTCGCCCTGGCCGCCGTCAACGGCCCCACCGCCCTCGTGGTGTCCGGCGCCGAGGACGCCGTCGAGGAGGTGGTGCGCACCCTCAAGGAGCGGGGCCACCGCACCAAGCGGCTGCGCGTCAGCCATGCCTTCCACTCGCCGCTCCTCCAGCCCATGCTGGACGACTTCCGCGAGGTGGCCCGCACCCTCACCTACCACGTGCCGCACACCCCCGTGATCTCCAACCTCACGGGCGAGGTGGCCGACGCCGACCAGCTCCGCGACCCGGAGTACTGGGTACGCCACGTCCGCGAGCCCGTACGGTTCCACGACGGACTGCGGACCCTGCGCGCCGAGGGCGTGGTGCGCTACCTCGAACTCGGCCCGGACGCCGTCCTCACCACCATGGCCGAGGACGCCCTGACCACTGACGGGGCGGCAACCGAGGGGGCAGCACCGGAGACGGCGCCGGTGTTCGCCACCGTCCTGCGCCACGGCCGCGACGAGCCCCGTACCCTGCTGTCCGCCCTGGCCAGGATGCACATCGACGGCGGCACCGCCGACTTCTCCGCCGCGCTGCCCGATGGCGCGGGCCACGTCGACCTGCCCACCTACCAGTTCCAGCGCGAGCGCTACTGGCGCCCCGTCCCGAACGGCACCGCCGACGTACGCGCCGCCGGGCTCGGCGCTACCGGGCACCCCCTCCTCCAAGCCGCCGTGGAAACACCCGAGGGCGAACTGCTGCTCACCGGGCGGCTGTCGCTGAACACCCACCCCTGGCTGGCGGACCACACCATCGCGGACAGCGTGCCGCTGCCCGGCACCGCCCTCCTGGAACTGGCCCTGCTCGCCGCTGCGCGGACGGGCTGCGACCTGGTCGACGACCTCACCCTGGAGACCCCGCTGCTCCTGCCCGCCTCCGGCGCGGTGTGCGTCCAGCTGGCGGTCGCCGCACCCGACGACACGGGCCGACGCGCGCTCACCCTCTTCTCCCGCCCTGCGGACCAAGACGACGAATCCCCGGCAGCCATGGAGGCCCCGGGAGCCGTGGACACCTGGCGCCGCCACGCCGTAGGCCTCCTCGCAGTCGCGGCCCTGGCGGCGACGCCCGACCCGGCGGAACCCCCGGCGCCGTGGCCACCGGCCGACGCCGTCCCGGTCGATGTGGCGGACCTGTACCGGCGCCTCACCGAACAGGGGTACGCGTACGGGCCCTCCTTCCGGGGACTGCACGCCGCGTGGCGGCACGGCGAGGACATGCTCGCCGACGTGCGGCTGGCCACCGAGCAGTGCGCCGAGGCCGAGGGCTTCGGCCTGCACCCCGCCCTGCTCGACAGCGCGCTGCACCCGGTGGAGGAGCTGTTCAACGCCCACGACGCGCCCTCTGAGGGCACCCCCGGCACCGTCAGGCTGCCGTTCTCCTTCAGCGGGGTACGGCTGTTCGCCACCGGCGCCACCCGGTTACGGGTCCGCATCACCCCGACCGGCCCCGACACCGTCGCGCTCGACCTGACCGACGACCACGGCGCCGTGGCCGCCACCATCGAAACCCTCGGGCTGCGTGAGATCCCCGCCGACCGCTGGCGCGCCACCCGCACCGACGACTCCCTGTACCGGCTCGACTGGCAG
This sequence comes from Streptomyces sp. NPDC041200, assembly GCF_055591805.1. Classification (NCBI taxonomy): domain Bacteria; kingdom Bacillati; phylum Actinomycetota; class Actinomycetes; order Kitasatosporales; family Streptomycetaceae; genus Streptomyces; species Streptomyces sp. NPDC041200. The sequence goes on along the minus strand of NZ_JBVIZF010000070.1, from coordinate 8,490 downwards.
CCCCGACCACTGCCCCCGGGCCCACCGGCACCGGCCGAGAGCTGGGCCGTCGTCGGCCCCGACCCCCTGGACCTGGCCGACGGCCCCGAACCCGTCTCCGTACACCCGGACTTGGCCGCACTGCAGGCCACCATCCACACAGGGCTGCCGGTCCCGAGCCTCGTCATCATCCCGTGCCCCGGACCCGACAGCGCGTCGCCCGGCCCCGACCAGATCCCCGCACAGGTGCGCGCGGCCGCCCAGCAGATGCTGGACACGTTGCGCGCGTGGCTGAACGACGACCGGTTCGGCACGGCCCGGCTGGCGATCGCGACCCGTGGCGCCGTCGCCGCCACCCCCGAGGACCCACCCGCGGACCTGATCACCGCACCGCTCTGGGGCCTGATCCGCGCCGCGCAGGCCGAGCACCCCGACCGGATCCTGCTGCTGGACCTGGACGGTGACACGGCCTCCCGCCACGCCCTGCGCGCCGCGCTCCCGGCCGCCGTGGCAGCCGGTGAATCCGAGCTGGCGGTACGGGCCGGGACCGTACGCGTCCCCCGCCTGGTCCGCGTCCACCCCGACCACGAGGCGCCACCGCCCGCCCTCGACCCGGACGGAACCGTCCTGATCACCGGCGGCACCGGCGCGCTCGGGCGGCTGGTCGCCCGGCATCTGGCCACCGCACACGGTGCCCGGCGTCTGCTGCTGGTCTCCCGGCGCGGCCCGGCCGCGCGGGACATCGACACCGTCACCGCCGAACTGGCCGACCTGGGCGTGGACGTGCGGGTCGCCGCCTGTGACGTCACTGATCCGCGCGCAGTGGCCGATCTGCTGGCCACCATCCCTGCCGCACACCCACTGACCGCCGTCGTCCACGCCGCCGGGGTGCTGGACGACGGCGTGGTCACCTCGCTGACGCCCGAGCGGTTCGACGCCGTACTCGCCCCGAAGGTCGACGCGGCATGGCATCTGCACCGGCTGACCCGCGAGATGGCTCCGGCGGCGTTCGTGATGTTCTCCTCCGCCGCCTCCCTGATGGGCAATGGCGGGCAGGCCAACTACGCGGCCGCCAACATGTTCCTCAACGCCCTCGCCGAACACCGCCGCGCCGAAGGCCTGGTGACTCACACACTGGCCTGGGGGCTGCTGGCCTCGGCCGGTGGCATGACCCAGGACCTCGACGACGCCGACCTGGCCAGGATGGCGCGCTCCGGCGTCGCCCCCATCGCGGACGACCAGGTGCCGGTGCTATTGGACACCGCGCTGACCAGCCCGTACCCCGTCCTCGTGCCGGTCCGCTTCGATCTGGCCGCGCTGCGCGCCCGGGCCGCCGCCGGGCCGCTGCCGCCCGTACTGCGGGCCCTGGTGCCCAGCCCCGCCCGGCGGCCCGCCCAGGACACCGGGGCAGTGCCCTGGGCCGAACGGCTGGCGGACCTGCCCGCCACCGAGCAGGACCGTGTCCTCGGCGAGCTGGTCCGCGCCCAGGTCGCCACCGTGCTCGCCCATCCGGCACCGGAGGCCATCGAGCTGGGCCGGGCCTTCCAGGAACTCGGCTTCGACTCACTCACCGCCCTCGACCTGCGCAACCGGCTCAACGCGGCCACCGGGACCCGGATTCCGGCCACCGTCATCTTCGACTATCCGACCCCCGGCGCCCTGGTGGCCTTCCTGCGCGAGAAGCTGATCGGGACCCGCGACGCCACACCCCTCGTCCCCGTGGCCGCCGCGGTGGCCGCCGACGACGATCCCATCGCCATCGTCGGCATGGCCTGCCACTATCCGGGCGGTGTCGGCTCCCCGGACGACTTGTGGCGGCTGGTGTCCGAGGGCGTCGACGCGATCGGCGAGTTCCCCGCGGACCGGGGCTGGGACCTGGCCGGGCTCTTCGACCCGGACCCGGACCACACCGGCACCAGCTACGCCCGCGAGGGCGGATTCCTGTACGACGCCGCCCGGTTCGACGCCGAGTTCTTCGGCATCAGCCCGCGCGAGGCCCTGGCCACCGACCCGCAGCAGCGGCTGCTGCTGGAGACCGCGTGGCAGGCCTTCGAGGACGCGGGCATCGACCCGATGACCCTGCGCGGCACCCGGACCGCCGTGATCACCGGCGTCATGTACGACGACTACGGCAGCCGCTTCCTGGGCCGTACCCCCGAGGGCGTCGAGGGGCGCCTGATGACGGGCAGCACCCCGAGCATCGCCTCCGGGCGCGTGGCGTTCACCTTCGGTCTGGAGGGGCCCGCGGTGACGGTGGACACGGCGTGTTCGTCGTCGCTGGTGGCCATGCATCTGGCGGCCCAGGCCCTGCGTCAGGGTGAGTGCACCCTTGCCCTGGCGGGCGGTGTGACCGTGATGGCCACGCCGAACACGTTCGTCGAGTTCTCGCGGCAGCGCGGACTGGCCACGGACGGCCGCTGCAAACCGTTCGCGGCGGCGGCCGACGGCACCGGCTGGGGCGAGGGCATCGGACTCCTCGTCCTGGAACGGCTGTCGGACGCCCGGCGGAGTGGCCACCAGGTGCTGGCCCTGCTCCGGGGCTCGGCCGTCAACCAGGACGGCGCCTCCAACGGCCTGACCGCGCCGAACGGCCCCTCGCAGCAGCGGGTGATCCGGCAGGCGCTCGCCACCGCCCGCCTCACCCCCGGCGACATCGACGCGGTGGAGGCCCACGGCACCGGAACCACGCTCGGCGACCCGATCGAAGCGCAGGCGCTGCTCGCCACCTACGGACAGGAGCGGCCCGACGGAAAGCCGCTGTGGCTGGGGTCGGTGAAGTCGAACATCGGCCACACCCAGGCGGCCGCCGGAGCGGCAGGCGTCATCAAGATGGTGATGGCGATGCGGCATGGCGTGCTGCCCGCCTCCCTGCACATCGACGCACCGAGCCCCCATGTGGAGTGGGAGGACGGCGTACGGCTGCTGACCGAGGCGGTGGAGTGGCCGCACGAGCAGCGGCCCCGCCGGGCCGCCGTGTCCTCCTTCGGCATCAGCGGCACCAACGCCCATGTGATCCTCGAACAGGCGCCGGAACCACACACCACCGCCGAACCCGACGCCCACCACCGCGTGGTGCCCTGGGTGCTGTCCGCACGTGGCGGCGCGGCGCTGCGCGAGCAGGCCCGGGCCCTGGCCGCCCAACTCTCCACAGTCCCCGGCGCCACGCCCGCCGAGATCGGCTGGTCACTCATCAGGACCCGCGCCCTCTTCGACCACCGGGCCGTGGTCGTCGGCGAGAGCCACGCGGAACTGCTGGCCGCGGTGCGGGCACTGGCGGCTGACGAAACCCACCCGGGCGTCGTGCAGTCCGGCGCCCTCCCGGACTCCCGTGCGACCGGTCCGGTGCTGGTGTTCCCGGGGCAGGGATCGCAGTGGCCGGGGATGGGCGCCGAACTGCTCGACACCTCCCCGGTGTTCGCGGAGCGGGTGGCCGCCTGCGAACGGGCCCTGGCCCCTTACGTCGACTGGTCCCTCACCGACGTACTGCGCGGCACCGAAGGCGTGGCCGATCTGAGCCGCGTCGATGTCGTGCAGCCGGTGCTGTGGGCGGTCATGGTGTCCCTGGCCGCCGTATGGGCCGGTCATGGCGTGAAACCCGCCGCCGTCGTGGGCCACAGCCAAGGCGAGATCGCCGCCGCCTGCGTGGCTGGGGCGCTCTCGCTGGACGACGGCGCCCGCATCGTGGCCCTGCGCAGCCGGGCCCTGCGGCGACTCGCGGGCGGTGGCGCCATGGCCTCCCTCGGCGTGGGCCGGGAACGCGCCGGGCAACTGCTCGCCGACCTGGGCGAGCGCGCGGACGCGGTGGTGGTGGCAGCCGTCAACGGACCCGCGTCGACGGTGGTGTCCGGCCCGCCCGAGCAGGTGGCCGTGGCCGTCGCCGCCTGTCGTGACATCGGTGAGCGGGCCCGGATGATCGAGGTGGACTACGCCTCCCACAGCCCCCAGGTCGACGAGATCACCGACGAACTCACCCGGCTGCTGGACGGGGTCCACCCCGCCCCGCAGACCGGGACGGGCGTGGTCTTCTACTCCACCGTGACCGCGAGCCCCGCCGACCCCGCCGGACTCGACACCGCGTACTGGGCGCGCAACCTGCGCGAACAGGTGCGGTTCGCCGATGCCGTACGGGCCGCCCTGACCGCTGGCCACCGCGTGTTCATCGAGGTCAGCACCCATCCCGTCCTCACCGTCGGCATGCAGGAAACCTTCGAGGAAGCGGACAGCGCCGCCATCGCGGTACCCACCCTGCGGCGCGACCACGGCGACCTGCCCCAGCTGGTGCGTTCGGTGGCGCAGGCGTTCACCGCCGGGGTCCAGACGGACTGGACCACGCTGTTCCCGGCCGACCCCACGCCCCGTACCGTCCCGCTGCCGACGTACGCCTTCCAGCGCGAGCGCTACTGGCTGGACGGAGCGGACACACGCGGCGGCGACCCCGCCGACCTCGGGCTGACCTCCGCCGACCACCCCCTTCTCGGGGCCGCCGTCGAACTCGCCGACGGCGACACCCATCTGCTCACCGGCCGCATCGGGACCGGTGGCGGCCACGGCTGGCTGGCCGAACACGTGGTGGCGGGCACGCCCCTGGTGCCCGGCGCCGCGCTGGTCGAATGGGCGCTGCGGGCCGCCGACGAGGCCGGGTGCGCCGTGGTGGACGAACTGACGCTGCGCACCCCGCTGATCCTCCCCGCATCCGGCGGGCTGCGCGTCCAGGTGGCGGTGGGCCCGGCCGACGAGGACGGCCGTCGCGATGTACGCGTCTACTCCCGCCCGGACGTCGGCACCGACGACACCGACACCGATGGCACCTGGCTGTGCCACGCCGACGGTGTACTCGCCCCGCCCCGAGGCCACCCCGCGCCCGAACCCGCCGGGGCATGGCCGCCACCGGGGGCGGAGCCGGTGGACGCGGACGGCTTCTACGCACGGGCCGCCGCCGATGGATACGCGTACGGGCCCGCCTTCCAGGGCGTACGCAAGCTCTGGCGGGACGGCTCCGACGTACTGGCCGAGGTGGCGTTGCCCGAAACCGCCGGTGAGTGGAGCGGATTCGGCATCCACCCCGCGCTGCTGGACGCCGTACTCCACCCGGCCGCCCTGCTCACCGGTCGGCCGCCAGGGCCGGACGACGACGGCCTGATGTGGCTGCCGTTCACCTGGAACGGAGTGTCCCTGTGGGCCGCCGGTGCGACCACGGTTCGGGTACGTCTGTCGCCGGACGAGCGGAGCGCGGACGGCGAGCGGGCGCTGCGGGTGACCGTGGCCGACGCCGTGGGCGACCCCGTCCTCACGGTCGACTCGCTGGTGTTGCGCCCCGCTCGTACGGACCAGCTGCGCACCCCGGGCCGCCGTGGCGCGGACGGGCTGTTCACCCTGGACTGGATCCCGCTGCCGGGGGTACCGGAGCCGGTGGCCGATGGCGGTGACTGGGTGGTGCTGGGCCCGGCGGCCTGGGACATCTCGGGCGCGGTGTGCCACCCGGATCTGGCGTCGCTGCTCGCGGCGGTCGACGTTGGCGGGCCCGTCCCCTCGGGGGTACTGACCGGTGTCCCGGCGGCACCGGCGGCCACCTCGGCCGAGGGCATGGCAGCTGAGGGCATGGCCGTCGTCCAGCGCATGCTGAGTCTGCTCCAGGCGTGGCTGGCCGAACCTCGTCTGACCGACGCCCAGTTGGTGGTGGTGACGCGAGGTGCCGTCGCGGCCGGTGCACCGGACAGGGACGACCCGGAAACCGGTGCCGTGGACGCGGTCGGTGCGGCGGTGTGGGGGCTGCTGCGCAGCGCGCAGGCGGAGAACCCCGACCGGTTCGTCCTGCTCGACCTCGATCCCCATGGGTCGGCGGAAGCACCGGGCACAGGTGTCCTGGACGGTGTGCTGTGTGCGAGGGGGCTGGCCGAACCGCAGGTGGCGGTGCGCGCGGGCCGGGTGTGGGCGCCACGGCTGATGCGCGCCGGGGCCGCCGGGAGCGGCGGTCTGGTGGCGCCGGTGGCGCAATCGGCCTGGCGACTCGCGGTGGAGGGCGCCGCGACCATCGAGAACGTCACCCCGGTGCCCTGCCCCGAGGTGCTGGAACCACTGGGCCCCGGCGAGGTCCGCGTGGCGGTCCACGCGGCAGGCCTCAACTTCCGCGACGCCCTGATCGCCGTCGGAATGTATCCCGGCGGCGGGGTTTTCCGGGGTAGCGAAGGCGCGGGCGTGGTCACGGACATCGGTGCCGGTGTGACCGGGCTCGCCGTGGGCGACCGCGTGATGGGCCTGTTCGAAGGCGCCTTCGGCCCGCTGGCGGTGGCGGACGCCCGCATGGTGGTGCCGATCCCGGAGGGCTGGAGCTTCCAGCAGGCCGCCGCCGTACCCGTCGTGTTCCTCACTGCCTGGTACGGGCTGGTGGACCTGGCCGGACTGCGGCCCGGCGAGTCGGTGCTCATCCACGCCGCGACCGGTGGCGTCGGCATGGCCGCCGTCCAAATCGCCCGCCACCTGGGCGCCGAGGTCTACGCCACGGCGAGCCCCGGAAAACACCCGGTGTTGGAGGAGATGGGCATCGACGCGGCACACCGGGCCTCATCACGCACCCTCGACTTCGAGACCGGGCTACGGGACGCGACCGGTGGCCGTGGCGTGGACGTGGTGTTGAACAGCCTCGCCGGACCCTTCGTCGACGCCTCGCTGCGGCTGCTGGCCGAGGGCGGGCGGCTCTCGGAAATGGGCAAGACCGACATCCGCGACCCGGAACGCGTCGCCGCCACCCACCGCGGTGTGCGCTACCGGGCCTTCGACCTGGTGCCCGACGCCGGACCGGACCGCATCGGCGAAATGCTGCGCACGCTGCGTGAGCTGTTCACCGCCGGAGTGCTGCGGCCCGCGCCCCTGCGGAGGTGGCCACTGAGCCGGGCGCGGGAAGCGCTGCGGCAGCTCAGCCAGGCCCGCCACACCGGCAAGCTGGTCCTGGACGTACCCGCCGCCGTGAACCCGGACGGCACGGTGCTCATCACGGGCGGCACCGGCACGCTGGGCGGTGTCGTCGCCGAACACCTCGTACGCACCTGGCAGGTCCGCCACCTGGTGCTGGCGAGCAGGCGCGGCACGGACGCACCGGGCGCCGCGGATCTGACCGCCCGCCTCCGTGAACTGGGCGCCCAGGTGCGCGTGGTCACGGTGGACGTCACGGACGCGGCCGCGGTGGCGGAGCTGGTGGCGGGCATCGACGCGGAGCATCCGCTGACCGGTGTCATCCACGCCACGGGTGTGCTCGACGACGCGGTGCTCACCTCGCAGACGCCGGAGCGGGTGGCGCGGGTGTGGAAGGCCAAGGCGACGGCGGCGGCCCATCTGCACGCGGCGACGGCGGATCTGCGGCTCGGCATGTTCGTGATGTTCTCCTCCGCGGCAGGGGTGCTGGGCAGCCCCGGACAGGCCAACTACGCCGCTGCCAACGCCTTCTGCGATGCCCTGGCCGTCCGCCGCCGGGCCGTAGGGCTGCCGGGCGTGTCGGTGGCCTGGGGGCTGTGGGCCGACGCCAGTGGGATGACGGGCCACCTCGCCGAGGCCGACCTCGCCCGGATGGCCCGTACGGGCGTGGGCGCCCTCGCCACCCGGCAGGGCCTGGCCCTGCTCGACGCCGCCGCCCAGCACGGCGGCGACCTGCTGGTGGCGGCGGACGTGAACACCCGGACGCTGGCCGCGCTGCCCGCCGAGCGCCTGCCCGCCACCCTGCGCGCACTCGCCACCACCCGTGGCGGGGGCGCTGGCGCGGGGAGGCGTAAGGCGGCGGCCGCCGAGGCGGGACAACCCGCCGACTGGGCCGACCGGCTGGCCGGGCTGTCGGCAGCCGAGCGCCACCGGCTGGTGCTGGGCCTGGTCCGAGGCCACGCGGCCACCGTGCTGGGGCACACCGATGTGGACGCGGTGCAGGCCGAGGCCAGCTTCAAGGAGCTGGGCTTCGATTCGCTGACCGCCGTGGAACTGCGCAACCGGCTCGCCGCCGCCACCGGTCTGCGGCTGCCCGCCGCGCTGGTGTTCGACTACCCCGAGGCCGCAGTGCTCGCCGAATACCTGCTGGAACGGCTCGCACCCGACGACGCGGCCACCGGGGGCCGGGACGGTGTGGACCCCGTTCTGGGCGAGCTGGCCAGGCTGGACCACGCCCTGGACGCCCTCGCCACGGACGAAGAGGGACGGCTCAGGATCGCCAAGCGGCTGAGCGGGCTGCTGGCGAAGGTGAACGGCGGACCGACCGAGGCGTCCGGCACGACGGACTTCGACGCCCTCGAATCCGCTTCGGACGACGAGATGTTCGCGCTCATTGACCGTGAACTGCCCTGATGGAGGAGCGAGAACAGATGCCAGGTATGGGCAAGGGTACGGAGACGGGCAACGGTACGGGGGCGGGTACGGGTACCGGTACGGAGGAAAAGCTCCGCCAGTACCTCAAGCGGGTGACGGCCGATCTGGGGCAGACCCGTCAGCGCCTGCGCGAGGTGGAGGAGCGGGCGCAGGAGCCGGTGGCCATCG
>NZ_JBVIZF010000069.1:0-18361 GCF_055591805.1 Streptomyces sp. NPDC041200 | reverse complement strand
AGCGGCCCCCTGGTGTAGGGGTGCCGGGGCCGGGTGAGGACGTCGGTCGTCGGACCGTTCTCGACGACCGTGCCGCCGTACATCACCAGCGCCCGGGCGCAGGAGCGGGATACGACGCCCATGTTGTGGGTGATGAAGAGGAGGGCCGTGCCGGTCTCCTCGTTGAGCGTGGCCAGCAGCCGCAGGATCTGCTCCTGCACGGTGGCGTCGAGCGCGGTGGTCGGTTCGTCGGCCACCAGGACGTCCGGTTCGCCCGCGAGGGCCATGGCGATGAGGATGCGCTGGCGCTGGCCTCCGGAGAACTGGTGCGGGTGGTCGTTCAGTCTGCGCCGGGGTTCCGGGATGCCCACCAGGCCCAGGAGTTCCTCGGCGCGTGACCGGCGGGTGGCGCGGTCGCCGTGGCGGTGGGCGCGCAGCACCTCGTCGAGCTGGGTGCGGACCGTGAGGACGGGGTTGAGGGAGGTCATCGGGTCCTGGAAGATCTTCCCGATCCGGGCGCCGCGCACCGCGCGCAGCTCCCCCTCGGTCACGGCGGCGAGGTCGGTGCCGTCCAGCAGCACCGATCCGGCCGTGATCCGTCCGGTGCCCGGCAGCATCCGGGTCAGCGCGAGGGCGGTGGTGGACTTTCCGGAGCCGGATTCTCCGACGACGGCGAGGGTTTCGCCGCGCTCCAGGGTGAAGTCCACGTCGCGTACGGCGTGGACGGTTCGCCCGTCGGGAGTGCTGAAGTCGACGCTGAGGCCGCGTACGTCCAGCAGAGGGGGTGCCAGGGGTGATGTCATCGGCGGATCTCCCGGTTCAGGGCCTCGGAGAGCAGCGAGAAACCGAGGACGAGCAGGGTGACGGAGAGCATGGGCCCGGCGGCGAAGAAGGGCGCCTGGGCCAGGTAGGGCAGCGCCTGGCTGAGGAGGCTGCCGAGGGTGGGTTCGGGCGGGCGGATGCCGACCCCGAGGAAGCTCATGGCGCCTTCGAGGAACACGGCGATCGTGAGGGAGACGGCGAGCTGGACGACCAGCGGGTCGGTGCAGTTGGGCAGGATGTGGCGCACCAGCAGCCGCACCCGGCCGGTGCCGCCGACCCGCGCGGCGACGGCGTACTCGCGCTCCCGCTGGACGAGGATGGCGCCTCGCAACTGCCTGCCGAAGACGGGGATTTCGGCGAGCGCGATGACGACGCTCACGGGGAGGCGGCCCGGGCCGAGTACCGCGGTGATGGCGAGCGCCAGGATCAGCCCCGGGAAGGCCAGCACCAGGTCGAACAGCCGCTGTGCCACCGTGTCCAGCAGCGGGTGGACGGCGGCGAGCAGCGCGACGGCGCAGCCCAGCAGGGCACCGAGGGGCACCGCAGTGGCGATCACCTCCAGGTCGGCGCGGATGCCGTACAGCACCCGGCTGAGCAGGTCGCGGCCCAGGTCGTCGGTGCCGAGCAGGTGTCCGGCGCTGCCGGGGCCCAGCAGGGTGTCGCCACTCTGGTCGGTGGGGTCGTACGCGGTGAGGAGCGGAGCGAGCAGGCCGCCGAGCACCACCAGGGCGACCAGCAGCAGTCCGACGCGGCCGCGGGTGGTGGTGGTGAGGGCGGTGAGGTAGGGGTGGCGGGCGGCCCGCTCGCGTCCCCTTCGTGGGGTCGCGGTCGAGAGCGTGGTCATGGCGGTGTCACTCCCACCGGATGCGCGGGTCGAGCAGCGCGTAGACGATGTCGGTCAGCAGTTGGATCACTACGAACACCCCGACCAGGAGCAGCAGCACGTCCTGGACGACCGGGTAGTCGCGGCGGGTCAGCGCCTGGTCGGCGAGCTGGCCGAGGCCGGGCCACGCGAAGATGGCCTCCACCAGGACGGCGCCACCGAGGAGCTGGCCGGTCTGGATCCCGAGCAGGGTGACGACGGGGGGTAGGGCGTTCGGGAGCGCGTGCCGCCACAGCAGTCTGCGCCGGGGTACTCCCGCCGCGGTGGCGGTGCGGATGTAGTCCTCGTCGAGGGCGCGTTCCAGGCTGTCCTTGAGATAGCGGCCCAGCACGGCCGCGCTGGGCAGGGCCAGGCACAGCGACGGGAGCAGCAGGTATTGCAGCTCCAGGTCGGGCGCTTCGAAGAGCCCGATCCGGCCGCCGGACGGCAGGACGACGAACTGCACCGCGAGGACGAGCACCAGCACGACGCCGGTCACGAACGGCGGTACCGCGAGGGCCGCGGTGGTGAGGGCCCGTACGGCCGCCCGTACGGCGGGGCGCCGGGAGGTGGCGCCGAGCACGCCGAGCAGCAGGCCGATGACGACGGTGAAGAACAAGGCGCCCGCGGTGAGTTCGGCGGTGGCCGCGAATCCGTCGCCGATCAGGTCGGCGACTTCGCCGCCGATGGCGTACGACGGCCCCAGCTCACCGGTGACCAGGTCGCCGATCCAGCTCGTGTACTGGGTCAGGACCGGCTGGTCGAGGCCGAGTTGGTGGCGGATGGCCGCGACGGACTCGGGTGAGGCGTCCGGTCCGGCGAGCGCGTCCGCGGCGTCGCCGGGGACGAGCCGGAGGATCGCGAAGATCAGGAAGGAGGCGAGGAGAAGGACCAGCAGCGCCGAGGGGATCTTCTTCAGGAGGTAGCCACGCATGGTCAGTCCAGGTAGGCGTTGTCGAGGTTGAGGTACATGTATGTGTTGAGGGTCGGCCCGTGCAGTCTCTTCGCCGCCACTTGCACCGCGTCCTCGATGGCGAGGTCGATGATGAACGCCTGGTCGAGGAGGAGTTCGGAGACGTGGCGGTAGAGGGCGTTCGCCTCGGCGCCGTCGGCGCTCTTGTGCCGCCAGGCGGCGTGGACGGCCTCGGTATACGGCTGGGAGCGGTAGTGCGAGGTGTTCTTGGCCTCGTTGAAGGGGTAGGCGCTGATGGCCAGGGTCGAGGGGTGGACCTGCGCGAAGGAGTGGCTGTTGATCCACAGCGTGGGCATCGTGCCGGAGATCAGCTGCTTCTGGAACACGGCCGGGTCGGTGGGTTCCAGCTCGGTCTTGATGCCGACCTTCTTGAGGTCGTTCTGCACGATCTCGGCGATGGTGGTGTGCACCGATGTGGTGGGGTGACCCAGCGGCAGGGTCTGCTTCGTGGACACCCCGGAGGATTTCAGCAGTTCACGGGCCTTGGCCGGGTTGTGGGTGTAGTGGGCGCGGGTGGCCTCGCTGTGCGCGGGTGAGGAGCGGGGCCAGGGCGCCGCCGAGGCGAGGCCGTAGCCGCCGAGTGCCTGGGACACGATCCGGTCCCGGTCCACCGCCCAGGCGATGGCCTGCCGGAAGGTCTTGTTGTCGGCCGGTGCCTTGGTGACGGTGGCGCCGATGTACATGGCGCCGGTCCCGGTGTCGTATTCCTTGACGCTGAAGCTGGCGCCGACCTTGAGCGTGGCCAGGTACTTGCCCGACACGTGGTACGACAGCTGCGCCTGGCCCGAGCGCAGCGCGGACAGCAGGGCGTCGGGCTGGGTGTAGAGGCGGAGTTCGACGGCGTCGAGGTAGGGGCGGTGCGGGATCCAGTACGTGTCGTTGCGTACGAGGCTCAGGCCCACCCCCGGCTTCCGGCTGACGACCTTGAAGGGACCGGTGCCGTTGAGCTTCCGGCCCGCCAGCGTGTCGTCGATGGTGTGCCGGTCTGCGATGATCATGAACTCGAAGAGGTCGAAGAGGTTGCTCACCGGGTGGGCGAGTCTCAGCACCAGCTCGTGGTCGCCGCGCTTCTCGAAGCCGGTCACCGCCTTGGCGGTGGCGGCGAATTGGGAGGAGCGCTCCGGCACGCGCAGGTTCTTGACGGCGAAGATGACGTCGTCCGCGGTGAACGGGCGGCCGTCGTGGTAGGTGACGTCGTCGCGCAGGGTGAGCGTGATGCTCCGGCCGTCCGCGGCGTACCGCCACGAGGTGGCCAGCTCCGGCTGGGGCCGCAACTGTTCGTCGTAGCGGATCAGGGTGTTGTAGATCAGCCGGTTCTGCAGCGACTGGTCGGCCTGGGTGAACAGCAGGGAGGGTTCGAAGTCCTCGTTGACCGCGACCGTGAGCGTCCCGCCGCGCCTGGGCCCGCCCGCCGACCCGCCGACCGTGGAGACGGCCGAACGGCAGCCGGTCAGCGCGCCACCCGCCCCGAGCAGCAGGGCACCGGCCCCGGCGGCCCGCAGCGCGGTGCGCCGGGGCAGCGGATCCGGAGGCGGGAGGGGGGATGTGCGCATGAGGGAAGACCCATTTCTCTTCGCTTCGGCAGGAAGCAATCGGGGGCGCGCGTCACGGAACGGGGGCGCGGCCGACGGCCGGGGTGAGGTGACGCTGCTGTGAGGTGATCCGCTGTGAGGCGTTCCTGATCGCCGGACGCCGGTCAGAAGGGACCAGCGGTGATGCGACGGCGGATCAGCGGTGCGCTATCGGCGGGCAGCACAGATCGCGCTGGCCTGTCGACACAGATCGACATGGCAGCGGGACACGAGGCGCAGGTCCGGGGGCACGCGCAGCAGAATGTCAGCGGTCCTGCCCAGTGGTCAACAACCGTTTGGACAGGGCGGCTTGATGGTCCTACGAGAGCGTTGCGGCCGTATTGCCGAAAGCTTGCAGCGGGCTTGTGAGCAGCGGATTCAGCACGACGGTGGCGGCCGCCACGAGAAGTGCCGCCGGTCCAGCATGTGGGACCACGATCCGCTCGGGGTCGTCGCAGACGTGTGCGTGCGCGATCGCGGCCGTCCGGATCTCGTCGAGGTAGGCGGGCTGGAGCGTGCTCGACCGCTCGGTGATCACCACCAGATCGGGGTTGAGCACATCGAGGAGCAGTCCCGTGGCCCGGCCCACCGCCCGTGCTCGCTCCCGCAGCAGCGTGTCGGCCCGCCGGTCCCCCGCTGCCGCCGCGTCCACGAGCAGTCCGGCGTCCGGCTCGGGAATCAGGCCCGCCGCCACCGCGCGCCGGGTGAGGACGGTGTCGGAGACGGTCGCCTCCAGGCAGCCGGTGCGGCCACAGGGACACGGCGCCGTACTGTCCGGCACCGGCAGGTGCGCCACGTCCCCGGCGCCCGACCGGGGACCACTGTGCACCACGCCCGCGATGGCGAGCGCCGCGTCCACCACGTTGCCGACGAACAAGTGCACCAGGGAGCGCCGTGCCGCAGGCCGTCCGAACAGCAGCTCGGAGCGGGCGACGGCACGGGCGTGGTTGTCGACGCGGACGGGCAGCCCGGTGTGCCGCCGGAGGTCCGCTCCCAGCGGGTAGTGGTCCCAGCCGAGCGCCTCATGGCGTACGACGGTGCCGAGCGCCGGGTCCACCCAGCCGCCGATGGCCGCGCCCACGCCGAGGAGCCGGGCGCCGTCCGGCCGGTGTTCAGCGAGGAACGCGGCCAGCGCCCGGCCCAGGCCCTCGCGCAGCTCGGCAGCGGGCATCCCGCCGTGCGGGAAGTCCTGCCGGGCCACCACCGTGCCGCGCAGATCCGTCAGGCCGAAGCTGGACCCGGGGACGCCGACGTGCGCGCCCGCGACGAGTGGCCCGCCGGCGTCGCCGGTGTGCAGGTCCACCGGGATCTGGGGTCTGCCCACGCCGCTCGCGGCGACCAGTTCGGGCACCTCGCGCACCAGACCGAGCCGGGTCAGGTCGGTGCACTGCCGGGATACGGCCGCCGGGCTCAGCCCGGCCAGCCGGGCGATGCCGCTGCGGGCCACCGGGCCGTGGTCGAGCACGGCGCGCAGCACGGACGCGGCATTCGCCTCCCGGCGGCCGTCGCCGGAGGTACGGGTGCCCGGGGGCGGGCTGGTGGGCATGGTGGTCCTCCTGGAGGGTGCGGTGACGCGCTCCCAACATGCCGTGCCCGGTGGTGTTCTGGCGACTGGAGGCAGGCCCGGGTGTCAGGCGTGTTGCAGGGTCGTGAAGCCGACCCGGGACACCTTGACCGGCGATCAGCACGATGCCCAAGCTCGTGAATGTGACCGCGATGAATCTCCGCGTTCCGCGGCCCTGTGCGGGCCGGGGACGCCCCGCCGCCCGCGCCTGGTGCGGGTGTCGCTGACCGCGCGCCCCCCTCAATTCGCGGGCCTCGTCTTGCGGGCCCACTCCATGTCGTCCACGCGTTTCACCTGCGCGGATTTCCTTCCGCTCCGACAGCAACGAACCCGACAGCTACGAACCCGGCACCCGCCCCGGCGAAGGGACCCTCCATGACGTTCACCGCATCCGCCGCGACCGCCACCTCCCTCACCGTTGAGAAGATCGGCGGCCGCCTCGGGGCCGTGATTTCCGGAGTGCGGCTCGGCGGCGACCTGGACGAGGCCACCGTGGCCGCGATCCGGGCCGCCGCGCTCCAGCACAAGGTCGTCTTCTTCCGCGACCAGCACCACCTCGACGCCGAGAGCCACGAGGCGTTCGGCAGGCTCCTCGGCGAGCCCGTCGCGCATCCCACCGTGCCGTCCGCCGACGGCCGTTACGCGTTCCCCATCGACAACGAACACGGCGGGCGCGCCAACCAGTGGCACACCGACGTCACGTTCGTGCCCGCGTATCCGGCGTTCTCCATCCTGCGCGCCGAGGTCATCCCGCCCTACGGTGGCAACACCCTCTGGTCCAACACCGCCGCCGCCTACGCCGAACTCCCCGAGCCGCTGCGGGTACTGGCCGACCGCCTGCGCGGTGTGCACACCAACGACTACGACTACGCCGCCTCACGCCCCGACGCACCGGCGGCGGCGCTGAAGCAGCACCTCACCGTGTTCACCCGCATCACGTTCCAGACCGAGCACCCGGTGGTGCGGGTCCACCCCGAGACCGGCGAACGCACTTTGGTCCTGGGGAACTTCGTCCAGAAGCTCACCGGCTTCAACGGCCGCGACTCGCGCGCCCTCATCGACATCCTCCAGTCGCACATCGAACGCCCGGAGAACACCCTGCGCTGGCAGTGGCGCGCCGGTGACGTCGCCATCTGGGACAACCGCGCTACCCAGCACTACGGCGTCGACGACTCCGACGCCCACGAGCGCACCCTGCGCCGCGTCACCATCGACGGCGATGTGCCGGTCGGCGTGGACGGCCGCCGCTCGGTGCTGCTGGCGCCGGAGTCGGTACCCGAGCCCGCCCATGGAATCGCCTCGGGCGCCTCCACCGACGGGGTGGTCGCGCAGTCCTGATCCGGCGATCACCCGCGGCGGACCGGTGACGCGACGTCACCGGTCCGCCGCGCGATCATCAGGTGGTTCGCCGGCTATTTGGATTCGACGCGTCCGAGCGGGCTGGTGTCCCCCATCAGCGCGTCAACCGCCGTCTTCCACGCGGAGTCCCCGGGGTACAGCTGGCCGCGGAGATAGGCCCAGGTGAGCCGCTGGACCGCGGCCACGCGCTCCAGGTTCTCGTCCGTGGTCTCGGCGACGTCGTATCCGGCGACCCCGCCGAGCCCGTGCTCCGCGTCGAACAGGGTGAGCAGGGACTTCGGGCCCGGGGCGAGGGTGTACGGATCGGTGTGCCAGTCCGGGCCCGCGACCGTCAGGTGGGCAGAGGCGTCGTTGTCCCCGGCGACCACGAGTGCGGGTGTCGTCATGGTGGAGAAGTCCGTGGTCAGGAAGAACGACATGTTCTCGGCCACGGACGGGGTGAGGGCGTCGCCGCCCCGGCCGGGCGCGGCGAGCAGAACACCCGCCGCGATGCGGGGCTCGGCCAGGTTCACTTCGCGGCCGTCATCCGGATCGGTGAGCCGGGCACCGAGCAGCAGGCTCGCGGTGTGGCCGCCCATCGAGTGCCCGGCCACGGCGACCTTGCTGTGGTCCAGCCGCCCGCGGAGCTGCGGGACGGCCGCCTCGATCGTGTCGAGGTGGTCGAGGACGCGCTTCATGTCCTCGGCCCGTGAGCGCCAGAACAGGGGCGCACCGGGGGTGCCGGGGTCGAGGCTCAGCGACCTGGAGCTGAGATGGGTGGGCTGGATGACGACGAAGCCGTGCGCCGCCCAGAAGTTGGCGAGGGGCGCGTAGCCGTTCAGTGAGGAGAGGTGGTTCGAGTAGCCCTGGCCGTGCGAGAGGAGGATGACCGGCAGGTCGCTCCCGGTCAGGGGCGCCGAGACGCGCATCTCCAGGTCCACGGCCCGGTCGGGGGCGGGCAGCACGACCGGGCTGACCGAGAGGACGGGCGCGGGCGAGCTGAACGGGTCGGCGGCGTAGGGCAGTTCACTCATGATGCGGGGTTCCCTTCCATGGCCTCTGCCGCCGCTCGCAAGGGGGCGGCGTCGGATGAGGCGTGCAGAAAACGTCCGGCTTCGGTCGCACCGAAAGCGGAACGTCGTTCCGATTAATATACGGAGCAGCGTTCCGTTTCGTCAACGGACCTCGGGCGTATGAGATGAGAGGGAGGGAGCGGGGGACATCGCCGCGCATCAAGGGCGCCGGGCGGTCGCGTCTGACATACCGTCGGCCACGTCGGCAAACCCCGCGCGGGCCACGATCATCTTATCGAGTTAATACCGGCGGCTCCCTGAGGCCAACTGGGCGCACTGGCGACTACCGTTCCCCGGGTCTGCACGGATGCCCGGATGTTTGCATCCCCTCCCTTCCTCTTTTCCTGTGACGCGCACGCGCGCGAGGCCACCGCCGTTACGAAGGAGAGCTCGCCCGATGACTGTTGGTACCAGCCCGGAAGCCCCTCAGGAGCCGACTCGGCAGTCCAGCCTGAGCACGGCGGCCGCCCGCAACCTCGCCACCACGACCAAGTCCGCGCCGCAGATGCAGGGGATCACCTCGCGCTGGCTGCTGCGGTCGCTCCCCTGGGTCGAGGTCAAGGGCGGCACCTACCGGGTGAACCGTCGGCTGAGTTACACCGTCGGCGACGGGCGCGTGGAGTTCGTCCAGGACGGTGGCACCGTCCGGGTGATCCCGCGCGAACTCGGCGAACTGGCCCTGCTGCGCGGCTTCGAGGACGTGGAGGTGCTGACCGCCATCGCCGGCCGGTGCGTCCAGCGCGACTTCCGCGCCGGGGAGACGCTGGTCGAGCGCGGCACGCCCGCCGAGCAGTTCCACATGATCGCCCACGGCCGCGTCAGCCGGACCACCGTCGGCAAGTACGGTGACGAGGTCGCCGTCGCCGTGCTCGCTGACGGCGACCGGTTCGGTGAGGACGCCCTGCTGGACGCGGACGCCAGGTGGGACTCCACCGCCACCGCCGAGACCTCCGGCACCCTGCTCACCCTGTCCCGCGCCGACTTCGCCGCCGTGCTGTCCTCGGCGCCGGGTCTCCAGGCCCACGTCCAGGAGTTCCGTTCGCGCCTCGGCCAGCGGCAGAACCATCGCGGCGAGGCCGAGATCGCCATGT
This sequence comes from Streptomyces sp. NPDC041200, assembly GCF_055591805.1. Taxonomy (NCBI): domain Bacteria; kingdom Bacillati; phylum Actinomycetota; class Actinomycetes; order Kitasatosporales; family Streptomycetaceae; genus Streptomyces; species Streptomyces sp. NPDC041200. The sequence continues at coordinate 9,088 of NZ_JBVIZF010000069.1, read as the reverse complement.
CGGCCGGTCACACCGGTGAACCCGCGCTGCCCGGCACGTTCGTCGACTACGAGCTGAAGCCGCGCGAGTACGAACTCTCCGTCGCGCAGACCGTTCTGCGGATCCACACGCGGGTCGCCGACCTCTACAACGAGCCGATGGACCAGACCGAGGAGCAGCTCAGGCTCGTCATCGAGGCGCTGCGCGAGCGCCAGGAGCACGAGCTGGTCAACAACCGGGAGTTCGGTCTGCTCCACAACGCCGACTTCAAGCAGCGCATCCAGACCCATTCGGGTCCGCCCACTCCGGACGACCTCGACGAGCTGCTCTGCCGCCGCCGCGGCTCCAAGTTCTTCCTGGCCCACCCCCGGACGATCGCGGCGATCGGGCGCGAGTTCAACTCCCGCGGGCTCTATCCGACCCATGTCGACCTCGGCGGGCAGCAGGTTCCGGCCTGGCGCGGTGTCCCGATCCTGCCCTGCAACAAGATCCCCATCTCCAAGGAGAACACCAGCTCGGTCCTGGTCATGCGCACCGGCGAGGACAACCAGGGGGTCATCGGTCTGCGTCAGACGGGTCTGCCGGAGGAGTTCGAACCGGGCCTGTCGGTGCGCTTCATGGGCATCGACGAGAAGGCGATCATCTCCTACCTCGTCAGCGCCTACTACTCCGCCGCCATCCTGGTGCCGGACGCCCTCGGCGTGCTGGAGAACGTGCAGATCGCCCGCAGCCGCGACTAGCGGTTCGTCCGGGACAGCCACCCACCCCACCGAGGAGCCTTGGATGCCCGCGCCCGAGTTTTCCCCTCCGACGTCCCTGCCCGGCCCGCCTCGCGCCGGTCTCCCCGTTCGCGCCGCTGGCGGCGCTCCTGACGGCGTCGCCGACGTCGAGGTGCGTACCGCGAGCACCAGCCTGGACCGGATACTGCGTGGCCCCAGCGGACTGGGCACGGCGAGCCTCCACCCGGCCCGGCGCGAGGAGCCTCCGGCGCCGTCCGTACCTCCGGAGGCCACGGCGGAGGCTCCGGCGAAGGGCGCCCCGATCCCGGGCCTCTACCACCACCCGGTGCCGGAGCCCGACCCCGAACGGGTGGAGGAGGTCAGCCGCAGGATCAAGGCGTGGGCGCTGGACGAGGTCGACCTGTACCCCGACGACTGGGAGGACCAGTTCGACGGCTTCTCCGTGGGGCGCTACATGGTCGCCTGCCACCCCGACGCGCCCAGCGTCGACCACATCATGCTCGCCACGCGCCTGATGGTGGCCGAGAACGCGGTGGACGACTGCTACTGCGAGGACCACGGAGGCTCGCCCATCGGCCTCGGCGGGCGCCTTCTGCTGGCGCACACCGCCCTCGATCCGCTGCACACGGCGAAGGAGTACGAGCCGCAGTGGGCTCAGTCCCTCCATTCGGACGCGCCCCGGCGCGCCTACCGCTCGGCCATGGAGTACTTCTGCCGCGAGGCCAGTGCCTCCCAGGCCGACCGGTACCGGCACGACATGGCCCGGCTGCACATGGGATACCTCGCCGAGGCCGCCTGGGCCGAGACGGACCACGTCCCCGAGGTGTGGGAGTACCTGGCGATGCGCCAGTTCAACAACTTCCGGCCCTGCCCCACCATCACCGACTCCGTCGGCGGCTACGAACTCCCGGCCGACCTGCACGCCCAGCCCGCCATGCAGCGGGTCATCGCGCTCGCCGGGAACGCCACCACCATCGTGAACGACCTGTACTCGTACACCAAGGAACTCGCCAGCCCCGGCCGCCACCTGAACCTGCCGGTGGTGATCGCCGAACGTGAGGGCCTCTCCGAGCGCGAGGCCTATCTGAAGGCGATCGAGGTCCACAACGGCCTCATGCACGACTTCGAGGCCGAGGCCGCGGCCCTGGCCGCCGCCTGTCCCGTCCCCACCGTGGCGCGCTTTCTGCGGGGGGTGGCCGTGTGGGTCGACGGCAACCACTACTGGCACCAGACCAATACCTACCGCTACAGCCTGCCCGATTTCTGGTAGAGAGAATGGACTGATCCATGACCAGCACCGAGTTCACCGCCGACGTCGCCGCCTCCGCCACCCCCGCCGGTGCCTCCGTTTTCATCCCCACCCCGGCGACGCCCTATCAGGGGGACATCGCCCGCTACTGGGATCGCGAGGCGAGGCCCGTGAACCTGCGTCTCGGCGATGTCGACGGCCTGTACCACCACCACTACGGCATCGGCGACATCGACCACGCCGCCCTCGGCGACCCGGGCGAGAGCACGTACGAGAAGAAGCTGGTCGCCGAGCTGCACCGGCTGGAGTCGGCGCAGGCCGAACTCCTCCTGGACCACCTCGGCCCCATCGAGCGCGACGACACGCTCCTGGACGCCGGATGCGGCCGCGGCGGCTCGATGGTCATGGCCCACCAACGCTTCGGGTGCACGGTGCGGGGCGTCACGCTGTCGGCCAAGCAGGCCGACTTCGCCAACCGGAGGGCCCGCGAACTGGGCATCGAGGACCATGTCAGCGCCCGCGTCTGCAACATGCTCGGTACGCCCTTCGAGACCGGGCAGGCCGCGGCCTCATGGAACAACGAGTCGAGCATGTACGTCGACCTGCACGACCTCTTCGCCGAGCACTCCCGCGTCCTCGCGGTCGGCGGCCGCTACGTGACCATCACCGGCTGCTGGAACCCGCGTTACGGCCAGCCCTCGAAGTGGGTCTCCCAGATCAACGCGCACTTCGAGTGCAACATCCACTCCCGCCGTGAGTACCTGCGCGCCATGGCCGACAACCGCCTCGTACCCCAGGCCGTCGTCGACCTCACGCCCGCGACTCTGCCCTACTGGGAGCTGCGGGCCACGTCCTCCCTGGTCACCGGCATCGAGGAAGCGTTCATCAACTCCTACAAGGACGGCTCCTTCCAGTACGTCCTGATCGCGGCCGACCGCGTCTGACCGCCTGCTGCCACGGAAGGGCCGGTTCCGTCCCCGGACGGGACCGGCCCTTTCGTGGCGTCGTCAGCGGCGCGAGGTGGTCTTGCGGTAGCCGAAGGGGCCGGGGAGGTCCATCGAGGTCGTCCTGCGGCCGGTGGAGGAGTAGGTGCGCTTGGCGTCGCCCTTTCCGAGCGTGACGGAGACCGACTTGCGGTTGATGTTGAGCCGGACGCCGGGGAATATGCGGAAGCTCTTGCGGAAGGTGACGGGCACGGGAACTCCTTTCCTCTTTTTTCTTCTTTCCTCGGCTTTGCGCGTTCCCCGCCCGCGGTCGGATACGCGGCCCGGGCTCGTGGAGACGCTGGAGGGACAGCGGGGTGACGGTCGCGTCACGCCCGTGCTGCCACGCTTCTCCGGGAAGATCGTGCCGTGGGAGGGGTTCCGTCCGATGCCACCGCCCAAAGCCCTCGCGCCACGGCCAAGGGCGTCGAAGACAGCTTCCGCCCCGGCGCGGCAGCGGCCGGAGGCACGCGACCCCGGTCCCGCGCGGACCCCGCCCCCCGCGTCCAACGCGGCGGTATCGGCGACGCTGGCCGCTGAGCGCGGACCGGCGCCGCTTCCGTCCGCGCCGGACCGGTCGCCGGGCGCCGGGCAGGACACGGTCGGCAATGGCGCGGTCGCGGCGGCCGCGGCCTCCGGGGGCGGGGCGGAGGTGGCGGCGCGGCCCGGACCGGAGGCGGATCCGAAGTTCGCGGCGCTGAAGCAGGAGGTGCGGCGCAAGAAGCGCTCGGTGGCGGCCTCGCACCCGCCTCCCCAGACCGAGGCGACGGCGGCGCAGGACGCGGCCCGGCCGCCCAAGGACGACGAAGAGGCGCAGGGAAAGACCGCCAACGCCGAGAGGATGAACGAGGCCAAGCCGAAGGAGTTCGACAAGGAAGCGTTCATCAGGGCGGTCGAGAAGGCGATCGCCGAGAAGGCGCCGAAGAACCTCGACGAGGCGGACAAGTTCGCCGACTCCGGCAAGGCCGATGAGGTGCGGGCGGAGGTGCAGGGCCAGGTCGGCCAGGGCAAGACGGACTCGGCCGAGCAGATCGCCACGACGACCGCGGCGCCGCCGGACACCTCGGCGGCGGTGTCCAAGAAGGTCGTACCGCTGGCCGCCGACCGGCCGCCCGGGGCTCCGGGAACGCCGAATCCCGCCAACGCCGTACCGGACAAGCTGCCGCCGTCGGCCACCGACATGTCCGCGGGACCTGCCCAGGTCGACCAGCGGATGGCGGACGCGCAGGTCACCGAGGCGCAGTTGAAGAAGTCCAACGAGCCCACGTTCAGCAAGGCGCTGGGCGAGAAGAAGGCCGCCGAACGGCATTCCGCGGCGGCCCCGGGGCGGTTGCGGAAGCATGAGGCGGGCGAGCTGCACGCCTCGACCGCGCGGGCGAAGCGGCTCGGCGCCGCCGCCATGGGCGCGATGGGCGCCCACCGGGTGCGCACCGGGCAGCAGGTCGGCGCGGGCAAGTCCGGTGCCAAGGGCCGGGACGAGGACAAGCGGGCCAAGGTCACGGCAACGCTGCAGGGTGTCTTCGACACGATGAAGAAGGACGTCGAGTCCATCCTCGACGGGCTCGACAAGCTGGTCGACGACCAGTTCGGCAGAGATGAGAAGGCGGCCCGGGACGACTTCACCGCCGAGCACAAGCGGAAGATGGACGAGTACAAGAGCAGGCGGTACTCGGGTGCGACGGGCAAGGTGCGCTGGGTGCGGGACCTGTTCGCGGGGCTGCCCGCGGAAGCCGACAAGATCTTCGAGGAAGCCCGCGACAACTACGTCCGCCGGATGCGTCAGGTGATCTCCGATGTCGCCGACACCATCGGCGGGGAGCTGAACCGGGCGAAGCGGCGCATCGCGGACGGCCGGACGGAGATGCAGGCCGCGGTAGGGGCGCTCCCGGCCGATCTGCGGTCCATCGGCCGGGAGGCGGCCGCCGAGTTCACCGACAAGTTCGACGAACTCACGCAGTCCGTGGACGACAAGGGCACCCAGCTCGTCGACACGCTGGCCACCAAGTACACCGATGCGCTCACGTCGGTCGATGACGAGATCGCCGCGGAGAAGGAGAAGAACAAGGGCCTGGTGGACAAGGCCGTGAGCGCGGTCAAGGCCGTCATCGACACCATCCTGGAGCTGAAGCGGCTCCTGCTGTCGGTGCTCTCCAAGGCCGCGCAGGCGGTGATGCTGATCCTCAAGGACCCGATCGGCTTCCTGCGCAATCTGGTGTCGGCCGTCGGCGCCGGTCTGCGGCAGTTCCTGCAGAACATCGGGCGCCATCTGCAACAGGGCATCCTGTCATGGCTGTTGGGCAAGACGGCCGAGGCGGGCATCGAGGTGCCGTCGAAGTTCGATGCCCAGGGCGTCCTGAGGATGCTGGCCTCCGTACTCGGGCTGACCTGGCAAAACATCCGCGCCCGGATCGTCCGCAAGGTACCGAAGATGGAACCGGCGGTCACGGCGGCCGAAACCTCGGTGCCGCTGGTCGCGGAGACCCGCAAGCGGGGGGTCGCGGGGATGTGGGACGACCTCAAGACGCGCGTGGGCGATCTGAAGAAGGGGCTGCTCGACAAGGTCATCGCGTATGTGACGCCCACGATCATCCAGGCCGGGATCATGTGGGTGCTCTCGCTGCTCAACCCCGCGTCGGCGTTCGTCCGGGCGGTGAAGCTGATCATCGACTTCGTCCGCTTCATCGTGACCCAGGCGCGCCAGATCTTCGACTTCGTGAACGCCGTGCTGGACGCGGTCATCGCCATCGCCAGGGGTGGCAGCGGGGGCGTGCCGGGCCTGATCGAACGCGCTCTGGCCCGGTCCATCCCGGTCCTGCTGGGTGTCCTGGCGGCGGTCCTGGGCGTGGGCGGGATCGCCGCCCGCGTGAAGCAGATCGTCCAGGCGATGTCCAAGCCGGTCGGCCGGGCCGTGGACTGGGTGATCGACAAGATCGTGGGCCTGGTGAAGAAAATCTGGGCCAAGATCAAGCCGAAGTTCACCAAGAAGAAGCCGAAGCCGGACCGGAAGCGGCCGGGCAAGCCGCGGCGGAAGCGTCCGGTTCAGCGGCGCAGGCCCCGCAAGGACGACCGGCGCAGGCCGAAGCGGAGGCGCGACCCGAAGAAGAAGCGGCCGGACAAGAAGCGGCCGGACAAGCGGACCGAGGCGGACAAGCGGCGCGCCCTCGACGCCGCCGTGCGGGACGCGACGGCGCTGCTGAACGAGGAGTCGGCGACGGTCAAGTCCGTACGGCGCGGGCTCCCGGCCATCAAGCGGCGGCACCGCCTGAGCCGGATCCGGCTCGTCAAGGTGACCGGCGACACGTACCGCATCAAGGTGGCCATCAACCCGGAGGCTCAGACCCCGGTCGAGGATCTGGGCGAGAAGTTCCCGTACAAGATCGGCCCGGCCGAGGGCAACTTCAAGATCAGGAAGCATGGGAAGGCAGTCGACCAGCTCAACTCGATCAAGAAGCTGCCCATGGAGGGGCGCGACGCGCGGACCGGCTTCGTCGTCAACATGGCGGCCGTCCCGGGCGAGGTCAAGAAGAACCCGGGCATGGCCGCCCGCTACCTCCACGACGCCTGGAAGAACCCCGAGACCAAGCACTTCGGGCCCATCAGCACCGCCGTCGTGATCGGCGTCAACACCTTCGAGCACCTCGACCAGAAGAACGACAGCAAGGTCCTCAACGAGGCCATCGACGCCGTCAAGCGGCCGGTCAAACTCATCATGGCCGTCTTCGGCTTCATCTGGACGCCCAAGTGGCTCCACAAGGACGGCCATGAGGTCCCCATGGCGGAGGTGCGCAAGAAGTACAAGAAGCTGACGACCGAGGAGAAGCGCGTCGCCGAGAAGCATGAGAAGGGCCTGCGCGACAAGGGCGCGCTCCCCTACGGCCTCTTCCGCGAGGAGGTGACGAACTCCTCCTACACCCAGAAGGCGACGGCCATCCTGTCCCACGCCAACGACCAGGTCCACATCCTGGGCCAGGACGCCGACACCGGGGTCGCGGTGTCCGAGACGACGGGCGTCCTCGCCGCGTACAAGCAGATCCTGGACGCGATGGAGAGCCATCCGCAGATCACGATCGGCGGCTACCGCTTCAAGGGCTTCAACTGGAACCCGGAGGGCGACCAGCGCCCCAAGCAGCTCACACTGCTCGCCAACGAGCTGGACCGGACGATCCGGGTCGCGATCGGCAAGCGGTTCCCGCAAATGCTCTACCCGACCGAGCCCAACATGCTGATCAAGGCGTGGGACCGGCACCGGCCGGACGGCCTCTTCCAGAACAGCCGGCTGGCCGCGCTGCGCCAAATCCAGGGCGGGCTCTACGGAATCGGCAGCGCGGAGGGGCGCACCCTGCGGATCCGGTACATGGAGGTCTTCGGCGAGGAGCTGCCCGTCACCTACGCCCCCGGGGCGTCCACCACCACGAGCCCGGAGCCGGGAGACCGGGACCGCGGACTGACCGTGGAACCAGCGGACGTCCACCTGGCCGGGCGCGGCAAGATGCGGGCCAAGGGCGGCGCGGAGGAGGCCATCCGCGTCGCGCACCGGATGTACGCGCTCATCATCCAGGCGCAGTCCTACACCAGCGCCCACACCCTCTCCCGGGAGTACTTCCACGCCAATCCCGGGTTGTCCAAGCGGCTGCGCTTCACGCTGCGGGACACCGTCTTCGTCCACGTCGAGAACGTCGCGATGCTCATGGCCGACACCCCCCGGCTGACCGCGCAGAGCCCGAGCGTCCAGGCGGAGCTGCGGCAGCTGGCGGAAGCCGTCGACAAGCTCGTCCGCGGCGCGGGCGGCGACGAGCGGCGCAAGCAGGCCGTCCAGCGGGCCCGCGATCTGACCTCGGACATCATCAAGGCGATGACCGCACCCGAACTGCACACCTACTGGGAGAGTGTCCGCACGGCCCTCGACGAGGCCATGAAGGACGCGCCGGAGAGCGGAGGAGACGCGCGGTGAACCCGGAGACCGTCGGACGGCTGCGGGAGGCGGCGTCGCGCGACGACTACGCCTCGATGACGCGCCTGGCGCGGGCGCTGTACGAGAGCGGGCTGGGGCCGCGCGAGGTGCTGCGCGAGTGCTACGGCGCCGACTTCCCCGAAGAGGTCTTCGTCCTCGTCGCCGCCGGGCTGTCCTCCCTCGATCTGCTGGCCTACTTCGCCAACCAGCCCTGGCAGCTGGCCGTCCCGCCCGATCAGGGCGGCCCCGCCGACGTCCCCGGACCGCTGGCCGACACCGAACTGCTGGTCCTGGCGCTGGACCCCGGTCTGCTGCCGCTGGTGCAGATTCCGGCGGCCACATCCGCCGGGGACGACCACATCGTGTGCTACCGGATCGAGGAGCTGCGGGCGGGACGGCCCACGGTCTTCTGCCTCCGCGCGGCGGCCTACCCCTACAGCGAGGTGCGCGACGCCGAGGCGGTGCGCTGCGGCGATTCCCTGCTCGACGTGTTGTACGAGGTGCACGCCGACGAAGCGCGACGGCTCGACGAGGAGTCGCGCCAGCCGTGGAACCGCGGCGCCGGGTCGGTGGACCGCGGGGAGGTGGAGCAGGCGCGCGCCTCCCTCCAGCTGGTCGAGGAGCTGCGGCGGAAGGCGGCCGGGGTCCAGGAGGGTCAGGAGGGCTGAGCGGGCTTCGGTTTCGGCGCCACCACCGCCACCACGACCGGCGGGGGCGGGACCGGGCCCGTATGGGCCGCCGCGCCCGCCACGGCCGCGTTGCCCACCTGGTTCTGGCCCACCGCCAGGAGGCGGTCGAGCGGGGTGGCCGCCTGTGGCGCGGCGGGAGCCGGGGCCGGGGTCTGGCGGGTGGCCGTCGCCGTCTCCTGTGGCCGTGCCGGTGGGACCGGGGCCACCAGGCGGTGCAGGGAGAGCGGGGGTTCGGTGGGCAGCATCGGCGGTCACCCCTGGGTCGCGTCGTCGAGGAAGTGGGCGTGGGGGCCCAGTTCGGCCGGGCGGAGCAGCCGGGCCTCGCGCTGGAATTGACGTGCCACGCCGCGGACGATGTGGCGCATCCCGATGGTAGCGCTGTCGCCGTCCGCCGCGGAGAGCGCGGCGGTGCGGGCCGCCGCGGTGATGCCCGCGCCGGTCATGTCGAGGCGGGCCAGGGCGTCCAGGTCCACGTCGGGGGCGAGCGGGGCCTCCGG
>NZ_JBVIZF010000068.1:0-18666 GCF_055591805.1 Streptomyces sp. NPDC041200 | reverse complement strand
AACTACCCTACCCCAAGTGGAGGGGCCGGGGCCCCCAAGCCCCCAGCAGGGGCGGGGGGCCCAACAAACGCCGCCGGGGTCTATTTTCCCCGGGCCCCTTTCCGCCTGGCGGGTCCTCCGCCGTGGACCAGCCGATCAGGGCTCCGCGCAGGGCGGACACCAGGCGGGTGGCGGCCTCGTCCTCCGTGCGTCCGCTCTTGATGAGGTCGAGGATGTCTCGGGGGTCGAACAGGGTGTTCCACAGGTACAGGGCCGCGTCCCCCAGGTCGCCGAGGCCGAGTTCCTCGGCGGTCTGCCGCAGGGGCTCTTCGAGCGCCTCGGCCTGGGGGGCGAGGTAGCCGGTGCCTTCGCGCAGCCGCTCCAGGTAGCCGCGGTGCGAGCGCATCTGCGCCATCGCCCCGCCGTGTTCCAGGACGAGCGAGACCCAGTAGCGGGAGACCGCCTCCAGCTTGACCATGCCGGTGGTGGTCTGCCGCGCGCTGAACTCGCACAGCTCGGAGCCCACCTGTGACCGGAAGGCGTGCAGGATCTCCTCGACGGAGGAGAAGTGCCGGTACGCCGTCGCGGTGGACACCTCGGCGTGCTTGGCGATGTCGGCCAGGCTGACCTGGGTCGGCGAGTTCTCGAACAGCCGCGCGGCGGCCTTGATGAGCTGCCTGCGATTGCGCTCGGTGTCACTGCGCATCGGCCGACTCTCCTGTTGCATGTGAACCACCGTTCAGCGAAAGGGCCGAGAGGCCGCGAGCCAGTCGTCGGACCCCCTCGGTGATGGATTCCGGGGTGGCAGCGTACGACAGCCGCCTTGGAGCACGTCTGGCAGTAAGACGGGTGCGTGACCGGATGTGGTCAGCGGGCAGGCAGCCGGACGCCCAGCTCGGAGGCCGCCGCCTGCAGCAGCGGCACCATGGCGACCAGGTCGTCCATGCTGCGGCGGAAGGCGGGCGCGGCGGTGGAGAGGGCGGCGAAGACCGTTCCGCCGGGCCGCAGGACGGGGACGGCGACGGCGCGCAAGCCCCGGTGGTGTTCCTCGTCGGCCGTGGCGTAGCCGCGCTCGGCGGCGTGGGCGACGGCTTCGCGCAGGAGGTCGCGGTCGGTGATGCTGTTCGGCCCGTGCGGGGTCAGCTCGACCCGCTCCAGCAGGTCGGTGCGCACGTCGTCGGGGGCGAAGGCCATGAGGACCTTGCCCATCGAGGTGCAGTGCAGCGGGCCGTGGCGGCCGGGATCGCTGCGCACGCCGACCGGCTGGGGGCCGTCCACGTAGTGCACGTACAGATGGCGCGTACCGTCGAGGACCGACATGAGGGTGGCCTCCTCGGTCTGCCGCGTCACCCGCTGCATCACGGGGAGCGCGGTACCGGCGAAGCCGTACACCTGGCCCGCCTGCTGGCCGAGCTGGAACAGCCGCAGCCCCGGTTTGTATCGCTTGCCGTCGGCCTCGAACTCCACCAGGCCCTCCCGGCAGAGCGAGTTGACCAGCCGGTGCGAGGTGCTGACGGGAACGCCGCTCTCGCGGGCCAGCGCCGACAGCGTGATGCCGTGTGGATGCTCGCCGACGAGGACGAGCAGCCGGATCGCCCGGCCGACGACATCGGCCGGTACATCGCTGGTGGTCACGCTGTGCAAATTACCACTCCACGGAATTGTTTTTCATTCAGTGGTTGACATCGCCCGGGGATCGTACTGACGATGCTTCCCATTGAATAGATAGATTTTCCACTCAGTGGAAAAATAAGGGAGCGGCGCATGACGCAGCGAGTACTCACCACCCGGCCCGCCCTGCCCGGCGGGGGCCTGGACCGGCTGGCGGCCCGGGCGGACCTGGTGCGCTGGGACGGCCACGGCAAGCCCGAACCGGCCGAACTGCACGCCCTCGCCGCCGGGGCGAGCGGCATCCTCTGCCTGGGGAACGACCGGGTGGACGCCGCCCTGCTCGACGCCGCCGGACCCTCGCTGAAGGTCGTCGGACTGGCCAGCATGGGCTTCGACGGCGTGGACCGGGACGCGGCGGCCGAGCGCGGCGTCGTCGTCACCCACACCCCCGGTGTGCTCGCCGAGACCACCGCCGACCTCACCTTCGGCCTCATCCTCATGGCCCGCCGCCGCCTCGGCTCCGCCCGTGACTCACTCGCCGCCGGGCAGTGGGGCCTGTTCCGGATGGACGACTACCTGGGCCTGGACATCCACGGTGCCACCCTCGGCCTGGTCGGGTTCGGCCAGATCGGACGCGCGGTGGCCCGCCGTGCCCAGGGCTTCGGCATGCGCCTGCTGCACCACGACCCCTTCGCGCCCGACGACACCCAGGACCCGCCCTCCAAGGCCGTGGACCTGGCCACCCTGCTCGCCGAGGCCGACGTGGTCTCCCTCCACGTCCCCCTGACCCCGCAGACCCGCCACCTCATCGGCGCCGACGAACTGGCGGCCATGAAGTCCACCGCCACCCTGGTCAGCACCTCCCGCGGCGGTGTCATCGACGAGGACGCCCTGCTCCACGCCGTGCGCGAGGGAACCATCCACTCGGCGGGCCTGGACGTCTACGAACGCGAACCCATGGGCGCCGACCTGTCGCCGCTGGCCGGTGAGCCGAACGTGGTGACGCTTCCGCACATCGGCTCGGCCACCGAGGCCACCCGGGCCGCCATGGTCGATCTCGCCGTCGACAACATCCTCGACGTGCTCGCGGACCGGCCCGCGACCACACCGCTGCCGGGCAGCGCGGCTCGGCCCGGAGCCGCGGCCCGCCCCTGAGACGGCCGCCCGTGTCCTTGTGACGGCCGCCCGTGTCCTTGAGACGGGTCAGACGGTGAAGCGGTCGGGGTCGGCGGCGGCCCAGTCCTCGGCCCACGTCGCCGGGGGCTCGGCGAGCAGCTGCCCGGGAGCCAGCCACTCGTACAGCTCCGCGTGGGAGCGGACGGTGAAGGGGTCGACCCGCGTCCGCAGCATGTGCGGACGCAGCTCGGCCGGATCATGGACACCCATGGACGCCATGATCTGCATCGCGCCGTACACCGTGGCCCGCTGGAACCGCTCCACGCGCGCCGACTTGTCACCCACATCCAGGGCGCGGGCCCGCCGCGGATCCTGCGTGGCCACCCCGACGGGGCAGGTGTTGGTGTGGCAGCGCTGGGCCTGGATGCACCCGGTGGCGAACATCATCGCCCGCGCCGCGTTGGTGTAATCCGCCCCCTGCGTCATCCGCTTGACCATGTCGCTCCCGGTGGCCACCTTGCCGCTGGCGCCGACCCTGATCCGGTCCCGCAGCCCCGTGCCGACCAGCGCGTTGTGCACCGTGATCAGGCCCTCGGTCAGCGGCGTGCCCACATGGTCGGCGAACTCCAGCGGGGCCGCGCCGGTGCCCCCTTCGGCCCCGTCCACCACGATGAAATCCGGGGTGAGGCCCTCGCTCAGCATGGCCTTGCACACGGCCAGGAACTGCCGCCGCGAGGTGAGGCACAGCTTGAAGCCGGTGGGCTTGCCACCCGCCAGCTCCCGCATCCGGCCGATGAACAGCACCAGCTCGCGCGGCGTGGAGAACACCCGGTGGTACGGCGGCGACACCACGGTCTGCCCCTGCGGTACCTCGCGCACCTTCGCGATCTCCGCGTTGACCTTGCTGCCCGGCAGTACCCCGCCCATGCCCGGCTTCGCGCCCTGCGAGAGCTTGAGGGAAACACACCTCACCTGGTCATGGGCCGCCTTCTCGGCGAATGTGGCCGCCTCGAAGTCGCCGTCGTCCGTCCGGCACCCGAAGTACCCCGTGCCGATCTCCCAGATCAGATCGCCACCGTGGCGCAGATGGTATTCCGACAGACCGCCCTCACCCGTGTCCTGCGCGAAACCACCCAGGGCCGCACCACGGTTGAGCGCGAGGATCGCGTTGGTCGACAGCGATCCGAAGCTCATCGCCGAGATGTTCAACAGCGCCATGTCGTACGGCTTGGCACAGTCCGGCCCGCCGACCCGGACCGTGGGCGGCTGGTCCGGCGTGTCCTTGGGCGCCAGCGAAGGGACCAGGAACTCGTACCCCGCCGCACCGACGTCCCGCTCCGTCCCGAACGGCTCCTCGGCGTCCACGCCCTTCGCCCGCTCGTACACGATGCTGCGCACGTCACGGTCGTACGGGCGGCCGTCGTAGTCGCGCTCGATGAAGTACTGCTGCAGCTCCGGCCGCAGCGCCTCCATCAGGAACCGCAGATGGCCCAGCAGCGGATAGTTGCGCAGGATGGAGTGGCGGCGCTGCACCACATCCCGGACCGCCACGGCCGTCATGGCCGCCGCCACCACGACCAGAAGCCACCACCACGGCGATACCCACCACGCGAACGCCGCACCGAGCGCCACCGTGAGGGCAGGACCAGTCACCAATACGAGTCTGAGCACGACGCACGGCTACCCCACTCGCGTCAGTCGATGCGGCTACCGCCGCCGGGTCGAACCGGAGCGTGCGCGAAGTGTGCGCACGGCCTGCCGGATGACCGCCACGGCGGACACTCCATGGGGACCTCGGCCGAGCCGGGACGGAGTGCCGGTCGGGCGCTTCCTCCGGGACAACCCGATGAGGCGCAGTCCCTGGTCCAGGCGGTGCAGGGCGGAAGTCATGGCAATATCCCATCGTCAGAACGGCGATCAGAATGGCGGAAATGTCAGGGCGCCCAACTATCGGCTTCCCCTCAGCTGACGCGCCATGCGTGGTGGATACCGCGGCCTGCGGCAGCGCTGATTGCGCAGCGGGTGTGGAGGCGGCGTACCGGGGCAGTCGGCAGTGACGATCTTGATGTCACCACGCGAGGGGGACTGCCACCCATGGCCACTTCCGGCCGTCGGCCGCGTATCGGGCGTCAGTACGCCTTCAGCCTGCGCAATCTCACGGTCTGCTTCGGGCTGATCGCCATCGTTCTCTTCGCGGTGGGGGTCGCCGTAAGAGCCGCCGGCGGCGCGACCGACGCCCGCCCCGTCGCCGCCGTGGTCGTAGCGTTGCTGGCGTTTTCCGCCGTCCTCGTGAGGCGCCGCCACCGTGCTGCCCCCGCTGCCCCCGAGGAGGAATCCCCCGGAACAGCCGGCTTCGAGGCGATGGCTTCCGATGAGTTCGAGCAGGCGGTGGCGGACCTGTGCGAACGGGACGGCTGCCAGGCCATCCGCGTGGAGGGCGGCGCGGGTGACCTGGGCGCGGACGTCCTTGCCACCGCCCCTGACGGGCGGCGCATCGTCATCCAGTGCAAGCGGTACGAGCCGACTCACAAGGTCGGCTCGCAGGATGTTCAGCGCTTCGGCGGAACGTGCTTCGCCGTGCACGACGCCCAGATCGCCGTGGTGGTCACGACCAGCGAGTTCACCGAGCCCGCCGTCGAGTACGCCACGCAGTGCGGAATCCTGTGCGTCGACGGGCGGGAACTGGCCACGTGGGCAAGCACGGGTGCCGCTCCGTGGACGGAGTGACGGAACGGCCGCCTCCCGCTAGCCTCTGTCGTCGATGTTGCCGCGCTCGCAGATCTGCCGGGCGAGGTCCCGCAGTTTGATGTTGCGTTCCTGGGACACCCGCCTCAGCACGCCGAAGGCCTCGTCCTCGCTGATCTTGCGGTGTTCCATGAGGATTCCCATGGCCTCGCCGATGGTGTGCCGGGTGGCCAGCGCGTGCTGGAGCTGGTCGGCGGTGCGGGCGCTGGAGAAGGCGACCGCGGCGTGCGAGGCCAGCAGCCACCCCGCGGCCTCGCTGCCCTCGGTGAACGCCGCCGCTCGCCGCGCGTACAGATTCAGGGAGCCGAGTTCCTCTTCCCGCGTGTACAGCCGGAACGCCATCATGCTCCCGACGCCCAGCGCGTGAACGCGGCTCGCGAACTCAGGCCAGGCCTCCTGCGGCTCGGCGAAGTCCTGGATCCGGTAGACCGGACGGCCGCGGAGCGCGGCGTCGAAGCACGGGCCCTCGGCGAGCTGGTCCTGCAACTGGTCGGAGCGGACCACCAGCCCGTTCGTGGGGGCCAGGGTTTCCACCCGCTGACCGTGGAAGATCAGAATTCCGGCCGCGTCGCACCCCTCGACGATGTCCACGGCACACGCGGTGATCCGCTCCAGGGTCGCGTCGACCGAGTCCTGCGCCAGCAGGTCCCGCGCCATCGTCGCCATCCGCTCGGCGAATCGTGCCCAGTCCATGACCACCCGTCCCTTTCGCCATCACCGGCCATCACCGCGTCTTCCGTGCGCCCAGGATGGGCACTGGGGGCGTTGCTCGACGTCAGGGTACGGGGAGGCCGGGAGGCCGCGCAGGGGTGCTGGTGATGAAGTGGCCGACGCCCCGAGCCCGCTGGCGCCCGGGGCGGAAAGGGCCGGTCAGCCGAGGTGGCGGGGGTCCGGGAGGTCGCAGACGGCGATGCCCCGTTCCAGCAGGCTGCCGAGGATCAGCCGGTCGCCGTGCTCACACGCGCTCGTCACCATCCGGTAGGGGGAGCGGTGGCGCAGCAGATGGCGGACGATCTGGCCGTCGGCCTGGATCGCCAGGATCCGCACGGTCGGCCGGGGCCGGGGGCGGAACTTCTTGAGGGTGGACCAGGCCGCCCTTCTGACGGAGGGGGCGGCGTGGTGTAACAGGCTCACCGCGGGCTCGCGCGGCCCGGCCAGGGCGACCCAGAACACCCCGCCGGTGCCCCTGGTGAGGTTGTCGGGGTAGCCCGGAAGGCCGTGTACGAGGGTGTCGCGCGTTCCTGGCCGGGGCCCGGTCAGCCAGTAGCGGCTGATGCGGCGGGCGCCGCTCTCCGCCACGGCGACGAAGGACTCGTCGGGGGACAGGGCGACGCCGTTGGCGAACTGCAGCCCGTCGCACAGGACTTCAGGCCGCCCGCCGGGCCGCAGCCGCAGCAGTCGCCCGGTGCCGCGGTGCTCCAGGATGTCGCCGAGCCAGTCCTCCAGGGCGTAACGGCGGCTGGAGACGGTGAAATAGACCGTGCCGTCCGCCGCCGTGGCCACGTTGCTGCAGAACCGGAGCGGGGTGCCGTCCACCTCGTCGGCGAGGGTGCGTACCGTCCGGCTCCGGGGGTCGACGTGCAGCAGGCCGCGGCGGGCGTCGCACACCAGCAGCCCGC
The DNA here is from genome assembly GCF_055591805.1 of Streptomyces sp. NPDC041200. NCBI lineage: Bacteria > Bacillati > Actinomycetota > Actinomycetes > Kitasatosporales > Streptomycetaceae > Streptomyces > Streptomyces sp. NPDC041200. Next base: position 11,596 of record NZ_JBVIZF010000068.1, on the reverse strand, counting down.
CGTCGGGGCAGGACACGAGCCCCAGCGGCCTGCCGCCGGTCCGCGCGAGGACCTCGGCCTTGGCCAGTTCCGGAGCCCCCGATGGCTCCGACAGCGTCAGGCGCCAGATGTTCCCGTCCGCGGTCCCGGTCAGGATCCGGCCCTCGGCGTCGAGGGTCACGTGTTCCGGTCCTCGCGCGTCCCGGGCCACGACGCGCGGAGCGGGAAGCGGCTCGGCCCTGCCCCTCGAGGAGCCCGTCGAAGGACGCCGCGGCATGGCCTCAGACCGCCTTACGGGCCCTCGCCGCCCTGACACAGCGCCTCATCTCCTCGGCGTAGGGCAGCGCGACGAACGCGCCGACGGCCAGCCCGATCGCCGCCAGATAGCGGGCGGGCAGCGGGTTCTCCTTGGGCAGCAGCTTCCAGTCCTCGGCCGTATCGCCACCGCGCAGGGCAGCCCGCACCTGGTCCCAGTGCAGCGCCGAGGTGAAAGCCAGCGCTGACAGCGGCAGGACCTCCAGGAAGCTGTGGATGTGCTGTTCGACCGGCCGCACCTCCCGCTTCCCGGTCGCGAGGCTGACGTCCCACAGGGCCGTGGCGCCGTGGACGGCCGCCGCCCCGCCCATGGCCGACAGCACGAGGGGATTGACCCGGGCGAGCAGCCCCATCGCGACCGGGACGCCCGCCTCCGTCATCATCAGCGCGTGCAGGGCCGATTCGCGGGTGCCGGACGTGTCCTGGATCCGGGTCCGGCGGTGCATGGCCCAGTCCGCCACGGCCGGTACGAACCACAGGGGCAGGACCCCGTACATCAGAAACCGCCGGTTGACGTCCTCCACCTGCGAGCTGTGCGTCACCTCCAGGTCGCGCGGGCGCCGCCAGCGCCGCCATGCGCGGACCACCGGGCTGTGGGTGATACTCATGCAACCTCCAGAGCGAAAGGGCGAAGACCGGGCTCGGCCCAGCGTCCACGGCGCCTCGTCACGGCGACGGCTACGGCAAGGGCGTGCCGCCCGTGGCGTTGAGGATTTCAGCGGTGACGTAGCTGGCCTGCTGTGACGCGAGGAAGACATACGCGGGCGCCATCTCCGCGGGCTGGGCCGGACGCCCCAGGGGGCTCTGCTCGCCGAACTTCGCGGTGTCGGGCAAGGTGGCGGGGATCAGGGGCGTCCACACGGGCCCGGGGGCGACGGCGTTCACCCTGATGCCACGGTCCGCCAGGTTCCCGGCGAGGCCCTGGGTGAAGGTGACGATGGCGCCCTTGGTCGTGGCGTAGTCCAGCAGATGAGGGCTGGGCTTGTACGCCTGGACCGATGTGGTGTTGATGATGCTGCCGCCCGCCGGGATGTGCGGCAAGGACATCTTGCAGAGCCAGAACATGGCGTACAGATTCGTGCGCATCACACGGTCGAACTGCTCGGTCGTGATGTCTTCCAGCCCCTGGGACCGTGCCATCTGGAAAGCGGCGTTGTTGACGAGGATGTCGATCGAACCGAAGGCGTCGACCGCGCGGTCCACCACGGCCTGGCAATCCGCTTCCTCGCGGATATCGCACGCCACCGGAACCGCCCGCCGTCCGGCCTCTTCGATCAGACGCACCGTCTCCTGCGCGTCCTCTTCTTCCTCGGGCAGATAGCTGAAAAGGACGTCCGAGCCCTCGCGGGCGAACGCGAGGGCCACCGCCCGGCCGATCCCGGAATCGCCGCCGGTGATCACGGAATGCCGGTCCTCCAGCAGTCCATGGCCCTGGTAGCTGCTTTCACCGTGGTCGGGCCGCGGTTCCATTTCGCCCGTGGCGCCGGGATGCGGCTGGTTCTGTTGGGGGAATTCCGGCTGAGGATACCGCTTTCCCGGATGGCTCTGGTCCTGGTCGCTCACGTGATGTCCTCCCGACGGATAAAGGCAAGCCGGTACCCTGAGCGTCATTCTTTCCACAACGGGGTCGCGCTCAGAGCTGGTCGCGGGGGAGTGTCTCGTTCCAGGTACGGGAAAACACCCGCCGGTCGTTTTCGTAGCCGTCCAGCGTGGCGTCGACGAAAAGCTCCGTCTCGCTGGAGCGCAGCACGGTGTGGGTGACGACGCGTACGTCCCAGTCATCCCGCCGGAAACGCATGGTCCAGGCCGACTCGCCGCTGACCGAGGTGAAGTCGTCCGCCACGGCCGTGTAGCGCTCGTAGGCGCGGCGGTGGACATCGAGCCCGGTGTCCTCGTACCGCACCGTACCGGCGTCCTTGACGATTTCCAGCGCGGACCGGTAGCCCACCAGATCGCGGGTGACGTCCCAGCGCATCTCCGGCGGGTGCAGCTGCGTGGTGGCGACGGGCGGGGCACCCTCCGGCTCGCCGAATGGGCGCTGGGGGACCTCGTCGGGCTCGACGGTACCGCGCAGCGGCAGGGTGAGGGTGCTGGAACCCTCGTACACGCTCAGCAGGACCGGCCGCGGCGGTGGCCAGGCGAGGGGCCAGTACGACGTGGACAGCGACAGCCGGATGCGGTGCCCGGGCGGAAACGCCTGGGCCACGCCGTTGAGCTGCACCGTGGCCCGGTAGCGACGCCCGACTTCCAGCGGTTCGGGGGCACCGATGCCATCGCGGTGGGTGAGGTTGAGCAGGCCGTAGGTGACCCGGGTGGCGCGCCCGTCGGGCGCCACGTCGGAGAGCCGGGCGGCCACCATGGCGACCGGTTCGCTGACCGACAGCTCCAGCTCGACGGTGGGCGAGCCGAGGATCTCCACGGGCTCGGTGAGCACGTCGGTGTCGAACACCATCGAGCCCCCGTCCTCCTCGCGCTGGTCGTACGGCAGGTCCGGCGGGGCGTTGTACGACGCCCACTTTCCGGCGAACTGGCCGACCGACAGGGGCGATTGCACCGTCAGCTCCTCGCCGCGCCCCGCCTCCTCCGCCGGTGGCTCACCGGGGGCGCCGATGCGGTGCCGGGTGAGCGGATGGGCGGCCGGTTCGATGTGCGGTGAGGGCCACTCGGGTTCGCCGACCCAGCGGCCCGGCCGCTCCTCGTACGACGTGGACGGCGGCACACTGTCCTGCATCCACGCCCGCAGCATGGGACCGTCCATGGCACCGTTGTCGGCGCCCTTGAGCCAGTGGTCCCACCAGCGCACGACTTCCTGGAGGTAGCCGATGGCGGGGCCGGGCTCGCCCAGGTGCGGGAACTTGTGCGACCAGGGGCCGATCAGCCCCTTGCGCGGTACGTCCAGGTGGCCCAGCAGCCGGGTGACGGCGTTGGAGTAGCCGTCCGCCCAGCCGCTGGAGGCCAGCACCGGACACCGCACGGCCTGGTAGTCCTCGCACACCGAGGCGTGACGCCAATAGTCGTCGCGGCGCTGGTGGCGCAGCCACTCCAGCACCCAGGGGCGGGTCTGTTCCAGCCGTTCGTGCCACATCTCGCGCCAGCGATCGCCGACCACGACCGGATCGGGCGGGCAGGTGGCGTAGGCGAACATGGTGCCCGCCTCGGCCAGGTTGTCCGACAGCAGCGCACCGCCCATGTAGTGCATGTCGTCGGCGTACCGGTCGTCGGTGAAGGAGGCGATGACGATGGCGCGCAGACTCTCCGGCTGCCGGGCGGCGACCTGGAGGGCGGCGAACGCGCCCCAGGAGATCCCCATCATGCCGGTCGTGCCGTCACACCACGGCTGCTCCGCGAGCCACGCCAGGATCTCCTCGGCGTCGGCCTGCTCCTGCTCCAGGTATTCGTCCCGCAGCACGCCCTCCGACTCTCCGGTGCCGCGCACGTCGACGCGGACGCAGGCGTACCCGTGTCCGGCGATGTACGGGTGGTGGATGGAGTCGCGCACCGACGTCAGATCGCGCTTGCGATAGGGGATGTACTCCAGGATCGCGGGCACCGGTTCCCCGTCCGACGACGTGGGGCGCCAGATGCGCGCCGACAGGCGGGTGCCGTCGGCCATGGGGATGGTGACGTGGTCTTCTTCCTTGGTCTCACAGGGCAGGTTACTCAGGAAACGCATGCGGCCGGCTGCTCCTTTCGCTGTGGCACGCCACGACGGGTGCCCGGTGTCGCGGTCGGCACACCGGCCGACCGCGACCGACGGGAATCAGCTGTTCTTCTCGTCCCGGCTGCCCGGCGTGGTCTCCTCGAACGTGAGGTTCAGGGCAGCGACACACCGGTCGAACTTCTCCCGGAGTTCGTCCTCGCTGTCTCCACCGGTGAAGATGTGGGCCAGCTCGAAGCTGTAGCTGTCCTGCTGGTCCATCTCCGAGAGCCGCTGGCCCTCCTCGGGCACCACCTCGATGCGCACCTCGGGAATCTCGCGCTCGATGCGCTCGATGTCCTCCTGGGTGGGCACGCCACGCGCCACACCGTCGGCGAACCACCGGTGGTACCACTTGGCGGCCATCCTGGAGGGGCCCTCACGCTTGGGCAGGCTCGGGTCCTTGCCGAGGGCGAGGCTGAGCATGCAGTGGTGATTGGGCACCCCGTCGACATACTCGAACAGCTCGGCGTGCGACTGGGAATGCCGGGGGTTGATCTCCAGCAGATTGATCTCGTCCGTCTGCGGGTCGTAGAAGTACTCGATGCTGAACGTCGCCGAGTCCATGCCGATCTGGCGCATGACCCGCTTGGAGACGTCGTGCAGCCGCCGCACCACCGGCTCCGGCAGCGTGGAGGGGTACTGGTGGCGCAGGAAACACGGGCTGTCGGGGTAGTCGATGGAGTCCAGCGCCCCGTAGACGATGACCTCACCGCCCCACACGTAGCCCTCCACGGCGACCTGAATGCCGGACAGCGCCTCCTCCGCCAGACACACCTCGCCGCCGACCCCGTCCATCTCCGGCGGGAGTTCGAGCCGGTCCAGGATGTAGTTGAACGGTCGGCCCACCCGGCCGATACCCTCACGGATCTCGGCGACCGCCGCCCGGAACTCCTCCAAGTCCTTCACACCGAAGGCCAGTTCCGAGGAGTACGCCAGCGCGGGCTTGAGCCACATGGGGAAGCGGACTCCCTCCGGCGGGTGCGGATCCCGCGCCTCCAGGTCGACCCGGCCGAACCGGGGATGCTCGTCGATGACCTTCTGCTGCTCCAGCCTGCTCCAGTACTTGTGCTCACACTTGACCACCGACTCCAGGCTCGTGCTGTGCGTGCCGTAGCGCTCGCTCAACAGCGGCACGAGGGTGCTCACCGGGAAGTCCCAGTAGCCCACGATCGCGTCGATAGGGCCGTCGAAGGCGTCCAGAACCTTTTCCGCCTTCTCCATCAGGTCGGCGACGGACACCTCACCGACCTGCAATTCCTCAACACTGAGGAGCGGGTGGAAGCGGTACTCCCGCGCATCGGGCACCTCGCGCAGACTCGGCAGATTGGCCTCGTCCAGGCCGACCACAAAAATGTTCTTCACACTCACGGCTCTCCCTCAATCTCGGCCCGATGTCCGGCGGCCCAGTACCCCTCTGTGCGTCGTCCATCCCCAGCGGTGAGATCAGCCACGGAACGGGCGCCGTGGCGCCGTCCTCCCTCAGCGCGACACGCGACAGCACGGCTGGGACATTAGAAATGAGCCGTCCATGCGAGGAGGCCACCCACCCGTCGTAGGGAGGCAGCCGATGGCCGCCGCTGATCGCCGCACGAAAGCGCACGCGAAAAAGGGTCCGGATGCCCCCGGTCTGCGGGTGGCCGTGGTGGGAGCCACCGGCAACGTGGGCTCCGCGGTGGTGCGGGCGCTCGGCGAGGAGGCGGCGGTTTCGTCGATCCTGGGGCTAGCGCGCCGCGTCCCGGACTGGACACCGGAGAAAGCGGAATGGCGTGGCGTCGACCTCGGCGACCCGGACACGGACCTCGTGCCGCACTTCCGGGGTGCGGATGTGGTGGTCCATCTGGCCTGGTTGTTCCAGCCCACCCATGATCCGGCCATCACCTGGCGCGCAATGTCCTGGGCAGCGTCCGTGTCTTCGAGGCCGTGGCCGCCGCGGGGGTTCCCGCGCTGGTGTACGCCTCGTCGGTGGGCGCGGACTCTCCGGGCCCGCAGGACGCCACGGTCGACGAGACCTGGCCCACCCATGGCTGGCCGGAGGCCGCGTACACCCGTGAGAAGGCGTATCTGGAGCGTTTCCTCGATGCCTTCGAGCAGAGCCATCCGGACGTCCGCGTGGTGCGGATGCGCCCCGGTTTCCTGTTCCAGCGGCAGTCCGCCACCCAGCAGCGACGGCTCTTCGGCGGCCCGCTGGTGCCGGGTCGCCTGGTGCGTCCGGGGCTCGTACCCGTCGTACCGGAAGTACCGGGGCTGCGCTTCCAGGTGCTGCACACCGAGGACGCCGCCGCGGCCTATCGGGCCGCGGTCCTCCGGGACGTACGCGGCGCGTTCAACATCGCCGCCGACCCGCCGGTGGACGCCGGGGTCCTCGCGGACATCCTGCGCGCCCGGGCGCTGCGCATGCCCCGCACCGTCCTGCGCGGCTGCGTCGCGGGCGCCTGGAAGCTGCGCCTGGCACCCGCTTCCCCGGATCTCTTCGACGCTCGCCGTTCAAGCAGAACCACCGCTGCCACCGCAAGGCCCTCATCGTCGACGAGCAGACCGGTTTCACCGGCGGCGTGGGGATCGCCGAGGAGTGGTGCGGCGATGCGCGCAACGAGAACGAGTGGCGTGACACCCATGTGAAGGTGCGGGGCCCCGCGGTGGACGGAATCGCCGCCGCGTTCGCCCAGAACTGGGCTGAGTGCCACGATGAACTCTTCGACGACCGCGACCGGTTCATCGAACACCGCCCACAGGGCGATGCGGTGGTACAGGTGGTGCGCGGCTGGCCAGCTTCGGCTGGCAGGACATGCAGACACTGCTCCGGGTCATGCTGGAGTCGGCCGAGCAACGCTTCCGCCTGGCCACGGCGTACTTCTCTCCGGACGCCTACTTCATCAAAATACGCCGGTTCCTGTGACCCCACGGCGTTCCGGGCCGCTCCGGCGATGCCGGTGGCCCCTCACGGCCGGGTGCGGCAGCCACAGCCGGGTACGGCAGCGACGATGCGCGCGGGTTCAGTGACGGCCGTGCGCCGTGTCCGATGCTCCACCGAAGAGCCGGGCCACGGCCCGGAAAGGCAGCGTGACGACGGTGGCGATAGCCCCACCAATGGTCCGGATGACATCTGCGATCGCCTTGAGCATAAGTGCCCACCTCCATGAGGCTGCCCTGGCGAAGCCCGGGTGGCGATTGCCACGGTATGGCCGCTCGCTGAACGGGTTCCCGATCACCCGGGGAGGAAACAATGCCCTGCTGTGTGATCCGAACGTGGCGGGCGGCATTCACTGAGGAAAGCTGTGTTTCCAGCTTCTGGAAAGCCGCGAAATACGGGGAGGCGGTCGATACGGACGACGCCTGGAGGTGCCCACCGATAACACGACCCCGCTGACTGACTGTCTCGGACGTGGTGCAAGGGTTCGATCTTCCAGTGGCTGCGGATCAGCCGGGCGGGTTCGGCGGATGTGGTCTGTTCCGCGGTGAGGCTGGTGACCGCGTAGACGGTCCTGATGCTGACCTTGCCGGTCTTGCGGTCCACTCGGTGGCGCTTGAGCTGGACGGCCTGGCGGGCGCCGGGAAGGAGCGGGCTGTTCACCTCGGATCGCGGGGCGTCGAGAACTCCATGATCTTGGAAGGGCAGGTCATCCGCCTGCGGCGTCCTCGGCCTCCCAGCGCAGCAGGTCGCCCGGTTGGCACTTGAGCACCTCGCAGAGAGCGGCGAGCGTCGCGAAGCGCACCGCCTTGGCGCGGCCGTTCTTGAGTACCGCCAGGTTGGCGGGCGTGATCCCTACGCGGTCCGCGAGTTCGCCCACGGACATCTTCCGCCTGGCAAGCATCACGTCGATGTCGATGGCGATCGGCATCAGATCACCTCGTCCAACTCGGCCTGCATCTGCGACGCTTCGACGTCGCGCGCGACGGCTTGGGCGAGCAGCGTCCGCAGCACGAGCACGATGAGCGCGACCCCCAGGATGGCCACGCCGATCCCGCCCATGATGACGGTGACGCCCGGGTCGGCCCGCTGGCCCGGCGCATTGATGACTGTGACCGCGAACCACACGAGGGCAGCCGACACGATCGCGCCGACCATGACGTCCACGTACCGGAAGGCGGCGTGGGAGAACACGGTTCCGCGTCGCACCATCGTCACCAGCCGCCATACGCAGACCAGGGCGACCTGGGCCGACACCATGCCCAGGACCGTGATCACGCGCAGCGCGGTCAGCGGGAGCGACCCGTCCTCCGGGTCGCTCCCGCTGACCAATGTCCACACCATCAACGCCTGCACGAACACGGTGCCGGCGAGCACCACCACGAGCAGGGCGCGCAGCGCGCGCACGGTCAGCTTTCCCATGACGCATCCTTCCATCGAATAACGATGGGAATCTATCGAGATTCGATAAGTGAGGCAAGGGCTGGGACGGAGGGTAGGCGGCAGTTCCGCATGGTGGCGGGACGTCGCCGTCTCCCATGGCATGGCGGTTGCGCCGAGTCTTGGTCTCGTCGAAGTCGGCCTCACTTGAACACACATCGGACGCCACCCGACTACGCCGAAGCCCTGCATGCGGGGCAGAGTCCGGTGCGGAAGGGAGACGCGCGGACCCAAGATGGTGAGGAGGGCGCACGAGGCGCGGAGGCGCAGGATCGCGGGGAGCGGGCTCTGTGAGGGCCCGGCTTCGATACCGCGCTCCGCAGCCAGGCGGTCAGCCGGACCCAGCACTCGCCGACTGCCTCGCATGCCGCGGTCGCCGTTCCCAGCCCGCGTACCGCCGACCAGCCGTCCGGATCGGGCCGACTGCCACCACCCCTGGCGGTCTTTTTCGGCCTCCCGGTCGCTCGCCCTGATCGTCGCCCCGGCGTGGCCTTCGATGGCATCGCCGACCTCGCGTACTGCTTCGCCCTCGGCCGCGTCGGCCGCTTCGGCCCGCGGGCCACGGCACTCCTGCTTTCGGGGGCCGCGTTGCGCGCCGTCTACGTCGTCCCGTTCCCTCGCCGCGGTCGGTCTGGCGTACGCGTTCCTGCCCGCCCTCAACGAGGTTCCGGCGGACTCCCCGGCCACCCTGCTGCGGCGGCTCCGGCTCTCCGCCCTCGCCATGCAGGTGACCCAGTGGGGAGCCTACGGTCTCGTCTTCGGTGAACTGGCCGAACGGCTGCTGAACCCCCGACCGGCCACCGTGTCAGCGGGCCGGACGGCCCCGCGCGGCAGTGAGTTGACCGGCACCGGCAGAGGGCCTGCCAGCTTCCGTGGGATCTGGAGACGCTGGTCGCCACCCCCGCCGAGAGCTGCGCCCGACCCGACTGGCGCAGCCGACCTGCGAGACTGCCCTCCATGACCACGCAGCAACGCCGGATTCTCGTCATCGGTATCGGAGCGGGTGACCCCGACCACCTGACGCTCGGGGCGGTGAAGGCGATGCGCCGCGCGGATGTCTTCTTCATCGTCGGCAAGGGGGACACCAAGTCCTCCCTCACGGATCTGCGCCACCACATGCTGGAGGAGCACGCGCAGCGGCCCTACCGGGTCGTGGAGGTGGACGACCCGAGCCGGGACCGGCGGCCCATGGACCGGAGCGACTACACCTCGGCCGTCCACGACTGGCGCACCCGTCGCGCGGACCTCTTCGAGGACATGCTGCGCGAGGAGATGACGGTTGACGAGACGGGCGCGTTCCTCGTGTGGGGCGATCCGTCGCTGTACGACAGCACCCTCGGCATCCTCGCCGACATCGAGGCACGCGGCTCCGTCTCGCCGAACGTCGAGGTCATCCCCGGCATCAGCAGTGTCTCCTCGCTCGCCGCACGCCACCGCATCCCCCTGAACCAGGTGGGACGGCCGGTGCACATCACCCCGGCCCGAAGGCTCTCCGACGTGGGCCAGAACGACGACGGCGACATCGTCGTGATGCTCGACGCACACGAGTCGTTCACACGCGTCGAAGGAGACGACGTCTGGATCTACTGGGGCGCCTACCTCGGCACACCGGACGAGCTACTGGTGGCGGGCCCGCTGCGGGAGGTGTCCGACCGCATCCGGCGGGTGCGCGCCCAGGCGCGTGAGCGGCATGGGTGGATCATGGACACGTATCTGCTGCGCATGATGGAGCAGCGGCAGGGGCCGACGGCGCCTGCGGGACGGTAACCGTCTCTCCGCACGCCTGCCCCTCAGGCCCGGTGTCGGATTCCGCTCCGGGCAGCATCACCTGGACGCTGTCCAGCAGGGCCTCGGTCACCTCGTCGAGGTCCAGCCGCTTCTCGACGGCCCGCAGCTGGGGCACACCGGCCCGGGTGGTGACCCGTGGGGGCGTCAGGAGCTGGCAGCAGTCCTCATCGGGCAGCACCGATATGTCGGCGGTGCCGATGGACCTCGCCTCGTCGATGATCTCCTGCTTCTCCCAGCCGATCAGCGGACGCAGCACTGGCAGCGCCGCGGCCTCGTCCACCGCCACCAGGTTGGCCAGCGTCTGGCTCGCCACCTGCCCCAGGCTGTCGCCCGTCACCAGGGCCTGCGCCCCGGTGCGGGCGGCCAGCTCGGAGGCGGTCCGTACCATCAGCCGCCGCTGGGCGACGACCTGGAGCCTGCCCGCACCGGCCACTGCCAGTTGCTTCTGGGCCTTGCCCAGCGCGAGGACATGCAACCGGCCGGGCGGCTGGTAGCGGTTCAGCTCGCGGGCCAGGGCGTACGCCTTGTAGACCGACGACGGGTTGGTGTACGGGGCGCCGCTGAAGTGCACGAAGTCGCAGGACAGACCGCGGCGCATGGCCCGGTGGGCGGCCACGGGGGAGTCGTAGCCGCCGGACAGCAGCACCAGGGCGCGCCCGCTGGACCCGACGGGCAGACCGGTCACACCGGGGTGCCGGGTCCAGGAGAGATACGTCTCCTTGCGGTCGATCGTCACCGTCAGCACGATGTCGGGCCGGGTGAGGTCGACGCGCAGACCGTCGACCTCCTCCAGGACCCGCGCCCCCACATGCCTCTCCATCCGGGACGACGTCAGTGGGAACTCCTTGTCCCGCCGCCTCGCCCGTACGGCGAAACCGCACCCCGGCCGCTCGGCGGCGACCGAGCGCAGCGCGTCGACGGTGGCCCGGTCGATCTCCTCCAGGGTGCTGGGCACGCGCACGGCGGGCTCGACGGCGTTGAAGCCGATGACCCGCCTGGCCCGCTCCACCAGCGCCTCCTGCGGGACCCCTGACCACCGAGCACGGTGACGTTCTGGGCGGTCTTGATCCAGGTCGAGCCGCCGATCCCGAGCAGAGCCACCCGTAGATTGTCGTGGAGCCGCTCGGTGAAGCGATGGCGGTTGTGCCCCTTGAGGAAGACCTCGCCGTGCTTCAGCAGCACGCAGGGATTGCCGGTGGCGGACATGTGAGCCTTTCAGGAGTTCCAGTCGTCGTCGGCGGAGTCTTCCGCCCTGCCCATAACGTAGGCCCGAGCGGTTCGCCGCCACGAGGCCCTCCCTCGGGGCCGCGAAACACGCACGCCGCCGTTCGGCGTGTGCGCCGGTGACAGACCTTCGGACTCGCGGACACGTCCTGCTGGCCACGGGCCAATCCGCCACACAATGAGGTTGTTTGCGGGTGACCGCCGGGGGCAGGCGCCTGAGTGTGCTTCGGAACGGAGGCACG
>NZ_JBVIZF010000067.1:0-18758 GCF_055591805.1 Streptomyces sp. NPDC041200 | reverse complement strand
AAGACCATCGTGGCCGTCAACAAGGACGCCGAGGCCCCGATCTTCGACCTGGTCGACTACGGCGTGGTCGGCGACCTCTTCGAGGTCGTCCCGCAGCTCACCGACGAGGTCAAGGCCCGCAAGAGCTGACGAGAGCAGGGGCACACCGGATTCGGCTTGTGCGACCTCCCGTCAACAGATTTACTAGGTCTTCCTAGTACATCACGTTGAGTAATTACCTCGACCTCGCTGGTCCGTACCGCCTGTCGGCGGCCACTTGGAGGACACCGTGTCTGCTGCCGTCCCTACCGAGCCCCTCTACCGAGCGAAGCACCCGGTCCGGTTCGTCACGGCCTCCAGCCTGTTCGACGGGCACGACGCGGCGATCAACATCATGCGCCGCATCCTGCAGTCCCAGGGGGCCGAGGTGGTGCACCTCGGGCACAACCGCTCGGTCGACGAGGTGGTGACGGCGGCGCTGGAGGAGGACGTCCAGGGCGTGGCCGTGAGCTCCTACCAGGGTGGACACGTCGAGTACTTCGAGTACCTGGTGGAGCTGCTCCGCGAGCGTGGCGCCGGGCATGTGAAGGTCTTCGGTGGGGGCGGCGGGGTCATCGTCGCGGACGAGATCGCACGGCTGGCCCGCGCCGGGGTGCGGATCTTCTCCCCGGAGGATGGTCAGCGCCTCGGCCTGGCCAGGATGATCAACTCGATGGTCGAGGCGTGTGACACCGCCCTGTGGGATCTGGCCCCGGCCGCCCCGGACCAGGTGCTGGCGGGGGAGCGGCAGGCGCTGGCCCGGCTGATCACCGGTTTGGAGGCCGGTACGGTGGCCGACGCGGAGCTGCGCGTCGTGCGCGAAGCCGCGGCGTCCCGCCGGACACCGGTCCTCGGCATTACCGGCACCGGCGGCTCGGGGAAGTCTTCGCTGACCGACGAGCTGGTACGCCGGTTGCGTATCGACCAGGACGGCAGGCTCAAGGTGGCGGTGCTGGCGGTGGATCCGACCCGGCGGCGCGGTGGCGGGGCCCTGTTGGGCGACCGGATCCGGATGAACTGCCTCGACGGCGACACGGTGTTCTTCCGCTCGCTCGCCACCCGTGGCGGACGCGAGGTCCCCGAGGGCCTGGCGGATGCCATCGCGGCCTGTCAGGCGGCCGGTTTCGACCTCGTGATCGTGGAGACGCCGGGTATCGGGCAGGGGGATGCCGCGATCGTCCCGTACGTGGACCTGTCGCTGTACGTGATGACGCCGGAGTTCGGCGCGGCCTCCCAACTGGAGAAGATCGACATGCTCGACTTCGCCGACGTGGTGGCCATCAACAAGTTCGAGCGGCGCGGAGCCAAGGACGCGCTGCGCGACGTGGGCCGTCAACTGGTGCGCAACCGCGAGGCGTTCGGGCAGCGGCCGGAGGACATGCCGGTGTTCGGAACCAGCGCGTCGACCTTCAACGATGACGGGGTCACCGCGCTCTACCAGCATCTGCGGGACCTGTTCGCCGAACGCGGCCTGCCGGTGGGGCCCGGAGCGCTTCCCACGGTGACGCTGCGGCACTCCAGCGGCGCCACCCAGATCGTGCCCCCGTCCCGGGTGCGTTACCTGGCGGAGATCGCCGACACGGTGCGCGGCTATCACGAGCGAACCGACGACCTGGCCGGGCAAGCCCGCCGGATCCAGCGCCTGGCGGCCGTCCGCGACGAGCTGGCGGCGGTCGGCGCGAACACCGACGACGTCGACAAGCTGCTGAAGGACGCCGAGGAGGTCTTCGCACCGGAAGCGCGCAGGCAACTGGCCGACTGGGCGCAGACCGTGAGCGACTACTCCGGCGACGAGCTGATCGTGACCATACGCGACCGCGAGCTGCGCACCGCCCTGGTGCGCGAGTCACTGTCCGGCAGCCGGATCCCCCGGGTGGCGTTGCCGCGCTACACCGACCACGGAGAACTGCTGCGATTCCTCCGCTCCGAGAACCTTCCGGGGTTCTTCCCGTTCACCGCCGGGGTGTTTCCGTTCAAACGGGAGGGCGAGGACCCGGCGCGGATGTTCGCCGGTGAGGGCGATCCGTTCCGTACCAACCGCCGCTTCCATTACCTCTCAGAGGACAGCGAGGCCACCCGGCTGTCCACCGCCTTCGACTCGGTCACCCTCTACGGCCGCGATCCGGGCCTGCGCCCCGACATCTACGGCAAGGTGGGCACCTCGGGTGTGTCGGTGGCAACCCTGGAGGACATGAAGGCGCTGTACGACGGCTTCGACCTGACCGCGCCCACCACGTCGGTATCCATGACGATCAACGGGCCGGCGCCGACCATCCTCGCCTTCTTCCTCAACACCGCGATCGACCAGCAGCTCGACGCCCATTCGGCCGAGCACGGGTGCGAGCCGACCCCCGAGGAAGCGGAGCGGATCCGGGGCCATGTGCTGCGCAGTGTCCGTGGCACGGTGCAGGCCGACATCCTCAAGGAGGACCAGGGCCAGAACACCTGCCTGTTCTCCACCGAGTTCAGCCTGCGGATGATGGCCGACATCCAGGAGTGGTTCATCGAGAAGGAGGTGCGCAACTTCTACTCCGTGTCCATCTCCGGATACCACATCGCCGAAGCCGGGGCCAATCCGATCAGCCAGCTCGCCTTCACCCTCGCCAACGGCTTCACCTACGTCGAGGCCTACCTCGCCCGTGGCATGCGGATCGACGACTTCGCCCCCAACCTGTCGTTCTTCTTCTCCAATGGCATGGACCCGGAGTACTCGGTGCTCGGCCGGGTGGCCCGCCGCATCTGGGCGGTGGCCATGCGGGAACGTTACGGGGCGAACGAGCGCAGCCAGAAGCTCAAGTACCACGTGCAGACCTCCGGACGCTCCCTGCACGCCCAGGAGATGGACTTCAACGACATCCGCACCACCTTGCAAGCGCTGATCGCCATCTACGACAACTGCAACAGCCTCCACACCAACGCCTACGACGAGGCCGTCACCACGCCCACCGAGGACTCGGTGCGCCGCGCCCTGGCCATCCAGCTGATCATCAACCGGGAGTGGGGCCTGGCGATGAACGAGAACCCGCTGCAGGGCTCCTTCGTCATCGACCAGCTCACCGACCTCGTGGAGGAGGCGGTGCTGGGCGAGTTCGAGCGGATCAGCGAGCGCGGAGGCGTGCTCGGCGCCATGGAAACCGGCTACCAGCGCGGCCGTATCCAGGACGAGTCCATGCTCTACGAGCAGCGCAAACACGACGGCACCCTGCCCATCATCGGCGTCAACACCTTCCGCCACCCCGACGCCGACACCGATCAGGGTCAGGCGCCCGTGGAGCTGGCCCGCGCCACCGAGGACGAGAAGCAGTCCCAGCTGAAGCGCGTCCACGACTTCCAGGACCGCCACCGCGAACAGACACCCGCCGCCCTGGGCGCCCTCAAGGAAGCCGCCACCAACGGCCGCAACGTCTTCGCGGCGCTGATGGACGCCGCCAGGGTCTGCTCCCTGCAGCAGATCACCGAGGCCTTCTTCGAGGTCGGCGGCGAATACCGGCGCAACGTCTGACCGCGGGCACGCCCGCACGGGTCTCGGTCGGAATCATCGGGGGAGGCTCTGGAGGCGGGGGCTTGTGAGTTCGTCGCCAAGAACGAGGGCCGGGCGCACCTGGTGCGCACCGTGCTCGCGGCGTCAGCCGACCGTCCGTATGTGACCCCGACGGCGGCCGGAATCCTGCTCGGTGCGCCACATCCGCGCCGCCCGCAGCTGTCACCACAGGAGCGCAACGCGCTCCTGTGGTGGTTCCAGTCCATGTCGAAGGCGTCGGTGGCCCGGCGGATGGGAGTGTCCGTGCACACCGTGGACATGTACATCCGACGGGCCCGGGTCAAGTATGCGCAGGTCGGGCGAGAGGCTCCGACGAAGACGGACATGCCTGCCCGGGCGATCGAGGACGGGTTGGTGAAGCCTGACGAGATCACTGGCTACCGTTCGGCGGCCTTGCCCGAAGAGTGAGCCCCGCCGATGTGATGGTGCTCGGTTCGCGGGGGGCGCATCAGGCGTTGCAGAGGCCATCGCAATCCGCCGCACCGAACCACCCGCAGTCGTCACGGATGACGACGCAGCCCGAGCGCCTGCAGTAGCCGACGCTGCACCAGTCGTCACCGACAGCGCACTGGCATACGGGCGCGAGGACGGAAGCGTTCGGCCGCGTGCGTGCGACGCAAGAACCGATCAGGCTGTACGCCTCGTCTCCGCCGAGTGAATTCTCCAGTTCGTCGCGGACTTCGCGGCGCACCCGTCGTTCCGACTCGGTCCGCTCCCCGGAGGTACTGACGACGAAGACCGAGTCGTCCGCGAGGTACCGGTCCAACAGGTCGAAGGCATGCCGCTGGCGGGATGTCGGGGCGGGGAGGGACGCCTTGTAGTGGGCGACATGTTCGCGCCACAGTGCTGCCCGGGTCGCCAGCGGCAATTCTCGAAGAATCGCATGCCGGTAGTCGATGGCATAGGACATGATTGCGGCGTACGTCGTGGGGAGCTCGTGCCTGTGCTTCGCCGCCCACACTCGCGCGGCGGATTTTCTCTGCTCGGCGAAAGCCGGAGCCTTGCCCATGAAGAGAAGGCCGCCCACGACCCCCGCGCCCACGCCGAGCCGGAGAAACGCTTTGCGATCGAGTCCGGGGGTGTGGGGACTGCTGTCCAGGGGGTCATGCACTTCTTCGCGCAGTCTGCCTATCGATCTGAGTACGCTCGCGGTCGCCCGGACGCCGAGGCGGCGTACGAGCGGAGCGGCCATGCGCCTGGACGTCCAGGCTGTGACGTCATCGGTGCCTGAGGCGCCGTCCTGCTGACGCACTCGAAGGAGCGTCGGGGCGAAGGGCGCGTCCGCACCGAAAGCCTGTCGGCGCCACTCCTGCACACGCGGATTGTTCAGCGGCAGGACGGTGAGCTTGTCCTTGCTGGCCGACATGACGGAGTGCGAAATCTCCCGGCAGGTACCGCACCCCGCCGAAATTCCACCACCGGTCAGCGATCTTGCATATGTGCAAGGCAAGGAGTCAGTTGTTGATCCCGCATTGCGATGCCCGGCAGTTGTCGTGTCACCCGCCGTTTCAATCAGCGGCACCCATGGAGCCACAACGACCATGACGGCCCCTGGGAGCGCCCGCCGAGGCCGTGTCGCCCGAGACGCTCGACCTGGTGGCCTTCACTGTGGAGGCGCTGCGCCGAGCCGACCGTAGAGGCGCGCCGGGCCCTCTCGTCCAGGGCGCACCGCAGCTCGCGGTCCTCGTCGCGTCATATCAACTCCCGTCATGAGCCTTGCCGCTGTTCCGTTCGGGCAGTACGCTCCTAGCAGAATTGAAGTTAGTTCAATTTCTGTCGTTCACGCGCGATCCGGCGCGCGGGGCGCCGTGGGACGACGGCCCGCACGGCTGACCCACTCGACCGATCGCTCGACGTGGCGACGAAATCCACCGTGTAGATGGAGGCGGGGGCACCATGACGCCAACACTGGAGGCCGACTGGCTGGTCGTCGGCGGCGGCAGCGCCGGGAGCGTGCTGGCGGCGCGGCTGAGCGAGGATCCGGCCAGCGAGGTCGTGCTGCTGGAGGCCGGACGCGACTGGCGGTCCGCCGACGCTCCACCGCAGCTGCGCAGTATGAACGGCTGGCGGGCACTGGACGAGACGGCCTGCGCGGAGTTCCAGTGGCCGGGTCTCACATCACGGCGCAGCCGCGCCCAGGCGCCGCGGACGCATGTGCGCGGCCGGGGCCTCGGCGGTTCGTCGTCGGTCAACGGCATGATCGCCTTCCGGGCCATGCCGGACGACTACGACCGGTGGGCGGCGTATGGCTGTCCCGGCTGGTCGTACGCGGACATGGTGCCGTACCTGCGACGCCTGGAGAGCGACGCGGACTTCGGTGACCGCCCTCACCACGGCGATCGCGGGCCCATACCGGTACAGCGGCTCGGCCGCGAGGACTGGGGCCCCGCCGACCACGCACTCGCAGAGGCCGCGCTGGGGCGGGGCCACCCGTGGTGCGATGACCACAACGGGCCCACGGGCACCGGTGTCTCGCCGTACGCCATCAGCTCCCGCGACGGTGCCCGCGTCACGACCAACGACGGTTATCTCGAGCCCGCCCGACAGCGCCCCAATCTGCGGGTGTTCGGCGGCGCGACGGTGGACACGGTGCTCATCGAGGGCGGCCGGGCCGTGGGGGTGCGAGTGCGCCGGGGGAACGACTGGACGGAAGTCCGCGCCCAGGGCGTCGTCCTGTGCGCCGGAGCGGTGCACTCCCCGGCGATCCTGCTGCGGTCCGGCATCGGGCCGAACGGCCCGGTGGCGGCGCTCCCGGTCGGTGAGGGGATGCAGGAACACCCCCTGGCGCTGTTCTGGCTGTACGCCCGGCCCGGAAAACAGCCCGACATCAACGCCCGGCACGCCAACTGCTGTCTGCGCTACTCCTCCGGACTGGCGGGAGCGGGTGAGAACGACATGATGATCACCTCGATCAACCAGACGCTCGCCCTGCCGAACCCGAACGACTCCCATCTCGTCGCGGAAGGCGTCGGCGGAACCTGGGGAGGCGCGGGTGGCGGCCATGCCGCGGGCGGTCCCGGCCTGCTCTGTCTGTGGGCGAACCAGCAGTTCTCGCGCGGCGTGCTGCGCCTGGCCTCCGCGGACCCCGACGTGCATCCGGTGATGGACCAGGACCTGCTGAGCGCCCCCGCGGACCTCGTCCGGATGCGTGACGGCGTCAAGCACTGCGTGGAGTTGCTGCGCAGCGGACCGTTCGACACCGCCTTCGAGCACATCGCCATCGACATCACCGGCCGGAGCCTCGACGCGTTGTCCGACGACGCGGCGGTCGACCGCTGGCTGATGGAGACCGTCGGCGACACCGGCCACATCTGCGGAACCTGCCGCATGGGCGCGCCCGACGACCCCCGCGCGGTGGTCGATCCGTCCGGCCGCGTCCTCGGCCTCGACGGGCTCTGGGTAGCCGACGCCTCCGTGTTCCCGGAAGTGCCGCGGGCCAACACGAACCTGCCGACCATCGCCGCCGCGGAGCGGCTGTCGGACCTCATCCGCGGGCGCCGCGCCGACCCCGTCGCGGGCGATGGCGCCGTCACCCGAGCGTAGTCACGATCATGACCGATACCGGAGGGCTCATGGCCGCATCACCTCTTCCGGCGGCCGCCGCGCCGCTGGTCATCGGTTCGTCGACGCTGCGGAACCGGTTGGTCGCCACGGCCCACGCCAGCGGTTTCGTACGGGACGGGCTGCCGACGGGCGGCGACGCCGAGTATTGGGGCCGACTGGCGGCCGGTGGCGCGGCGCTGCTGGTCTGCGGCGGTACGACGGTGGCGCCGGAGTCCGCGCCGCGGCAGGGGAACATCCTTCAGCTCCATCGTCCGGAGGCGGTGGGTCCGCTGCGGGAGCGGGTGGCGGCCATGCACGCCGAAGGCGCGGTCGCCGTCTGCCAGCTTGTTCATCTGGGCCGGGAGACGCTCGGTGCGCAGTCGTACTACGCACCGGTCGCCCCCGCGGCCGTGCGCTCTCCCCGTGAGCCGACGGCGCCGCGCGCTCTGCTCGGCAGCGAGATCGACGAGGTGGTGGAGGCGTTCCGCGTATCGTCCGCCCACGCTCTGGAGGCGGGGTTCGACGGCATCGAATTGCACGCCGCTCACGCCTATCTGCTGGAGCAGTTTCTCTCGCCGCGCACGAACCCGCGTCGTGACGGGCTCGACCTACTGGAAAGGGTGATCGCCGCGATTCGCGGGCTGTCGGACGGCGCACTGCTGGGCATCCGTTTCAGCGTCGACGCCTCGGAAGACGTGGCGCTGACGCCGGACGAGCTGGCCGCGCTGCTGCCGGCCGTGGATCCGCTGGTCGACTACGTCAACGTCACCGTCGGGGTGCGGACCACCTACGTCCGTGACATGGCCACCGAACGTCCCCCGGTGCTGGACGATCTGGCGCGTCTGCGGCCACTCGTCACCCGGCCGCTCGTGGCGTCCCACGCCTTCCGCACCGCGGCCTCGATCGGCGACGCCCTGGCGGCCGGAGCCGACCTGGTGGGGATGGCGCGCGCACTCATCGCGGACCCGGACCTGCCGCACAAGGTGCTCACGGGACGTGCGACGGAAGTCCGGCCCTGCGTGGCCTGCAACGAGGACTGCCGGACGTTCGACCCGGTGCTGCTGTGCGTGGTCAACCCGGACCTCGCGCCGTCCGGCGAACGGCGTCGGCCCGCCGCACCTCTGGTGCGATCGTGGGACCCGGCACGCGCCACCGCACAGCGCGTCGCCGTCGTGGGGGCGGGACCCGCGGGCCTGGAGTGCGCGCTGAGTCTCGCCCACGCCGGGGTGGCGGACGTCGTCCTCTACGAGGCCGCCGACCGGCTGGGCGGACAGCTCGCCACGGCGGCTCTGGCGCCCCACCGCACCGGTTGGGCCGCGCTGCTCGGCTTCTACGAACGGGGGCTGGCCGCCGCGCGTGTCGACGTACGTCTCGGGCAGACCGTGGAGCCGGACGCTGACCTCGAAGGATTCGACGCCGTGGTGCTCGCCACGGGCGCGGAGGAGACATCACCGCTGCTGGAGACCGGGGCCATGGCCTCGTCGGTCGCGCTGGCGCGGGGAGTTCCGTCGCTGGCAGGTGCCGCCCATGTGCTCGTGGCCGACGACGGGTTCGGCTGGTGGCCAGGGTGCGACGCCGTAGAACTGGCCGTAGCCGCGGGAGTTTCCCGTATCACCTTCGTCACCCCGGGAACGGCCTTCGCCGGTGCGATCCCGCCCGAGAGCCGCGTCCAACTGCTGGAACGTCTGTCGGGCACCTGCGAACTCGACATCCTGCCGCTGTGCACGGCGACCGGTATCAGCCCCGGGGGCGTCACCGTCGCTCACCGCACCTCCGGACGGACTACCACCGTGCCCGCGGACCGTGTCGTCGTGGTGGGGGAGCGCCGCCCGCGCGGCGCCCTGGACTGCGCCGCCCCTTTGGTGCTGACTGTTGGCGACGCCGTGGTTCCGCGCCGTGTCGCGCACGCGATCGCCGAGGGGCGGGAGGCCGCCGTCGAAATCGCCACGGCTGTACGACACCGCATGCCGCGAAGATCCGCTTCGCCATTGCGTCTGGCAAAACCAAACTGATATTGGTTCAATGTAGTTCGATCCATGCGCATGGACCGCGCATGAACGACAACAGCGAGAAGGACGTGAATCCCGGAGCGATGTTGATGCACGAGGGCTGCCGCCACCTGAGCGCCGGACAGCACGCCTCATGACGCCCGTCACGGTGGTACCGGCATGATGCGGACCGGACGGGAGATCCAGGTCAGGACGTATCCGGCCAGCAGCGTCAGCCCGGATGACTTCGAGGTGGTCGAGGTCCCCGTGCCCCGCCCCGCGCCGGGGCAGGTGCTGGTGCGCAACACGTGGACATCGGTGGACCCCGGCCTTCGGCTCCGGCTGCGTCCCGACGCGCCCTCCGGCTATTTCGCCGCCTTCGCTCCCGGCCGCGCCATGGACGGCATCATGACCGTGGGGGAGGTGGTGGAGTCCCGGGCGGAGGACTTCGCCCCGGGGGACGTCGTGTGGCACGCCCAGGGCTGGCGCGAGTACGCCGTCGTGGACGCGGGGGCCGAGCAGCTGAGCGGACTCGGCACCCTGACACGCCTGGATGTCGAGGAATGCGAGCCGCGGTGGTACCTCGGCCCGCTCGGCGGTATGGGATTGACGGCCTACGCCGGTCTGCACCGCGTGAACGCGCTCCGAGGCGGGGAAACGGTCTGGGTCTCGGCTGCCGCGGGGGCGGTGGGCAGCTTGGCCGTGCAGATCGCACGCCTCACGGGCAACCGGGTAGTGGCCAGCGCGGGCACAGACGACAAGGTCGACTGGCTGCGCGACCGGCTGGGCGCCGACGCCTTCAACTACCGGTCAGGGAACCTCGAAGCCCGGCTGGCCGACATCGCGCCCGACGGGATCGACGTCTATTTCGACTCCGTCGGGGGGACCCACCTCGAGGCCGCCCTGTCACACCTGAGGAGGGGCGGGCGCGTAGCGATGTGTGGCTCGATCTCGGAGTACGAGACCGGCCCGGCCGGGCCGCGGAACCTGTTCCTCGCGGTGTCCAAGGACCTCACCCTCCAGGGCTTCCGGGGGAGCAGCAACCTGCATCTCATGGGGCAGATGCGGCGCCGGATGACCGAGTGGCTCCGCAGCGGCGACCTGCGGTATCGCGAGACCGTGTTCACCGGTCTGGAGTCGGCTCCGCACGCGCTGACGGAGATGATCGCCGGCCGGACGACCGGAAAGACGCTCGTCAGCCTCGGCTGACCCGATGAATGGGAGGTGCCGTGTCAGCGGTAGACGAACGCATCCAAGGCAAGGTCGTGTGCCTGACCGGCGCCACCGGAGGGCTGGGAGCGGCCACGGCCGCCAGACTAGCGGAGGAGGGCGCCCACCTGGTGCTCACCGACCTCGACGAGCAGGCGTGCACCGCCCTCGCCGCCGAGCTGGACGGCACGCCGGGACGGCATGTGACGGCGCGGCTCGACGTGGCCGAGGAATCCCAGTGGACCGACGTGGCGAGCTTCGTCCGGAGTGAGTACGGCCGACTGGACGGGCTGGTCAACAACGCTGCCATCGGCAGCATCGCCACGGTCGAGGACGAGACGGTCGATCGCTGGGAGACGGTCATGTCGATCGGTTCCACCGGGGTCTGGCTCGGCATGAAACACCTCGGCCCGCTCATCGCCTCCTCGGGCGGCGGATCGATCGTCAACCTCTCCTCCATACTCGGCACGGTGGGCGGCATGGGGAACAGCGCGGCCTACCACGCGGCAAAAGGGGCCGTTCGCACGCTCACCAAGAACGCGGCGCTGCACTGGGCGGCATCCGGTGTCCGCGTCAACTCCCTGCACCCCGGCTTCATCGGAACCCGGCAGCTCCTCGAGAGGTACGAGGGAACGGCCCGCCACGAGGCCATGCTGGACGGCACCCCCATCGGACGACTGGGCCGCGCGGAGGAGATCGCAGCCGTCGTCGCATTCCTGGTCAGCGACGATTCCACCTTGATGACCGGCTCGGAGGTCTACGCGGACGGCGGATACACCGCGCGGTGAGGCGGACGCCGATGGCGGGAGGGCGCCGTCTCCCTCGCCCACGGAGACCTGGCAGTCAGCGGAGCGCAGCAAGCCCGTGATGGGCATGGAGCGCGGTTCACCTCCGGCTGCGCACGCCGCGGGCGCGAAAGCGGGCGAGATCGCTGCGCATCCGGATCGCGGCTTACGAGTCCGGATGGAGGCACGGCGAGCCGGTCGTCCTGTCGGATCCCTCGAGGTCGTGAAGGCGAATCAGTTGGTGCGGCTCGGACGGCCCTGAAACCGCTCTCATCGTGCAGCCAGATCCGCAGTGGGCCGATCGGCTCGAATCCGTGGTGCACGGCGGCCGCGAGGTCGTCGCCGTGCTCATAGCCGACGAGCGGAAGGGTGGGGAACAGCGAGCACGCCGCGTCCAGTACGACGGGCCAGGCCGTGTCCGGACCACCGTCCAGTGCGAAAACGTTGGAGATGCCGACCACCTCGTCGCTGCGGCTCGCCACCGCTCCGGCGACCACCCGCCCCTCAGGAGACCGCCCGGCGAGCACGAACGTGGCCGATTCGTCGAGCAGTTCGGTCCGGATGAGGTCCGCGTTGCCGTTCCCGTCGTCCCAGGCCAGCGCCCAGGCCCGCAGCGTGTCCGGGTCGCCTGCCACGTCCCAGGCGAGCTCGGACGCGATGGCGGGCGCACTCGCCGGACGGTGGATCCACTGCGCTTCGAACAGCACCCGGAAGCCGGACTCCGCCAGGTCGAGGTCGGCGAAGCTGTCCTTGACGGACGCGCCGGGCGCGGTGGTGTCGATCCGGGCCATCAGCGCGGTCGGATCGGCACCCGGCACCAGGGTCACCGCGTCGGGGTAGTACAGCGGTGTGCGGGCCGGGGCGGCCCAAGCCTGCAGCCCGAACTCGCTGAGCAAGCCGTGCGATCGACTTATCGCTGCGCACCAGTCGGCGTTGTTGCGGGCGGCGGCCCGGACCATGAGCTGCTTCGGCATCGTCACGAACGCGAATCATCGCCCGCCCCGGGGCCGGTGGTCGAACGCTTTTCCGTTGCGTGCGGGAGGGCCGGCAGCCGAGGGTTGCGGTTCGTCAGGGGCACGGCGGAGTTTCCGGTCATGTGGTCAGGTTCAGCCATTCCCCGACGGCCAGCACGTGTGCGCGTCGTCCGGCGTGCGTGCGCAATTCATTCTCCGGGTCAAAGGCCTCGACGTAGCCCGCGATCTTGTCCGGCTGCTTCGGCTCATAGTGGATCGGCACTGCGTACCGGGCGTCGAGGATCTCCGCGGCCGCAGCGGCCTGCCTCGGGTCCATGGCGGCGGGCAGCGGGCTCGGCGGCTGCAGGTGCGGCGCGTCGACCACCGCGCCGTTGGCGGGCAGGAACACCGCGTCGAACGGGCTGAATCGGCGCGCGATGAGCCACCAGTAGCCGTGGAACATCGTGTCGCCGCCGTGGAATACCCGCTGCCCGTCGGCCTCCACCACCCAGTTCAGCTGCGGGTCGCCCAGCCCGTCGACGGAGGGGACCGCGGTGACGCGGAACGGCCCGATTTCGCGAGTGGACCAGGCATCCACGACCTCCGCGGCCAGCCGGTGCAGGGCCAGCTCGCGCTCGGCCGGGAGCGTCGTCACGTTGTCCACGTCGTCGCCGTGACCGGGCGCCGGTCGCAGCACCGGCGCCCCCGGCGTCAGCACGTCCGCGAGCGCGGGCGCGTCGGTGTGGTCCCGGTGCAGGTGGGTGACCAGCGCTGCGGCGGCCTTCCCGCTCGGTGCTGCCAGCCACTCGCCGGGCTTCCACCCCGTGAACAGCGGTGAGGGGTCCCGCACGTAGTCGATCACCAGGGAGACGCTGCAGATCTCCACACTGGACAAGGCGTTCGTGGACTTCTGGCGTCGGGTGGTCGAGCCCGCACTGGCCGAGCCGCCGGGTCTGCGGCGGCTGCGCGCGGTGTGCGCCAACTCCGTGGGTTATCTGGAAGCGCCACTGCTTCCCGGCGGCTGCCTGATGACCGCGGCGCTCACCGAGTACGACGGCCGCCCCGGCCGGGTCCGCGACGCGGTGGCCGAGGTGTGGTCGCGCTGGCGGGAACAGCTGCGGGCGGATCTGACCGCGGCAGTGCAGAACGGCGAGCTACCCGCCGGGTTCGACATCGACCAGGCGCTGTTCGAGATCGTCGCCGCCGGACTGGCACTGAACGCGGCCATGCAGCTCCAGCACGACCGGGCGGCCGCGGGCCGGGCCCGCCGCGCGATCGAACGGGCCTTGGACCAGCCCTGACCTGACCGCGCCGGGGCGGATTCACGGGTCAGAGGACGGAGACCAGGAGCGATACGGCCGACTCCTGGCGGCCGATTGATGCCTGGTCGAACGGCCCTGCCCAGCTCTGTCCGTACTGGTTCTCGCTGTTCCGGTCGTTGGCGTAAGCGGAGTCCGCCTGCGCCTTGAGGTAGTTCCGGTAGGGATGCTGGGGGAGGGCATTGTCGAGTTCGCCGAGGTTGCGCGCGAAGATGCCCTTGAAGGCCGTCCCGTCGAATTCGCAGTTCCCGGCCGCCTCGCAGGGTTCGGTCAGGATGCCCTTCGGCGAGAGCAGCGGGCTGGCGATCACGGCGTCGGCGATCTGCCGCGCGGTGGTGAGCATGCTCTTGTCACCGGTGGCCTTATACAGCTCGACGAGGCCGCCCAGGACCACCCCCTGGTTGTAGGTCCAGGTGGTTCCGCCATTGTTGGCGCAGCCACCGCTCTGTGTGGTCAGGCCGTCGTTGACGAGGTGATCGCTATTGATCATCCCGCTGTTCTTGAACCAGTTCCACGCTTCGAGGGCGTGATTCAGGTACACCTTGTCGCCGGGGATCCGGTTGTGCAGGGATGCGGCGACCTTGATGTACAGCTCGATGCTGATCGCGTTCTTGTACGTCTTGGTCGGGATGTCCCACCAGATGCCGCCGCCACAGGTGTCGTCCCAGTAGTCGCGCAGGTAGGTCTCGTCCAGCTTGGCGATGTTCAGGTACTGCTTGTCGCGCGTCAGGTCGTACATGCGGGTCATGGCCAGTGCCCACCAGCCGGTGTCGTCGGTGGAGTCGGCCCTGAACTCGCCGCCGCCCTGCGGCCACCACTCCAGGGGCTTCCGCTGTTCGGCGATGGTGTTCTTGACCTCGGGCAGGTATTTCCGTGAGCCGGTCTTCGTCATGTAGTCCAGCAGCGCCTGGAGGGCGTTCCCCGACTGCCACCAGGGGGCTTCGGGATTCCAGCGGCCGGTCTCCTGGTCATAGAAGCCCATCATCGCGTCGACGGCCGCGGAGGCCTTTGCGCGTGCGGTGGGGGCGGCCTGAGGAGCGCCCTGGGCCGGTATGGCTGTTGCGAGTAGGGACAGGACCACACCGCAGGTGGCGACGATCGCGGTGGTCCATGTTCTTCGGGCCCGTCTGTGCATGTCGGGAACTCCTTGTGTGGTGAGCGGCACTGCTCCTTGGGGGGGGGTGGGGGAGAGGGGATGGCACGGGTGTGGCTTTCAGGGGCATGGCGGTCGGGTGGACCGCGCTCGGGCGGCTGGGGCGGCCTCATGCGGTGATCACTTTTCCGCCCGCCTGCCGGAAGAAGTCCAGCGTCTGGGGGTCGGCGTCGGCGGTGGTGACGAGGACGTCGACGTCGGAGAGCGAGCACAGGCGCAGGCTGCCCGTACCGGGGAACTTGGTCTTGGTGGCCACCAGCACCACGCTGTCGGCGACCTCGATCATGGCCTGCTTGATGGGCGCCTCGACGGCCATGTTGTCCACGACGTGGCCGCTGGGGCGTACGCCCGTGCAGCTCAGAAACAGCAGGTCAGCGCTAATCTGCCGGAGGGCCGTCTCAGTGAGCGAGCCGACCATGGACTGGTAGTTGCGGCGCAGTACGCCGCCGAGCATGACCAGCCGTACGGTGTCGTCGTCCCGCAGCTCGTCCAGTACGGCCACATTGCTGGTGATCACGGTGACTGGGCGTCCGCGCAGCCGACGGGCGATCATGGCGGTGCTGGTGCCGATGTCCAGGACGACCACGCTGTCGTCCACGACGAGTTCCGCGGCGCGCGTGGCCATGGCCTCCTTCATCGCCATGTCGTGTGATGCCGAGACGTCGAACGGCTCCTCGTCGTCGGGTTTCTCCGCCGCGGCCTCCGCGCTGGCGCGCAGCGACAGGGCGGCACCGCCGTAGGTGCGTATGAGCTCGCCGTCACGGTCGAGCAGCGTCAGGTCGCGGCGGATCGTCGACTCGCTGACCTGGAGCCGGTCGGCCAGCTCGCGTACGGAGGCCACGCCTCCCGTCATCCGGAGGGATTTCACGATCTTGGCGTGCCGTTTGCTCGAAGTCACGCGCTGAAAGTAGCACCGCTTGACTGACTTCGGTCACGGAGAAAAGTAAACAAGTCCTTTGCTGACTGACTCTTGTCATAAGCGAATCTTCCTGCTCATAGTTGAGCACTTTATGGCGACGTGCGGCGTGCCCGACGTGCCCCGGCGTCCCGCCCCGCTTCCCGCGCCCCCTCCCGCACCCCGCTCCCCATTGCCGCGGACAAGAGCACAGGAGAACCACCCATGAGCGACAAAACACGTTATCGTCGCCTCACCGCGGCCGTACTCACCGCCGCGTGTCTCACCGCCGCTGCGGCCTGCGCACCGGGCGGCGGCAGCGGTTCGTCGAAGAGTCCGGACAGCGCCAGCCCGGTCTCCACCGACCCGGCCAAGGCCGGCAAGGTCACGCTCACCGTGTGGGACCAGAACACCGATGTCGGCACCGACGCCTCGACCAAGGCACTCAACGCGGCGTTCATGAAGAAGTACCCGAACGTCACGGTCAAGCGCGTCTCCCGGTCCTTCTCCGACCTCAAGACGACTCTCAAGCTCGCCCTGTCCTCCGCCAACCCGCCGGACGCCATCCAGGCCAACCAGGGCTACCCCGACATGGGCGCCTTCGTGAAGGCCAAGCTGCTGCAGCCCGTCGACCGGTACGCCAAGGTATACGGCTGGAACACCGCCTACCCCCAGCAGCTGCTCGACCTCAACAAGTTCTCGGCCGACGGCAAGACCTGGAAGACCGGCAACCTGTACGGCGTCTCCCAGACCGGCGAGATCATCGGCGTCTACTACAACAAGGCCAAGCTGAAGTCCCTCGGCATAGCGCCCCCGACCACACTCGCCGAGTTCCAGAGCGCGCTCGCCAAGGCCAAGGCCGCCGGCCTGCTGCCCGTCTCCTACGGCGACTCCGACAAGAGCCCCGGCATCCACCTGTTCGGCGTCGTACAGGCCCTCACCGCGGGCAAGGCCGAAGTCCGCAACCTCGTCTTCGACCAGGGCAAGGCCACGTGGACCGGCTCCGGCACCGTGAAGGCCGCCCAGGTCCTCCAGCAGTGGGCCAAGAAGGGCTATCTGACCTCCGGCTTCAATGGCCAGAGCGCCGACCAGGCCGCTTCCGCCTTCGCCGCGGGCAAGTCCGCCTTCCTGGTGGACGGCACCTGGCAGCAGGCCACCCTCGCGCAGAAGATGGGTGCCGGGAAGGTCGGCTTCACCGCACTGGCCCCGTCCTCCGGCGCGACCCCGCTCACCCAGGGCGGCGAGGGGCTGGCGTGGGCCGTCACGTCCAAGTCCCGGCACCCCGACGTGGCCGCCGCCTACGTCAACTTCCTGGTCGACACAGGCGGCATGAAGGTCTCCGCGGACAAGGGCAACCTCCCCGCGCTGCCGCCACCGTCATGGAAGCCCGCCGAGGGCACGGTCCATGCCGACATCCTGAAGGAGTGGAAGGCCGTAAGTCAGAAGGACGGACTGCTGCCGTACCTCGACTACTCCACCCCGACCTTCTACGACACCCTCACCGCCGCGGTACAGGAAGTCACGGCAGACCAGCTGAGCCCGGAGAAGTTCGGCGAGAAGCTCCAGTCCGACTACTCCTCCTTCCAGCAGAGCCGGTAGACCCGCGACCGGAAACGGAACCATGGCAGTCACCACGCCCCGCACACCCGCGCACAAGCGCCCGGCCGAAGCGCCCCGACGGCGCCCGGCCGGGCGCCGCGGCCGGCCCCAGGTGAAGGGATACCTCTACCTCCTTCCCGCCTTCACCGTCCTCGCCGCCTTCTTGCTGGTCCCGCTAGGGCAGCTGGTCCAGATCTCCCTGTACCACTGGGACGGCCTGTCCGGCTCGACCTGGGCCGGTCTCGCCAACTACACCGAGATCGCGCGGAGCCCGCAGCTGCGCGCGAGCTTCGTCCACTCCCTGGTGCTCATCCTCTTCTTCGCCGTCATCCCGACTGCGCTGGCACTGATGCTGGCGGGGGTGACCACCCGCGCGGCACGGCTGCGCGGCGCGTCCTTCTTCCGGGCCGTGATCTTCCTGCCCCAGATCGTCGCCATGGTCGTCACCGCCACCGCGTGGACGGCCATCTACGCGCCCGACGGCGTGCTCAACACCCTGCTGCGGGCCATCGGCCTGAAGTCGGTCACCCGCGCCTGGCTCGGCGATTTCGGCACCGCTCTGCCGGCCGTCGGGCTCATCGGCACCTGGCTGGAGATCGGCCTGTGCCTCGTGCTGTTCATCTCCGGGATCGGCCAGATCCCGCGCGAACTCTACGAGGCCGCCAAGGTGGACGGCGCCGGAGCGGTCCGGGAGTTCTTCGCCGTCACACTGCCCGGACTGCGCGGCCAGATCACCGTGGCGCTCACCCTCACCGTCATCGCCGCGCTGCGCACGTTCGACCTGGTGTACATCTCCACCCATGGCGGTCCCGGCGACTCCACCAGCCTGCCCGCCTTCGAGGTGTACAACCGCGCCTTCCAGACCGGCCAGGTCGGCTCGGCCTGCGCCATCGCCGTGGTCCTGACGCTGATCATCCTCCTGGTCACCTACGCGATCACCAAACTCCAGCCCAAGGAGGACTGACCGGTGATCTCCCGGCGCGAACGCGCTCTCAGCTACGCGATCCTCATCGTCTTCGCCGCGCTCGCGACAATGCCCCTCATCGGGGTGCTGACCTCCGCGCTCACCCCGCGCAGTGAGGCCTCCGCGTCGTTCAGCTGGCCGAACCGTCTCGACTCGAGCAACTTCTCCGCAGCGTGGTCCGAGGGGCACTTCGCCACGTACCTCGTGTCCAGCGTGCTGGTTACCGTGAGCGTGGTGCTGCTCACCGGGTTCCTGGCGATCCTCGCCGGGTACTCCTTCGCGCACTTCAGCTACCCGGGCCGCTCGGTGCTCTTCTACATCACGCTGGTCGGCCTGATGGTGCCGCCCGAGGCGTTCGTCATCCCGCTCTACTTCAACCTGCGGTCCCTCGGGCTCACCGACTCGTACTGGTCGCTGATCCTTCCGCAGACTGCCCAGTCCCTGGCCTTCGGCATCTTTTGGATGCGCAACTTCTTCCGCTCGGTGCCGTCCAGTGTGATCGAGGCGTCTCGGCTCGACGGAGCCTCGGACTGGCGGGTGCTGTGGCAGATCCTGGTGCCGGCCGGGCGCCCGGCGCTGCTCACGATGGCCATGCTCGTCTTCATGTGGACGTGGAACGAGTTCCTGCTCCCGCTGGTCATGATCACGGACGAGAGCAAGCGCACCGCGCCGCTCGGTCTGGCCTTCTTCCAGGGCGAGCACACCACCCAGTTCTCCCTGCTCGCCGCCGCGTCCGTGATCGTGGCGCTGCCGGTGGTGATCCTCTATGTGTTCCTGCAGCGGCACTTCAT
>NZ_JBVIZF010000066.1:0-19041 GCF_055591805.1 Streptomyces sp. NPDC041200 | reverse complement strand
GACGAAACGGGGGTGGCGCGGGAGGCCGGAAGAGGCGTAAGTAGTAGATGTGGATATTCGGCAGGGTCCCCTGGAACTCGGCCGGCCAGGGCAGCAGGGGAGACGGGCCCTGGTCGCGATCCCCCTGGCACTCATCGTCCTGATCGTGCTGGGCGATGTGTTCGGCCCCGCGAGCGTCCGGCTCAGCCCCCTGCTGATCGCCGCCCCCGCCATGACCGCGTCCTTCGCCGGACCGCTGCTCACCGGCAGTATCGGCCTGGTGGCCGTGGGCGCCCAGATCGGGATCAACGCCGGGCAGGACCGGCTGACCGCGCCCAACCGGATGGCCGAACTCTTCACCCTGATCCTCGTCTCCGCCCTCATCGTGCTCTTCCGCACCGTGCTCGACCGCCACGCCCGCGAGCTGAGCCGGGTCCGGGCGGTGGCCGACGTGGCGCAGAAAGTCCTGCTGCGCCCGCTGCCCGACCGGGTCGGGCCGTTGCGCATCGCCTCCGTCTACCTCGCCGCCGAGCCGGGCGCGGAGATAGGCGGCGACCTGTACGCGGCGGCCCGTACCTCGAACGGCACCCGCCTGATCATCGGCGATGTGCGCGGCAGCGGGCTCACCGCCGTCGCGGACGCCTCCCTGGTGCTCGGCGCCTTCCGCGCGATCGCTCACTGGCCCGTACCGCTGCCCGAACTCGTCTCCCACCTGGACGCCGCCCTGTCCGCGGAGCGCACCGAACCCGCCG
This sequence comes from Streptomyces sp. NPDC041200, assembly GCF_055591805.1. Lineage (NCBI taxonomy): Bacteria > Bacillati > Actinomycetota > Actinomycetes > Kitasatosporales > Streptomycetaceae > Streptomyces > Streptomyces sp. NPDC041200. The sequence goes on along the minus strand of NZ_JBVIZF010000066.1, from coordinate 18,310 downwards.
ACCGGGCGCCGGGAGCGGGGGAGTCGTTCGTCACCGCCGCCGTCCTGGAGATCCCCGACGACCAGCCGGTGGTACGGATGGTCAACTGCGGACACCCACCGCCGTTCCTGCTGCGCGATGCCACCATCAAGGCCCTCGAGGGCCGCGCCCCCGCCCTGCCCCTGGGCCTCGGCCACCTGGCGGCCGGCCGCTACCGGGTCGAGGACTACCCGTTCGAACCGGGTGATCTGCTGCTCCTGTACACCGACGGTGTGATCGAGGCGCGCGACGCCGACGGCACCTTCTACCCGCTCACCGAACGGCTCCAGACCTGGGACGGCGACGGACCCCGGGGGTTCGTGGACCACCTGCGCCGCGACCTGCTCGCCCACATCGGAGGCCATCAGGGCGACGACGCGGCCCTGGTCGTCCTCGAACGCCGCCACCCGGAAAGCTGAGCATCGCGCGAACCACCGCTAAAGTAGTGATATGGGCAGCGGGAACGATGGCCCTGACGACTTCGGGCCAGACCCACTCGGCGACTTCCTCGCACGCTTCCTCGGAACCGGGCCCGGCGGGCAGCGGTCCGACCGGCATGTCGACTTCGGCCGGCTCATGAGCGAGACCGCACGTCACCTCGTCTCATCCGCCGCGTCGTACGCCGCCGAACACGGCAGCACCGACCTCGACACCGAACACCTGCTGCGGGCGGCGCTCAGCGCCGAACCGACCCGCACCATGGTCTCCCGCGCCGGGGCCGACCCCGACCGGCTCGCCGCCGAGATCGACCGGCAGGCGGGGGACGGCCCGCCACGCGGCTCGGTCGCCGTCACCCCCGCCGTCAAGCGGGCGCTGCTCGACGCCCACGAGATCGCCCGGGCCCGCGGCTCCTCGTACATCGGCCCCGAACACGTACTGATCGCCCTCGCCGCAAACCGGGACTCCACCGCCGGGCAGATCCTCCACGCCGCCCACTTCGAACCCCGTGGCGGGCCCCCGGCGGGCCGGCCGGCCCCGGCCTCCGGCGCCGACCAGCGGCCGGTGGCGGACCGCCGCGGCACCCCGACCCTCGACCGGTACGGCCGCGATCTGACCGACCTGGCCCGGGAGGGCCGCGTCGACCCGGTGATCGGCCGCGACGAGGAGATCGAGCAGAGCATCGAGATCCTGGCCCGGCGCGGCAAGAACAACCCCGTCCTGATCGGCGAGGCGGGCGTCGGCAAGACCGCCGTCGTCGAGGGGCTGGCCCAGCGCATCGCCGACGGCGACGTGCCGGACATCCTCCTCGGCCGCCGCGTCATCCAGCTCGACTTCGCTGGCGTCGTGGCCGGGACCCGCTACCGCGGCGACTTCGAACAGCGCCTCACCGCCATCATCGACGAGATCCGCGCCCACTCCGACGAACTCATCGTCTTCATCGACGAACTGCACACCGTCGTCGGCGCGGGCGGCGGCTCCGAGGGCGGCACCATGGACGCCGGAAACCTGCTCAAGCCCGCCCTCTCCCGCGGCGAGCTGCATGTCATCGGCGCCAGCACACTCCAGGAGTACCGCCAGTACATCGAGAAGGACGCGGCCCTCGCCCGCCGCTTCCAGCCCATCATGGTCCCCGAACCCACCCCCACGGCCGCCGTCTCCATCCTGCACGGGCTCCGCGACCGCCACGAGGCACACCACCAGGTCCGCTACACCGACGAGGCGCTGTTCGCGGCCGTCGAACTCGCCGACCGCTACCTCGCCGACCGCTTCCTCCCGGACAAGGCCATCGACCTGATGGACCAGGCCGGGGCCCGGGTACGGCTGCGCTCCAGCGCCCGCGGCACCGATCTGCGCGCCCTGGAGCGCGAGGTCGAACAGCTGACCCGCGACAAGGACCAGGCCGTCGCCGCCGAGCAGTACGAGCGCGCCACCTCACTGCGCGACCGCCTCGCCGAACTCGGCGCCCGTATCACCGAGGGATCCGGCGCCCAGTTCCACGGCTCCCGGGTCTCCGAGGTCACCGTCGAGGACATCGCCGACATCGTCTCCCGGCAGACCGGCATCCCCGTCAGCAGCCTCACCCAGGAGGAGCGCGAGCGGCTGCTCGGCCTGGAAGAGCACCTCCACAAGCGGGTCATCGGCCAGGAGGAGGCCGTCGCCGCCGTCTCCGACGCCGTGCTGCGCTCCCGGGCCGGACTCGCCGACCCCCACCGCCCCAGCGGCAGCTTCCTCTTCCTCGGCCCCACCGGCGTCGGCAAGACCGAACTCGCCCGTGCCCTGGCCGAGGCGCTCTTCGGAAGCGAGGACCGGATGGTCCGGCTCGACATGAGCGAATACCAGGAGAAGCACACCGTCAGCCGACTCGTCGGCGCGCCACCCGGATACGTCGGCCACGAGGAGGCCGGACAGCTGACCGAGGCGGTGCGCAGGCAGCCGTACGCGCTGCTGCTCATGGACGAGGTGGAAAAGGCCCACGCGGACGTGTTCAACATCCTGCTCCAGGTACTCGACGACGGCAGGCTGACCGACGCCCAGGGCCGCACCATCGACTTCAAGAACACCGTCATCGTCATGACCAGCAACCTCGGCTCCGAGGCCATCACCGGCCGCGGCTCCGTCCTCGGCTTCGGCGGTGGCGACGCCGAGACCGACGAGGCCGCCCGCCGCGAGCGGGTGCTGCGCCCGCTGCGGGAACACTTCCGTCCCGAATTCCTCAACCGCATCGACGAGATCGTGATCTTCCGCAGGCTCGCCGACGAACAGCTGCGCCAGATCACCGATGTGCTGCTGGAGGAGACCCGCCGCCGGATGCGCGCCCAGGACATTCCCCTCGACTTCACCCCCGCCGCGGTCGACTGGCTGGCCCGCCACGGCCACCAGCCGGAGTACGGCGCCCGCCCGCTGCGCCGTACGATCCAGCGTGAGGTCGACAACCCGCTCTCCCGGATGCTGCTCGGCGGCGAGCTGCGGCCGCACAGCCCGGTCGAAGTCGACGTGGAGAACGACGCGCTGGCGTTCCACATCGAGCAGGAGCCCGCGGCCACGTGACCGTTGGGACCATCTGACCGTCAAGACCATCTGACCGTCAGCGCCCCATGGTGAGGCCGTCCTTCTGCGCGCCCCGGCTGAGGACCGCTTCCCGGATGGTGGACAGTGCGTGGGTGTAGTGGCTGTCGCCGGGGCTCTTCTCCAGCGCCCGGGGGAGGTTGACCACGGTGATCGGGTCGTTGTCCACGGCGTGCGGGACGAACTCCGCCTTCGCCACCTCCCACGGCTTGCCCTCGGCGGTGGGCGGGGTGAAGGTGAAGCGGGCCGCCGAGCCCATCTGGCCGCGCTCGTCCGGCATGATGCCCGCGACCTGGTCGCCCATGCCGTAGACCACCCAGGTGCCGTTGACCTTCTCGTAGGCCTGGGGGACATGGGCGTGGGTGCCGATGATGAGGTCGATGTCGCGGCGGCCGTGGCTCCGGGACGCGGTGAGCTTCTTGGCCAGGGACAGCTGGAGCTTGTCCGGCGCCTGCTGCCACTCGGTGCCCCAGTGTGTGCTCACCACGACCACATCCGCCCCCGCGCGGCGGGCGGCCCGGGCGTCCTTGATGATGCGCTCGGCGTCGATGAGGTTGACGAGCCAGGGCTTCCCCTCGGGCACCGGGATGCCATTGGTGCCGTACGCGTAGGCGAGCTGGGCCACCTTGGCGCCACCGGCCTCCATGAGGGCCGGGGCGGTGCTCTCCCGGGCGGACCGGCCCGATCCGGTGTGCTGGACACCGGCCTTGTCCAGGGCGTCGAGGGTGCGGGTCACGCCCTCCGTCCCGGCGTCCAGCGTGTGGTTGGAGGCCGTGGAGCAGGAGTCGTAGCCGAGTTTCCTGATCGCGTCGGCGATCTGGGGCGGGGTCTTGAACGTGGGGTATCCGGTGAACGGTCCGCCCGCCGCGCCGTACACCGTCTCCATGTGGCAGATCGCCAGATCGGCTTGGGCGACCACGGGCGCGGCACCGACCAGCATGCGATGGAAGTCGTAGCCCTCGCCGCCCGAGTCCGCGCGGGCCTGACGGATGACGGAGGCGTGGGCGAGGAGATCACCGGTGGCCACCAGGGTGAACTTCTTCTGCGGCTCGGCCCGCGCCGCACCCGCTGTCTCGGAGGGCTTCTGCTCGGCGTGGCCGATGGCGGGGTCGTCGCCACTGCCACATGCGGTGGCGGCGGTGGCGAGCAGGATGGCCGCGAATATCGCCGTTCGGTGGCGTCGGTGAGGGAACACGTTGCACTCCGCACTCACGAGGGGCAAATGGGTGGATTGTCGTATTTATATGCACGACAAAAGATCACCCAGCGGAGCGGTGCCGAGCTTCACTGGAACGGCAGACCGGATCCACCCGATGAGCCCCCTCGGGCCCGTGCGGTATCGGCTGAATGGGCGTACTCGTGCGGAGGCGGCAGAGTGTTCGGCGATGTGCTGGCGCTGCGCATCCTCGGCCCGGACGCCGACAATCCGGTCCTCGCGGCGGCGTTCGACCCCGGGCGGGAGGCGATCCGGCCGGGCCTGGCCGCCCGGGCGCGTTTCGCCGAGGACGCGGTGGCGGCCTCGGCCGGACGTGTCGTACGGCAGGTGGTGATGCTGGACACCTACGGCTGCCGCGCCCCAACAGGACGCCGGATTACGGGTGTGCGAGGAACGCCAGGGCTTGGCCGACGGCTTGGCGGCGGCGGGCTTCGCCCCAGGCCGCCCGGCGTTCGTCAGCTGGCTCGGTGTCGTCCCGTATCTGACCCGGGCGGCGGTGCTCGTCACGCTCGGCAGATCGCCACACTGGCGGGCGGCCTGGGGCTGACCGTCGCGGAGGACATCCGCTACGGGGCCCAGGCCGCCCGATACGGGGGTGGCGCGGGGGACCGTCAGCGGGGGCGGGCGCGCATCTCATCCACGCCGTGCGGCGGCCATCGGCACGGTGATCCGGCTGGCGGCCAGATCGACGGTCACCTTCGCCCCGGTGGGGTCCTCGAAGTAGAGGAAGTCGGCGTCGGTGCCCGCCAGGACGAGTCCGAGCAGGTGGCCGGGCTTGACCTGGTAGTCGCCTGGCAGCGTCTGCCACGCGACGCGGTAGGACGCACCCGGGGTCAGCGGTTCGGGTGTGGTCAGCGAGTGGCGGTTCTGCGCGTCCATCCAGCCACGGGCGATCACCTCGGAGGGGGCGCGCACCGTCACATTGGCCGTCTTCTTGTAGCACGCGTCGTCCGCGTCGGTGCTCTCGCCGTGGCAGGACTCCTCGGTGAGCCCGCGCAGCCCGTCGTGGATGCCGTTCAGGGGATCGTTGCGCGCCCAGTCGATGCGTTCGCCCTCGCCGTAGTCGACCAGGAGCGCGGTGAGGTTCGACGTCGGCTTGTCGAGCGTGACCCTGAGGTCCACGGCGGGGGTGCCCGAGATCCGTGTGCCGGTGCGCAGCGGCTCGGTGAGGAACGCGAGTCGGCCGGGCCGGGCGGTGGCCGGGTCGGCGGTGAGGTCCGCCTCGTTCAGCTTGAGATCGGTGAAGGTCCCGGTGCCGGTTGCGGGGCGGAGCGCCAGTGAGCCGTCGGGCCCGGGGTGCAGGGACGCCGGGGAGGTGTGGGCGGGCCAGTCGGCCTGGGTGGTCCAGGTGTCCGGACCGGTCTGCAGGTCGACCCGGGGCTCGGTCATGATGCCGTTCCGGATGCCGTACAGCCAGTGGTCGAACCATCGGTGCACGGTGTCGACCCAGCGGGCGCGCCGCCCGGGCCAGTCGAACGGGTCGGTGTGGCCGTAGCGTCCGAGCCACAGTTTGCGCGGTACGTCGCGCTCGGCCAGCGGGGCCCACCAGTCGGCGAACTGGTCGATCCGCACGTTGTAGTCGCTGAGGTCGTGGACGGCGAACACGCTCGCCCGCACCTTGCTCACCTGGGGAGCCGGTGGCGCGAGGTAGTCCCGCTCCTTCCAGTGGGCGTTGTAGTTGCCGGTGGCGTCGTCCTCGCCCGCGGCCAGGCCGTCGCGCACCGCCTGGCACTTGGCGGGCGGATCGGAGTCCAGCGAACCGGCCAGCCAGGGTCCGAACCCGTTCCAGTGCTTGGCGCCGTTCGTCCGGGCGAACTCGTACCAGGAGCTGATCCCGGAGATCGGGACGATCGTCTCCAGCCCCTTCACCCCGGTGCCCGCCACGGCGTTCGCCAGGGTCCCCTCATAGGAGTGGCCGATCATCCCGGTCTTGCCGCTCGACCACGTGGCCTTCGCCTCGCTGCCATCGGCCCGGTAAGCGGTGGCCCGGCCGTTCAGCCAGTCGATCGCCGAGGTGGCGGCGGCGACATCGGCCTTGCCACCGATGGTCGGGCAGCCGTCGGATCTGCCGGTGCCGGTCACGTCGACATCGACGACGGCGTAGCCACGGGGCACGAAGTAGTTGTCATAGAAGAGGGGAAACTTGGACGGGTTCGCGCCGCCCTCGGCGTCGTAGGTCTTCTTCTCCGCCTCGAAGCCCCGGCCGACGGTGTCGTTGTACGGGCTGGCCAGCATGATGGCCGGGACCTTGAGGCCCTGCTCGGTCTCCCGGGGCCGGATGATGTCCACGGCCACGCGGTCCTTGGCGCCGTCGCCGTCGCTGTCGACGGGGGTCTGGACCATGACGTGTTCCCGGATGGCGTCCCGGTAGGAGAACACCGGCTGGGTACGGCCATCGGACACGGTGACCGAGGGCCGGGCGGAGGGGCGGGCCGCGGCGGGCCCGGTGGCGACGGCGGCGAGGGACGTCGATATGGCGACCGCGGCGACCGCGGCCCCTCGCCATCGTGGAATGAGCACGCGGTCCTCCTGATCGCATGGGGCCTGTCCCGCCGAAGGGTGCCGGACCGATGGACAAGCGGTCCGGCACCCCTCGGCGGAGGTTTTCCGACCCCGGCGGCTACTCGGCTATTTTGGTGCGCATGATCCAGCGAAAGACCGCCGGGATGAGATCGCCGTCAACGAGTTCGAAATGCTCGTATCCGTTGCGATGCTGGATTTTGAGCTTCCGGGTGGCAAGGGACGACTGACCGGTCCGATGCGCCCGGGGGAGATCGTCCGGCCCCCCTTCGAGGATGACCTCGATCGGTACGCCGTCGGGAAAATACGTGCTCTGTTCCGTCACCTGTTCACCTCTTTACGCGGGAACGTGCAGTTCGAGCCGGTCATCCGAGGTGAGGATGGCCCGCTGCATGTCCTGGAGCGCCCGGCATGGTTCGAGTCCGAGTTCCTCGTTGAGCGTCTTCCGGGCCGCTTGATACACATGCAGGGCGTCCGCCCGGCGGCCGCATCGGTAGAGCGCCAGCATCAGCTGACGGTGCAGCGCCTCCCGCAGTGGATGCTCGGTGGTCAGTTGGTACAGATCACTCACGAGCTCGCGATGGCGCCCGAGCATCAGCCGTGAATCGGTCAGCATCTCGACACATTCCAGACGGGCTTCCTTCAGCCAGGTCTGAAATCCCTCGAGAATCGGCCCGTGGCAGACATCGTCCAGCAGCGGGTCGCGCCAGAGGTCGAGCGCGCTTTCGAAACTGGTCGTGGCCTGCTTGTAGCGTCGCTCCCGGAGGTGATCCCGGCCCTCGCTCACCAGCCGTTCGAAACAGTGGAAGTCGAGATCATCCGGACCCAGCCGCAGGACGTATCCCGGAGGGCGGGTGAGAACCGGGCTTTCGCTCTGATGGGGCCGGCGCAGGAACTTGCGAATCTGGGAGACATACACATGAAGACCCGCGATCGCCCGGCGAGGCGGATCCTGGCCCCAGATCTCCGTGATGAGCTGGTCGATCGGGACCACCTGATCCGCGCGGACCAGGAGGACGGTCAACAGGACTTCGATCTTCCGTGCCCTGATGGATAATTTCCGCCCCTCCTCGACCACACGGAGAGGCCCCATGATCTCATATCGCACTGCTTGCCCCGTCCCAGTCGCCGATGCGTGCGGTCATGGGACAGTCGGCCCCGTTGCCGGAAATCCCCGCGAGATTCTTTGTGTTTCCCTGCCCGCCCTGGGGTGGCGCCTGTCTGTTGGAGACGAACGAATGTGCGGGCCCGTGTCGCATATGTGCCGCCGAGCCGCCCGCCTGTGGGAAGTGGACCGGCTGTTTATCGCTGCACGGGGACGGACAGTGCTGCCGGTTCCGCTTACTCACGTCGTTCGCGACTGCCATTACTCACCCCTCTTTATCACGGACCTGCCGGTGATTCAGAAACCACGACTCCGCAGTTCACTGCCCTTGGCAGGTGCCCTTCGTTCTAAGCGACTCCTATGACTACCCACCTCACCTAGAGTCCGGATGGATGCGCACTAGAGGCGCCCTCGCGGGGAAAGGCGCGCATTTCGATACCGTGTGGAAGATCAGAGTCCGGATATCGTCGGCCTTGAGTGGCGGTCAGCGAATGACAATACGCTGACCGAGTCGACGGGTTCAAGCGCGCCATGCCCAAAGCGGCGTCGAATCGGCTCCGTTGATGAGAAGTGGGTAATTGCGGGACTTCGGGAACCGGTCACCCCGTGGAAACCGGCCCCCGGAATCCTTGGTCAAGGCTTGTGAGCCACCACGATCGCGCAACCGGCGCTGGGCACCGTGGGCAGCGCCGACTTCGCGGCGTCGAGCACTTCCTGCACGCTGACCCCGTGCCGCTCCTCGAACTCCCGGCGGCACTTCAGGATGCCGTCGATCATGCGGTTGGCGGTGTCCTTGGTGTGCTCGGTGACGTCCGTCAGCTCGTCCAGCACCAGTCCGGCGTCGCTGATCAGACCGGGCCAGTCGCTCATCCGGGTCAGCGAGGTGACCGTGCCGGGATCGTCCTTGGGCTGATAGCTGTCATCGCCCGGCGGCGTCACATCCGTCAGCACCAGCCGGCCACCGGGAACCAGCACCCGGGCGATCTCGCGCAGCGCCGTGGGCCGGTGCATATGGTTGATGGATTCGAATGCGAGTACGGCGTCGAAGGACGCTTCCCCGAGCGGCATGGCCATGGCGTCGGCGTACCGGAACGACACCTGGTCGGACATGTGTGCGGCGCACGCCGCTTCGGTCGCCTGCCTGACCTGAAGCTCGCTGATGGTGATCCCCAGAACACCGGCCCCGGTCGTCGACGCCACCCGCAGCGCGGGCTTGCCGATACCGCAGCCCACGTCCAGCACCCGGTCTCCCGGGCCCACCCGCAGCCGTTCGATGAGCAGATCGGTGAAGCGGTCCGTCGCCTCCTGGACCGAGCTGGTGTCGGACGGACCGTCCCAGTAGCCGAAGTGGAAGTTGTCGTCCCACGCCATCTGCAGCAGCGGTCCGAGCGAACTGTAGTAGTCCGACACCTGGCCGCCTGGCGGCGCGGGTGATGGGGATGTCATGGCACTCCTCCTGTGTGCTCGGCGCTCCGGTCGGCCGTCAAGTGGCCACTGGGGCTCACCTGTTAAGCGATGGTCCGGGGTTCCGGTAACGCGTCTCTAAAGTGACCGGCCGCGGGCATTTGGTGTGCCTTTAGAACCGCGCCCCACGATGGGCCACGTGCTCGCACCGATCATCAATCCGGAGCGGGAGTGCCGCCCATGAGCAACCACATCCCTGCCTATTCCGAGCGCCGTACGTGGTGTGATGGCTAGCGCCCTGCCCACCCGGCCACCTCAGCCCGCGGAACCCATCGCCGTCGTGGGAATGGCTTGCCGACTGCCCCACGCACCCAGCCCGTCAGCCTTCTGGCGGCTGCTGCGGCAGGGCCGCCACGCCATCACCGCGATGCCCGCCGACCGCCGCCACCCCGACACCCCGGCGGCTCCTTCCCCTACGTGGTACGGCGGATTCCTGGACCACGTCGACACGTTCGACGCCGAGTTCTTCGGCATCCCGCCGCGCGAAGCGGTGGCCATGGACCCTCAGCAGCGGCTGATGCTCGAACTCAGCTGGGAGGCGTTCGAGGACGCCGGAATCCGCCCCGAGACGCTGAAGGACACCGCCACCGGTGTCTTCGTCGGCGCCATCTGGGACGAGTACGCGGCCGTGCTGCGCCGCCACCGGCCCCTCGCGAGCACCCGGCACGCCATGACCGGCGTACACCGCAGCATCATCGCCAACCGGATCTCCCACGGCTACGGGCTGCGCGGCCCGAGCCTCACCGTCGACACCGCGCAGTCCTCGTCCCTGGTGGCCGTTCACACCGCGTGCGAGAGCCTGCGCCGCCACGAATGCGCCCTGGCGCTGGCAGGTGGCGTCAACCTCATCCTCACCGAGGAGAGCATGGAGGCCGCCGCGGCCCAGTTCGGCGGACTCTCCCCGGACGGCCGCTGCCACACCTTCGACGCGCGTGCCAACGGCTTCGTACGTGGCGAGGGCGGCGGCGCCGTCCTGCTCAAGCCCCTCGCCGCGGCGGTGCGCGACGGCGACCCGGTGTACTGCGTGATCCGTGGCAGCGCCCTCAACAACGACGGAGCCACCGACGGCCTGACCACCCCCGGCCCGGCAGCGCAGGAAGCCGTGGTGCGGCTCGCCCACCAGCGCGCCGGAACCTCACCCGCCGACGTCCAGTACGTCGAACTGCACGGCACCGGCACCCCCGTCGGCGACCCCATCGAGGCCGCGGCGCTCGGCGCCGCCCTCGGCACCACCCGTACGGCGCACAACCCCCTGCCGGTCGGCTCCGCCAAGACCAACGTGGGCCACCTGGAGGGCGCCGCCGGGATCGTCGGACTGCTCAAGTGCGTCCTCAGCATCACCCACCGGCAACTCCCGCCCAGCCTCCACTACGCGACCCCGAACCCGCGCATTCCGCTGGCCCGTCTCGGACTGCGCGTCCACGACGAACTCTCCGCGTGGCCACGGCCGGACCAGCCGCTGGTTGCCGGGGTCAGCTCCTTCGGGATGGGCGGCACCAACTGCCATCTGGTGCTCGCCGAACCACCCGCATCTGCCTCCGCCCCTGTCGCGGCCCCTTCTTCGGCCACGATGCCACCGCTTCCGTCACCGCCCCCGTCCGTCGTCCTGTGGCCACTTTCCGCCAGGACCCCCGAGGCACTGCGCGCCCAGGCCGGGCGGCTGCGCGACCACCTCGCCGCCCACCCCGGCGACGGCACCGCGGACATCGGACACGCGGACATCGGGCAAGCGCTGGCCACCAGCCGGACCGCCTTCGCCCACCGGGCCGTGCTCCTCGGCGACGGCCACCACCCCGACGAGCTGGTGCGCGGGCTCGACGCGCTCGCGCAGGGCACACAGACCGCCGGACTGGTCCGGGGCCGGGTGGCCGAGGGAGGGATCGCCCTGCTCTTCAGCGGCCAGGGCAGCCAGCGCCCCGGCATGGGCCGCGAACTGTACGCCGCGCACCCAGCCTTCGCCGACGCCCTGGACGAGGTCTGCGACACCCTCGCCCCGCACCTCGACCAGCCCCTGCGCGACATCATGTTCGCCGAGCCCGGAACGCCGCGGGCGGCACTGCTGGACCGCACGTCGTACACCCAGCCCGCGCTGTTCGCCCTCGAAGTCGCCCTGTACCGGCTGGTGGCCTCCTGGGGGCTGACGGCCGACTATCTGATGGGGCACTCGGTCGGCGAGATCGCTGCGGCACACGGAGCCGGAGCGTTCTCTCTCCCCGACGCCTGCGCACTGGTGGCCGCCCGAGGCAGGCTCATGCAGTCGGTCACGGCGGACGGGGTGATGGCCGCATGGCAGGCCACTGTGGACCAAGCCACCGACCTGCTGGCCGGTAGGGAGGACCGGATCGGCATCGCCGCCGTCAACGGACCCGCCTCCGTCGTGGTCTCCGGGGACCGGGACACCGTCCACGCCACCACCGCCCTCTGGCGGGAGCGCGGCCACAAGGCGCGTCTGCTCAAGGTCAGCCACGCCTTCCACTCCCCGCACATGGACCGGATCCTCGGCGAACTGCGCGCCGTAGCAGCCTCTTTGACCGTCACCGCACCGGCCATTCCCATCGTCTCCAATGTGACGGGCCGCGTCGCCACCGCCGACCAGCTCGCCTCCCCGGACCACTGGGCCCGCCACGCCCGTGACGCGGTGCGCTTCGCCACCGGAACGCACACCCTCCGCGCGGCGGGCGTCACCACCTTCCTCGAACTCGGACCGGACGCCCAGCTGACCGCCATGGCCCGCGAATGCCTCGCCGAGCACCCCGCCACCGACGACGGCCCCGACCGGCCGCGCCCCCTCGCCGTAGCCGCTCTGCGACGTGACCGGCCGGAGGCGCGCACCTTCGCCACCGCCATGGCCGAAGCACACGTACGCGGCGCCGCCCTCGACTGGGAGCGGGTCTTCGGCGAACCCCGCTCCCGCCCGGTGAGCCTGCCGACGTACGCCTTCCAGCGGCAGCGCTACTGGCCCGGAGCGGAGCCCACGGCCCCGGCCACGGACAGCGCGGCCACCCCGGCGCCGCTGACCGGGCGGCTGGCGGAGCTGACCGGCGCGGAGCGCGACCGCGCCCTGCTTGACGTGGTGCGCGAGGCCTCGGCCGTCGTCCGGGGACACCCCGGCCCGGAGGCCATCGACCCGGCCCTCAGCTTCAAGGAGCTGGGCTTCGACTCCCTCGCGGCCACGGAGCTGAGCGAGCGGCTCAGCGAAGCCACCGGTCTGCCCCTGCTCGCCACGCTCACCTTCGACCACCCCACGCCACTGGCCGTCGCCGCCCATCTGCGCACCCGCGCCGACCGGACCCCGGACGCGCCAACGAGCCTCATGCCCCCGCTACCGGCCGCCACCGCGGCCACCGACGACGATCCCATCGCGGTGGTGGCCATGAGCTGCCGCTACCCCGGCGGCGCCGACACACCAGAGGCGCTGTGGCGGCTGCTGGCCGAGGGCGTGGACGCGATCGGCGCGTTCCCGGGGGACCGGGGCTGGGATCTGGCGGCCCTCTTCGACCCGGACCCCGACCGTCCCGGCACCAGCTATGCCCGTGAGGGCGGATTCCTGTACGACGCCGCGCACTTCGACGCCGAGTTCTTCGGGATCAGCCCGCGCGAGGCCCTGGCCACCGACCCGCAGCAGCGGCTGCTGCTGGAGACCGCGTGGGAGGCGTTCGAACGCGCGGGCATCCGCCCCGACGCGCTGGCGGGCAGCTCGACGGGTGTGTTCGTCGGGGTGACACCCCAGGACTACGGCCCACGGCTGCACGAGGCGCCGAAGGGGCTCGACGGCCATCTGCTGACCGGCAGCACGCCCAGCGTGGTGTCCGGGCGCATCGCCTTCACCTTCGGGCTGGAGGGGCCCGCGGTGACGGTGGACACCGCGTGTTCGTCGTCGCTGGTGGCGCTGCATCTGGCCGCCCAGGCGCTACGGCAGCGGGAGTGCCGGATGGCGCTGGCGGGCGGAGTGGCCGTGATGTCCGCACCGGGCATGTTCACAGGCTTCTCCCGTCAGCGCGGCCTGGCCCCCGACGGCCGGTGCAAGCCGTTCGCGGCGGCCGCGGACGGCACGGGCTGGGGCGAGGGCGCGGGTCTGGTGCTGCTGGAGCGGCTGTCCGACGCGCGGCGCGACGGCCACCCGGTGCTGGCACTCATCCGGGGCTCGGCAGTCAACCAGGATGGTGCGTCCAACGGCCTGACGGCGCCGAACGGGCCGTCGCAGCAACGGGTGATCCGCCGGGCTCTGGCCGCCGCCCGGCTGAGCCCGTCCGAGGTGGACGCGGTGGAAGCACACGGCACCGGCACCACGCTGGGTGACCCGATCGAGGCGCAGGCCCTGCTGGCCACGTACGGGCAGGATCGTCAGACGGACCGCCCCCTGTGGCTCGGATCCATGAAGTCGAACATCGGCCACGCCCAGGCGGCCGCGGGGGTGGCGGGCGTCATCAAGATGGTGATGGCCATGCGGCACGGGCAGCTGCCCGCCACCCTGCACATCGACGAGCCGAGCCCGCACGTCGACTGGAACAGCGGCACCGTACGCCTGCTCACCGAACCGGTCGCCTGGCCGCACGGCGAACATCCCCGCCGCGCGGGTGTCTCCTCCTTCGGCATCAGCGGGACCAACGCCCATCTGATCCTGGAACAGGCTCCGGAGCCGGACGCCGCGACCTGCGCCCGGCCCAGCGGCGGGCCCACGCCCTGGGTGCTGTCGGCGCGTAGCGCGGAGGCGCTGCGCGGGCAGGCCCGCGCGCTGGCCGCCGTACTGGACACCGATCCCGAAGCGTCCGCCACGGAGGTGGGCTGGTCGCTGGTCACCACGCGGTCGGCGTTCGCACACCGGGCGGTGGTGGTCGGCGAGGACCGCGACACGCTGACGGCGGTGGTCCGGGCGCTGGCGGCCGGTGACAGTCACCCGGGCCTCGTGGGCCCCGGCGCGGTATCTCCCGGAGCCGTGGCGGCGGGCGGCCCGGGCCCGGTGCTGGTGTTCCCGGGCCAGGGGTCGCAGTGGCAGGGAATGGGCGCCGAACTCCTCGACACCACACCGGTGTTCGCGGCACGGGTGGCCGCCTGCGAGCGGGCGCTGGCGCCGTACGTGGACTGGTCGCTCACCGATGTGCTGCGCGATACCGGGGAAGCGGCCGACCTGCGCCGGGTCGATGTGGTGCAGCCCGTGCTGTGGGCCGTGATGGTCTCGCTGGCCGCCGTGTGGGCGGAGTACGGAGTGCGCCCGGCCGCCGTCGTGGGCCATAGCCAGGGCGAAATCGCGGCGGCCGTGGTGGCGGGGGCGCTGTCGTTGGAGGACGGCGCGAAGGTCGTGGCCCTGCGCAGCCGGGCGCTGTGCCGACTGGCGGGTGGCGGCGCCATGGCCTCGCTGGGACTGGGCCGGGAGGAGGCGGCCGCTGTGCTGACCGAGCTGGGCGACCGGGCCGCGGCGGTCGTGGTGGCAGTCGTGAACGGGCCCGGATCCACGGTGGTGTCCGGGCCGCCCGGGCAGGTGGCCACCGTGGTGGCCGCCTGCCAGGAGAACGGCGATCGCGCGCGGCTGATCGAGGTGGACTACGCCTCCCACAGCCCCCAGGTAGACCAGATCACGCGGGAGCTGACCCAGCTGCTGGACGGCATCCGTCCGCACACCTCCGCCGACACCGGTGTGGTGTTCCACTCGACGGTGACGGGCGGCCGGGCCCTGCCCGCCGACCTCGACACCGGCTATTGGGTGCGCAACCTGCGCGAACAGGTGCGGTTCGCCGACGCGGTGTATGCGCTTCTGGCCGACGGTCACCGGGCGTTCATCGAGGTCAGCACCCATCCGGTGCTGACCATGGGGATGCGGGAGTGTTTCGAGGAGGCGGATGCCGCCGCCGTCGCCGTACCGACACTGAGGCGTGATCACGGGGGCCGGGCGCAGCTGACGCGCTCGCTGGGGCAGGCGTTCACCGCCGGGGTGGACATCGACTGGACCGCGCTGTTCCCGGCCGACCCGCCGCCCCGTACCGTCGAGCTGCCCACGTACGCGTTTCAACGCGAACGGTACTGGCTGGACGCGCCCGCCCCGCGCGGCGGCGACCCCGCCGACCTCGGCCTCACCTCCGTCGAACACCCCCTGCTGGGCGCCGCCGTGGAGTGCGCCGACGGCAGCGGCCTGATGCTGACCGGGCGCGTCTCCCCTCGGACCCACCCCTGGCTGGGCGAGCACGTGGTGGGTGGAGTGGCGCTGGTGCCGGGCGCCGCGCTGGTGGAATGGGCGCTGCGGGCGGGCGACGAGGCCGGTTGCGGTGAGGTCGAAGAACTGGCGTTCCGGGCCCCGTTGGCGCTGCCCCCCACGGGTGGCCTCCGCGTACAGGTGGCGGTGGGCGCCCGCGCCGACGACGGGCGGCGTGAGGTACGCGTGTACGCCCGCCCGGACGGCGACAGCGCGCGCACGGCGTGGACGTGCCATGCCACGGGCGTACTGCGCCCGTCCGCGCCGGACGACCACACGGCTGGGCCCGGGGTATGGCCACCGGCCGGTGCGCGGCCGGTGGCGGTGGACGGGCTGTACGAACGGATCGCCACCTCGGGGTACGCGTACGGCCCGGCCTTCCAGGGCGTACGCGCGATGTGGCGTGACGGCACGGACGTCCTGGCCGAGGTGGAGTTGCCGGAGGCCGCTGGAGAGCCGGGCGGGTACGGTATCCACCCCGCCCTGCTGGACGCGGTCCTGCAACCGGCGCTCGCGTCCGATGAGGGCCGGGGCCCCGCTGTGGCGCCCGACGAGAACCGGAGCCCGGCCGACGAGCGGCTGTGGCTGCCGTTCACGATGAGCGGCGTGGCCCTCTGGGCGGCCGACGCCACGACCGTACGCGTCCGGCTCTCCCCGCACCGGCAGGGTGCGGACGGCGAGCGCGGGACGCGGGTGGCCGTGTCCGATCCCGCGGGCGCACCGGTGCTCACCATCGACGCGCTCGTGATGCGCCCGGCCACGCCCGAACAGCTGCGGCCCTCGGGTGGCCAGGGTGTGGCCGCAACCACCGCGCCGGTGCCACCGGACGGCGTACGGGGCGGGCGGCGGCGCACCGCGGCCGCCGTGGCCGGCGCGCGGTCGGCCGACTGGACCGCCCGGCTGAGGGGGCTGTCGGCGGCCGAACGGCAACGGGCGGTGCTGCACTTGGTCCGCCAGCACGCCGCCACCGTGCTGGGGCACACCGACCCCGACGCGGTGCACGCCGAGGCCAGCTTCAAGGAGTTGGGCTTCGAGTCCCTGACCGCCGTCGAGTTGCGCGACCGCCTCGCGGCGGCCACCGGACTGCGCCTGCCTGCGGCCCTCATTTTCAGATATCCGACCCCGGAGGGCATCGCGCGCCATTTGGTGCAGCGGCTTTCCCCCGAAGGCAAGGTCCCGACGCAGAAGTCGACGGATGTGATGAACGTCGCGGAAAGGCTGGAGTCCGCGTCCGCGGATCAGGTTCTTGACTTTATCGACAACGAGCTTGGTGTGTCCTGAATGTACCGGGCGCGACGAATGCTGAAGGCCGGGTGACCC
Source organism: Streptomyces sp. NPDC041200 (assembly GCF_055591805.1). Lineage (NCBI taxonomy): Bacteria > Bacillati > Actinomycetota > Actinomycetes > Kitasatosporales > Streptomycetaceae > Streptomyces > Streptomyces sp. NPDC041200. The sequence goes on along the minus strand of NZ_JBVIZF010000066.1, from coordinate 1,474 downwards.
CTAGTGGCGAACGAAGAGAAGCTGGTCGAGTATCTCAAGCGGGTCTCCGCTGATCTGCACGATACGCGGCAGCGATTGCGGGAGGCGGAGGAGCGCGTCCAGGAGCCGGTGGCCGTGGTCGGAATGGCCTGCCGCTTCCCGGGCGGGGTCACCTCCCCCGAGGAGTTGTGGGAGCTGCTCAGCGCGGGTGTGGACGCGATCGGGGATTTCCCCACGGACCGTGGCTGGGACCTGGACAACCTCTACCACCCCGATCCCGAGCATTACGGCACCAGTTGTGTCCGCCACGGCGGATTCGTCGAGGCCGATCAATTCGACGCCGCGTTCTTCGGGATCAGCCCGAGGGAAGCGCTGGCGATGGACCCACAACAGCGGCTGGTCCTGGAGATCGCCTGGGAGGCACTGGAACGGGCCGGAATCGACCCTGCCACCCTGAAAGGCACCCGCACCGGCGTCTATACGGGAGTGTCCAGCCAGGACTATCTGGCCCGGGCCCCGCGGATTCCCGAGGGCTTCGAGGGCTACGCCACCACGGGCACACTCACCAGTGTGATCTCGGGCCGGGTGGCCTACACGCTGGGTCTGGAGGGACCGGCGGTGACCGTGGACACCGCGTGTTCCGCCTCGCTCGTGGCCATCCACCTCGCCTGCCAGGCGCTACGTCAGGGCGAATGCACCCTGGCGCTGGGCGGTGGCGTCACCTCGCTCGCCACGCCCGTCATGTTCACCGAGTTCTCCCGGCAGGGGGCGCTGGCCCCGGACGGCCGCTGCAAGTCCTTCGCGGCCACCGCGGACGGCACCGGCTTCTCCGAGGGCGTCGGCCTGGTGGTGCTGGAACGGCTGTCGGACGCGCGGCGCAACGGTCACCGGGTGATGGCGGTGATCCGGGGCTCGGCCATCAACCAGGACGGCGCCTCGAACGGTCTGACCGCGCCCAACGACGTCGCCCAGGAACGCGTCATCGGCCAGGCCCTGGCAAGCGCCCAGCTGTCGCCGCGCGATGTGGACGCGGTGGAGGCCCACGGCACCGGTACGAAGCTGGGCGACCCGATCGAGGCCGAAGCACTGATCGCCACATACGGCCAGGACCGGCCCGCCGATCGCCCGCTGCTGCTGGGCTCGTTGAAGTCCCACATCGGGCACACCCACGCGGCCGCCGGAGTGGCGGGTGTCATCAAGATGGTGACGGCTTTGCGGCATGCGGTCCTGCCCGCGAACCTGCACCTGGACGAGCCGACCCCGCATGTGGAGTGGGAAGGCAGCGGCGTACGGCTGCTCACCGAGCCGACCGCCTGGCCCGCACTGGACCGGCCCCGCCGGGCGGCGGTGTCGTCCTTCGGGATCTCCGGCACCAACGCGCACGTGATCGTGGAGCAGGCGCCGGAGGTACCTGAGGAGGTTGCGGCGGGGGCTGTTGAGGGTGTGGTGCCGTGGGTGGTGTCGGCGCGGAGTGCGGAGGCGTTGCGGGGCCAGG
>NZ_JBVIZF010000065.1:0-19332 GCF_055591805.1 Streptomyces sp. NPDC041200 | reverse complement strand
ACCCCACCCCCGTACAACCGGTGACCCCGCACCCCACGGCCGTTCCGCACCCGCACCCCACGGCTGTTCCGCACCCGCACCCCACGGCCGTTCCGCACCCGCACCCCACGGCCGTTCCGCACCCGCACCCGCACCCCACCGGCGGCGTCGTGTCCCCCGCGGCCCGGCCCACCGCCCAGCCCACCACCCTGCCCACGGCGCGACCCACGGCCCGGCCCACCGCCCCCACCCCGCGCCCGTCCGGGACCACCCAACTCCCCGCCGACCAGTCCGAGTCCAGCGCCGCCCGCCACACCGCACCCCGGCCGCGCATCGTCACCCGCGCCGGATGGGGCGCCAACGAGAAGATCCGCGAGAGCGGCCACGTCTACAGCAAGACCGTCAAAGTCGCCTTCATCCACCACACCGTGACGGGCAACAGCTACACCTGCGCCCAAGTCCCCTCCGTTTTGCGCAGTATCTACCGCTACCACGTCCAGAGCATGGGCTGGCGCGACTACGGCTACAACTTCACCATCGACAAGTGCGGAAAGATCTACGAAGGCCGCTCAGGGGGCGTCACCAAAGCCGTACTCGGGGCGCACACCCTCGGGTTCAACCAGAACAGCATGGGCGTCGCCGTCCTCGGCACGTACTCCGCCAAGAAGCCCTCCGCCAAGGCCGTCAAGGCCGTCGCCAAGCTCACCGCGTGGAAACTCGGCCTCTTCAACCGGAATCCACGCGGCACCACCCATCTGGTGTCCGGCGGCGGCAACAAGTACAAGAAGGGCGCCAACGTGAGGCTGCGCGTCATCTCCGGACACCGCGACGGCTTCGCGACCGAGTGCCCCGGGAAGCGCCTCTACAGCAAGCTCAGCTCCGTACGCAGCACAGCCGCCCGGCTCCAGGGGCGCTGACCAGGCGCGGTCCGGGCTTCTGCATACACTGGCCAGCCGACCGGTGAGCCCCAGCAGGAAGCAGAGACTACGTGACCAAAGCGCCAGCAACGCCAGAAGCGATCCTCCTGGTCGGCGGCAAGGGAACGCGACTGCGCCCCATGACGGTGCACACTCCCAAGCCGATGGTCCCGGCGGCCGGCGTTCCCTTCCTGACCCACCAACTCGCCCGCGCCCGCGCCGCCGGGGTCGAGCACATCGTGCTCGCCACCTCCTACCTGGCCGAGGTCTTCGAACCGTACTTCGGCGACGGCTCCTCCCTCGGCCTGCACCTGGAGTACGTGACCGAGGAGGAGCCGCTCGGCACCGGCGGCGCCATCCGCAACGTCGCCTCCCGGCTGCGCTCGGGCCCCGACGACCCGGTGCTCATCTTCAACGGCGACATCCTCACCGGCCTCGACATCCGCGCCCTCGTCGACACCCACTGCCGGACGGGCGCCGACGTCTCCCTCCACCTCACCCGGGTCACCGACCCCCGCGCGTACGGCCTCGTGCCCACCGACGAGCAGGGCCGGGTCACCGCCTTCCTGGAGAAGCCGCAGACCCCCGAGGAGATCGTCACCGACCAGATCAACGCGGGCGCGTACGTCTTCAACCGTTCCGTGATCGACGCCATACCGGCCGACCGGCCCGTCTCCGTCGAACGTGAGACCTTCCCCGGTCTCCTCGCCGCGGGCGCCCACCTCCAGGGCATGGTCGACTCCACGTACTGGCTCGACCTCGGCACCCCGCAGGCCTTCGTCCGCGGCTCCGCCGACCTGGTCCTCGGCCGCGCCCCCTCCCCGGCCGTCCCGGGCCGCTGCGGCGACCGCCTCGTCCTGGAATCCGCCACCGTCGCGGGCGACGCGAAGCTGACCGGCGGCACGGTCATCGGCCCGCAGGCCCACGTGGGCGCGGGCGCGCGCATCGACGGCAGCACGGTGCTGGAGGGGGCCGTGGTCGAAGAGGGCGCCGAGGTCCGCGACTCCCTGATCGGCGCGGGAGCCCGCGTCGGCGCCCGTACGGTCCTGCACGGCGCGGTCATCGGTGACGGCGCCCTGGTGGGCCCGGACAACGAACTCCGCGACGGGGCGCGGGTGTGGTGCGACGTGGACATCCCGGCGGGCGCGGTGCGGTTCTCTTCCGACCAGTAGCCGCTTTGCGCGGGTGCGGGTGCGGGTGCGGGTGCGGGGGCTCCGGCGTCGCCCCCTGACGGTGGCCGTCCCCGCCGTTGCCGACCGCGGTTACATCTCCCGGAAGTCCCGTACCGCGAAGCGCGGTGCGCGCCGGGGCATCGCCGCCCGGCCCGACAGCAGGATCAGCCGGGCCGCACGGTGCCGCTGCCCGGCGTAGGGCGCGAGGAGTTCCAGCATCGCCGCGTCGTCCGTACCGCGTTCACCCGTGAGCGCGTAGCCGACCATACGGGGCAGGTGCAGATCCCCGACCGTGATCGCGTCCGGGGTGCCGTTGCTGCGCTGCAGGGTCTCCGCCGCCGTCCAGGGGCCGATGCCCGGGATCAGCTGCAGCCGCTGTGAGGCGTCGTCGAGATCCATGGCCGCGGCCTCCTCCAGCCGCCGGGCGACCCGTACGGCCCGCAGGATCGTCGCAGAGCGTTTGCCGTCCACCCCCGCCCGGTGCCACTCCCACGACGGGATCAGCGCCCAGGTCCGCGGATCGGGCATCACCCGCATGCGCTCCATGGGCCCCGGCGCGGGCTCCCCGTGCCGCTGCAGCAGCATCCGCCAGGCCCGGTACGCCTCGTCGCTGGTGACCTTCTGCTCCAGAATCGAGGGGATCAGCGACTCCAGCACCAGCCCGGTCCGGATCAGCCGCAGCCCGGGGTTCCGCCGGTGCGCCTCGTGGACGAGCCGGTGCCGTGGGGTGAACGCGGACGGATCGTCGTCGGCGCCGAGCAGCCCGGGCAGGTGGTCGAGCAGCCACTCGGCCCCCGGCCCCCAGGCCTGGGCCTCGACTCCCTTGCCGTCCCGCGCGATCCGCACGGTCCCGGGCCCGGCCGGGGTCCGGCTGGCCCGCCAGAAGGCCCCGTCCGCGTCGACCCGAAACGCAGGATCCCCCGGCCCGCGCTGCAGCACACCGAGGTTCCGCGCGAGGTCGTACGCGCAGGAAGGCACCCACACACGACGTCCCACCACGCCGCCACCCTAAGCCCAACGCGGAAGCCCACGGCCGAGCAGGCCGGTGCCGGATCGTGGCCCGTGGCCGGTCGGGTTTCGCTGCCGGGCGCGGGGGCGCTGAGGCCCCGCTTCCGGCACCCACCACCCACCCCAGCACCCCCCACGCACCCCCCACCCCGCAAACGCACCCGCACAACCCCCACACCGGCGCGCACCCCCACCCCGCGCGCCCTAGCGCTCGCAACCCGCAGCGCTACCGCACCGCCACAAACCCCTCCACGCCCCGCTCCGGACGCGCCGCAGGCGCCACCGCCGCGTGGCCCACGGCGACCGCGCCCATCGGGTCCCAGTCCTCCGGCAGGTCCAGCACCTCCCGCACCACCGGTCGGCAGAACATCGTCGACGACACCCACGCCGACCCCAGCCGCTCGCCCGCCAGCGCGACCAGCAGGTTCTGCACCCCGGCTCCGGCCGCGACCACGAACATCTCCCGCTCCGCCGCGTTCCGCCGCGCGTCCGGGTACGTATGGGCGCCGTCCGCGACCAGGCACGGCACCACCAGATACGGCGCCTTGCGCAGCACGTCACCCCGCCGCACCCGCTTGGCGACGGACTCCTCCGAGAAGCCGTCACCCCGCAGGTCCGCGATCCACGCGTCCCGCATCGCGTCCAGCAGCCGCACCCGCGACTCCTCCGACTCCAGCAGCACGAACCGCCACGGCGTCGTGTGGTGCGGCGCGGGCGCGGTGACGGCGGCGGCCACGGCGCGCCGCACCGCCGCGCCGTCCACCGGCTCGTCGGTGAACTCGCGGACCGTACGGCGCAGGGTCACCGCTTCCCGCACGGCCTCCGAGGTGCCCAGCCGGAACATGTCGTCGGCGGCGCCGCGCACCAGCGGCCGCGCCCCCGCGTCGGGCTCATCCGGGCCGGGCTCATCCGTGCCGGACGCCCCAGCCGCCCCGGACGCGTCCAGGGACACCACATGCGGCAGCCCCCGCAGCACCGCCACCGGCAGCCCGTCCGCCTTGCCCTTGACCAGCTCCCCGGCGGCGGCCAGCTCATCGGCGGTGGCGACGACGGTGACGCTCAGCGCGTTGCCGTGCGCGTCGGTGCCGCCCCGCAGGTCGTCCAGGACGCGCACCCCGGCCGCGCCGATGGCGACGTCGGTGACCCCGGTGCGCCAGGGCCGCCCGAAGGTGTCGGTGACGATGACGCCGACGTCGACGCCGAGCGCGTCCCGCAGACCGGCGCGGATGGCGCGGGCGGACGCGTCGGGGTCCTCGGGGAGCAACAGGATGGTGCCAGCGGGGGTGTTGGAGGCGTCGACTCCGGCCGCGGCCATGACCAGGCCCTGCCGGGTTTCGACGATCCGGGTGCGCCCGCGCCGGGCGACGACCCGCACGGTCTCGGCGTCTATGGCGGCCTCGCGGTCGTCGCCCGCGACGACGCGCCCCTCCGCCTTGCTGACGATCTTCGAGGTGATGAGCAGGACGTCACCGTGCGCGAGCCCCGGCAGGGAGCCCGCGGTCGCGGCGTCGGCGATGAGCTTGGCGAGGTCGTCGCCGGGCCGCACCTCGGGCAGCCCGGGGACGGCCCAGACCTGGTACGAGGGGACGTCCCGCGCGAGCGACGGGCTCATGCCCGTACCTCCTCGGCCAGCGCCAGCGCCTCCGCGGCCATGCGCGCGGTGGCCTCGGTGTCGCTCATCATGAGCGGGAGGGCCCGGCAGCGGATCCCGGCGGCCTCGACCTCGTCGACCGCCCCGGCGTCCACGGTGTCCACGAGCCAGCCGTCCAGCAGCCCGGAGCCGTAGTGCTTGGCGACGGCCGCGGCGGTGGACTCGACGCCGACGGCGGCGAGCACCTTGTCGGCCATGCCGCGCACGGGCGCGTCGCCGACGATGGGGGAGAGGCCGACGACGGGCACCCCGGCCTCGGCGATGGCCTCGCGCACTCCGGGGACGGCCAGGATGGTGCCGACGCTGACGACGGGGTTGGACGGCGGGAAGATGACGACGTCGGAGTCGGCGATGGCCTCCAGCACGCCGGGCGCGGGCTTGGCCTGGTCGGCGCCGACGGGGACCACGGCGTGGGCGGGCACGGAGGCGCGCATCCGGACCCAGTACTCCTGGAAGTGGACGGCCTTGCGGCCCTCGCCATCAGGGTCATCGATGAGGACGTGCGTCTCGACGCGGTCGTCCGTCATCGGCAGCAGCCGCACCCCCGGCCGCCACCGCGCGCACAGCGCCTCGGTGACGGCGCTGAGCGGGTAACCGGCGCTCATCATCTGCGTACGGACGATGTGCGTGGCGAAGTCCCGGTCGCCGAGGCCGAACCACTCGGGCCCCACGCCGTACGCCGCCAGCTCCTCCTTGACGGCGAAGGTCTCCTCGGCCCGGCCCCAGCCCTGCTCCTCGTGGATGCCACCGCCGAGGGTGTACATCACGGTGTCGAGGTCGGGGCAGACCTTGAGGCCGAAGAGATGGATGTCATCGCCGGTGTTGCCGATGACGGTGATGTCGGCGTCGGGAACCGCCGACATCAGACCACGGAGGAAACGGGCGCCGCCGATGCCGCCTGCCAGAACCACAATGCGCATGGGGGACAGTCTGTCAGCCGAAGGCTGATCCGTTGAGGGTGGTGGTGGGTGACGGGAGGGTCTTGCAGTCGGCTCCGGCATGGGAACCGTGCGGGGCGTGCTCAGCGCAGGACGTCGAGGGGGCCGGGGGCGGCCGCACCGGCAGCCGGGGCGGGGTGCGGCGGCATCTCGGTGAGGCCGGGGAAGTAGATGTGCAGGCTGACGGCTGGTTCGAGCGCGTCGTTGACGACGTCGTGCACGTATCCGGGTGCGAAGACGCGCTGCGCGCCCGCGCGCAGCGTATGCCGTGCGCCGCCGTCCGCTCCCACACGCTCCGTCAACTCGCCCTGGAGCATGGTGAGTACGCCGGAGGAGCGCCCGTGGTCATGGGCTCCGCTGCCCTGGCCGGGCACCCAGCTGAGCAGCCAGACCTCATAGCCGGGGCCGGTGCGCAGCCGGTGGTACCAGCGGGTGGTGGCGTCGTACCGGACGAGGGGCGCCCAGCTGTCGCGGTCGGCGGCGATGTCGCGGGCCAGCCCGGCGAAGCCGGAGACGGTGGTGGGGTGCGCGGGTACGGGCGGCAGCAGATGCGGGATGGCGAGCGGGTCACCGGCGATCTGGACGTCGCTGTTCATGTGGGGGTTCCTCGGCGGGAAGCGCGGCGGTGCGCGAAGCGGAGCTGTGCGGCAGAGCTGTGCGGGGTGACGCAGGGAGACGCGGAAGAGTCGCGAGGGGAGAAAGCTGGAGCTCAGAAGGGCATCAACAGCTGGAACAGCGACAGCGAGCCTGCACAGCGCAGCGGAACCCGTGGGTACGGGTCGACTGGGGCGCGTGGGTCACTGACATGGGGTCTAGGACAGCGGGTCCTCGCCCTCCTGTCAACTTGATCTCCGGCCCGGCAGTAATCGTTCACCTCATCCGGTTGATGTGGAGGCAGAAAGGTTTGTCCCCGCGTTAGCCGGAGAGGTGCCGCAGCACCCGACCCTGTGTGCAACGGGAACGGCGTTCACGGCGTCCTCCACCGTGAGGCGAGAGGAGGAGTCAGGGACATGCACGGGAAACGTGTCGCGTTTAGGCCGATTTGAACACTTTCCGCGCAGCCTTGGTTCCGCAGAGTGAATAAGAGGCCCAATAGCAGATCTCGGCTTGACTGGCCCGGATCGGCGCACTTGTAATTTCACACGTGTCGTTCTGCCGGTTTGACCCACGGCACCAGGGCACACGGGGACGGCACCGGGGACGCAAAAACAGACGAGGGGCGCACATGACCGAGTTGTTCCAGCAACTGCTGGTCGAAGAGGCGGACGAGGAGCTCGGTTGGCAGGAGCGCGCGCTGTGCGCCCAGACCGATCCCGAATCGTTCTTCCCGGAAAAGGGCGGATCCACGCGAGAGGCGAAGAAGGTCTGCCTGGCCTGCGAGGTCCGTTCCGAATGCCTCGAGTACGCCCTCGCCAACGACGAACGCTTCGGCATCTGGGGCGGCCTCTCCGAGCGGGAGCGCCGCAGGCTGAAGAAGGCAGCGGTCTGACCACATCCGCACAGCTCACGGCGGAGTAGACAGCGGCGTACACGGTCCGCCCCCGGTTTCCAGCCGACGGGAGGCGGACCGCCTGCGTACGCAGCCGTTAGTGTGGGGGCCCGTCCGAGGCGCGCCAACGTCCCCCTGGGGCGGGCTCGTCCACCGCAGTCCAGCGAACCGGGGCCCGTACCTCGATGTCCGTGCACAGCCACTCGGCGGCCCCTCACCCGGCCGCCTCCGCCGGATTTGCCGCCGCGCAACCGGCACCTGAGTTCCCGCGCCATGTCGTCACCGCCGTGCTCGTCTCCCACGACGGTGCCCGCTGGCTGCCCGACGCGCTGTCCGGTCTGCTCGGGCAGGAGCGTCCCGTGCAGAGCGTCGTCGCCGCCGACACCGGCAGCGCCGACGAATCCGCCCGGCTGCTGACCGAAGCCCTCGGCGAGGACCGGGTCCTGCACCTGGCGCGCCGCAGCGGCTTCGGCACGGCCGTCGCCGAGGCCGTCCGCGGCGCCCCGGTGCTGAGCCCCGAGGAGCTGCCGTACCTCAAGCGCCCCAGCGGCTGGGACCCCGTCAACCGCACCTGGCGTGACGACGCGTACGACATGCCGGAGCTGCCGCACGGCGAGCCCATCCAGTGGCTGTGGCTGCTGCACGACGACTGCGCGCCCGCGCCGGACGCGCTCCATGAGCTGCTGCGGGTCGCCGACGGCGAGCTGCTGGCCAACCGCGAGGCCGCGATCATCGGCCCCAAGCTGCGCGGCTGGTACGACCGTAAGCAGCTGCTCGAAGTGGGCGTCAGCATCGCCCGCAGCGGCCGCCGCTGGACCGGTCTGGAGCGGCGCGAACAGGACCAGGGCCAGCACGACCAGGTGCGGCCGGTGCTGTCGGTCTCCAGCGCGGGCATGCTGGTGCGCCGCGACGTATGGGAGCAGCTGGGCGGCTTCGACCCCCGGCTGCCGCTGATGCGGGACGACGTCGACCTGTGCTGGCGCGCCCACGCCGCCGGGCACAGCGTGCTGATCGCGCCGGACGCCTCCCTGCGGCACGCCGAGGCGTCCGCGCGCGAGCGGCGCCCCATCGACTGCGTCGGCCGATCGGTCGCCAGCCCGCACCGCGTCGACAAGGCCGGTGCGGTCTACACGCTGCTGGTCAACACCCGGGGCGCGCTGCTGCCCTATGTGATGCTGCGGGTCGTCCTCGGCACCCTGCTGCGCACCCTCGCCTATCTGGTGGGCAAGGTGCCCGGCCAGGCGCTGGACGAGGTCACGGGCCTGTCCGGCACGCTGCTGCGGCCCGGCCGGATCAGCGCCGCGCGCAAACGGCGCGGCCGCCCGGCGACCGAGCCGAGCGAGCTGCGGCCGCTCTTCCCGCCGTCCGGTGCGACCGTGCGGGCGACGGCCGAGCAGATCGCCAGCAACATCGGCGGACGGTCGGAGCCCGAGCTGTCCTCGGGCGGCCGGCACGGCGCCGTCGAGTCCGGGCCGGGCGACGACGACGCCGACTTCCTGGAGATCGAGCAGTTCGCGCGGGTCAAGCGGATCGCGCGCAAACCGGGCCCGATGCTGTTCGCCGTGTTGCTGCTGGTCTCGCTGGTCGCCTGCCGTGAGCTGCTGGGCACCGGCGCGCTCGCGGGCGGCGATCTGCTGCCCGCCCCCGGCCATGTCTCCGACCTGTGGGCGAGCTACGTCGACGGCTGGCATCCGGTCGGCACCGGCGGCACCCAGAGCGCGCCGCCGTATCTCGCCGCCCTCGCGGCGCTCGCCACGGTCTTCCTGGGCAGCACCGGATTCACCCTGACCCTGCTGCTGGTCTGCTCGGTGCCGCTGGCCGGGTTCATCGCGTACTTCGCCTCCCGGCCGCTCGTCGAGTCCCGGCTGCTGCGCGCGTGGGGGAGCGTCGCGTACGCCTTCCTCCCGGCCGCGACCGGCGCGCTCGCGGGCGGGCGGCTGGGCACCGCCGTCCTGGCCGTCCTGCTGCCGCTGATGGCGCGGGCGGCGGCCGCCGCGGGCGGCTTCCGGGCGGGCGGCGCGAAGGGCAGGCTGCCGAGCTGGCGCGCGGCGTGGGCGTACGCCCTGCTGCTGACGTTCACCATGGCCTTCACGCCGGTCGTCTGGCCGATCGCGCTGCTGCTGTCCGCCGGTGTGCTGATCCTGCGGCAGCGGCAGGGCGAGCCGCTGGTGGCGTACGGGCTGCGCTTCCTGGCCGTCGTCCTCACCCCGCTGCTGGTGCTCGCCCCCTGGTCGGTCGATCTGCTCACCGACCCGGTCCGCTTCCTGAAGGAGGCCGGGCTCGACAGCGGCAGCGGCTCCGCGTCCGCGCTGGACCTGCTCGCGCTGAGCCCCGGCGGCCCCAAGGGCGGCGGCACGCTGCTGCTGATCGGCTTCGTCCTGGCCGCGCTCGCCGCCCTGATGCGCGGCGAACGGCAGTTGACGGTCCGTACGGCGTGGGCCGTGGCCCTCACCGGGTTCCTCTTCGCGGCGCTCAGCAACGGGTCCGCCTGGGCCGGGCCCGCGACCCTGGTCTACGGGCTGGCGCTGCTGACCGCCGCCGTGGTCGGCGCCGAGGGCGCCCGGGAGCGCGTGGCGGCGCAGAGCTTCGGCTGGCGCCAGCCGGTCGCGCTGATCATCGCCCTCGCCTCGGCCGCCGCCCCGCTGTACGCCGCGGCCGTCTGGATGATCAGCGGCGCGGACGGCCCGGTGACACGCCGCGAACCCTCCCAGGTCCCGGCGTTCGTGGCGGCCGAGAGCGCCACCAAGGACCAGGCCCGCACCCTGGTGCTCACCGGCGGCGACGCCCGCACCGACTACGCCCTGGTGCGCGGCTCCGGCGCCCGGCTCGGCGATGGCGAACTCGCCGCGGCGGGCGGTGCCGACACCCGCCTCGACGACGTCGTGGCCCATCTGGTCGCGGGCTCCGGCGCCGACCAGACCTCCCGGCTGGGCGCCTACGCGGTGCGCTATGTGTACGCACAGCAGGGCGCCTCGCACGACATGACGCGCGTGCTCAACGCGACGCCCGGCCTCACCCAGCTCAGCAGGGACGACGCGGGCACCCTGTGGCGGCTCGACCAGCGGGTCTCACGGGTCTCCATCGTCCCGCCCGACTCCCAGGGGAGCGGCGCGGCGGGTTCGTCGGCCGCGCCGGTCCAGGTGGCGTCCGGTCCCGTCGAGGCGCACACCACCATCCCGGACGGTGCGGACGGGCGCGTGCTGCGGCTCGCCGACCGGGCCACCCCCGACTGGACGGCCACGCTCGACGGCAAGCCGCTGACGCCGAAGACGATCGACGGCTGGGCGCAGGGCTTCGAACTCCCGGCGGGCGGCGGGCGTCTCGACCTCACCTACGACACCCCGATCACGCACACCGCGTGGATCTGGGCACAGGGGCTCCTCGCGGTCGTCCTGCTGGTGCTCGCGCTGCCGGGCCGTCGCCGTCACGTGGACGACGACCTGCCGGAGGCGGAGGCCGCGGCGGCCGCCACCGCCATCACCGCCGAGGACCTGGCGGGTGACGGGCGCCGGGCACGGCGGTTGCGGGCCGCCGCGGAGGCACAGGCCGCACAGACGCAGGGCGCACAGACGCAGGCCGGGGACGCGCCGGACGTTCCGGCCGACGGTGGCGCGGCGGCGGATGTGCCTCCGCCGCCCGCACCGCCCGCCGAGCCGCCGGTGTTCGTGCCGGAGCCGTTCATTCCGCCACAGCCGGACCAGCAGCCGCAACAGCCGTCGTACGGGGGGCAGTGGGACGCGCGGCAGCCGTACGCCGACGCCGCGTACGGGCAGCAGTACCCGGCCGACCAGTACCCCGGCGGCTATCCGTACCCGCAGGGCCAGTACCAGGACGCCCCGTACCAGGACGCCCCGTACACGGGCGGCCCGTACCCCGACCCGTACGCCGCCGACCCGTACGCCGCCGGTCAGCACGCCGCCGGTCAGTACGCCGACCCGTACGGCTACGACCAGCAGCAGCCCTACCCCGACGGCACGTACCCCGCCCAGGGCGACACGACGTACGGCGGCGCCGACCCCGAGGGCCGCCGCGACGGGAGCGATCAGCAGCGATGAACCGCACCACCCTGTCCCTGATCGGCGCGGCCACGGCACTGGCCGCCGTCACCGGCGTGGCGTCCCTCACCGGCGGCTCGTCGGACGACGCGGGCACGGCGGCCAAGGCCGCCAGCAGGCTGCCCGTCCAGCGCTCCACGCTGCTGTGCCCGGAACCCAGCTCCTCCGACGTGAGCAGTACGACGTACACCGCGTACACCCCCAAGCGGAGCGGCGGCGGTGCGGACGGCGGGAGCGGTACGGCCGGACTGCTGCCCGCGACAAGCAGCCCTGACGACGTATCGGAGGAGGACGACCCCCAGGGCGGCAAGGGCAAGGACAAACCCGTCCTGCCGCTCAAGCGCCCCGGCGCGCCGGTCACCACCGACACCGACAGCTCGGGCGCCCCGGCGCTCATCGGCACCGCCGACGGCCCCCTCGCGCCCGGCTGGACCGTCCAGCAGACCACCTCGATCGACGCGGGCAGCGGGCGCGGCCTCATGGGCACCGCGTGCACCGCCCCGGACACCGACTTCTGGTTCCAGGGCGCGTCCACCGGCAAGGACCGGCAGGACTTCGTCCATCTGACCAACCCGGACGACCGGGCGGCCGAGGTGGACCTGACGATGTACGGCTCGAACGGCAAGCTCAAGCCCACGAGCGACGAGTCGATCACGGTCCCGGGCCGGTCCACCGTGCCGGTGCTGCTCTCCACCCTCACCGATCAGCGGGCCACCGATATCTCCCTCCATGTGACGGCCCGCAGCGGACGGGTCGGCGCCGCCGTCCAGGCCGCCGACGAGAAGCGCGGCGGCGACTGGATCCCGGCCTCCGCCGTGCCCGCCACGAGCGTCGCGCTCCCCGGCATACCGGCCGACGCCACCTCGGCGCGCCTGGTGGTCTTCGCGCCCGGCGCCAATGACGCGGACCTCAAGGTGCGGCTGGCCGGGCCCACCAGTTCGATCACCCCGGCCGGGCATGAGTCCCTGCACGTCAAGAGCGGGATGACGTCGGCGATCGACCTCGGCGACGTCACCAAGGGCGAACCGGGCTCGCTGCTGCTCACCCCCGAGGGCGGCGAGGGCACGGCCACCCCGGTGGTCGCCGGGCTTCAGGTGACGCGCGGCAAGGGGAGCGACCAGGAGACGGCGTTCATCCCCGCAACCGGCGCCATCGAGCGCTCCGCCACCGCCGCCGACAACCGCACCAAGGGCTCCATCCTGTCCCTGGTCGCCCCGGGATCGAGCGCGAAGGTCCGCGTCACCGCCTCGGCGGGCACCGGGGGCGGCACCTCGGCCAGCCAGACGTACACGGTCAAGGGCGGTACGACGAAGACCGTCGCCCCGCCGAAGCCGTCCGGTGCCAAGGGCCAGTACGCGGTGACCGTGGAACGCCTCTCGGGCGGCCCGGTCCACGCCTCGCGCATGCTGTCGCTTCCGCAGGGCGACGTACCGGCCTTCACGATCCAGTCCCTCCCGGACGACCGGGGGACGGTGGAGGTCCCGCAGGCGACGCAGGACCTGTCCGTACTGAACCGCTAGGGATCTCGGCGGGGGAGGAGGCGGGGGCGGGGAAGCGGCCCCGCCCTGGCGCCCTACTCCTGCCCGTACCGAGGGTCCACCGACTCCGGCTCAAGACCCAGCAGCTCCGCCACCTGCTCGACCACGACCTCGTGCACCAGCAGGGCGCGCTCATCCCGGTTCTTCGTACGGATCTCCACCGGGCGCCGGTAGATCACGATCCGGTCAGGATCGTCACCGCGCGCCGCGATGAAGCGCCCGAGCGGCACGGACTCGCCGTCCCACCCGTCGGTGAAGCCGGAGCCGTGCGCCGGATGTCCGTCGAAGCCGTGCCCGGAGGGTCCGTCGGAGCCCCCGCCGACCCCGGTGACCGGCACCTCCAGCACCGAGAAGTCGACTCCCGACAGCTGGGGCCAGCGTCTCTCCAGCCGCTCCGCCGAGTCCTGCACAAGATCGATGAAGGACTCGGCGCGGCTGACCGACAGCGGTACCTGGGGCGGCGCGATCGGACCGCGCATACCCCGGCCGTGCCGATCGCGGCGCCGGGGACGCGGCTCGGGCTGGTCGGAGGGTACGGGCCTGGTCATCACTCACGAGGGTAGCCGTCACCCCGCCTCCGGCACGCGCTTACTGGACAGCCATGCCCAATGTCACTTAATGAACATTCCGGCCACGCTTACGCCCATAAACGGACGTCTCTTGGTTTACTTCCGTACCTCAGGATGACTCCTCTCGGTTCGACTGCTGACCGGAATCATCCTCGGCAGCTCTCGGCCATACCGATGTCCGCGCTGGTCAACAGGGAAGTGCACGTATCGGGTGCACGGGGCGAACCGGGACGACACGGCGGAGTGAGCTGGTGGAGAGTCGTCGCGGCCCGCTCAAGAGTGCGGTACCGTCCAACGTCGTGAGCCCTGTACGTCGCTGTTCGCGCACCGCCTGCGGCCGCCCCGCCGTCGCGACGCTGACGTACGTCTACGCGGACTCGACCGCGGTTCTCGGACCGCTGGCCACCTATGCCGAGCCGCACTGCTATGACCTGTGCTCGGAGCATTCGGAGCGGCTGACCGCCCCGCGCGGCTGGGAGGTCGTCCGGCTGGCCGTCGACACCGGTCCGCCCCGGCCGAGCAGTGATGATCTCGAAGCCCTCGCCAACGCTGTGCGCGAGGCGGCCCGCCCGCAGGAGCGCGCGGCCGGGGCGGCGAGTGGACCCGGAGCGTCCGGAGGCGGACAGAGCGGCCGCGAGGCCGATCCCCGGGAAGTCGCCCGGCGCGGTCATCTGCGCGTCCTGCGCTCACCGGAGTCCTGACCTTCCGGTCGTCGCGCCCGGCCCGGCTCGTCATCTTTCGGCTCGTCATTTTCCGCCCGTCGCACGGACAACTTCCGGCATCAGTCGATCACTTCACTCCGGGGCATTGACGCGAACTCATCGCGGACACGACCATTCCTGAACCCCGAGTCCTCCATTTCCGCATCACGGATGTGGACTTCCAGGATTCCCAGGAGGCCCGTGTGTTCGTGCAGCAACTGGAGCCCGTCGCCGATTCGCTGTCCCTCTCCGCCCTCGTCGCCACCCTCCCCCTTCTCACCGTCCTCGCCCTGCTCGGCGGGGTGCGGATGCGCGCCCACTACGCGGGGCCCATCGGCCTCGCCGTCGCCGTCCTCGTCGCCTGGCTCCCGTACGGGATGCCCCTCGGCCAGACCCTCTCCAGCGGCGCGCAGGGAGCGCTCTTCGGTCTCTTCCCCATCCTGTGGATCGTCGTCAACGCCCTGTGGGTGTACCGGATGACGGTCCGCACGAACCATTTCGACGTCCTGCGCCGCTCCTTCGGGAGGCTCTCCGACGACCCGCGCGTCCAAGCGCTCGTCATCGCCTTCTGCTTCGGCGCGTTGCTGGAGGCACTCGCCGGATTCGGCGCCCCGGTGGCCATTTGCGCGGTCATGCTCGTGGCGCTCGGCTTCGAGCCGGTGCGCGCCGCCGTTGTCGCGCTCGTCGCCAACACCGCACCCGTCGCGTTCGGCGCCATGGCCACCCCGGTGGTGACGCTCGCTCAGGTCACCGGGCTGCCGCTGGACTCCGTCGCCTCCGTCGTCGGACGGCAGACCCCGCTGCTCGCCCTCGTCGTCCCGCTGCTGCTGGTCACGCTGGTCGACGGGCGGCGGGGGCTGCGCGAGACCTGGGCCCCGGCGCTCGCCTGCGGAACCGCCTTCGCCGTCGCCCAGTTCGCCGTCTCCAACTTCCTCTCCGTCCAGCTCGCCGACATCGCCGCCGCGCTCATCGGCGCCGCCGCGCTCGTCGCCGTACCGTCCGCGCGGCGGCCCGCCGAGGAGCCGGTGCGCGCCGCCGTCCTCACCGGCGTACGCAGCGACGACCTGGACCACGAGGACCCGCGCCCCGAGGTGCTGCGCGCCTACGCCCCGTACGCGCTCATCGTCGCGATCTTCTCCATCGCCCAGATCGGCCCGGTCAAGGACCTGTTGGCCAAGGCCACCCGCACCATCGACTGGCCGTTCCTGGACGTCGCCGCGCCCGACGGGAAGCCGGTCGGCGGCAATCTCTTCGCGCTGCCCCTGGCCGCCACCGGCGGCACCCTCGTCCTGCTCGCGGGCATCGCCACCGCCGCCGTCCTGGGGGTCGCCGTGCGCGACGCCGTGGGGGAGTGGGCGACCACTGTGCGGGAGCTGCGGCACGCGATCCTGACGGTCACCTCGGTGCTCGCCCTCGCATACGTCATGAACCTCTCCGGACAGGCCGCCACCATCGGCCACTTCGTCGCCGCGGCCGGGGCCGGACTCGCCTTCCTCTCCCCGGTGCTCGGCTGGTTCGGCGTCGCCGTCTCCGGCTCGGACACCTCCGCCAACGCGCTCTTCGGCGCCCTCCAGGTCACCGCCGCCCGCGAGTCCGGGCTCTCACCGGACCTGCTCGCCGCCGCCAACAGCTCGGGCGGCGTCCTCGGCAAGATGATCTCGCCACAGAATCTCACCATCGCGTGCGCCGCGGTGGGCCTCCAGGGGCGTGAGGGGGACCTGTTGCGAAAGGTGCTGCCGTGGAGTCTGGGGCTGCTGCTGTTGATGTGCCTGATCGTCGTCGCGCAGTCGTCGTTCCTGCTCGGCTGGATGCTGCCGTGATCCGCCAGGTGACCGCGCCGCGCCAAGGCCCTCACAGCCGCGACCCGGCCCCGAGGGGTTGGGAGCTGCTGCCGGTTGACCGTACTTGGGTGTGTTGTGGTGTGGATGGGTGAGCATCGGTGGCCGCGCGAGGGGTCTTGCCGGGGAACGGAGGTTCTTGCCTCGAATGCGTGACCTTTGAGGGAGGTGCTCGTTGGGTGCGGTGATGGGAAATCTTCGGCCCGGGTACGGGGTAGCGGGGGTGGGCGGGTTGCGTGAGGTGGCGGCGCCGTTCGTGGTGCCCGGCCCGACCGGGGTGGCGATCCGTGGCAGTCTCAAGGGGCTGACCGGGCAGGACGAGAGGGTTCTGCGTCTGGTCGGTGGTCTACTGGGTTCCCTGGCCTCCCGGGACTTGAAGGCGCGCTGCGCGGCGGGGATGGATCATGACAGTTACCGGTGGGCGCTGCGCAAGCGGGCTTTGACCGGACAGTCCTCGTCACGCTGGGCGGGGAGTATCACCAAGGCCACGCATGATCAGTGGGCGCTGGCCCGGCGCGGTCAGCTCGCGTATATCAAGTCCCTTGAGGCCGGTGTCCGCACCATTGCTCGTCGGCTGTCGCTGCCGGTCGGGGCGAAGGGGTCCAAGCTGCTGCGTAACCGGCGCCACCTGGAAGCGGCTCGGCTGACCGAGGCGCAGTGGCGGGTGCGGTGGGAGGCTGGGCGCTGGTTCCTCCAGGCCGACGGCGAGTCCGGCAAGGGGCGGGGGAATGAGACCATCCGTGTCAGTCCGGACGGTGAGGTGAGTATCAAGCTTCCGGCGCCGCTGGTCGGGCTGGCGAACGCGCCCCACGGGCGGTATGTGCTGGCGTGCCGGGTCGGGTTCCGGTACCGGGGCGAGCAGTGGGCCGACCGCATCGCGGCCGACCGTGCTGTGGCGTATCGCATCCACTTCGACGTGGCCCGGGACCGCTGGTATCTGACGGCCTCCTGGCAGGTCCCGCCGGTCAGAACGGTGCCGCTGGAGGCTGTCCGGTCCGGTGGGCTGATCGGTGTGGACACCAACGCCGATCACCTGGCTGCCTGGTGCCTGGACACGCACGGCAACCCGGTCGGTGAACCGCGCAGGTTCGGCTACGACCTGTCCGGCCGTGCATCCCACCGGGATGCGCAGGTGCGGCACGCAATCATCCGCCTCCTGCACTGGGCCGCACGGCGCGGGGTGCCCCTCGCGATCGAGGATCTGGATTTCGCAGCGGAGAAGACTCGCGAGAAGCATGGGCGGCGGAAGCGGTTCCGCAAGCTGATCTCCGGCGTGCCCACCGCCAAGCTGCGGGCACGGCTGGTATCGATGGCCGCCGAGCTCGGCATCACCGTCGTCGCCGTCGATCCGGCCTACACCAGCCGCTGGGGCGCCCAGCACTGGCAGAAGCCTCTCGCCAGCGAGAACAGGAAGATCACTCGCCATCACGCGGCAGCGGTGGCGATCGGCAGGCGCGCCCTGGGGCACCCGGTCCGGCGACGGACGGCACCGCCCCTGCACGACCAGAGCGATCGTGCGGGGCATCGGACCGTCCAGGCCGCATCGGTGGCTCCGGGGCGTGAGGAAACCCGCCCCCGCGTTCCCGGACCACGGACACGATCCGTCGGCGCCGGTTGCGGAGCGAAAGCGGGCGACCGGGGTGCCCACAACCGTTCGGAGCACCCGGCTGAGCACGAGTCCTGGCACCAGGGCTCACCCCCGCTCAGTCACTTGGAACGGTAGGTTTTGAGATCCGTGGACACCGCTTGTCGATCCTGTCCGCGGAGACCTCCAAGAAGGACTTCGAGAAGGGGTTGGCTGTGCCCGACTTGTCGCAGATCGTGAAGGCGTACGACGTCCGCGGTGTGGTCCCGGACCAGTGGGACGAACCGCTCGCCGAGCTGTTCGGCGCCGCCTTCGCGCGGGTGACCGACGCGGGTGCCATCGTCGTCGGCCATGACATGCGCCCCTCCTCGCCGGGCCTGTCGCGCGCCTTCGCCCGCGGGGCCGCCACCCTCGGGGTGGACGTGACCGAGATCGGCCTCTGCTCGACCGACCAGCTCTACTTCGCCAGCGGCCATCTCGACCTGCCCGGCGCGATGTTCACGGCCAGCCACAACCCCGCCCAGTACAACGGCATCAAGATGTGCCGGGCCGGTGCCGCGCCCGTCGGCCAGGACACCGGCCTCGCCGACATCCGGGCCCTGGTGGAGGAGTGGGCGGAGACCGGCGCTCCCGAGCCCGCCGTCGACCCCGGCACCATCACCCAGCAGGACGTCTTGGTGGACTACGCCGCCCACCTGCGCTCCCTCGTGAACCTCACCGCCATCCGGCCGCTGAAGGTCGTCGTGGACGCGGGCAACGGCATGGGCGGCCACACCGTCCCCACCGTCTTCGAGGGGCTCCCGCTGGAGCTGGACGCCCTCTACTTCGAGCTGGACGGCACCTTCCCGAACCACGAGGCCAACCCGCTCGACCCCAAGAACATCGTCGACCTCCAGGCCCGCGTCCGTGAGACCGGCGCCGACCTCGGCCTCGCCTTCGACGGCGACGCCGACCGCTGCTTCGTCGTCGACGAGCGCGGTGAACCGGTGGCCCCCTCCGCGATCACCGCCCTGGTCGCCGCCCGCGAACTGGCCAAGCACCCGGGCGGGACGATCATCCACAACTGCATCACCTCCTGGTCCGTCCCCGAGGTCGTCAAGGAAAACGGCGGCACCCCCATCCGCACCCGCGTCGGCCACTCCTTCATCAAGGCCGAGATGGCCCGCACCGGCGCCATCTTCGGCGGCGAGCACTCCGCGCACTACTACTTCCGCGACTTCTGGAACGCCGACACCGGCATGCTCGCCGCCCTCCACGTCCTGGCCGCCCTCGGCGGCGGGCAGGAGCCCCTGTCGCAGCTCGTCGAGCAGTACGACCGCTACGCCGCCTCCGGCGAGATCAACAGCACCGTCGCCGACCAGACCGGCCGCATGGAGGCCGTCAAGGCCGCGTACGAGGGCCGCAAGGACGAGGGCATCGAACTGGACGAGCTGGACGGCCTGACGGTCACCAGCGCCGACTGGTGGTTCAACCTCCGCCCCTCCAACACCGAACCCCTCCTCCGCCTGAACGTGGAAGCCCGCACCCCCGAAACCGCGGACCACATCCGAGACGAGGTCCTGGCCAAGGTCCGCGCCTGACCCCACCCCCGGCCAGCCGGGACGGACGCCCCACCCCCGAGGCCCTCCGGCCCACGGGACCCGAGGCGCGGCCCCGGCCCCGGTCGGCACATCCCAGCCCCTCCCGGGGTGAGGACCGGGGCGGGGGGGGTGGAGACGCCCCACTCCAGCGCCTCCGGCGTGTGAGGAGCGGGGTGCGGGGGCGGAGGTGCCCCACTCCAGTGCCTCCGGCGTGTGAGGAGCGGGGTGCGGGGGCGGAGGTGCCCCACTCCAGTGCCTCCGGCGTGTGAGGAGCCGGGTCCTGGGGCGGAGATGCCCCATCCCAGCCCCTCC
>NZ_JBVIZF010000064.1:0-19490 GCF_055591805.1 Streptomyces sp. NPDC041200 | reverse complement strand
CCGGAGGAGCCCCGGTCCGGCCCCTGGCTCCAGCAGGCGCTGCGTACGGCGCGGATCGGCGCCTGGGAGTGGGACCTCCGCGGCGCCACCCTGACCTGCGACGACCAGGCGCAGACGCTGCTGGGGTTCGCGCCCGGCACCTTCGACGGCCAGGTCAACACCTGGCTGGGCGCCATCCACCCCGAGGACATGCCCTGGGTACAGGCGGTGTCCAGCGCCGAGTCGCTGCGCGGCCGCAGCGAGTACAGCGTCGAATACCGGGTGCGGCAGCCCGGCGGGGCGTACCGCTGGGTGCAGGCCCGCGGGACCGTGGCCGCCCGGACGGACGGTGCTCCGGACCGGGTGGTCGGCACGCTGTGGGACATCACCGAGACCCGCCGCTCGCGGGACGCCTTCAGCCGCGCCCTCCAGTACATGGGCGACGGGTTCCTGGTGGTCGACGAGGACGGGCGGATCACGTTCGGCAACGTCGAGGCCGAGCGTTTCCTCGGGGCCTCCGGCGAACTGCGCGGCCAAGTGCTGTGGGAGCTTCCGCGAGCGCGGGCGATCGGCGTGGAGCCCCGGTTCCGGCGGGCGGCGGCGGCCAGGGCGCCCATCGACTTCCATGCCCGCTGGCCGCGCAGCAACCGCTGGTACCACATCCGGCTGGTCCCGGTGCCCGACGGGATGACGGTGCACATCACGGATGTCACCGACCGCCGGGCGCTGGACGCCGAGCGCTCGGCCGCCGCCCACGCCGCCACCGAGCGCGCCACCCGGATCGCCGAGCTGACCAGTGCCTTCGCCGAGGCGCTGACCACGCGGGACGTGGTGAAGGCGGTGGCCGACCGGGTACTGCCGCCGTTCGGGGCGACCGGGCTGATCTGCCAGCTCATCGAGGACAAGCGGCTGCGGGTGGTGGGTTCCACCGGCTACTCGGACACGTTCCTGAGCTTCCTCGACAACGTTCCCGTGCCGCCGTACGCCCCCGTCAACTCGCCCGTCACCCAGGTCCTCGGATCCCGCAGCCCGCTCTTCATCTCCTCGCCCGAGGACTACGCGAAGCGCTTCCCGGAGGTGGTCGGCTATCTGCCGCTGAGCGAGAAGAAGGCCTGGGCGTTCCTCCCCCTGGTGGCCTCCGACCACCGGGCCGGTTACTGCGTCGTCTCCTTCGACCGGCCGCGCCACTTCGGCGAGGAGGAACGCACGCTCCTGACCGCGATCAGCGGGCTGGTCGCCCAGGCGCTGGAGCGGGCCCGGCTGTACGACGCCGAGCACACCCGCGCCCAGGAGCTGCAGCGCGGGCTGCTTCCCCGTACGCTGCCCGCGCTGCCCGCCGTGACGGCCGCCGCGCGGTATCTGCCCGCCGGGGAGGGCATGGAGGTGGGCGGCGACTGGTACGACCTGATTCCGCTGTCCGGGGAGCGGGTGGCGCTGGTCATCGGCGACGTCATGGGGCATGGGCTGTCCGAGGCGGCCACCATGGGCCGGCTGCGCACCGCCGTGCACACGCTGGCCGATCTGGAGCTGCCGCCCGATGAGCTGCTGACCCATCTCAACGATCTCGTGGGTGCGCTCGGCGATGACTTCTACGCCACGTGTCTGTACGCCATCTACGATCCGACCACCAGCGTCTGCGCCTTCGCGTGTGCGGGGCATCCGCCGCCCGCCATCATCCACCCCGACGGCACGGTGGACTCCCCCGGTTTCTCGCCCGATCCGCCGCTCGGCGCCGCGACCCCGCCGTTCGAGACCATCGAGGTGCAACTGCCGGAGGACAGCATCCTGGTGTTGTGCACGGACGGGCTGATCGAGTCGGCGACGCGCGACATCGACCACGGCATGGCGTACCTCTCCCGCACCCTGGCCGACGCGCTGGCCAGGACGCCGGACCTGCTGCCGCGTACGGGCGCCACCGGTGGCGGTCCGGAGGTGGACGACGGCGACGGCCGTGTCCTCGGCCATCTCGACCGGCTGTGCGACACCCTCGTCGCCGCCCTGCTGCCCGAGCAGTCGCGCACCCAGGACGACGCGGCGCTACTGGTGGCCCGGACGCATTCGATGACCACGGACAACATCGCGTCGTGGCGGCTGCCGGACGCGCCGATCGCCGCCGGGGAGGCCCGCCACCATGTGCGCGACCAGCTCGGGGCGTGGCAGCTGGAGGACCTGGCCATGACCACCGAGCTGCTGGTCAGCGAGCTGGTGGGCAATGTGGTCCGGCATGCCAAGGGCCCCATCAGGCTGCGCCTGCTGCGCAGCCGCAGCCTGATCTGCGAGGTGTCGGACGGAAGCCCCACCACGCCGCGGATCCGCCGCGCCTCCGACACCGACGAGGGCGGGCGGGGCCTCCAGCTGGTGTCCGCGCTCTCCCACCGCTGGGGCACCCGCTTCACCCCCACGGGCAAGTGCATCTGGGCGGAGCAGCCCCTGCCCGCGAACTGACCGCCGAGGTCACGAACTGACCGCCGAGGCCACGAAGGGAACCGGGCGGCTCAAGGAGCCGGGTGGCCGGTCACCTCGTGGGCCAGCGCCTCGATGTCGGCGGCGGTGGTCCGGTCCGGGTCGCCCACGGTCATCCGGGAGGTCCCGGCGGGCAGTTTGCGGGCCGTCTGGGCGTGCTTGATCCGGCCGATGCTGGGGCCGAGCAGGCCGACGGTACGGTCCACCCGGTCCTGGAGGGCGGCGAGCCGGGCCGGGTCGGTGGTGGCGTCGCGCAGCGCCGCCGCCAGGTCGAGGAAGGGTTCGGGGAAGGCGGCCGAGCAGCCGGAGACCACCCCGGCTCCACCGGCGGCCAGGACGTCGGCGAGCCGCTGGTCGTTGCCCGAGTAGACCTCGAACTCCTCGGGGAGTTCGGCGCGGTACGCGGCCACCTCGGTCGAGGGGGTGCCGCTGAGCTTGACCCCGGCCAGCCCGCAGGAGGCGGCCAGCTTGCCGAACTCCACCGGCCCGACCGTCAGCCCGCTGCGCTCGGGGAAGAGGTACGCGTACAGCTGGGCGTCGGGGGCGGCGAGCCGGATGCGGCTGAAGTACGTCTCCAGCTCGTCGGCGCTCGCGGGCAGGTAGTACGGGGTGAGCGCGGCGATGCGGCGGACACCGGCCGCGACGGCGGCCCGGGTGAGCCGGACGGCGGTGTGCGCGTCGGCGGCGCCGATGTGCGCGATCACGCCGTCGGCGCCCGCTTCCTGCAGGGCGGTCTCGACCAGCAGCAGCCGTTCGCCCTCGCTCAGCGCGGGGAACTCTCCGGTGGTTCCAGCCACGAGCAGCTGTCCGGTGGTGCGGGCGGCGAAGCCGTACTGGGCGCGTGCCGCGTCCAGGTCGAGATCCCCATTCGGGGTGAACGGCGTGGTGAGCGCGGTGACGACGGTGCGCTGACGGTCCATGGGCCTGACTCCTCACTCGGAAAACCGTTATCCGTTTTCGGTTAACCGTTGACAGTGATCGTAACCGTGGCGAAAACTCATGCCACCCCCCAGGGCCCCACAACAACATCACTCCAGGAGCCGCATGTGATGTCCGAACATCTCGTGACCCTGTACCACCTGAACGATCTCGGCGCCGACGAGCTGCGTCGGCTGCTGCCCGGCCACCCTGATCTGCGCATCACCGAGATCGGGCCGGACGAGGATCCGCACGACCACCAGGACGCGCTCGCGGATGCGACCGTCGTGCTCGCCCCGCTGGAGAAGGAGCGCAGGATCTCCGCGGAGCTGCTCGACGGGATGCGGCGCTGCCGCGTCGTGCAGTCGGTGGCCGTCGGCTTCGACGGCGTCGACCACCTCGCCGCCGCCGAGCGCTCCATACCGGTCGCGAACCTCCCCGGCTTCAACACCGACGCCGTGGCCGACTGGACCGTGGGCGCCCTGCTCTCCCTCCTGCGCCGCTACGCGGCCGGTCACGCGAAGATCGAGGGCGGTGGCTGGGGGCCCGAGGGGCTTCGGGGACGTGATCTGTCCGCGCTCACGGTGGGCATCGCCGGGTTCGGCAGCATCGGCCGCGCCGTCGCGCGCCGCCTCGACGGGTTCGGAAGCGACGTCCTGGTGCACGACCCGGCGCCGTCCGAGCCGGACCGTACCTATGTGAGCCTGGACGACCTCGCCGCCCGCTCCGACGTGCTGACCCTGCACATGCCGCTGAACGAGGCCACCCGTGGTGTCGTCGGGGAGGACCTGCTGTCCCGGATGCCGCGCGGCGGCTATGTCCTCAACGCCGGACGTGGCGGGGTACTGGACGAGGACGCGCTGGTCAGGGCGCTGGACTCCGGGCAGCTCGCGGGCGCCGCGCTCGATGTGTTCGCCGAGGAGCCGCTGCCCGCCGACTCCCCGCTGCGCGGCCGGTCCGATGTGCTGCTCACCCCGCACACGGCCGGGGTGACGGTCGAGGCGTACCACGCCATCCGGGCGCGGCTCGTGGAGAGCGTGGACCGGGTGCTGTCGGGCGAGGCCCCGCGCAATGTGGTCAACGGTGTCATCAGCGGAAGCGGTGGCGTCCGGCCGCCCGCGGGGGTGTGACCATGGCTCTCGGCAAGACCTCCGTGGAGGCCCCCGTCACGGCCACGCCGCCAAGACCGGGGGGACGCGTCGGCAAGGTCCGCTTCGTCGTCCTCGGGCTGCTGTTCGCGGGCATCACCATCAACTACATCGACCGCGCCACGCTCAGCGTCGCGCTTCCGCACATCACCGATGACCTTGGCCTGTCCGACGGGGTCGGCGGACTACTGCTGTCGGCGTTCTTCTGGACGTACGCCTTCGGGCAGATGCCCGGCGGCTGGCTCGCCGACAAGGTCGGCCCGCGCATCATGCTCGCGATCGCCAGCCTGTGGTGGGGGCTGGCCACCGCGGCCATGGGCATGGCCCGCGGCGTGGCGTCACTGGTGGGGCTGCGCGCCCTGCTCGGCCTCGGCGAGGCCCCCAGCTTCCCCTCCAGCGCCAAGGTGGTCTCCCGCTGGTTCCCGGCCTCCGAGCGCAGCTTCGCCTCGGCGACCTTCAACAACGGCAACGCGGTCGGCGGCGCCCTGTCCATTCCGCTGGTCACCCTGGTGGTCACCGGGCTCGGCTGGCGCTGGGCGTTCGCCATCGCGGGCGGTCTCGGTGTGCTGTGGGCGCTGGGCTGGTGGCTCTACTACCGCGACCCGAAGGAACACCGGAGCCTTGGCGCCGCGGAGCGGGAGTACATCGAGTCGGGACAGGAGAAGGAGACGGCCGAGGAGGCCGCGGCAAGCGCCCGGATCGGCTGGCGGGACCTGTTCCGCTTCCGGACGATCTGGGCGATGATGCTCGGCTTCTTCTGCGTCAACTTCGTCGCGTACTTCTTCATCACCTGGTTCCCGACCTATCTGGTGGACGAGTACCACCTCGACGCCCTGTCCTTCGGGTTCCTCGGCATGATTCCCGGCATCGCGTCCATGCTGGGCGGCTGGAGCGGCGGCCTGTTCTCCGACTGGCTGGTGCGGCGCGGTACCGAGCGGACGAAGGCGCGGAAGATTCCGCTGGTCGGCGGGTTGCTGGGCACCTCGGTGATCGCGCTCGCGGTCATCTCACCGGGTGTCGGCACGGCGCTGACCGCGCTGTCGGTCTCCTACTTCTGCTCCACCTTCGCGGCGGCGAGCGTCTGGGCGCTGCCCGCGGACGTGGCCCCGACGGCCGCACACGTCGGCTCGATCGCCGGGATCCAGAACACGGCGGCCAACATCGCCGGAATCCTCTCCCCGCTGCTGCTCGGGGTACTCAAGGGCATCACCCACTCGTTCATGCTGCCCCTGACCCTGGCGGGGTGCGTGGCCCTGCTCGGCGCCGCCACTTACGCGTTCCTGCTGCCGAAGGTCGAGCGCCTGAAGATGGCGGAGTGAGAGGGGAACCGGAGTGAGGGGGGACGGGAAGCCCCGCCGCGCCCTGGTGAAGAGGGCGCGGCGGGGACCCGGATCGGTCAGCGCTCGTTCTCCTGGAGGAGCGAACGCACCATGCGGCACGTGGCGTTGGACGGCGGGTGCACACCGATCCGGACCGCGGTGGCACGTATCTTGCGGTTACGCGCCTGCTCGGGGCGGTACACACCGGAGTTGAGCAGGGCGATGGCCAGGCGCATGGCCTTCAGCCGGCGGTTGTGGGTCTCGTACCACTCGCGCGGACGCCCGGCGGGCATGCGCTTCTTCGGCAGGGTCGTAAAGCTCGGCAGGTCCGGAAGAGGGGTTACGGCAGCGGCCATCGGCATCCTCCTGGGACGGTCGTCACGCTCTCTTTCAATGCCTCCATTCTACGATGGGGCACTGACAAAGGCCCCTGGTCAGGCACCACGTGACCGGGATTCGACGGGCGTGGCGGGAGGGGTCTCGCGGTACGGTTGCGCCATGGAGATCTGGATCAATCCGGCGTGCTCGAAGTGCCGCAGCGCGCTCAGTGTGCTCGACGCCGAGGGGGCCGGTTACACCGTCCGCCGCTACCTCGACGACGTACCGAGTCAGGACGAGATCCGCGGCGTACTGGCCCGGCTCGGACTCGAACCGTGGGACATCACCCGGACGCAGGAAGCCGTGGCGAAGGAGCTGGGGCTGAAGGACTGGCCGCGCGACGAGAGCGCGCGCGACCGCTGGATCGCGGCGCTGTCCGAACACCCCAAGCTGATCCAGCGGCCGATCATCACCGCAGACGACGGTTCCGCGGTGGTGGGCCGTACGGAGGAGGCGGTGCGGGACGCGCTGTCACGCTCCACGGAGTGACGGCCGTGCCCCACAAACCCCTTGGGCCCTGGCCCCGTGCCGCACACGGGGACCAGGGCCCAAGGCTGTGGGTCCACTAGGGGTTTTCAGGCTATGGGTCCGCCGCTCAGCGGCCCCGGCCGGTGGTCGGCTGCGGACGCAGCAGGAACCGCTGCGTCTTGCCGCTGGAGGTCTTGGGCAGCTCATCCACGAAGTGGATCCGGCGCGGGTACGCGTGCTTGGCGAACCGGTCGCGGACGAGCTGCTGCAGCTCGGTGGCGAGCGCCTCGCCCGGCGCGGTTCCGGGGCGCACGACGACGAAGGCCTCGATGACCTCGCCGTACTCGTCATGCGGGATGCCCACCGCGGCGGCCTCCGCCACGGCGTCGTGCTCCTGCAGCACGCTCTCCACCTCGAAGGGGCCGATGCGGTAGCCCGCCATCAGGATGATGTCGTCACCGCGCCCGGAGAAGAACAGATCGCCCTCCTCGTCCTGCGAGGCGGTGTCGCCGGTGTAGAACCACCGGCCGTCGGGGCTGAACTTCTCGGCCGTGCGCTCCGGGGCGCCGAGGTAGCCCTTGAACCACATCAGCGGGCTGCCCGCGACATCGATCGCCACCCGGCCGGGGACACCCGTCGCCGCCTCGGCGGAGTTGGTGTCCTCGCGCAGGATCCTCACCGACCAGCCGGGCATGGGACGGCCCATGGAGCCGGTCTTGAGGTCGGTGCGCAGCGTCTGGTGCCAGGCGTGGGTGATGACCATGCCGGTCTCGGTCAGGCCGTAGTGGTCGCGTACGGGGACGCCGAGCGTCTCCCGCGCCCAGTCCACGACATCCGTGGGCAGCGGTTCACCGGCCGCGGAGCAGCAGCGCAGCCGCAGGTCGCCGGGGGCACCACCGGAGGCGCGCAGCTTGCGGTAGACGGTGGGCCCGGCGGTGAAGTTGGTGACGCCGTAGCGGGAGAGCACGTTCCAGGTGTCCTCGGCGGAGAACAGGCTGCTGAACAGCAGGCTGCGGCGGCCGAGGGCGAGCGGCCCGATGATGGCGTAGTACAGGCCGTACGCCCATCCCGGGTCGGCGGCGTTCCAGAACACGTCGGTCGGCTGGTGGTCCAGGCCGAATTCCTGGTACATCGCGAAGCCCGCGACGGCGTTCAGCGGGATCGGCACGGCCTTCGGGGAGCCCGCCGTACCGGAGGTGAACAGCTCCACGATGGTGGCGTCGCCACCCACCGCCACCGGATCGGGCTGCGGGTCGTGCGACTCCAGCAGCTCGGCGAAGGCGAGGTCGGTGCCGGTGGCCGGGCCGGTCGTGATGATCTGCCAGGGCCGCTCGCCGGGGAAACCGGATTCCGGGTTCAGCTTCGGGCGCTGGTCGGCGTCGGTGATCACAGCCTTGGTGCCGTTGCCGGTGGTGCGCAGCGCGATGGCAGGCGGCGCGAACGCGGTGAACAGCGGCACCTGGACGGCCCCGAGCCGCCAGATGGCGAGGGACACGATGAGCAGTTCGGCGGACTTGCCCATCAGGGTGGCGACCCGGTCACCGGCCCCGACACCCTGGGCGGCCAGGGCACTCGCCATGCGCGACGAGCGGTCGCGGAGCTCGCCGAACGTCATGTCATGGCTGGTCAGTTCCTTGCTCACCACGGTGAACGCCACGGCGTCGGCCGGATGCCGGTCGCACAGCAGGTACGCGGTGCACGCCGCTGGCTCACCGAAGGTCTTGAGCAGGTCAGCCATGCGCTGTTCTGGGCTGGTCAAGAGGGCTCCTTGGACTGGTTTCCACACGTCGCGCCATACAGGAGGCGGCGGCAGCCTTCCCGTTGGCCTGTACACGCTATCGCGCTTTTCGGTGTGGCTCCGCAGCCGTGTGCGGTGGGATTCCGGCTCGTCAGCGGCTCATCTGCGCAGTGTGAGCACGCCGGTTTCCCACGCGGACGCCGCCACGGCACTCTGGCGTCACCCCGGACCCCGGCCTACCGTTACAGCGGTAGTCATACCTCGCACGGCTGGTCATGTCTGAGCAAAACTCCCGGACAAGAGGTGAGCCTTGTTCCTCCGCCGAAGACGAGTCCGCCGGTTAACGGTCGTCGCCACGCTCCTCGCCGCCCTGGCCGCCGTCGCGGCCCAGCCCGCGGGGGCCACTGCCGACCGTACGCCGAGCGCGCGGCCGTCCCTCGTCGAGCCGATCGACCCGCAGCGCTGGCGCAACCCCGACGACATGACGTGGGCCGACTACCGCGCGGTCCCCGGCACCCGCTGGGCCGACCCCGGTGTCGAGCCCACCCAGCGCACCTTCAAGGGCGCGCTGGTGCTCCTCGACTACCCGGACGAGGAGTTCACGGTCAGCCAGCCCGCGGGATCGACGCTGTTCGGCAACCCGCAGCCGTCCGCCTCCGGGATACCGCGCGACCGCCTGCCCCAGTTCTACGAGGACTTCCTCAACAAGCCCGGTGCGCTCAACAACGGCCACACCATCAACGAGTACTGGATGGAGGACTCCGGTGGCCGCATCGGCGTCGACCTGACGGCCTTCGGTGTGTACCGCATGCCGTCGAAGTCCTACCAGTACGGGGTGGAGGACTCGATGAACCCGGGCGCCTGCCCGGCCGGGGACACCTGTGGCAAGGACATCCGGGCCGACGCGAAGGCGGCCTGGACCGCCGACGCGGGCGCCGAGGAGACCGGGAAGTTCGACTTCGTCTTCTACCTCGCTGCCGGGCAGGACGAGTCGTCCACCTGGCAGGAGTTCGGGCAGATGAAGTTCGCCGACCGGCAGGACGTACCGGCCATTTGGGGCCCGCCGGCCCCCATCGCGACCGGGAGCAACGCGGCGGCGACACGCTACGTACCGTGGACGTCGTGGCAGGCCGCGGCCCGTATCTGGCCCAACGCGACGGACGGCTCCTCGCTCCAGACCGAAAGCTCCGGCATGGCCGTGTACGCCCATGAACTCAGCCACATCCTGGGCATAGGCGACAACTACAACAACCCCTACGGCACTCCCCTCAGCCGCTCCTACACCGGCATCTGGGGCATGCTCTCCCGCGGCTCGTTCAACGGCCCCGGCGGCCCGCACACCCGGTGGCAGATACCCGCCACCGCCGGCGGCTCGATGGGCGCCCAGCATGTGCTGCGCGACAAGCTGAAGCTGGGCATCGTGGACGAGAAGAACGTCCTGCGTCTGGACCGGGACGCGCTGAAGGACTCCGGACTCGCCGTCGCCCGGGTCACGGCACGCTCCGCGCCACCGGGCGAGAAGGGGCTCGCGGGCGTCAACATCACCCTGGGCAGCGACCTCTCGCCGTCCTGCGACCGGAAGACCGACCCGCTGTGCGACGGCGGTGGCTACGACAACTACACCGTCGAGGTCGTGGACCGCATGGGCATGGACTCGTTCACCCCGGACAACGGCGTGCTGATCAGCAAGACGAAGAACAAGGATCAGGCCCCGTTCGCCTGGGTGATCGACGCCCACCCCGAGGACATCGACATGGTGGACTTCCAACGCCCCGACGGCACCACGCAGAAGATCACCATGGGCGACTACCGGCAGCTCAGCGACGCGCTCTTCCACGCCGGGGCCGACTCCGGCAGCCAGTACGAGTACATCGACAAGGCCAACCGGCTGCACTTCTACGTCCTCGACCTGAAGCGCGACCGGTCCGGTGTGCTCTCGTACACCATCGCCGTCCGGTCCCTGGACGGCTCCGGACCACAGCGGCGTGGCGTCGACCTGGACCGTGGCGTGGCGAAGGGCCACCCCTCGAAGGGCCGCGCCACATGCGTCTTCGACCTCGCCAACACCGGCCGCGCCGGAACCGCCGGGGCCCGTCTGGACTCGGACGTCTACCGGCTGTCGGCCACGGCCACCGGCCGGGGCTGGTCCGCGTGGCTGCCCAACCAACTCGCCACCGCAAAGGCCGGAACCTCGGTCGACGTGGGCGTGGCCGTGACCGCGAAGGGCGGGGCCGACCGGCACGGCAAGGTCGTCCTCACCGCCCGCTCCGAGAGCGACCCGCGCAAGACGGCCAAGGCCACGTGCGCGCTGCGCACACGCTGATGACGAAACCATGAGGGCGGCCCGCCGGGGAGACCGGCGGGCCGCTCCCGTGCGTACCGTCTGCCGTCTGCCGTCTGCCGTCAGGTGGACTCGATCGGAACCCGCAGGGTGTCCGGCTCACAGCCCCGCGTTCCCGCGATGATCCGCGCCGCGCCCATGGTGAGCGGCACCAGGCTCTGCTGGTCCACCTTGTCGGGGGTGTCCCTCGGGTCGAAGATGTACATCGGCGTGGTGATCAGCTGCACCAGCGGCACACCCGTGTAGTAGAAGTACGCGCCGTCAGTGGCCGGGTTCGGCGCGAAGGCGGTCGGCGACAGGATCCACGAGCGGCGCAGATCCTCGGCCGCGATCGAATCCGCCACCAGCCGCTCCAGCGCGGGCGCCTGTGTGGTGAACCACCAGCGCACCTCGGGATCGTCGGTGGGCACGACCTCGCCGTCGACCACGACGGCTTGGCGCGCCGCGTGTTCCAGATGCATTTCGAGGACGACCTGCGGGAACAGCTCCGGATGCGCCGCGATGAACGCCTGAGTGCCCGCGGCCCCGGCCATATGGCCCGACGTCAGCAGGAACAGCATGTTGTGCGGGCGCAGCTCCCCCGGCACCGACGCCCAGAACCTGGCCTGCGCCAAGACGAGCGCCACCCCCGACGCGTCCTCCACCGCCGAGGCCCACGGTCCGTCGTGGTGTGACCCGATGATCACCCAGTGGTCCGAGGCGCCGGGCAGGGTGCCCACCACATTGTGGGTGGTCTCCTCGGTGAGGGTGGCATCGGAGATGATCCGGCCCTCGCACGCACCGGAAGCCATCAGTTCACGGACCCGTTCACCGTCGCTGGCACTCAGCCAGATACCGGGGATCGAGCGCGGCTCGGCGTCATAGGGCCAGTAGAAGTCGCTGGTCTCCCAGGGCACACCGGTGAGCAGCCCGACGTAGGCGGTCGCCCCGTCCTTGATGGCGATGTCGAAGTCCAGCACATGCGGAAGGTCGAACGGCACGGTCTGGACCAGGTCGGGGAAGACGCCCTCGGGATCGTAGGCATCGGTGGCCCGGGCCTGCACCTCCGTCTGCGGCAGCTGGGTGAAGCCGATCTCCTGGACGGCGATGCCACCGCCCACTTCCCCGTCCTCCATCCGCACCAGCCGCCCTTCGGTGCCCTCGGTGGGGGTGGTGTACGGCAGGGCGAGTCCGGCGAAGCGGGTGACCTCCCCGGGACGGTCGGCGGGCCAGATCTCGAAGGCGGCGGACCGCGGCCGCCACACCGGCGTGTCCAGCGGCTCCAGCCGCACGTCCTCCAGCCCCGTTTCCCGGAACTGTTCGGCGGCCCACTCCTCGGTCCAGCTGTCGGCGGAATAGCCCGCCCGGCGAATGCCGTGGCTGACGATCAATTCGATCCAGCCCATCATCTCCTTCGAGGTGGGTGCCCGATCGACGTACTTTTCCAGCGCCGGCCAGCCGCTCATCGCCATCCTCGTCCTCCTTCGTCCCGACGTCCGGCTTCATGCTCAGCGGCCGCTCTAAAGCTGGGCTAATGAGGCGCGGCGCCAAGCCACGCGTTAGAGCACCTTTAGCGACGGCGCAAATGATGGTCGCCGTATCCGCTCCAGGGCTTGCCAGGTGGCGCAGCCGCAGGTCAGCGCCCAATCAACCCGATGACCGATGGGAGTTGCGTATGCGTACCCGGAAGGCAGTGCACACAGGCCTTGTCGCCGTGGGTCTCGTGGCGTTCGCCGTCACTCCGGTGAGCGCCGTGCCCGACGCGGGCGACGAGCCGTCGCGTCCCGCGAACCCGCTGCCCGCACCGCCCCAGATGCGCGCGCTGGACTTCCTCCTCGGGTCCTACACATGCGACTACACACCCCCACCGGGCAGTAAGGACGCGGTAATGCGCCTGACCACGAAGCGGGTCATGGGCGGGCATTACTACTACACCGACGCGACCATGGAACCCGGCCATCTGGTCGGCCGGTCGTCGTTCGGCTGGGATCCCGTGGACGGAAAGTTCATCGTCCAGTACCACGACAACTGGGGGTCCTCCGCGCATTACTCCTCGCCCGGCTGGCGGAACGGCCACCTGGTGTTCAAGGGGCCGCTCAGCCAGGTGGTCACGCCCAGCGCCACCGGAAAGACCGAAGGCGTGGACATGGACGTGGTGGACGATTATCAGGTGCTCGGTCCGGGACATTTCAAGGACGCCACCAGCTTCACCTTCTCCGACGGAACAACCTTGCGGGGCAGTTACGACTGCCGTCGCCGATAGCGGTTCGAGGTCGCGGGTTTTCGCCGAGGGAAGTGGGTGCGCCGACAATGGCGAACAATGAAGAGAAGCTTCTCGACTATCTGAAGCGTGTGACGACGGACCTGCGTCAGACACAGCGCCGTCTGAAGGATGTCGAGTCGGCCGGACACGAACCGGTCGCCATCGTGGGCATGTCGTGCCGTTTCCCGGGCGGAGTGCGCTCCCCGGACGAGCTGTGGCAGCTGGTCGCCACCGAGCGGGACGCCATCACGGAACTGCCCACGGACCGCGACTGGGATCTGGACGGCCTCTTCCATCCCGACCCGGAGCACCCGGGCACCAGCTACTGCCGCGAGGGCGGATTCCTGGACGACCCCGCGGGATTCGACGCCGCGTTCTTCGGCATCAGCCCGCGCGAGGCCCTGGGCATGGCACCGCAGCAGCGGCTCGCCCTGGAGGCGTCGTGGGAGGCCGTCGAGCACGCGGGCATCGATCCGGAATCGCTGCGGGGGAGCCTCACCGGCACCTTCATCGGCTGCGACCACCTCGACTACTGCACGGACGCCTCCCAGGTCCCCGAAGGCTCCGCCGGGTACTTCACCATCGGCAACTCCGCGAGCGTGGTGTCCGGCCGGGTCGCGTACACCCTGGGCCTGGAGGGGGCCGCGGTGACGGTGGACACCGCGTGCTCGTCATCGCTGGTCGCCCTGCATCTCGCCTGCCAGGCGATCCGGCAGGGCGAATGCGATATGGCGCTGGCGGGCGGGGTCGCCGTGATGTCCTCGACGGCCGGTCTCATCGGCTTCAGCGAGCTGCGGGGACTCGCACCGGACGGCAGGTCCAAGGCGTTCTCCTCGAACAGCGACGGTATGACCATGTCCGAGGGCGTCGGTGTCCTGCTGCTGGAGCGGCTGTCGGACGCGCGTCGCAACGGCCACCGGGTGCTGGCACTCGTACGGGGCACGGCGGTGAATCAGGATGGTGCGTCGAACGGCCTGACGGCGCCGAACGGACCGTCGCAGCAGCGGGTCATCCGGCAGGCCCTCGCCAACGCCCGCCTCACGCCGTCCGAGGTGGACGCGGTCGAGGCGCACGGCACCGGGACCACCCTCGGCGACCCGATCGAGGCGCAGGCCCTGCTGGCCACCTACGGACAGGACCGGCCGGAGGGCCGACCGCTGTGGCTCGGCTCCATCAAGTCCAACATCGGCCACACACAGATGGCGGCGGGTGCCGCGGGTGTGATCAAGATGGTGATGGCGATGCGCCACGGGCTCCTGCCCGCGTCGCTGCACATCGACGAGCCGACCCCGCATGTGGACTGGACGGCTGGTGAGGTGCGGCTGCTGACCGAGGCGACGGAGTGGGCTCGGGGCGAGCATCCACGCCGGGCAGGTGTGTCGTCGTTCGGCATCTCGGGGACGAACGCGCATCTGATCCTGGAGCAGGCCCCGGACGCGGCGGAGGCCGCACCGCCGGTCGCCGGGACGGGCGGGGTCGTGCCGTGGGTGGTGTCGGCACGGAGTACGGAGGCGCTGCGCGGGCAGGCGAGCGCCCTGCTCGACCGGGTGACCGCCGACGATGACGTATCACCGGTGGAGGTCGGCTGGTCACTGCTGAAGACCCGCTCGCTCTTCGACCACCGAGCCGTCGTCGTCGGGGACAGCCGCGAGGAACTGGCGGCGGGCTTGCAGGCCCTGGCGACCGGCGCACCGCACCTGGCCGTCGTACATCCCACAGGCGCCACGAGCGTCTCGGGTCAGACGGTGTTCTTGTTCAGCGGGCAGGGCAGCCAGCGCGTGGGGATGGGCGCCGGGCTGTACGACCGCTTTCCGGTGTTCGCCGCGGCGTTCGACGAGGTCTGCGGCCTCCTGGACCCGCATCTGGAACACCCGCTACGCGATGTCGTGTTCAGTCAGCAACACGCGCGGGTGCTGGACCACACGACCTACGCCCAGGCAGGGCTGTTCGCGCTGCACATCGCCCTGGCCCGGTTGCTGGACTCGCTGGGACTGCGCCCTGATGTGGTGATCGGCCACTCGATCGGCGAGGTCGCCGCCGCTCATGTGGCCGGTGTCTTCGATCTGCCGGACGCCTGCCGACTGGTGGCCGCCCGTGCCACCCTCATGGGCGGGCTCCCGGAAGGCGGCGGCATGGCCACCATCGCCGCCACCCCCGACGAGCTAACCGAGGACCTTGCCGAGCACGGCGGACAGGTCACCATCGCCGCCCTCAACACCCCCGGCAACACGGTCATCTCCGGACCCGCCGAACAGGTCGCCGGCATCAGCGACGCCTGGGCCACCAAGGGCCGCAAAGCGAAGACCCTGACCGTCAGCCACGCCTTCCACTCCCCGCTGATGGACCCCATCCTGGAACCCTTCACCCAGGCCATCGCAGACCTGACCTACCACCAACCCACCCTCCCCGTACTGAGCAACCTCACCGGCGACATCGCGGACGAACACATCGCCACCCCCGGCTACTGGGCCGAACACATCCGCCAACCCGTCCGCTTCCACCCCGCCATCACCCGCATCGCCCCCGAAACAGGAGCCTTCCTCGAACTGGGCCCGGACCCGGTCCTCGCCACCGCGACACAACACACCCTCGCCCACACCACCACCGACACCAACCAGCCCAGCCCGCTGGTGACGGCCACACTCACCCGCAAACAACCCGACGTACGCGCCTTCGGCCACGCCCTCGCACGGCTCCACACCTCCACCACCGACGCGGACTGGACCGACTGGTTCCCGGCCGACCCCGCGCCGCGCACGGTAGCCCTGCCCACGTACGCCTTCCAGCACCAGCGCTTCTGGCTCGCCCGCCCCGATGCCCGTGTCAGCGGTGCCAGTGCGGGGGCGGACCCGGCCGAGGCGCAGCTGTGGCATGCCATCGAAGAGCTGGACGTCGATGCCCTCACCAGCACACTGCGGCTGGAGAAGGACAGCCCCGGCATCGACGCACTGCTGCCCGCGCTCCCCGTCCTGTCGGCGTGGCGGCGCCAGCACCGCGAGCAGGCCATCATCAACTCCTGGCGCTACCGGGCCGCCTGGCAGAAGTTGCCCGACTCCACCACGGCGTCCCTGAGCGGTACGTGGCTGGTGGTCATTCCCGTCGGCCAGGAGGACCACGCCACGGTCCAAACCGTCGTCCAGGCGCTTCAGGCGCACGGTGCCACCGCGTCCGTCCAGGTGCTCCCTGCGGAGGACCCGCGCCGTGACGCCCTCACCGAGCGGCTGGCCCGGCTGGTCGAGGATGCCCCGATCGCGGGTGTGCTCAGCCTGCTCGCCCTCGACTCCACGGCGCACTCCGAACACTCCGCCGTCCCTGCCGGGCTCCTCGGCACCGTCACTTTGCTCCAGGCCCTCGGCGACGCCGGTGTCACCGCTCCGCTGTGGTGCCTCACACAGGGCGCGGTCGCCACCAGCCGTACGGATCTACTCCCCCATCCGGGCCAGGCCCTGGTCTGGGGGCTCGGCCGGGTCGCCGCCCTTGAACACCCGCAACGGTGGGGTGGGCTCATCGATCTGCCCACCACCGTCACCCACCACACCGCCGCCCGGCTGGCCGCCCTGCTGGTCCCCGGGCAACCCGAGGACCAGGCCGCGATCCGCACCACCGGCACCTACGCCCGCCGCCTCAGCCACGCCACTCCCGCAGCGTCCGCGAACCCCGTTCCCTGGCGGCCGACCGGTACGACACTCATCACCGGCGGCACCGGCGGGCTCGGCGCCCACATCGCGCGCTGGCTCGCCCGCAACGGCGCGCCACGTCTCCACCTCATCAGCCGGTCCGGACCCGAGGCGCCCGGGGCCGCCCAGCTCAGCGAAGAACTCTCCGCCTTGGGGGCCTCGGTCACCATCACCGCGTGCGATGTCTCGAACCGCGCCGCGCTGCAGCACCTCATCGACTACATTCCCGCCGAACGCCCCCTGACCACCGTCATCCACACCGCCGGAACCATGGACCTCGGTCCGATCGCCGAGCTGGCTCCCGAACGGCTGCAGTACGTACTGCACTCCAAGGCGCTGGCCGCCACTCATCTGCATGAGATCACCCGGGGCCTCGACCTCGACGCCTTCGTGCTCTTCTCGTCGAACGCCGCGACCTGGGGCAGCGGGCAGCAAGCCGCGTACGCGGCGGCGAACGCGTACCTCGACGCCCTCGCCGAACACCGCCGGGTCCAAGGGCTGCCCGCCACCAGCATCGCCTGGGGCCCGTGGAGCGAGGCGGGCATGGCCGCCGACGAGAACACGCTCTCCCATCTCAGGCGGCGCGGCCTCTCCCCGCTGACCACCGATCTCGCCATCACGTCCCTGCACCACGCCCTGACGCACGACGACACCACCATCACGGTGGCGGATGTCGACTGGGAGAGGTTCGGCAGCGCCTTCACGGCGCAGCGCCCCAGCCCGTTCCTCACCCCCGTGCTGGCGCCCGTCAAGGAGGTCACCGCCCCCACGGCACCCGCCGCCGCGGCCACTGCGCTGCGGCAGCAGCTCGCCGCCGCCACGGCGGACCAGCAGCAGCCGCTCCTGGTGCGCCACATTCAGACCCTTGCCGCCGCCATCCTCGGCCATCCCGGCCTCGACGCGGTACCGGCCACGCAGCCGTTCCAGGAACTCGGCTTCGACTCGCTCACCGCCGTCGAACTGCGCAATCAGCTCGCCGCCACCACCGGTCTGGAACTCGCCCCCGCCCTCGTCTTCGACCATCCCACGCCGAGCGCCCTCGCCACCTATCTGCACGCCGAACTCACCGGTCAGCAGGCCGCTGTCAGCACCCATGTGTCCGCCGTGGCCGCCGATGACGAGCCCATCGCGATCATCGGCATGGCTTGCCGCTATCCCGGTGGGGTGCGCTCCCCGGAGGAGCTGTGGAAGCTGGTCGCGGAAGGCCGGGACGCCGTCGCGGCGATGCCCACCGACCGGCACTGGGACCTGGACACGCTCTTCGACCCCGACCCGGAGCGTCTGGGCACCAGCTATGCGCGCGAGGGCGGTTTCCTGTACGACGCGGCCGCGTTCGACGCGGCGTTCTTCGGCATCAGCCCGCGCGAAGCGCTCGCCATGGACCCCCAGCAGCGGCTGCTCCTCGAAACCGCGTGGGAGACCTTCGAAAGCGCCGGACTCGACCGGGACACGCTCAGCGGCAGCAACACCGGCGTCTTCGCGGGCGGCACCTATCAGGGCTATGGCGCGGGCGGAAGTTCGTCGGCCCACGAGGTCGAGGGCTATCTCCTGGCGGGTGGCACTCCGAGCGTGATGTCCGGGCGGGTGGCGTACACCTTCGGTCTGGAGGGACCGGCGGTGACGGTGGACACGGCGTGCTCATCCTCGCTGGTCGCGATGCATCTGGCGGCACAGGCGCTACGGCAGGGCGAATGCACCCTCGCCCTGGCGGGCGGGGTCACCGTGATGGCCACCCCGACCACCTTCATCGAGTTCTCCCGCCAGCGCGGTCTGGCGGTCGACGGGCGCTGCAAGCCCTTCGCCGCGGCGGCCGACGGCACGGGCTGGGGTGAAGGAGCCGGACTACTGCTGCTGGAGCGGCTGTCGGACGCCCGGCGCAACGGCCACCGCGTGCTGGCGCTCGTACGGGGCTCAGCAGTCAACCAGGACGGCACCAGCAACGGTCTGACGGCGCCGAACGGGCCCTCCCAGCAGCGAGTCATCGGCCAGGCGCTCGCCAACGCCCGTCTCTCGCCCGCCGAGGTCGATGTGGTGGAGGGGCATGGGACGGGGACCACCCTCGGCGACCCGATCGAGGCCCAGGCGCTGCTGGCCACCTACGGACAGGACCGGCCGCACGATCGGCCGCTGTGGCTCGGCTCCATCAAATCCAACATCGGCCACACCCAGGCCGCCGCCGGTGCGGCCGGCGTCATCAAGATGGTGATGGCGATGCGGCATGAGCTGCTGCCCGCCTCGCTGCACATCGACGAGCCGAGTTCGAACGTGGACTGGGCGGCTGGTGAGGTACGGCTGCTGACCGAGCCCGTCGCGTGGGCCCGGGGTGAGCATCCACGCCGGGCAGGCGTGTCTTCGTTCGGCATCAGCGGCACCAACGCCCACGTGATCGTGGAGCAGGGCCCGGATTCGACGGATTCCGCACCGCCGGTCGCCGAGGCGGGCGGTGTGGTGCCATGGGTGGTGTCGGCACGGAGTACGGAGGCGCTGCGCGGCCAGGCGGGCGCCCTGCTCGACCGGGTGACCGCCGACGCTGACGTATCACCGGTGGAGGTCGGCTGGTCACTGCTGAAGACCCGCTCGCTCTTCGACCACCGAGCCGTCATCATCGGCGAAAACCGCGAGGAGCTGGCAGCGGGCTTGCAGGCCCTGGCGACCGGCGCACCACATCCCGGGGTGACGCACTCCGAGGACTCCCTCACCGTGCCAGGTCAGACGGTGTTCCTGTTCAGCGGACAGGGCAGCCAACGCCCCGGCATGGGCTCGGCGCTGTACGACCGCTTCCCCGTCTTCGCCGAAGCCTTCGACGAGGTCTGCGCCCT
>NZ_JBVIZF010000063.1:0-21003 GCF_055591805.1 Streptomyces sp. NPDC041200 | reverse complement strand
AAACCGGTGCCGCCCGTGGTGCCGTGCTCGGTGGTCGGGGTCTGCTCGATGCTCCAGTCGTGCGGAACAGCCACCTCGCGCCACGCCGAGTCGTCGTAGCCGGGCCGCTGGGCGGTCGCGTAGCCCTCGTCGTCCGGGTCGGCGTTCCCGTCCGGAGTGACGAGCGTGAACCGCCAGCCGTCGTCGAGCGGGATGCTCCGCCCGCCGGTTGCCCGGGGTGGTGCTGCGGCCGGAGTGGCCGCCTGTGCGGGGATGCCGGTGGCGAGCGTCCCCGCCATGGGCGCGGCGCTGCCGGCGATCAGCAACGATCTACGAGTGACCGCCATGGCGATCCCCTTCTCTTCGATTATGTTGCTTCTTGGGCGAGCCGAAGGGCCTCAACTCCCATTGGCTGAACAGATTCTGACAGTTTCGAACAGGCTGATGTCAAGGCCCCTGCCTCAGCCGGACGTCGTCGGCCGGGCAGACCTCGACGTTCATGTTCCGCTCCATCATCCGCAGCGCCGCGTCCGCCAGATCACCGTGGATGTGCGCCACCGCGTCGTACGGCACCGCCACCGTCAGATGGCGGATATGGGCGTCGAGCGCGGAATAGAGCACACACTGCTCGGTGACCTGACCGCACAGGATGATGCGGCTGATGCCGTGCTGCCCCAGCAGATATTCCAGCGGCGTCTGGTAGAAGATCGAGTGCCGGGCCTTGATGACGAAGAGGGAGTCCTCGTCGGGCCTGATGGGCTCCACCAGATCGGCGTGCGGAGACCGCAGCG
Source organism: Streptomyces sp. NPDC041200 (assembly GCF_055591805.1). Taxonomy (NCBI): domain Bacteria; kingdom Bacillati; phylum Actinomycetota; class Actinomycetes; order Kitasatosporales; family Streptomycetaceae; genus Streptomyces; species Streptomyces sp. NPDC041200. The sequence continues at coordinate 20,233 of NZ_JBVIZF010000063.1, read as the reverse complement.
CGGTGTCCAGGAGTTCATCGTGATGGGAGCGCCAGCGGCCGAAGTTGTCATTGACGTAGATGACCTCGATCCCCGTCTCCCGGGCCTCGGTCACCAGCCGCCGCACTGCGGGCAGCACCTCGCGGACGGAGGGGACCAGCAACTCGGCGTCCTCGTGGTCATACGTATTGATCATGTCGATGACGATGAGCGCGGTGTCGTGCATGCCAGTGCCCCAGTGGTTACGGGGGAGAAGGAGAGGTGGCCCCCACCCGTGGCGGGGGCCACCTCGTGATGGCGGGGGAATCCGGCGTCAGATTTCGGCCTCAGAGGTGCCGATGGTGGTGATGCGCGTCGGGGTCCTCGACCACAGGCGTCGCGGCGGTCGGCGGGACCACCCGGCGGCGCTTGTAGACACTGACGTACGCCGCCATGCCGATGAAGCCGACGGCCATCAGGATCAGGCCCACCAAATGCACATTGAATCCACTGCTGTTCCAGTCCGTCGCGAAGGTGAGGATGCCTCCGATCGCGACCATGAGGATGCAACCGCCCAAGCCCATGAGTATTGCCTCCGAACAGTTAGCTCTTTTCCGGGCTGGTCCGATCCCGAGTACCCATCAAAAGCACCTCCAATCTCATGAGCTGCCGTCCTCGGCGTCGGCGACCACCGCCCGGTCGAGCGCCTGGAGGTCCCGGCGAGCCCGGGCGCGGTCCCTGGCGGACGCGTCCGTGACGTCCAGGAAGATCTGGTCGGCGTGCGGCCAGACCCCCGTCATCTTGGCCTTGACCCGCACCAGGACCTCCTCGACCTCCTCGCTGTCCAGCCCGCCGATGAGGTCGATCCGGGCCGCGACCAGGGTGGAATCGGTGCCCAGGCGCATCGTCAGCAGCGTGGTCACCGTGTCGATCTCCGGCTGCTCGTCGAGGAAGCGCCGTATCTCCCGCCGCTGCACCGGGGCGATCGCCTCACCGATCAGCTGCCCCCGCGACTCCTTGGCCAGCCGGTAGGCCACGTAGACGAGCAGCGCCCCGATCAGGAACGACGCCACTGCCTCGTACACCCCGTCGCCGGTGAGCATGTGGAGCCACATGCCGAGGAGGGCGAACACCACGCCGAGGCACGCGGTGGAGTCCTCGGCCAGCACGGTGCGCAGCGTGGGATCGTCCCCCGCGCGGACCTCGGCGAGCATGCCGTGACCCGCCTTCCGGGCCTTGCCGCGGATCTGGATCAGGGCGCGGACCAGCGAGGATCCCTCCGCGAGGAGGGCCACCCCGAGCACGGCGAGGCCGACCAGATAGCCGGTGTGACCCTCCGAGCTGCCTGATTGCAGCGCCTCGGCGCCCTGGAAGAAGGAGAAGCAGCCGCCCATGATGAAGATGCCGACGGCCGCGAGCAGCGCCCAGAAGTAGCGCTCCTTGCCGTAACCGAAGGGATGGCGGGCGTCGGGGGCGCGTTTGCTCCGTTTGAGGGAGGCGAGCAGAAACACCTCGTTGAGGCTGTCGGCGACCGAGTGGGCGGCCTCGGAGAGCAGCGCGGGGGAGCCCGTGAAGACCCCGCCGATGGCCTTGGCGACGGCGATGACGAGGTTGGCGCCGAGCGCGACGAGCACGGTGACCGCGGTTCTGGTGTCCTCGCCGGACCGGGGGCCGGGGCGTGCCGCGGTTTCGCTCATCGTGGGACTCCGTAGGTCGACTCGTCGGTATCTCCCTCTGGTGTCCCGATGCGGACGCCTTAACCGCATGAATCCGCCGTATCCGGGTCCAGACGGAGCGCGGCACGCCCCGGGGAGAACCACTCCCTCGGGGCGTGCCGTCTCGTCCGTCCGGTCGTCGGCCGGCGCAGGTCAGCCGGTGGGCGCGCCACCGGGGCTGGCCGGGACCTTGGGCATCGGGGTGAACACGTCCAGCCCCATCACGGCCGCGATCAGCAGGCCGATGACGCCGAGCGCCACCGCGCCCCAGGCTACGGCCGAGACCCACGTGGCGCGGGTGGCTCCCGAGGCCGGCACGGCGGTGCGCTGCCGCAGCAGCACCACGGCGGCGATGACCACGGCCGCGAGGCCGAACAGCCCGTTGAGGAAGGCCGTGGTGTGCCACGGCGTTCCGTAGACCGCCTCGATCTGGTTGGCGGCGGACCCGGACTGGGCCTTGATCTGCCCGGTCAGCTGCGCGCGCTCCTGCAGCATGGTGCCGAGCCAGGTGCCGGTGAGCGACGCGAGCCCCAGGCCCGCGGCAGCCACCGCGGCGGCGCCGGAGAACACCCCGGCAGAGGCCGCCGGAGCGGCGGCCGGAACGATCGCGGGCTCGTCGGTACGGTCCGCGGCAGGCTCCTCGGCGGGAGCCTCGGTGTGCGATTCCTTGGTGTCGGAAACAGCGTTCGGGACACCCTCCGCCGTGGCTTTGTCGGCTTCTGCGGGCTGCGCTGTGCGGTCGGTCGGTTGATCCGTCTTGGTGGTGTCCATGGGGCGGACCGTAGGTGCCGAAAATGAGAGTCCGCTGAGAATGAGCCCCGCCCTCCGGCCGGGTGCGGCCGACCGGTGCGCTCGGGCCACTGCGCATACGCTGGCCAGGCAGTCTCACGATGGCTGAAACTCTTCGCCGCCACCGACAGGAGCACATCGTGACCGGCTCTCCTCACGGCCTCTCCGCCCCGCGGGGCGGACCGCGGGACCGGCTGCGCGCATGGCTGCTGGAGGGCCTGACGGACATGGCCAAGCGGCAGCCCGGACCGCACGCCGAACCGGAGAGCGCGGACCGGGGCCGACCGTGGTGGCGGGTCATGTGTCTGACGGGTCTCGACTACTTCTCGACCCTCGGCTACCAGCCCGGTATCGCCGCCCTGGCCGCCGGGCTGCTCTCCCCGCTGGCCACGGTCGTGCTGGTGGTGGTGACCCTGGCGGGCGCGCTGCCGGTGTACCGGCGGGTGGCCGCCGAGAGCCCGCACGGCCAGGGCTCGATCGCGATGCTGGAGCGGCTGCTGACCTTCTGGAAGGGCAAGCTCTTCGTCCTCACCCTGCTCGGCTTCGCCGCCACCGACTTCCTGATCACCATCACCCTCTCGGCCGCCGACGCCACCGCCCATGTGGTGGAGAACCCGCACTTCGCCGATCCGCTGCACGGCCACGAGGTGGCCGTCACCCTCGTCCTCATCGGACTGCTCGGCGCGGTCTTCCTCAAGGGCTTCACCGAGGCCATCGGACTGGCCGTCGTTCTGGTCGGCGCCTATCTGCTGCTCAACGCCGTCGTGGTGGCGGTGGGGCTGTGGCACGTCTTCACCGCACCGCAGGTGATCACCGACTGGACCACCGCGCTCACCGCCCAGCGCGGCAACCCCCTGGTCATGGTCGCCGTCTCCCTGGTGATCTTCCCCAAGCTGGCCCTCGGACTGTCCGGGTTCGAGACCGGGGTCGCCGTCATGCCGCACATCGAGGGCAAGCCCGGCGACACCGAGGAACGCCCCACCGGCCGTATCCAGGGCGCCCGGAAGCTGCTCACCACCGCCGCGCTGATCATGAGCGTCTTCCTGATCACCTCCAGCCTGATCACGACCCTGCTGATCCCGCAGCACGCGTTCGAGCCGGGCGGCGCCGCCAACGGCCGCGCCCTGGCCTACCTCGCCCACGAGTACCTGGGCTCCGCCTTCGGCAGCGTCTACGACGCCGCCACCATCGCCATCCTCTGGTTCGCGGGCGCCTCCGCCATGGCCGGACTGCTCAACCTCATGCCCCGCTACCTCCCGCGCTACGGCATGGCACCCCACTGGGCGCGCGCGGTGCGCCCTATGGTGCTCGTCTTCACCCTCGTCGCGTTCCTGGTGACGTGGCTGTTCAAGGCCGATGTGGACGCCCAGGGCGGGGCGTACGCCACCGGTGTCCTCGTCCTCATCACCTCCGCCGCCATCGCCGTCACCATCGCCGCGCGGCGCGCCGGACAGCGCGGCTGGACCCTCGGGTTCGGCGCCATCGCGCTCGTCTTCGTCTACACCACCGCCGCGAACGTCGTCGAGCGGCCCGACGGCGTCAAGATCGGTGCCTGTTTCATCGGCGGCATCATGGCCGTGTCCCTGCTGTCCCGGGCCGCCCGCGCCTTCGAGCTACGGGTCACCAGCGTCACCTTCGACAACATGGCCCAGCGCTTCGTCCGCGACACCGCTCACCGCACGATCCGCTTCATCGCCAATAAGCCGCAGGCCTGTGACCTGGCCGAATACCGCGACAAGGAGCAGGAGATCCGGGCCGACAACGACATCCCGCCCGAGGACGACATCATCTTCGTCGAGGTCACCGTCGCCGACCCGTCCGAGTTCGAGAGCGAGCTGCGGGTGTGCGGCAAGGTGATGCACGGCCGCTACCGGGTGCTCACGATGGAGAGCGCCACCGTCGCCAACGCACTCGCCGCGATGCTGCTGGCGGTGCGCGACGAAGCCGGTCAGCGGCCGCACATCCACTTCGAGTGGACCGAGGGCAACCCCCTCGCCCATTTCCTCCGCTTCTTCCTCTTCGGCCAGGGCGAGGTGGCCCCCGTCACCCGCGAAGTGCTCCGCGAGGCCGAACCGGACCGCAACCGCCGCCCCCACATCCACGTCGGCTGAACACCACCCCGCGCGGTCCTCTCACGCCACGTCGGCCCGCCACCGGACCTCGGCGTCCTGGCGCTCCCCGGTGGGCGCGAGCCCGGCGGCCCTGGCGACGGCCGCCGAGGCCTGGTGGCGGGGGTGGACATGCGCGACGACCTGGGACACGGAACCGGCCGTGAGCCACCCCACCAGGCCCCGGGCCGCCTCCGTGGCGTAGCCCCGCCCCTGCCACGGCGTGCCCACCACCCAGGCGACTTCGCCCGTGCGGGTGGCCGTGGGGCCGCTGAGGGTCGCCTGGACGGTGCCCACCAGGCGCCGTTCGGCGGCGGCGTGGAGGACCCAGTTGCACCAGATCACCTCGGGGTCGGGCGAGCCCGCGACCAGGCGTTCGTAACGGGCGCGCAGGGCCGTGGCGTCCAGCGGGGCACCACCGGTGAAGGTGTGCAGGCCGGGGTCGGACAGCACCCCGGCCATCTCCGCCGCGTGCTCGACCCGCAGGGGCCGCAGCTCCAGCCGCGCGGTGGGGATGACCACGGCCCAGCGCGTCATTCCGACGCCGCCGCCACGGGCTCGTCGGCCGACAGGCTGTCCATGAACGAGCTGACCGAGAACACGGCCCGCCCGGGCCCGGCCGGGCCGTATCCCGGGGGCGAGGTCAGGCCGTACTCCTCCAGCGTCGCCCGGTAGGTCTCCAGCAGCCGGATGTGGTACTCCAGCGGCGCGCCCTGCGGGTTGGCCTTGCCGAGCGGCGTGGTCGGCTCCGGGCACCAGGTGGTGAACCGGGGCACGACGCCGTTCGACATGAAGAACCGCAGCCCCTCGGCGGTCGAGGCGATGGCCTCGTCCACGCTGGTGAAGCCGAACGGCTCGGCCATCTCCACGCCCGCCACGAAGTTGGGGATCACATTGCGGGCCCCGAACACCTCGGTCGAGTCCAGGATCCGCCGGTGCCACTCGTCCCGGCCGACGTAGCGCTCCTTGCCCGGGCAGTACAGCTCGAACAGCCGCCGGTCCCACACCTCGAAGTTGGGGTGGTAGATGCTGATGCCGTAGTCGTGGAACCGCTGGACGTCGTCGCGCGGCAGCGCCTGAGCCACCACCTTGCCGATCCACCGGCCCGGGAAGCGCTCCTCGATGGCCTTCGCGTAGTGGCCGTAGAAGTCGGCCTCGTCACGGCCACCGACGTGCGAGGTGATCGAGCCACCGGTGAGGGTGTACGCCTTCGAAGCACCGGCCGTGTCGTGGCGGTCGATGATGTCCAGCGCCTCCAGCACCTCCTCGACCGGCTTGACCCCGGTGTACGGACGGCCCGCCGCCTTGTGCTGGCGCCAGTTGTGGTTGATGTCGCAGTACTGGCATTCCTCCTTGGCGCCGAAGTACTGGCACACCCGGAACACCGTCAGATAGACCAGGTAGCCCCACTGGATGGTCGGGGCGACCTCCATCACCGACTTGCCGTTCGACAGCGTGTGCCGGTAGTAGTCCGGCATCGGAGGCAGCCCGACGTCCGCGATCCGGGTCCCGTCCAGGTACAGCCCCAGCGCCCCGTCCTCACCGGCCCGCACCACATACGGCGATTCCGGGTTGACGCGCACCGACACCACCGTGCGCCGCAGCCCGTACGGACCGCCGGTGAGCACGACCTCCTCCGGCGGCCGGTTGAGCGCGGCCGCGCCCAGCTCCGGGAGGGTGCGGTGGTCGAAGGAGAAGATGAAGTACGACTTCGGCTTGACGTCCCCGTCGTCGCCGCCGCTGAGCGCGGAGTCGTCGAAGGCCATGCCGCCGCGCAGCAGGTCCTCCTTGATCACCGCCTCCGGCGGGACCTGCGGGAAGCGCCCCATCAGCTCCTCGACCAGCGCGGTACGGTTCGGACTCGTCATCTGCTGCACCCTCCCTGACTTCGATGAGACGCGGACGGGCTCCCCCGCGGCTCCGCCGTCCCCGCCACCTTAGGGGGTGTCTTGCCGATCATGCCGGGCTCCCGGCGCCTGGCACGGCACCTCGCGCCCCGGCGCTCGTCGCACGCGGCGCCTCCCCCAGCTACCGCTGGGAGGTGCCCTGCACCAGACGCCGCCCGCTGATCCGGCCTGATCGACAAGACACCCCCTAGAACAGGCCGCGCCACCTGGATCAGCCCGCTGCCGGGCGCCGCGCGCCGGGGCGCTCTACGGTGGGGAGGAGGATGCCTGTCAACCGGCTCGGCCTGGTCGTCCACCGGGCCCGCCCCGCCGCCGTCGCGGCGGCCCGTGAGGCGTACTCCTGGGCCGCCGCGCGGGGCGTGTCCTGCACCGAGATCGACGTATGGCGCGAGGATCATCCGCGGCGCAGCGCGCAGGAGGAGTCCGCGGCGGCCGGGCACCCCGATCTGATCGTCACCTTCGGCGGCGACGGCACGTTCCTGCGCGGGGCCCGGATCGCCGCCACCGACGGAGCCGCCGCGCTGGGCGTGAACGTGGGCCGGGTGGGATTCCTCACCGAGATCACCCCCGACGGCCTGCGGCACGCCCTGGACGCCGTACAGACGGACCGCACCACGGTCGAGGAGCGCATGATGCTCACGCTGCGGGCGTCGCGGCCGCTGGACATGCCCGCCGGGATGGACGCGCTGCTGCGGTACGGACGCGGGCCGGTGCTGCCCGCGCCGAAGGTCCGGCCCGGCAGCCCCGAGGAGGTCGGCTGGGGCGTCGCGCTGGATGTCACCGCCCTCAACGACGTCGTGTTCGAGAAACTGGCCCGCGACCGCCAGGCCGGACTCGCGGTCTATGTGGCCGGGCAGTTGCTCGCCTCGTACTCGGCCGACGCCATCATCGTGGCCACCCCCACCGGCTCCACCGCCTACAGCTTCGCCGCGGGCGGCCCGGTCATCTCCCCGCACCTGGACGCGGTGGTCTTCACCCCCGTCGCCCCGCACATCGCCTTCGACCGCACCGTGGTGGCCGCAGTGGACGAGGCCGTGGCCATCCGGGTGCTGCCGCACTCCGGGCGGGTGGCCGTGTCCATCGACGGGCAGCTGCGCGGGGTGCTGGAGCCGGGCGACTGGGTGGCGGCGTACCGGGCCCCGGCCCGGCTGCGGCTGGTACGGCTGCGGCCCACCGAGTTCTACCACCGGCTGCGCGACCGCTTCCGGCTCGCCGACTCGCCCGCCGCCGACCAGGCCCCGCCGTTCTACCGGCCCCGCAGCCCGGTCCCAGACGACCTCGCCCACCTGCGGCTGCCCCCGCCACCGGAGGCGCGCTGAAGATGCGGGGCCTCGAACCCGGTGCCACGCTGAGGGCGTGACAGCTCAGAGGTTTCACACCGATCTCACGCTGCGTGTCAACGGCGCCGACCGGCCCCTCACCCTCGACAATCGCGTGACCCTGCTGGACGCCCTGCGCGAACACCTCGCGCTGACCGGCACCAAGAAGGGCTGCGACCACGGCCAGTGCGGCGCCTGCACTGTCCTGATCGACGGCGAACGGGTGAACAGCTGCCTGGTGTTCGCCGTGACCGCGGCCGGCCACGACATCACCACCATCGAGGGGGTCGCGGACCTCAGCGCCACGGACGATCTGCACCCGCTCCAGCGGGCGTTCCTGGAACACGACGGTTTCCAGTGCGGCTACTGCACCCCGGGCCAGATCTGTTCGGCCATCGGCGCGCTCGCCGAGGCGTCCCGCGGCTGGCCCAGCCACGCCACCGAGGACGTGGCCGCCGGTGTCCGTGCGCCCGACACCCTGGACGACGACGAGATCCGGGAGCGGATGAGCGGCAACCTGTGCCGCTGCGGCGCCTACCGGGGCATCGTGGACGCCATCCGCGAGGCCGCCGGGTCAAACGGCCAGGGCGCGCCGGTCCGGGGCGGTGTGCGATGAAGCCCTTCGCCTACGAGCGCGCCACCCGCCCCGAGGCCGCCGCCTCCCTCGTCGCGGACTCCGCCGAGGCGGTGTACCTGGCCGGCGGCACCAACTTGGTCGACCTGATGAAGCTCGGCGTCACCGAGCCCGCCATGGTCGTCGACATCACCGGACTGCCGTACGACCGCGTCGAGCACCGCGCGGACGGCGGGGTGCTCATCGGGGCGCTGGTGCCGGGCAGCGAACTCTCCGGCGACCGCAGCATCCGCGAGCGCTTCCCGGCCCTCGCACAGGCGCTGCTGGCCGGGGCCTCCGGGCAGCTGCGGACCCGCGCGACCACCGGTGGCAATCTGCTGCAGCGCACCCGCTGCGTGTACTTCCAGGACGTCACCAAGCCCTGCAACAAGCGCTCCCCGGGCACGGGGTGTTCGGCCATCCAGGGCAGCCACCGCGACCTCGCCGTGATCGGCACCTCCGACTCCTGCGTGGCCACCAACCCCTCCGACATGGCGGTGGCGATGGCCGCGCTCGACGCCGTCGTCCACCTGCGGCGCCTCGACGGCAGCCCGCGCACCGTGCCGCTCGCCGACTTCTATCTGCTGCCCGGCGACACCCCGCACCGGGAGACGGTGCTGCGGCCCGGCGACCTCATCACCGGCGTCGAGCTGCCCCCGCCGCCACCCGCCGCTATGCGCTACCGCAAGGTGCGCGACCGCTGGTCCTACGCGTTCGCCGTGGTGTCGCTCGCCGCCGTGGCCGCCACCGACGGCGGGGGAGCGCTGCGGGAGATCCGGCTCGCGCTCGGCGGGGTGGCCCCCAAGCCGTGGCGCGCGCACAAGGCCGAACAGCTGCTGACCGGGCAGCGGCCGACCGAGGACGCGCTGCGGACCGCCGCCCTGGCCGAGTTCACCACGGCACGCCCGCTGCCGCACAACGCCTTCAAGGTCGGCCTCGCCGTGGACCTCATCACGGCCACCGTGCGCGACCTCGTGGAGGGGGAGGGGCGATGACCACACTGGAACGGACCGTGGGCGCCGCGGTGACCCGGATCGAGGGGCGCGAGAAGGTCACCGGCACCGCGCTCTACGCGTACGAGTACCCCGTGCCGGACGCCCTGTACGGCGTGGCGGTGCAGTCCACCATCGCCCGCGGCCGGGTGCGCTCCGTCGACGCGGGCGCCGCACTGGCCCTCCCCGGGGTCGTGGCCGTGCTGGACAGCGGCGGTGTGCCGCGGCTGCACCCGACCGACGACCCGGAGTTGCTGGTCCTCCAGTCCACCGACATCGCCTACCGCGGGCAGATCGTGGCGGCCGTGGTCGCGGACACCTATGAGACGGCGCGTCAGGCCGCGGACGCGGTACGTGTCGTCTACGAGGAGGAGGCGTACGACGTCGGACTGCGCGACGGCGATCCGGACATCTTCGTCCCCGAAACGGTCAACGCCGGTTACCCGGGCCGGACGGAGAAGGGCGACGTGGACACCGCCCTGGCCACGGCGCCGGTCACCATCGACGCCACGTACACCACACCGCCCGAGCACACCAGCGCGATGGAGCCGCACGCCGCCATCGCGGTCTGGGACGGCGACACGCTGACCCTCTACAACGGCGACCAGGGGCCCTGGGTGACGGCGGGCACGCTCGCCACCCTGTTCGGGCTCCCCGAGGGCGCCGTACGGATCGTGGCGGACCATGTGGGCGGTGGCTTCGGGTCCAAGGCGCTGCCCCGCCCGCCCACCGTGCTCGCCGCGCTGGCCGCGCGCGCCGTCGGCCGCCCGGTGAAGGTGGCGGCGACCCGGCAGCAGATGTTCACGATGGTCTCGTACCGGACCCCCACCGTGCAGCGGGTCCGGCTGGGCGCCGAGCGCGACGGCAAGCTCACCGCGATCTCGCACAACGCGCTCCAGCAGAGCTCCCGGCTCGCCCCGTACTGCGAGCAGACCGTCGTCGCCACCCGCATGATGTACGCGGCGCCCCACCGCCGCACCATCCATCGCCTGGCGCAGCTCGACGTGCCCACGCCGTCGTGGATGCGGGCGCCGGGCGAGGCCCCGGGGATGTTCGCGCTGGAGAGCGCGATGGACGAGCTGGCGTACGCGCTGGACATGGACCCCATCGAGCTGAGGGTGGTCAACGAACCGTCCGTGGACCCCGAGACGGGGAACGCCTTCAGCAGCCGCAATCTGGTCGCCTGTCTGCGCGAGGGCGCGGCCCGGTTCGGCTGGGCAAGGCGCGACCCCCGCCCCGGCCGCCGCCGTGAGGGACGGTGGCTGGTGGGTACCGGCGTGGCGGCGGGCAACTACCCCGCTTTCACCTTCCCCGCCACCGCGACCGCCCGCGCGGAGCCCGACGGGCGCTTCACCGTACGGATCGCCGCCGTCGACATCGGCACCGGGGCCCGTACCGCGCTGACGCAGGTGGCCGCGGACGAACTCGGCGTGGCGCTGGACCGGGTCACCCTGGACATCGGCCGCAGCGTCTACGGTCTGGCCCCCTTCGCCGGTGGCTCCATGGGCACCAGCTCATGGGGGTGGGCGGTGAGCAAGGTGTGCCGGGCGCTGGCCAAGCGGCTCGGTGAGGTGTCGGGCCAGGTCCCGCCCGGCGGACTGGAGGCGCACGCGGACACCACCGAGGACGTCCGGGCGCGGAAGGACCTCTCGCGCCACGCCTACGGCGCCCAGTTCGCGGAGGTGCGGGTGGACGCGGACACCGGGCAGGTACGGGTCGACCGGCTGCTGGGGATGTTCGCCGCCGGGCGCGTCATCAACGCCCGTACGGCCCGCTCGCAGCTGCGCGGCGGCATGTGCATGGGGCTGTCGGCGGCGCTGTACGAGAACCTCGAACTCGACCCCAACTTCGGTGACTTCGCCAACCACGACCTCGCCACTTATCACGTGGCGGCACACGCCGATGTGCGTGATGTCGAGGCGCACTGGATCGAGGAGGAGGACGACCAGCTCAGCCCGATCGGCGCCAAGGGAGTCGGGGAGCTGGGCATCGTCGGGACGGCCGCGGCCATCGCCAACGCCGTCCATCATGCGACGGGGGTGCGGGTGCGCGACCTGCCGATCACGCTGGAGCGGGTGCGCACCGGCCTGACACGCTGACCTGACGCCCTGACCTGGCGCATGACGTGGCACACTGAACGAGGCTTTTCGGTCAACCGTGTTGAAAGGCCCCGCCCGGGTGTCCCGCGGTAACGGCGCGGGACACCCGGGGCGTGACGGTCAGCCGCGGGGCGGCACCGTCTTACTGGGCGGCACCGCCACCGGCACCGCCGTCGCCGATGGTGGCGCCGACCGCCTCCAGCGCGGTGGTCACCGGCTGGAAGAACGTCTCACCGCCCGAGGTGCAGTCGCCGCTGCCGCCGGAGGTCAGGCCGATGGCCGCGCCGTCCTCGGTGAAGAGGGAGCCGCCGCTGTCGCCGGGCTCGGCGCAGACGTCGGTCTGGATGAGCCCGCTGACCGAGCCCTCCGCGTAGTTGACGGTCGCGTTGAGACCGGTGACCGAGCCGCCGTTCAGCCCGGTGGTGGAGCCCATGCGCTGCACCTCCTGGCCCACGGACGCCTCGGCGGCCTCGGTGATGTTCACCGTGTTGCCACCGCCGGTGTTCACCGTGCTCGGGGCCTCGGTGGCGGCGTCGTCGTACGTGGCGAGCGCGAAGTCACCGGTGCCCGGGAAGGTGGCGTCCTGGATCGTGGCGACCGGGGCGCCGTCCTGGGTCTCCGACCACGCCTCGGCCGCGACACCGCAGTGTCCGGCGGTCAGGAAGCCGGGGTCGCCGCTGTCGGTGGTGACGTTGAACCCGAGCGAGCAGCGCGAACCGCCGCCGAAGATGGCGTCACCGCCCTCGGCGAAGGTCTTGAACGTGCCCTTGGACCGCTTGACGTCGGCCATGTCCGCGCCCAGCGACTTGACGGTGGACTCAAGGGTGTCCCACTTCGCGCCCTTGACGGTGCTGTCCGCCGTGACCTGGAGCTTGTTGGTCTTGGGGTTGATGGCCCAGGCGGTGCCCGCCATGGTGGCCTTCTTCTTGAGCGTCGCCTCGGCGGCCTTCAGCGACTTCATGCTGTTCTTGGCTTCCTTGGCGACGGCCCCGGCGCTCTGGACCGCGGCGACCTCGACGTTGTTGTTGTCGCCGATGACATTGACGATGACCTGCTGCTGCTCCTTGTCGTACCAGCCACCGCCGAACGCCTCGCCCAGGCTCGACGCGAGCTGCGAGATCACGTCCGAGGCGGACTCGGAGTTGAACGCCTTGGGCTTGGCATCGATGGCCTCGGACTTCTTGTCCTGAGAGGCATTGGCGTTGGGCAGCACAATGGCGGCACCCACGACGGCGGCGGCCGCGGCAGCCCCAATGATGATCTTTGTCTTGGGGGCGCGCTTGTGACTCCGGCTCAACTTATGACCTCCTGTGGGGCGCACGGGGTCGTACGCGGGGACGGGTTCGCTACGGCAGTTGATACGCATGGGCCGCTGGATGTGTTCAGACCAATTTCGCGGCCGCACGGTGACGGGCCTCACACCGGAGATGTTGAGCGGAAACACCTGCATTGGTGTCCGTGTGCGGGGTACCGGCCGTCCTGTATCCCTTTGCCGCCCACGGGATTGCCCATGGGGACCGGCTACGGGACGCCCATGGAACCGCCGACGAGTGAGGAGCGCATCGTGACGGACGACAAGCGACCGGAAGCCCCCGGAGAGAACGGCCCCGCCATCCCCAGGGACCTGCCCGACCAGCAGGCGCAGGGCGGCCCGGACCCCCTGGACATCGACACCGACACACCGCAGGCCGCCCCGCCCCACCGCCCGGAAGACGTCCCCGACCTGGACGAACCCGGCACCCGTCGGCGCGGAAAGCCGCACAGCGGAGGGGTGCACCCCGAGCAGCCGGTGCCCGACGAGCCCTCCGGATGACGCCCCTGGATGACGATTGACCCGGCACGGCCGGGTACCCGGCCGGTAGACCGATGACCCCGCTGATGAGGACGGTGTTCACGATGGCCAGCTTGGACGGGCCCGCCACACAGGTCGTGGTGGCCCTCAGCGGACACTCCAAGGAGGACGCCGACGCCGTGTTCGGCGTGCTCCACGCCTGCTACCCCGCCGCCCCGAACTCCGACACCCCGCCACGGGAAGAGGCCGAGGGACACCCCACGGTATGGAGCGTGACGTTCGAGGTGTCCGGTGCGCGGCAGGAGCCCGCGCCCACGCCCCTGGGAGCGCCCCTCACCGCCGATCTGCAGGGCGGCCCCCGCCAGGTGGAGCAGCTGCGCGAGGTGCTGGCCACCGCCTTCGTCGTACGGGACGAGGGCCGGATGGCCGGGGACCAGGAGCGGGAACTGCGCCTGCGTCTTGAGAGCCGCTGAGGCGCGCTACTTCTTGTCCCCAGCGCGCGAGAACGCCCACTCCATGCGTGGTTCCACCACTCCGCGGAGGACCCGCCGCACCGGAGCCGTGCACAGCACCGTGATCATGGTGACGGCCGCGGCGGTCACCGCCACCTCGCCCAGCGGGGTGTGCAGCCAGGAGTGCTCGTACCACCCGCCGAAGCGGGACGCCTTGATGATGAAGCCGTGCAGCAGATAGCCGTACATCGTCCCCGCGCCGAGCGCCGTGAACCAGGTGCGCCGCCCCGGCACCCAGGCCAGGAAGCAGGCCGTCAGCACCAGCGCGCCGACGAAGAGGAGGGGGGTGGACAGCAGTCCGGCCCACTCCGGTACGCCGTCCAGGGCCGCCACGCTCTTGCGGTGGTAGAACCACTCAGAGTTGAACCACGGGGCCACCACGTACGCCGTGACCAGCGCCACGAGCCCGACCGGCAGCGCGATCCACCGCGCCCGCCAGGTGCGCAGCCAGGCGAAGTGCTCCGGGCGGAGGGTGAGCCCGAGCACGAAGAACGGCAGGAACGCCAGGGTCCGCTGGAGCGAGAGATCGCCACCGGTCTCCGGTGACAGCGAGCCGAGCGCGGCCACGGCCAGCGCGATCGGCACCGGATAGCGCAGCGCCAGCCACAGCGGGGTGGTGATCCGCCAGATGAACAGCGCGACCAGGAACCACATCACGTACCACGGGTCGAGCAGGCTGAACGGCTCGTCCGGGTTGTCCTGGGCCCAGCGGGAGAAGAGGGTGTACAGCACCTCGAAGACGACGTACGGCACGACCACACCGGTCACCAGGCGCTGCAGCCGCTTGGGGGCCATGTCGAAGCTGCGCGAGAAGTAGCCCGATATCAGCGCGAAGGCGGGCATGTGGAACGCGTACACCAGAAGGTAGATGGCCATGGAGGCCCGGCTGCCGTACGTCAGTGGTTCCCATGCGTGGCCACAGGCCACCAGCACGATGGTGAGGTACTTCGCGTTGTCGAAGTACGCGTCGCGGGCCTTGCCCTGGGCCGCGCCCTCACCCCGTGCCGGTCGCTCCGCGGTGGACTGCGGCGTTGTCACACGGGTGGGGGTGTCTTGATGCACTACTTCTCCCGGTCGAGCCAGCGAGGTTTCCTGTTTCGCCTGCCCGACGTGGCCCCGCTCATGACTGTCCACGCTAGTGGCAAATGACACCCGTCATGCGCGCAACTGTCCGAATTCGAGGAACATCACTAAAGGATCAGTATTCGGCACCCCGATGCTCGGGAAGTCTGCTTACGGTGGTGAGTTCGCCGTCGGCGGAGGCGAACAGCAGCGCCACGGCCAGGGCGCCCGGGTCGGGGACGCCGACCGCGTGGTCGCCGGTGTAGCTGGCCCGCCCGCGCCGGGCGCGCAGGTAGGCGGTGGCCCGGGCACCGCGGTGGGCAGCCACCGCCGCGAGCCGCAGCGAGCGGGCGGGCTCGGCGGTCGGCGGGCAGTCGGCGAGCGCCTTCGCGGCCGGGAGGAGCGCGTCGACCATGGTCTTGTCGCCGACCTCGGCCTCGCCGACCCGCTGGATCGCGGCCGTCCCGGCGGCGATCCCGGCGGCCAGCTCACCGGTGCCGGGCGGGGTGGGGGCGGCCTCGGCGACCGCGTCGGCCAACTCCTGGAAGAGCAGGCCGAACAACGGGCCGCTGGTGCCGCCGACCTCATCGAGGAAGACCCGGGCGGCGGCGGCGAGCGGCGCCTCCGCGGTGTCCTCGCCGACCGCCGGGGTGGCGGACAGACTTTCCAGGGCGCGGCGCACCCCGTCCATCCCGGTGGCGAGGTTGGCGCCGAAGTCACCGTCTCCCGCCTGCTGGTCGAGGGCGGTCAGCTCGGGCTCGACGGCTCGTACGGTGGCGGCGAAGCGCATCAGCCAGGCGGTGACGGTGGCGCGGGTCAGGGAGCGCGGGGCGGGGTTCGTGGTCATGGGCGCGGGGCTCCTTGGGGCTTCGGAAACCGGCTTCGGGGGCCGGCGGTCGTGGTCACAGGGGCCAGGCCGCGGTGCGGGCGGGGGCGTCCCACAGCCGTAGCACCTCGTCGTCCGTGGCGAGCAGGGACAGCGAGAAGCCCCGCATGTCGAGGGCGCTGACGAAGGTGCCGGTCAGGGACCGGTCGAGGGCGGTGCCCCGGGCGTCGAGGGCCTTGGCGAGGATGTGGTGGATCCCGTACAGCTCCAGGGACGTGACCGACCCCAGACCGTTGACCAGCGCGAGCACCCGGGGCCGCGGGCCGTGGGGGAGGGCGGCCAGCAGCCGGTCCGCCATGGTCTCGACCAGCTTGCTGAGCGGCGCGTGCGGCACGGTCTTGTCGGCGCGCTCACCGTGGATGCCGACGCCGAACTCCAGCACGTCCTCGGGCAGGTCGAAGGCCGGGGATCCGGAGGCGGGGGTGGTGTGCGCGGCGGACGCGACGGCGAGGCTGCGGGAGCGGCGGGTCAGATCGACGCCGAGCGCCACGAGGTCGTCCAGACCGCGCCCTTCGTCGGCGGCGGCGCCGAGGATCTTCTCCACGATCAGGGTGGCGCCGGTGCCGCGCCGGCCGACGGCGATCTCGTCGGAGTCGGTGGCCAGGTCGTCGTCGATCAGCACCCGCTCGCAGCGGATGCCCTCGTGGTGGAGGCGTTCGGCGGCGATGCCGAAGTTGATGCGGTCGCCGGTGTAGTTCTTGACCAGGTGCAGTACGCCGTCGTTCCCGGCCACGGCGCGGCTGGCCTCGAAGATCTGCCGGTTGTGCGGCGAGGCGAAGATCCGGCCGGGGCAGGCGGCGTCCAGCATCCCGGTGCCGACGAACCCGGCGTGCAGCGGTTCATGGCCGGACCCGCCGCCGGAGACCAGAGCGACCCGGCGGGCGGGCGAGGTGACACGGGACCGGAAGTACCCGTGACCGGGATGGTGCTCGACGAGGGCGGCGTGAGCGGTGGCGAACCCGGCGTGCGCGTCGGGAACCAGTGATTCCGACGAGTCAGCGAAATACAGCGGCATGGTCGTGGCTTCCCTGGAGGGAGTGGGACGGACAGGGGCACTGGCTTCGATGGTCCGCCGCGATCGGTGGGCCGGGCGCGCCGAACCGACTCCAACGGCCTACAGGCATAGGCCGGTCGTGCGACGGGGTAGGGCTCCTCACTGACCACGGCGAACACACCACGGCGAACACACCACGGCGCACACATCGCGGCGCACACGTCACACCGGCACCAAGGAGCCCGTCATGTCCCTCGACGACTTCGACCGCCACCCCCTGCTCTTCGGCCCCAGCCCCGTCCACCCCCTCGACCGGCTCAGCGACCATCTCGGCGGGCCCCGCATCTGGGCCAAGCGCGAGGACTGCAACAGCGGACTGGCCTATGGAGGCAACAAGACCCGCAAGCTCGAATACCTGGTCCCCGACGCGCTGCGGCAGGGCGCCGACACGCTGGTGAGCATCGGCGGGGTGCAGTCCAACCACACCCGCCAGGTCGCCGCCGTGGCGGCCCGGCTGGGGCTGAAGGCCGTCCTGGTGCAGGAGAGCTGGGTGGACTGGCCCGACGCGGTCAACGACAAGGTCGGCAACATCCTGCTGTCCCGCGTCATGGGGGCGGACGTCCGCCTGGTCGACGCCGGGTTCGGCATCGGGTTCAAGGACAGCTGGACCCGCGCCCTGGACGAGGTGCACGCCGCGGGCGGTACGCCGTACCCGATCCCGGCCGGTGCCTCCGACCACCCACTGGGCGGGCTGGGCTTCGCCAACTGGGCGTACGAGGTCGAGCGGCAGGAACGCGAGCTGGGCGTCTTCTTCGACACCATCGTGGTGTGCAGCGTCACCGGCTCCACCCAGGCCGGGATGATCGCGGGGTTCGCGGGCCAGGACCGCCCCCGCCGGGTGCTGGGCATCGACGGCTCCGCGAAGGCGGCCGAGACCCGGGCCCAGGTGGAGAAGATCGCGCGGAACACCGCCGAGCTGACCGGCCTCGGCCGGGCGCTGCACGACGAGGAGATCACCGTGCTGGAGGGCTGGGCGGGCGACGCCTACGGCGTCCCGGTGGCCTCCACCCTCGACGCCATCCGCCTCACCGGCAGCCTGGAGGGCGTGATCCTCGACCCGGTCTACGAGGGCAAGTCCATGGCCGGGCTCATCGACCTCGTACGGAACGGCGACATCCCCAAGGACTCCACGGTGCTGTACGCGCACCTCGGCGGCCAGCCCGCCCTGAACGCGTACAGCGGCGCCTTCTAGAGGCCGCCAGAGGCCGCCAAAGGAGGTACGGGAGCGGCGGGCGGGCGATCATCGGCCGCCGAGCGGGTACCCGAGCCCTTGGACCACTCGCGGACCAGGGAGCACAGGTGACGGACCCGGACACCGGTGACGGCGGCGCGCCGCTTGCCGGATGCGTGGCGCTGGTGACCGGCGCGTCCAGCGGGATCGGGGCGGCCACCGCGCGTTCCCTGGCCCGCCAGGGGGCCAAAGTCGCGCTGGTCGCCCGCCGTACCGACCGGCTGGAAGAGCTGGCCTCCGGCATCCGGGACCTGGGCCGCGCCTGTGTGCCGCTGACCGCCGACCTGCGGGACGCGGCCCAGGCGCGGAACTGCGTCGACGAGGCGGCCGAGCGGTTCGGGCGGCTGGACGTGCTGGTGAACAGCGTGGGCTACGTGGCGGTCGCGGGCGTCGAGGAGGGCGATCCCGAGAACTGGGAGCGCATGGTCGACCTCAACCTCAAGGCCGTCCTGCACACCTCACAGCAGGCGCTGCCGCATCTGCTGCGCGCGGCGGCGGACGGCCCGCGCGGGGTCGCCGACCTGGTGACCCTCAGCTCGGTCGCGGGCCGGGTCGCGCGGCCGCGCAACAGCATCTACTCGGCGACCAAGCACGCGGTCGGCGCGTTCAGCGAGGCGCTGCGCCAGGAGGTGACCGGGCGCGCCGTACGCGTGGGTCTGATCGAGCCCGGCATGACCACCACGGAGATGACCGACAACCCCGCGACCGGGACCGTCGCCGCCGGGATGCCACGGCAGGACTGGCTGCACGCCGAGGACATCGCCCGCTGCATCGGCTTCATGGTGACCCAGCCCGCGCACGCCGCCGTCAACGAGATCCTGGTGCGCCCCACGGCCCAGGAACACTGACCCCGCGGGGGCCAGTGTTCCTGGGTGTGCCTACTTCCCCGGGGCCTACTTCCCCAGGGCCTTCTTCAGCTGGGACTTGTTCATCTGGGACCGGCCCTCGATGTTCCGGCGCTTGGCCTCGGCGTACAGCTGGTCCCGCGTGGGGCCCTGCGACCCGCTGTGCGACCGCTTGCCGCCACGCCGCGAAGACGACATGTCCTCGGTGGAGACACGGCTCGCCGTCCTGGCCTCGCCGGAGCGGGCGCGCTCCTTGTTCACCGTCCGGGCGGCCATCTCCTTGGCCCGGCGCTCGCTCGCGCCGCGCTCCTTCGCACTGTCCTTGATGTGTTCGTACTGTCTCTCTCGCTTCGAGCTCGATCCCCTGGGCATGGTGTGCACCTTTCTCCAGAGACCAGCACAACGGAGACAAGCACCACCATTTTCGCTCCGGACACCCGGCTCGCAACAGCGCTGCGGCCACCCGGTGCGAGCGATTGGGCCCATCAGGTGAGATGTGCTCCGGGGGCGGTCGGACCGCCCTGCTGGTGCTCGACCTGCCCCGCCTCTGATGACAGCGTGGGCCGACATGGAGCACAGCCCTGGACCGCAAAACGTGCGCGCGAGGCTGCTGCTGGCCAGCGCCACCATGCTCTTCGTCGAGCTGGCGCTGATCCGGTGGACCGGCGCCAATATCGTCCATCTGAGCTATTTCTCGAACTTCATCCTCCTGGGCTCGTTCCTCGGAATCGGCCTCGGATTCCTCCTCCCCGCCGGCCGCGGGCAGTGGCTCACCCGCTGGGCGCCCCTCCCGCTGGCCGTCCTCGTCGTCCTGGTCCGGGAGTTTCCGGTCCAGGTGCGGCAGAGCAGCGGCGAGGTCATCTACTTCACCGCCGTGAAGACCACCGGTCTGCCGCAGTGGGTCACCCTGCCCGTGCTGTTCGGGCTGACCGCGCTCATCATGATGGCGATCGGCAAGATGACGGCCGACCAGTTCCGGCAGCTGCCGTCACTGGAGGCGTACCGCTTCGACCTGCTCGGCTCCCTCACCGGCTCGGTGTCCTTCGCGCTGCTGTCCTGGCTGCGCGCCCCGTCGGTGGTGTGGGGTGTGCTCGCGGCGCTGGCGATGCTGGTGCTGGTCGGACGGCGCAACATCATCCGGTCCACGATTCCGCTGGCCGTGATGGTGGCGGTGCTGGCGCTGGAGTCGGCGGCCACCGGCATCTCCTGGTCGCCGTACTACAAGATCGAGGTCAAGAAGTCGTCCTCGTCCGCCCGGGACTACAACATCGCCGCCAACGGTGTTCCGCATCAGTCCATCGCCCCGCTGAAGGCGCTGACGAAGCCCGGTTCACCGTATGAGCAGCCCTAC